>CAMLGF010000140.1 GCA_946479515.1 uncultured Pseudomonadota bacterium | reverse complement strand
GGTCTTGCCGCCGTGATTGCGCGCCTGTCCCGAAATCTGGCCGCAGATTTCCCTGGGCACTGTGATCGCCCTCGCATCGCCGGCGCCGGGATGGTCATAGGGTATCCGGTCGGAGTGGGTACGAGCCGGTTAGCTAGTTCGCCGGCGGCCGGTGCCCCAGCGGAGACCTGCATTCATGACCACACATCCGTCGGACTGGCGCAATGCCCCCCCGCGCAGCAAGTGGCTGGCGCTGGCCGCGCTGCTCGGCATCCTGGGCGGCATCGTGCTCGTGACCATCTTCTCCGGCGCGGCGGCCAAGGCGGTCGGTCCCACGCTGATCGCCCGCAATGCCGCCGGCGAATTGCTGCTGGCGAATTCCTCGGCGCTGTTCGTCATCGACGCCGATGAAGCGAGCTCGACCCGCGTGCCCGTCGAGGAGTTGGACCTGCGCGGCCCCGTGATGTCGGTCGCCTCCGACGGAACGGACTGGTTCGTCGGCGATGATGCCACGGGCATGCTGTATCGCTGCGACGTGGCCGCGCGCAAGTGCGCCGCGGCACTGCAGTCGCGAGGCGATCGCCGGATCTTCCGTCGCGCGCATCGCGTGGCGTTCGGCAAAGACCGCATCTTCCTCACGGATTCGGAAGCGCACAGTCTCCAGGAGTTCGACCGCCAGGGTCATCGGCTGGCCACGACGCGCACGGGCCCGCTGGCACTCTGCTTCCCCAATGGCATCGTCGCGGTGGGCGACGACCTCTACATCGCGGATACCAACAACTTTCGCATTGCGCGCTTGCGGGTCGACGACCCGATGCGAAACGTCACCTTCCTCCAGGTCAATGCCGGTGCGGCACTCAAGCGCGCGAACTGCACCAACAAGAGCGGCGTGCTCGGTGAGCGAGGCACGCCGGTGCTCAATACGGTCATCGATTCCGCCAACACGACAAGGCGCACGGCGCGGCCGCCGGCGCGCGCGGACCGCGTGTGGCCGGCCAGCCTGTTGCACACGAGCACGGGCGAGTGGTGGGTGATCCAGATGGCCAATCGCATGCGCATGGGGGACGTGATCCGCTACGCCGCCGACGGGCGCGCGCTGGGCCGCATCGACCTGCCACCCGAGGCCGACCCGATCGAGCTGGTCGAGGCCGGGGGCAGTGTGCTGATCACCGACATGGGTCTCATGCGCGTGCACCGTGTCACCCTGCAGGGCAGGCTGGCGGGCGAGTGGGGCCCGCCGGATTTCCTCGAATCGCTGCGCGGCATCCGGGCCGATCACGAACGGAACCGCAGGCTGCAATATGGGTCGGTCGGTGTGATCGCCGCGGGCTTGTTGGCAGCACTGCTGGTCGTGGTGTTCGAGCTGCGCCGCCAGCGCTCGCAAGGCTGGGTGACCCGCGGAACGCTGGGTCCGGTGACGCTGGCGCCCGGCGCTCTGGGCGCCGAGACGCTCTGGATCGGCCTCGAGGCGGACGTGCAGCGTCGCCTGAACCGCCTCGGCTGGATGCTGGCGGCCTATCTACTGTCCCTGATCGTGGTCTTCAGCTATCTCGCGCGAGATCTGGATCTGGCGACGCCCATGGGTCGCTTCCGGGCGACCCTGTTCGGCCTGTTTCTCGGGCTCGTGCTGCTGATCGCCGGGCTCATGCTGGTCAACATCCTGCGGCTGCCGCGACGCCGTCTCGGCATCAGCCGGCATGAGGTGCGGTTCGAACCCGGCTCCGGAAACGTCATCGCGGCAACGTGGGACGACGTGTGCGTCGGCGCGCGCAGCATGCTCCTCGGCCGGCATCTGGTGCAGATCATCGACCCGCGCGGGCGCTATCTCTACTCTCAGAAGCTGATCGAGGAGCAATTGCTCAGCCGCCTGCCGCCCTCGGCCTTCCTGCGCGGCGCGCGCCTGACGATAGAAGCCCTGCGCCGCGGCAACCTGGCCACGTGGGCCGCCGTCCTGGCCTTCGCCTCGTACTTCGCCTTCATGCTGGTGAAGGTGTACCGGCCCGATCTGACCCAGGACATCGCGGTGCAGATCTTCGGCTGGTTCCGCTGAGCGGCGCCCTTTATTTGAACCCGTGCATCAGGCTCAGTTGCCAGACGCGCAGATCGTTGCGCTCCTGCGCGGCACATGCCTCGGAACCCAGTCCGAGCGACCAGCGGTCCCGGAGCTGAAGCGACAGGGTGATGCGTGCGGTGGAGTCCACGCCGTCATCCTTTATCCAACACGATGCGCCTGAATGTAGCCCGAGGAACATGCACCGGTGCCGTCAAAGCCAACATTGATGGTTTCGCCGGTGGCCTTTGCCAACAGAAGCCGGGCGAGCATCGCCTTGCGGCGGTCGGCAGGTGTCTCCGCGGGAACGGAAAAATAGTTCGCATTGCATGCCGGATGTGACGAAGGCTGATTTTCCAGGCGAAAGAGAATCTGGTCCGAATCGGTGTACGTGATGACCATCGTCACGATTCCCGACGTATTCGCGTTGTAAACGCCGAATGCGTTCGTGCTCCATAGCGCAGTCGCAAGGACGGGAATCATTCCAG
>CAMLGF010000139.1 GCA_946479515.1 uncultured Pseudomonadota bacterium | reverse complement strand
CTTCCGATACTCCGGATCCAGCACCGCTGACCGCATCTCGAGATAATTCTCGAGCGCCATCTTCGCAATGGCATCCGTATTCGGCCGCCGCTCGTGCTCAAACGCCTCGAACAACCCGGCCCACCCATGGTGCTGGTCCATGAGCCGCATTAGCTCGGCGCAATCCTCGAACGCGCAGTTCATCCCCTGACCATGAAACGGCACGATGGCGTGCGCGGCGTCGCCGAGCAGCAGCACCTCGCTGCCGGAGTGCCAGCCACGCGTGTACACGGTGCCTAACGACCCTTGTGGGTTGGCGAAGAACTCGCGCGTGAGATCGGGCATCAGCGCGCGCGCGGAGGGGAACTCGCGCTGGAAGAACGCCTCGACGTCCCCGGCGGTCTTGAGCTGCTGAAAACTGTTGCTCTCACCCTCGCGCGCGAGGAACAGTGTGGCAGTAAACGACGCGTCGGGATTCGGCAGCGCGATCAGCATGAACCCGCCGCGTGGCCAGATGTGCAGCGCGTTCACCTCGAGCGCGGGCTTGCCGTCCACGGCCGGGATGGTCAGCTCCTTGTAATCGTGATCCAGCGGTTCCTCGCGCACGTCGCTGACCTCATGGGCGACGAGGCTGTCGCGCACGGCCGAGCCGGCGCCGTCGGTGGCGATGCTGGGCAGGGGCTCGGTGTGATAAATGCGGCCCGCGGTCTCGTCGCGCATCTCGAGGGTGTTCCGGCCCGAGGCGAGGCCGAGACACAGCTGCCGGAACCGGAATTCCACGGTGGGGTAGGCGGCGGCGGCCCTGACCAGTGTGCGGTTGAGCTCTGCGCGGTCCACGGAGTAGATGACTTCCTCGGGCCGTACGCCGTAAGGCTGCAGCTCGGCCTTGCCATCGTGCTCGTGCACCATGCGCCCGCGCATGGGGATGGCAAAGCGCATCACCTCGTCGAGCACGCCGGCGAGCTGCAACGCGCGGATGCCGCGCGCGGCGAGCGCGAGATTGATCGAACGGCCGGAGTCGGCGATGTAATGCCGCGGGTCGAGGCGTCGCTCGTACACGGTCACGTGAAAGCCGCGTCGCGCGAGCAGTATCGCGAGCAGCGAGCCCGCGAGCCCGGCGCCGATGACGTTGACTCCGCCGGCCGCCGTCAGGCTCAAGCAATCTCCTTGAGCGCGGCGGCCAGCTCTTCCACAAACTCGTAAACGTCGACGAAACGGTTGTAGAAGGGCACGGGCGTGATGCGGATGACGTCGGGCTCGCGCCAGTCGCAGACGATGCCGTGATCGCCAAGCGCGTCGAACACGCCTCGGCCCCGGCGCTGGCCGCCGATGACGCGAATCGACAACTGCGCTCCGCGCTGGCCGGGGTCGGCGGGCGTGATGATGCGCACGTCGCGGTGCACGCGTTCGAGCACCAGCTTTTCCGCGTACGCGGTGAGCCGCAGGGACTTCGCGCGCAGCTCGTCGATGCCGGCCTGCCGGAACAGCTCCAGCGAGGCGATGAGTGGCGCGGACGAGAAGATAGGCGGATTGCTCACGGCCCAGCCAGCGGCGCCGGCGGCGGGCTCGAATTCGGGCCGCATCTGGAAGCGCGTGCGGGGATCATGTCCCCACCAACCGCTGAGCCGGTGCGGCTCTGCGGCGAAGTGCTTCTCGTGCACGAAGGCGCCGCCGATGGCGCCAGGCCCGGCGTTGAGATACTTGTACGAGCACCACACGGCGAAGTCGGCGTCCCAATCGTGCAGCTCGAGCGGCAGGTTGCCGATGGAGTGCGCGAGGTCGAAGCCGGCGAGGGCGCCGGCCTCGTGCGCGGCGCGGGCGATGCGCGCGAGATCGAATGCCTGGCCGGTGCGATACTGCACGCCGGGCCAGAGTACGAGCGCGAGCTCGGGGCCGAGCTCGGCGATCTTCGCCTCGATGTCTTCGCTGCGCAGGTTCTCTTCACCTTCGCGGGGCTTCAGTTCCACCAGCGTGTCTTCGGGGTCGAGCTTGTGCCAGCCGAGCTGGCCCAGCACGGCATGGCGATCGGAAGGGAAGGCGCCTTCCTCGATGAGCACCTTGTCGCGCATGCCGACCGGCCGATAGAACGACGCCATCATCAGGTGCAGGTTGATGGTCAGCGAATTCATCGCCACCACTTCGCTCGCCAGCGCGCCGGTGAGGTGCTGCAGGCCCTTGGTGAAGTTCTGCGCGTAATCGATCCACGGACGGGTCGCGGTGTGGTGCCCGGCGACACCCAGCGCCGCCCACTCGGCGAGCTCCTCGCTCACGTAGTCGAGCGCGGCGCGCGGCGCCAACCCCAGCGAGTGACCGCATAGATAGACGAGCGCCTGGCCGCCGGCCCGGGTGGGCAGCTCGAACTGCTTGCGGTAGGGCGCGAGGATGTCGGCGGCGTCCATGTCGAGCGCGAAATCGCGCGCGGTGGAGAAATTCGGCAGCAACCCGGAGGCCGGCGAGCTGCTTGCCAAGGCTTCCGGCGATGCGCTCATGGCGCCAGAGGATACACAATCGGCTGGCTGGGCACGGCGTCGCCACCGATGGCGGGCACGGCCAACGACAGCACGCAGGGTCCATCGGC
>CAMLGF010000138.1 GCA_946479515.1 uncultured Pseudomonadota bacterium | reverse complement strand
TCAAGACCGCCTGCACGACCCTGCTGCTCTCGCTGGCCTTCGCCGGCAACGCCTTCGCCGCCGACAAGGTCAACCTCAACACCGCCGACGCCGCCACCATCGACCGCGTGCTGCTGAACGTCGGCCCGGCCAAGGCCCAGGCCATCGTCGACTACCGCAAGCAGCACGGCGCCTTCCACAGCCCCGAGGAACTGGCCATGGTCAAGGGCATCGGCCTCAAGACCGTGGAGAAGAACCGCGACCGCATCCTCGTCGCCCCGGCGCGCGCCGCGGCGCCGGCCGCCAAGCCGGCCGCGATGGCCAAGCGCTGATCCTGCGACGGATCGCAACGGGCTCCCGGCTGCAGCGATGCGGCCGGGAGTTTTCGCTGATGCGAGTCAGCCGCCATCCGTGCATGTAGGAGCGCACCCGGGCGCGACTAGCGTTTTCCGATCAGATTGCGGTGACAAATCCCGTTCTCCGGTTCCACCCCGCATCGCATCTTGGCGGCATGACGCCTGAATTGCCTTCACCCGGCGTCCGCATGTTGCGCCGCGGACGTCATTCCTTCGCCAATGGTGTTTATCACGTCACCACCGCGACTGCGGTGAGAAATCCCGTTTTCCGAGATTTCGACATGGCCCGTGCGGCTTCCGCTTCGATCGTCTCATCGGAATCGCTTGGAGACACGCTGCTACTGGCATGGGTGCTGATGCCGGATCACGTGCATCTCCTGCTGCAGCTCGGCGCGCGGGATCCGCTCCCACTCGTCGTCTGCAGAATCAAGGCGAGAAGCGCTGCCGCTGCCAATCGCGTCATGCAGCGACGAGGAGCCATCTGGGCCAGGGGGTTTCACGACCATGCCCTGCGCTGTGAGGAAGACATGCGCACCGTGGCCAGATACATCGTGGCCAACCCGATCAGGGCGGGGCTGGCAAGGCACTGCGGGGACTATCCGTTCTGGGATGCGGCCTGGCTGTCGTGACCGGGGACTCGCCGGTCGCGCCCGGGTGCGCTCCTACAGGGGGGATCGCGCGATTGCGCGCGCCCGACCTACACTCGACTTATGGACCAGGCGCGATCGCGGGTGATTCCGGCCAACGAATACCGGCGCGTGCGCTGGAAGAACGGCCTCGGCTGGACGCGCGAAATCGTCCGCGTCCCGGACGTGGACGACTGGGACTGGCGACTGTCGATCGCCGAGATCGAGCGCGATGCGGATTTCTCCGCGTTCCCCGGCATCGAGCGCGAGCTGGTGCTGCTGTCGGGCAATGGCTTGCGCATCGCCTTCGACGATGGGGAAACGCACGAACTGTCGCCGCCGCACGACCAGTTGCGATTCGCCGGCGAGCGCAAGGCGCGCGGCGAACTCGTCGACGGCACGACCCACGACTTCAACCTGATGTGGCGACGCGAACGCATCGACGCGCGACTCTGGCGCCGTCCGCTGGTCGGCCCGATGCTGCTGTTCGCGGAGCCGGGCACGACCTGGGCCGTGCACCTGTTGTCGGGTCGCGCGGAATTCGCCGATGGCAGCGGTTTGCCCTTGCTCGAAGCCGGCGACAGCGCGGTACTCGAAGCGGGCGGCGATCGAATGCGCCACGTGCTCGAAGGCGGCGGCGAATTGCTGCTTGCCAAGCTCGAAGCCCGCGCCGGCTAGAGCAGCGCGGGTACCACCACCAGCAGGAACGCCACCGTCGAGGCGCAGAACACGCTCGCTACCATTTGCCGGTACGTGCGCCCACGCGCCCACATCCACAGGCCGGACAGGCCGAGCAGGACCATCGAGATCGCGAAGCTGTCGGCCAGCACGCGCCAGCCGATGCCGCCGCCGACGGCCTTGTGCAGGCGGTTGATCGCGGCGAGGAAACTCTGGTGGCTGCGCTTCAATTCGGCCGTGTCCTTGCCGGGCGCGTATTCCAGCTGCCACGAATCCGCGGCGGTGCCACCGGAGAAATTCCACTTCGGCGGCTGCTTCGCATCGCCACCGCGACCGCCGGGCCCGCCCTTGCGGATCGACTGCACATCGAGGTGTTGCGTCTGTTGCAGCCACAGGGAAAGTCGTTCGGCGCTGTCGCGCGCTTCGACCGGGATCTGCAGCGTGGTCGCGCCGGCATCGCGGCTGTCGCCCTGCGGCCAGGCGTTTTCGCCCATGCGGTGGTTCAGCACCAGCCCGGTGAAGCCGTAGAGCACCGCGGCGAGCGCGCCCCAGGCGCCGATCCACAGATGGATCTGCCGGATCCAGCGATAGGTCTTGTGGTGGTTGAAGATCGCGGGGCCGCGCTTGCCGGCGTGGGCGTTGGGGTTCATCGGGTCGTCGTCGGGAAAGGGAAGCGGAACGGCATGGCGATCAGGTTTCGGACCACTGCCGCAGGAGGTTGTGGTACACGCCGGTCAGGCGCAGCAGCGCTTCGCGCTCCGCGCCCGATGCGGTGAGTTGCTGGATGCCGCCGTCGAGTTCCAGCAGCAGGCGTCGTCGCTGCGCGTCGCGGACCAGGCTCTGTACCCAGAAGAACGCCGCGAGCCGCGCCCCACGCGTCACCGGTTCGACCCGGTGCAGGCTGTCGGACGGATAGACGATCAAATCGCCGGCGGGAAG
>CAMLGF010000137.1 GCA_946479515.1 uncultured Pseudomonadota bacterium | reverse complement strand
CCCAGCGCCTCGGCCTGCGGCGCCAGCCACGCGCACATCGCGCCGAGGCTGACGATCACGTTGCCCCGGTTGTGCATGCCCGGCGGCACCGGCAGCTTGCGCCCGCCGGTTTTCGACAGCAGCCAGAATTCGTCTTCGGTCGCGTCCACGCAGATCGGCGGCGGGTTCTTGCGCCAGTCGGGCAGCAGGGCGTCGAGCGGGCCGGTTTCGATCACCGCGCCGGACAGGATCTGCGCGCCGATGGCCGAGGCCTTCTCGATCACGCAGACCGAAAGTTCCGGATTCAGCTGCTTGAGACGGATCGCGAACGCCAGCCCGGCCGGGCCGGCGCCGACGGCGACGACGTCGTACTCCATCACGTCGCGTTCGATCTGCTCGGTCATGGCGATGGCGGCCTCTGTGGAATCGCGCCATTCTACGGCGCATGGCCCGAGAGACGGTCGAATTGCCCGGCGCGAGCATCATTCATGAGCCGGATTGGCTGGATCCGGCCACGGCATCGACCCTGTTCGGGGCCCTGCGCGACGGCCTGCCTTGGGAACGCCACCGCATCACCGTCTATGGACGCACGCTGGACGCACCGCGGCTGAGCTGCTGGATCGGCGACGCGGCTTACACCTATTCGGGAACACGCTTCGAGCCGCATCCGTGGCCGTCCGTGCTGGCTTCGGTGCGCGAACGCCTCGAAGACGAGCTCGATGCGGGTTTCAACAGCGTGCTCGCGAATCTGTATCGCGACGGCAACGACCGCCTCGGCTTTCATCGAGACAGCGAACCGGAACTCGGGCCGGAACCGCTGATCGCTTCGCTCAGCCTCGGCGCGACGCGGCGATTTCGCCTACGCGAACGCGAGGGCAGGGGTTCGTTCGGCATCGACCTGGAACACGGCAGCCTGCTGGTGATGGCCGGCGCGACGCAGCGCCATTGGCTGCATGCCGTCCCGCAGACCGCGCGCGTGGTCGGGCCGCGGATCAACCTGACGTTTCGGCGGGTATTGGGGTAGCGGTTTTGTCTTTGCTCGTCATCCCCGCGAAAGCGGGGATCCATGGACTTTGATTTTCAAGGGCAAACGTCCTTGGATTCCCGCTTTCGCGGGAATGACGGCATTAGGTAGATCGCGCCCAAATGGGCGCTCCTACTGGCGCTGGTTTGCAGGATGTCGCGTTGATCGTAGGAGCGCGCTTGAGCGCTTGCCTCGACTGTAGGAGCGCGCTTGAGCGCGACCGGCGCGCGGTTTGCAGGAAGGAAGTCGCGCTCGAGAGCGCTCCTACAAGCTGCCGCCAGAGGCTGCAAACCGAAACACGATGAACAGCAGCATCGCCACCGACAATCCGAGTGTTGCCATGGCGGTAATAGCCGTGGACCGCAGAAAAGGTGAAAGCAAGTGTCGCTTCGTCGGCGAAAGAAAATTGAAGACCCAGAACGGCCACCCAACAAACATATTTCCTACGAGGTGGGAAAGAGTTGGTGCATGGCTCTTGATCCCGACGGCCAAAGCGATGGAGGTAATGAAAGCGCACATCGCCAATGCCATGGCGACTAAGAAAATTACAGGGTTCGAGGGCAAGGTTATCAAGGCCGTGCTCGACTACCGCTTATGCCCCATCCGCTGGTGCTGATCGCCGCTCACCAGCGTCCACCCCGCGACATCATGCGCAACCTGCCCAAGCCCGCGGTTGAACGCATCCACCACGTCGGCAACCGCAGTCGAAGCCGCCGGTACCGATTGCACGAAGGTGCGCGAGGCGACCACGTCCTGGCCACCGGCGCTGTGCAGCAGCTTGACGTTGAGTTCGATCACCGCGTTCGGCGTCGCGCTGCCGCTGTAGTCGGATTCGAAGCGGCGCAGGTCCATCACCAGCTTGTAGTCCGCGGTGATGCCGCTGCCCTGGCGCGCGACCGCGGGGATCTTCCCCGAATCCTCCAGCGCGCGCAGCACGGCATCCTCGACCATGTCCGTCGGCATCTTCGCCCACGACGCGCCCTTGTACACCTGCACTTCCTCGGGCGAGGGCCGCACCGCGATGCGCAGGCTGTCGACCATGCGCGCCGCTTCGGGATTCGAAATCGACAACTGCCAGTCCACGCTCGGCCACGACGGATCGGCCTGCACGCGTGGATCCGGCGCGTACAGCGTGGTCGGTTCCCTCTGCTTGCCGCCGAGGATGGAGCAGCTGGCGAGGGCGAACAGCAGGGGCAGGGCGAACAGCGGACGCATGCGGATATCCGGCTTCATTTTGGTTCGAACTCCTTGGGGGCGTCGCGGCCGAGGATGAAGCGCGTCGGGTTCTGGTCGAGGCGGTCGCTGATGCGGCGCAGGTCGCGCACCAGCGAACGCAGGTCGTTCAAGGTCGGGCCGAGCTGCGACAGCCCGTCGTTGGCGAAGCTGTTGATGGCCGCGCGGTTCTCGCCGAGGATCTGGTTCGCATTGCCCGCCGCGGAATCGAGCTTGGTCAGGGTCGAATCGAGCTTGGCCAGCACCGCCGGCAATTCCTTGTCGATGTCGCTCACCGCATTGTTGGTCGTGGCCAGCGTGGTGTTGAGCTGCTCCGAGGCCTGGCGCAGGTTCAGCACCAGCGCGCGCAGGTCTTCCTTCTGCCCACCGATCGCCGCGGTCATGTTGTCGAGGTTGGCCAGGGTCTGGTTGACGTGGGCGATGTTCTCCTCGCTCATCACCTTGTCGAGGCGTTCGACGATGCGGCTCGCGGTATCGGCGATGTTCTGCAGCGCCGAGGGTTCGGTCTGGATCACCGGGATGTCGTCGTTGTCTCGTGGCAACAGGCGCGCCGCGCTGGGGCTGCCGCCGGTGAGCTGGATGAACGGGCTGCCGGTGATGCCCTGCTGCGAGAGCTTGGCTTTCGTGTCCACCTTCACCGGCACGTCGGCGCCGATCTTGAGCAG
>CAMLGF010000136.1 GCA_946479515.1 uncultured Pseudomonadota bacterium | reverse complement strand
ACCCGTGAGGGCCCGCCGGTTTTCAAGACCGGTGCATTCAACCGCTCTGCCACCTCTCCGGGGGCGGGAAGCCTGCGCGCGCGCAAGCTACTGGAAACACTGGGTTGGGTCCAGCGTTTCACGATATTTCCTGCTAGGGTCGCGGGCAGACCCGTACGGGAGGCGGCATGGATTTCTGGCACGGTTTCGCGGTCATCTCCGTCGTTCACCTGCTCGCGGCGGCCTCGCCCGGGCCGGACTTCGCCTATGTCACGCGCCAGTCGCTGCTGCAGGGCCGGCGGGCGGGGTTGCTGGCCAGCAGCGGGATCGCGCTGGGGCTGTCGATCCACATCGTGTATTCGGCCGCCGGCCTGGCGGCGGTGATCGCGCATTCCGCGCACTGGATGACGGCGATCAAGCTCGTGGGTGGCGCCTATCTGCTGTTCCTGGGGCTCAAGGGCCTGGGCGTGGGACGCGCCAGCGGCACGCCGGAAAACCGCGACGCGGCACGGGCGCATACGCTGCCGGCGTCGGCCTGGCGCCAGGTGCTGGGCGGCTTCCTGTGCAATGCCTTCAATCCGAAGGCGCCTATCTACTTTCTCGCGCTGTTCACGGTGGTGTTGTCGCCGGGCCTGCCGCTGCCCACGCTGCTGGCGTATGGCGCGTGGATCATGCTGCTGCAATGGCTGTGGTTCTCGCTGGTGGCCACGGTATTCGCGCATCGCGCCATCCGCGACCGCCTGCTCGCCGCGCGCCAATGGATCGACCGCGCCTTCGGCGCGGCCATGGTGGCCCTGGGAATCCGCGTGCTCGCCAGCACGCGGGACTGAGACGATTCCACGGCTCGCGCCCCTGGCGAAACCGGGGATGAAGCCAGCGCGGCTGGTCGTTCAGCGCGCTGCCGGGCGGCTCACAGCGGCAGGCCGACGTAGTTCTCCGCGAGCACGGCCTGCGCCGCGTGCGACTCGAACAGATACTCGATCTCGGTCTGCTGCAGGCGCTGGTCGAAGGCGTCACCGGGAAACTGATGCAGCTGGCGGGTCATCCACCACGAGAAGCGCTCCGCGCGCCAGATGCGCCGCAGGCAGCGCGCGGAATAGGCGTCGAGCGCCAGGTCCGAGCCTTGCCGGTAGTGCGCGCGCAGGCCTTCATAAAGATAGAACACGTCGCTGACCGCGAGGTTCAGGCCCTTGGCGCCGGTGGGCGGCACGATGTGCGCGGCATCGCCCGCCAGGAACAGCCTGCCGAAGCGCAGCGGCTCGGCCACGAAGCTGCGCAGGGGCGCGATGCTCTTCTCCAGCGAGGGCACCTGCGGAATGCGCGCGGCGATGTCGGGGCCGACGCGGCGGCCGAACTCCTCCCAGAACCGCGGCTCGCTCCACTCCTCCAGCGAGTCGTCGAGGGAGCATTGAATGTAACAGCGCACGCGAGTCTCGGAGCGCATGCTCGCCAGCGCGAATCCGCGGTCCGACGCGGCGTAGATCAGTTCCTTCCACGGCGGCGGAAAGTCGGCGAGCACTCCCAACCAGCCGAACGGATATTGCCGCTCGAACACCGAGAGTGCGCCTGCCGGCACGCTGCGGCGGCACACACCATGGAAGCCATCGCACCCGGCAATGAACTCGCAGGCCACTTCGCGCAGCTCGCCCTGATGGCGGTAGGTGACGCGCGGCGAGCCGCCGATGTCGGCCACGGTCACCTCCCCGGCCTCATACACGGTGGGAGCGCCGGAGGCCGCACGTGCCGCCATGAGATCGCGCGTCACCTCGGTCTGGCCATACACGGTGACGCACTTGCCGGTCAGCTCACTCAGGGCGATGCGGTGGCGCGCGCCATGGAACCCGATCTGCACACCTTCGTGCGGCAGTCCCTCGGCGCGCAGCCGGTCCGCCACGCCCGCATGCGCGAGCACGTCCACCGAGCCCGGCTCGAGCACGCCGGCGCGAATGCGCCCGAGGACGTAATCCGCGCTGCGCCGCTCCAGCAGCAGGGTGTCGATGCCGGCTCTGTGCAGCAGCTGGCCGAGCAGCAACCCCGCGGGGCCGGCGCCGACGATGACCACCTGCGTCTTCATGGCGCGCTCAGCCCCACACTTCGCGCGCCGTCTCCACCACCAGCGCGAGCTTGGCGCGCTGTTCGTCGCTGCTCAGCGCATTGCCTTCCTCGGTGGACGAGAAGCCGCATTGCGGACTCAGGCAGAGCTGCTCGAGGGGCACGAACCGCGCCGCCTCGTCGATGCGCCGCTTCAGTTCGTCCTTGCTCTCCAGCTGTCCGCGCTTGGTGGTCACGAGGCCCAGCACCACGTACTTGCGCCGCGCCGCGTCGCGCGGCACGAAGCGCAGCGGCTCGAAACCGCCCGAGCGCGCGTCGTCGTACTCGAGGAAGAAGCCGTCGACGTCGAGTTCCGTGAACAGTGCTTCGGCCACGTGATCGTAGCCGCCTTCCGCCGCCCAGGACGAACGGAAATTGCCGCGGCACATGTGCGTGCACACGCGCATGCCCGGAGGCCTGCCGGCCAGCGCGGCATTGAGATTGCGGATGTAGATGCGGTGCTGCTCGTCGGGATTGCCGCCGATGCTGCGCACGTACTCCCGCTGCTTCGGATCGTTCAGATAAGCGAGACTGGTGTCGTCGAGCTGCAGATAGGTGCAGCCGCGTCGCCCGAGCTCGGCGATCTCCCGGGCGTAGACCGCGGACAGGTCGCGCCAGAATTCATCCATGTCGGGATAGACAGCTTCGTCGATCGCCGCGCGTCCGCCGCGGTAGTGCATCATGCTGGGCGATGGAATCGTGAGCTTGGGAGTTCCGTGGGTGGTGACCGACTTCAGGAATTCGAAGTGGTCGCCGAAGATGCACCTCTCGAGCGCCAGCTTGCCTTCGACCCTGAGGCCCGAGGGCTTGAAGTCCACGTCGCCCTGATCGCTGTGGAAATGCACGGTGATGTTCTGCTGCACCTTGCGCACGCCACCGATCT
>CAMLGF010000135.1 GCA_946479515.1 uncultured Pseudomonadota bacterium | reverse complement strand
AGATGCAGCAGGCCCGCGATCGCATGCTTCATCGGCCCGCCTTGCGCCGCGCCGACCGTCATGGCCAGGGCGCCGACGGCGATCAGCACCGCGCAGAACACGGCGAACGCGCCCGACATCAGACCGGCCGGTACCAGCGAGAACAGGGCGAGCCCGAGCGCGAACGAACCGAGCAGCCATGGCAGCGTATTCCACGGCCCCTTCGACAGGCGCGCGGGCACGTCCTTCGACCGGCGCCGGCGCCACACGAACACCGCACCGACCAGCATCACCAGCGCCGCGGCAAAGGTCAGCTTGTCGAGCCAGGGCGAGTAGATGGCGAGACCGTAGTTGACGAACACCAGCGCAAGCGCGCCGATCGCGCCGCCGGCCGTGGCGACGTGCGTCTTGGCGATGTACGGGTCGCGTGCGACCACGTGGTGCAGGTCGACGAAATAGCGCTTGGGGATCGCGAACAGATTGGCAATGCCGAGCGTGCCGGGCGCGCTCGCCCGCCCGAGCCGCCAGTACGACGCGCGCTTCAACACCGCGAAGGCGAGCCCCGCCACCGACAGCCAGAGCAGGACGGTAATCAGGTTGGACGGGTTCATCGTCAGAAATCCTTCACGAGCCGCAGCGCGTCGTAGATCGCGCCGTGGATGTTGTGCATCGAGATGCAGTCACCGACCCGGAACAACAGGAAGCGGCCGTTGCCGAGCGTCTCCGACAGGCACGGCTGCGGCTCCGCAGCGAACAGCTTGTGCACGTCGACCTGGCCGCGGTTGACCGATTCCGGCTTCAGCTTCCAGTACAGCGCGTCGTTCGGCGTCGAACCGTTCTCGATCACCACCTGGTCGACCGCGCGTTCCTCGAGTTCTTCCGTGTACTCGTTGCGCAGCACCGCGATCTTCTTGCCGTCCTCCTCGTAGACGCGATCGAGCCAGTAGTTCGGGGTGTGGATCACGCCCTGCGCGTACAGGCGGCGATAGAAGATCGGGAACGTCGTGCCGCCGCAGTCATCGGCAACCTTCACATCGGGCGTGACGATCTCCACCTTGGCGCCGCGACTGGCCAGGTAGTCGGCCACGCCCGCGCCTGCATGCGTGCTCACGCCGTCGTAGACCAGCACGTTCTGCTTCGCTTCGACGCGCCCGGACAGCACATCCCACGAGCTGACCGCCAGCCCCTCGGCGACGCCCCACGCGGGCACCTGGTCGGAGAATGCGCGGCCGCCGGTCGCCAGCACGATGATGTCCGGCTTCTCCGCCATGATCATCTTCGCGTCGGCTTCGACGCCCAGGCGCCGGTCGACGCCGAGGCGTTTGGTCTCCATGTCGAACCAGCGCACGATGCCCGCCATCTGCTCGCGCTGCGGCGCCTTCGACGCCAGCATGATCTGCCCGCCCACTTCGGTGTTCTTCTCGAACAGCACAACGTCATGTCCGCGCGAACGCGCGACGCGCGCCGCCTCCAGCCCCGCCGGACCCGCGCCGACCACGACGACCTTGCGCTTCGGGCCGCGCGACTTCTCGATCAGGTGAGGCATGGTCGCCTCGCGCGACGTCGCCGCGTTCTGCACGCACAACACGTCCAGGCCGTTGTACTGGCGGTCGATGCAGTAGTTCGCGCCGACGCATTGCTTGATCTCGTCCTCGCGCCCGTCGCGGATCTTGATGACCATATGCGGATCGGCCATCTGCGCGCGCGTCATGCCGACCAGGTCGACCATGCCGCTGGCGAGCAGGCGCTCGGCCTGGCCCGCGTCGCGGATGCTCTGCGCGTGCATCACCGGCACCTTGACCACCGCCTTGATACCCGCGGCGAGATGCACGAACGGCTCGGGCGGCAGCGCCATCGGCGGCATGCAGTTCGCGAGCGTGTTGTGCGTATCCGCGCCGGATCCGATCACGCCGAGATAGTCGATCAGCCCCGATTCGGACATCGCCTGGGCGATCTCCTTGAGCTGCTCGTGATCGAGACCGTCTTCATGGAATTCGTCGCCGCACATCCGCAGTCCGACGCAGAAGTCCTTGCCGACCGCCTCGCGTACCGCCTTCAGCACCTCGACGCCGAAGCGCAGGCGGTTCTGCAGGCTGCCGCCCCACTCGTCCGTGCGGAAGTTGGTGCGGGGGCTCCAGAACTGGTCGATCAAATGCTGGTGCGCGGCCGAGATCTCGATGCCGTCCATCCCCGCGTCCTTGACGCGCTTCGCAGCAGCGGCGAAGTCGGTGATGATCCGGCGGATCTCCTCGACCTCGATGATCTTGGCGTTGCCGCGGTGCACCGGCTCGCGCACGCCGGACGGCGTCATCAGGTGCGGCCAGTGCTCGCCGTGGAACGCCGAGCGGCGCCCCATGTGCGTCGCCTGGATCATGATCTTGGCGCCGTGGCGGTGCATCGTCTCGGCGAGACGCGACAGCGGATCGATGATCTGGTCGGTCGCCAGGTTCACCGACTTCCACCAGCCCTGGGGACTGTCGATGGAGACCGGGCTCGAGCCACCGCAGATCGCCAGGCCGACGCCGCCCTTCGCCTTCTCTTCGTAATAGCGAATGTAACGGTCGCCCGGCAAGCCGCCCGGCTCCGCATACACCTCGGCGTGCGCGGTGCTGACGATCCGGTTGCGCAGCGTCAGCTGGTTGAGCTGCAAAGGTTTGAACAAGTGGGGATAACGCATCGCGGACGACCTCTGGCGTTTGTATGGTTCGTAGTGCGGACGGGTTCGGTCGGTGCAAGTTGCTTAGTGGGCGACTGGCGACACTTCGAACACGCAATGATCGTGACCCTCGGCCGCGCACTGCACCTCCTTCGACTGCGCGCGCGGTGCGCCCTTGCCTGCTGGCGTCGTGTCATTGACCCAGTCCATCGCGCCAGCGAACCAGCCGGCGAACATGTAGCAAAGCTTGCCTTCCTTTTCCGGCTGCGCGAGCACGAATGACGAGTGCCGCAGCGCGATGCGCGCGCGGGCCGTCGCCGGATCGGCCTCCAGGATCGAGAACAGTCCCCAGCCGCGCTGCGACAGCCGTTTCAGGTAGTGCTCGAACACCGCCATCCCGCTGATCGCGTGCAGCTTCGCTTCCTTGTCGCACCAGTGGTACGCGGACTTGTAGCCGGCCTTGTAGAGGATCTCCACATAGGTATCGCGGCCCAGCGCCTCTTCGACGGCGACGTGGTTGTTGGTGAAGAAGTGGCGCGGCACATACAGCATGGGCAGCGCATCGGTGGTCCAGACGCCGGTATCGGGATCGACGTTGATCGGCAGTTGCGGTTGCATCGTGGTGACTCCGTGAGGAAA
>CAMLGF010000134.1 GCA_946479515.1 uncultured Pseudomonadota bacterium | reverse complement strand
TGCTGGGCCACGCCGACATCGCCACCACCCAGATCTACACGCACCTGGATTTCCAGCACCTGGCGAAGGTGTACGACGCGGCGCATCCGCGGGCCAAGCGCAAAGGCTGAACCGCAGGCTTCCCGGCGACGTGCGCGGCAACACAGGCACCGCTTGAAGGCTTTTGGGCGTATCCCCACATCCCTAGTTCAAAGGAGATGCCGATGGATCCCAGCCAGAACCCCCATGTGTTCCACGCCACCACCATCGTCTCGGTGCGCCGCGACGGCCAGGTGGTGATCGCCGGCGACGGCCAGGTCACGCTCGGCCACACGGTGATGAAGGCCAATGCCCGCAAGGTGCGCCGGCTGGGCAAGGACGGCCGCGTGCTGGCCGGGTTCGCCGGCGCCGCTGCTGATGCATTCACCCTGTTCGAGCTGTTCGAGGCCAAGCTCGAAAAGCACGGCCAGCTCACCCGCGCGGCGGTGGAAATGGCCAAGGATTGGCGCACCGAGCGCCGCTTCGGCAAGCTCGAGGCGCTGCTGGCCGTGGCCGACGCCGACACCTCGCTGGTGATCTCCGGCACCGGCGACGTGATCGAGCCCGAGGATGGCCTGATCGCGATCGGCTCCGGCGGCATGTACGCGCTGTCCGCCGCGCGCGCTACTGGCGCATACCCCGCTTGATGCGAAAGCCATCGCCACCGAGGCGCTGGGCATCGCCGGCGACATCTGCATCTACACCAACCGCAACATCGTGGTCGAGACGCTCTGAGCCCGCGCGAACGAGGCTTGATCGCGGGCCATCCCGGCCGGGGCAACCCCATCAAGTCGCTCCCCGATACTCGCTTTGTTAATGGGGCCGCCCCGACCGGGCTGGCCCCGTGAAGGACCCTCACGATGACCGATTCCTCCTCCATGACCCCGCGCGAGATCGTCGCGGAACTCGACCGCCACATCGTCGGCCAGCACGCCGCCAAGCGCGCGGTGGCCATCGCGCTGCGCAACCGCTGGCGGCGCGCGCAGCTGCCGCCCGAGCTGCGCAACGAGGTGATGCCGAAGAACATCCTGATGATCGGCCCCACCGGCGTCGGCAAGACCGAGATCGCGCGCCGCCTGGCGACGCTGGCCAATGCGCCGTTCGTGAAGGTGGAGGCCACGCGCTTCACCGAAGTCGGCTACGTGGGCAAGGACGTCGAGCAGATCATCCGCGACCTCGCCGACACCGCGGTGAAGCTGTACCGCGCCCAGGCCAAGCAGCGCGTCCGCACCCAGGCCGAGGAGCGCGCCGAGGACCGCATTCTCGACGCCCTGCTGCCCAAGCGCGACACCGCGCCCGGCTTCGGCTTCAACCCGGCGCAGACCACCACCATCGACATCGGCGCCGAACCTTCGGCGCAGGACTCGTCGACCCGGCAGAAGCTGCGCAAGCAATTGCGCGCCGGCGAGCTGGACGCGCGCGAGATCGAACTCGACCTCAGCATGAACATCGGCGTGGACATCATGGCCCCGCCGGGCATGGAGGAAATGGGCCAGCAGCTGCGCCAGATGTTCAGCCAGATCTCCGGCGGCAAGACCCACAAGAAGACGATGACCATCCAGGCCGCGCGGCCGCTGCTCATCGAAGAAGAAGCGGCCAAGCTGGTCAACGAGGACGAGGTGCGCGAGCAGGCCATCGAGGCCTGCGAGCAGCACGGCATCGTGTTCATCGACGAGATCGACAAGGTCGCCAAGCGCAGCGAGGGCCACGGCGCCGACGTCAGCCGCGAAGGCGTGCAGCGCGACCTGCTGCCGCTGGTGGAAGGCAGCACGGTCAGCACCAAGTACGGAGCGGTGCGCACCGACCACATCCTGTTCATCGCCAGCGGCGCGTTCCACCTGGCCAAGCCCTCCGACCTGATCCCGGAGATGCAGGGCCGCTTCCCGATCCGCGTCGAGCTGGGCGCGCTGGGCAAGGACGACTTCGTGCGCATCCTTACCGAGCCGAAGGCGGCACTGACCCGGCAGTACGTCGAGCTGATGGGCACCGAGGGCGTGGCGCTGTCGTTCGCGCCGGAGGCGGTCGAGCGGCTGGCGGAGATCGCCGCGCACGTCAACGAACGGCAGGAGAACATCGGCGCGCGGCGCCTGCACACCGTGCTGGAACGCCTGCTGGAGTCGCTGAGTTTCGAGGCGCCGGACAAGGGCGGCCAGGTGGTGGTGGACCGCGCTTACGTGGATGCGCGCCTGGGCGACCTGGCCCAGGACCCGGACCTGAGCCGCTACATCCTGTGACGACAGGCCCGCGCGGCGTCCGGACACGTGCCGGACGCCGCGGCGGGCGCGTCCTCAGCCGTGCAGGCTGTAGGTGCCGTAGAGCGCGGCCTCTGCCAGCACGTGGCCCTGCATCGCGCGCAGCGCGTCGCCGGCGGTGAAGCGCGCCGGCAGGCCGAGCGTCGCCACGTCGAGGGCGAACACGCGGAAGAAGTAGCGGTGCTCGCGCAGGTCGTGCGCGGGCGGGTACGGACCGTCGTAGCCGTGCCAATCGCCGCCCAGCTCGGCGTTCCCCGCGAACCAGCCGGTGTAGTCGTTGAGGCCGCGCACGCCGCCGGCGTCGTGGCCGGCCGGCTTGCCCTTGGCGGTCATCCCGTCGCTGCAGCTGCCTGCGGCGATCGCGCGCACGTCGGCGGGGATATCGGCAACCACCCAGTGCACGAAATCGCCGCGCGGGTGCTCCACCGGGATCGGCGTCGCCGCATCGGCGACCAGCGCGGGATCGGTGGGCACGTCCGGATCGATGCACAGCAGCACGAACGAACGCGTCCCCGCCGGCACCTCATCCCATGCCAGGTGCGGGTTGCGGTTGCCGCCGAAGCCGTCGCGCGCGCCGAGGGCGAACTCGGCCGCAAGCGGCTGGCGGTGTTCGAAGCTGTCGCTGTGCAGGCGCATGGGGACTCTCCACGAAAGTGACGGACCGATTCTACGACCGCACGCGCAGGCCGGATGCAGCCGTCGCCTCAGCCCTGCGCGACGGCCGCCAGCCGCGCCGCCACCCAGCGTTCGCCGTAACCGTCCAGCGATGCCCCTTCGAGGAAGCCGCAGTGGCCACCGTGGCCGGCCAGCTCCAGCGCGATGTTGGGATAACCGGCAAGGTGCGCGAACTCGTCGGCGGGGATCACCGGATCGTCCTCGGCCATCAGCACGTCGGCCGGGATGGGCAGCGCCTGGAGGCGACCGCCGGCGATCGAATAGCCGTCGAAGTAGGCGTCGAGGTCGGCGAAGCCGGTGTAGCGGCGGACCATCCAGTCGGTGAGCGGGCGCA
>CAMLGF010000133.1 GCA_946479515.1 uncultured Pseudomonadota bacterium | reverse complement strand
TCCTGTTTGTTTGTGTGCTATCCTCGCGTTCCTATACTACCCTGGTGGGGGGGGGACGGGCGGCCCCCGGGCTTTCCCGGCGCCGCCGCCGCCCGCCAGACTCGTATGCGGCGCCATTTCGGCGCCGCGCCCGTTCCGGGCGTCAGACCTGAAAGGCGTACTCGAGCAGCACGCCGATGAACACCGACAACCCGACGTAGTGGTTGTTGAGGAATCCCTTGAAGCACTCGGCGGGCTTGCGGCCGCGGATCAGCCATTGCTGCCAGGCGAAGAACACCGCCGCGCCCGCGAGGCCCAGGTTGTACCAGTAGCCGAACTCCATGTTCGTGCCCACCAGGTACAGGGTGAACAGCATCAACGCCTGCAGCACGCCGATGATGAGCTTGTCCATGTCGCCGAAGACGATGGCGCTGGATTTCACGCCGATCTTGAGATCGTCCTCGCGATCCACCATGGCGTACATGGTGTCGTAGATGGCAGCCCAGATAATGCCGGCGAAGAAGATGATCCAGGCCACGCGCGGGATCTCGCCTCGCTGCGCCATGAACACCATGGGTACGCCCCAGCTGAATGCCACGCCCAGGTAGAACTGCGGCAGCGGAAAGAAACGCTTGAAGAACGGGTAGCTCACGGCCAGCAGCGCGCCGATCACGGACATGCGGATGGTTTTCGCGTCGAGCTGCAACACGAGCGCGAGCGCGATGGCAATGAGCACCAGGAACCACGCGAGCGCCTCGTACGGGGCGAGTCGCCGCGAAGCAATGGGCCGATCGCGGGTGCGTTTCACAAACGGGTCGAAGTCGCGGTCGGCGAGATCATTGACCACGCAACCGGCGGAGCGCATGGCGACGGTGCCGAGCACGAAGATCACCAGCACCTTGGGTGTCGGGTGCGCGGCGCCCGCGATCCAGATGGCCCACAGCACCGGCCAGAGCAGCAGCCAGATGCCGATGGGCCGGTGCAGCCGCGCCACTTCGATGAGATCGCGGATGCGGCGCTGGTAGCGCAGGGCCGCGAGTCGTACACCGGAAGGTGCCGGACCCAGATCGAGTTCGAGAGACTGGTTAGCCACTGGCGCGCATCATACGCGCGGGGCCGATCAGGTGGCGCGGCGAGTGAATTCGATGGGAATGAGTACCTGCGCCGCCTGCCGGATGCCGTTCACTTCGTACGGCCGGAACTGCGCGCCCTCCACGGCCTGGCGCGCCGCGTGGTCCAGCCTCTGATAGCCGCTGGAGCGTTCCACCTGGATCTGCGCGGCGCGACCGCTCGAGTCGACCAGCACGCGCAGGAGCACCGTTCCGTACTCGCGGCGGCGGGCTGATTCACGCGGGTATACCGGCGCGGGAGGCTTCACGTACTCGACCGTCTCGACCAGAGGGGGCATCGCGGCCTGCGAGTCGACAACGGCAATCGTGGTGGTGTGCGTCGGCGGCGGCGAGGGCGCGCTGGAGTCGATGTCCATGGCGACCACTTCGGGAGCTGGCAGCGAATACGTCACGTCCTGCAGCGGAGGCGGCGCCAGCGGCACGACTTCGCGCTCGCTCGGTGGCATCTGCAGGATCTCTGCGACGATAGGGGCCGGCGCCTGCTCACGGCGCGCAACGTGGCGGATGCTCATGAAACCGAGGACCGCCACCAGGTGCACGCCCAGCGTGATCGCGAGGAACAGCGGACGATTTCGGGTCGGGGTGGCGCGCGAGGCGCGAGGAGTCCAGTCGCTCAGCGGCTGGGTGGCCGAACGAGGCTCCGGGTCTCCGCGATGAACCGCGGCGTCTGGCATGTCGTTGAGAATCTGCACGGCCATGAGCGCGAGTCACGAATGTAAATGATTCGCATTTGATGCTCAATGCCCATTCTTATTAATGCGAGCTAGCCGATCCGGCCGTAGCGCTCGCCGGCCCCCACCCACCGTCTCGTAAGTGCCCGAACGGCTTCAGGATTCTTCTCGAGCAGGCTCTCCGCGGCGCTCTGCACCGCCGGCAGCAGATCGGCGTCGCGCATCAGGTCGGCCACGCGCATGTCGGCCAGCCCCGTCTGCCGCGTACCCAGCAGCTCGCCCGGCCCCCGAAGCTCGAGGTCGCGCCGGGCGATGACGAACCCGTCGTTGGTCTCACGGATGGCGGCGAGTCTCGCACGCGCCATTTCCGACAGCTTCCCGCCATAGAGCAGCACGCAATGACTTTCGTGCGCGCCCCGTCCGACCCGACCGCGCAGCTGGTGCAGCTGCGCCAGTCCCATGCGCTCCGCATTCTCGATGACCATCAGCGTGGCATTCGGCACATCGACGCCCACCTCGATGACGGTGGTGGCGACCAGCAGGCCGATCTCACCCTGTTTGAACCGGTACATGCCCAGCTCCTTCTCGCGCGCGGACATCCGTCCGTGCACCAGGCCTACCTTCACTTCCGGCAGAGCTTCCTGCAGTGCTGCCGCGGTCTCCTCGGCCGCCTGGTAGCGCAGCTCCTCGGATTCATCGATGAGCGGGCAGACCCAGTACGCCTGGCGGCCCTCGAGCACTGCCTTGTGAATGCGCTCGACGATTTCGTCGCGGCGTGACTCGGGCAGGACGACAGTCCTGACCGGCGTGCGGCCCGGAGGCAACTCGTCGATGACGGACACGTCGAGATCGGCGTACGCCGTCATGGCCAGCGTGCGCGGAATGGGCGTGGCAGTCATGATCAGCTGATGCGGCAGCTCGCCGCCGCGTGCGCCCTTGTCGCGCAACGACAGGCGCTGATGCACGCCGAAGCGGTGCTGCTCATCGACGATCACCAGCCCCAGCCGCGCGAACTCCATCGATTCCTGGAACAGCGCGTGCGTGCCCACGACGATGTTGATGTCACCGTGGGCGACCGCGGCCAGCGCGCTGCGGCGCGCGCGGCTGGTCAGCGAGCCCGTGATCAGAGTCACCGGGATGTCGAGCGCGCGGAACCAGGCTTCGAAGTTCCGCGCGTGCTGCTCGGCGAGTAGTTCGGTCGGCGCCATGAGCGCCGCCTGCAGTCCCGAACCCACGGCGCGTGCCGCGGCCGCGGCGGCGACCACTGTCTTGCCGCAGCCGACATCGCCCTGGACCAGCCGGACCATGGGCCGCGTGGCCGACAGATCGCGATCCACTTCGGCGAGCGCGCGAACTTGCGCGCCGGTCAACGAGAACGGCAGCGATTGCAGTAAACGGCGCTCGATCGCGGCGTCGCGCAGCGGCGGGGCGGGATCGCTCTGGATTTCCTGGCGCAGCAGGCGCAGCGACAGCTGATGCGCCAGCAGTTCCTCGAAGGCCAGGCGTCGCTGGGCCGGATGCCGCCCCGAGAGCAGCTCGGGCAGGTGGGCGTCGCGTGGCGGCCGGTGCATCATCGTGAGCGCGTCCACCAGCGACGGCAATTTCAGGTCCGCGAGCAT
>CAMLGF010000132.1 GCA_946479515.1 uncultured Pseudomonadota bacterium | reverse complement strand
GGGGGCGTGGGCACGCTGCACGCGGGGTCCGCCATCGGCGCGCTGCGCCGGCTCGAACAGCTCATCCAGGAAGCCGTCGTCACCGTCCCGCGCGCGCTCATCGCCGAAACGATCGACCTCATCGCGGTCCTCGCCGGCCGCGGCTCCGCGCGCCGGCTCGCCGAGCTCGCGGTGGTGAAGGGCCTCTCGCCCACCGGCGACTACGTCCTCACCCCCGCAGGAGAACCGTGATGCTCATCAAGGATGCCCGCCGTGCGTTCGCTACGGCATCCGCCTTCGTCTTCGTCGCCCTCGCGACCGCGCCGGCCTACGCCGCTGGCTCGAACATGCCGTGGGAGCAGCCGCTCAACCAGATCCTGGAGAGCATCCAGGGTCCGGTCGCCAAGGTGGTGTCGGTGATCATCATCATCGTCACCGGCCTCACGTTGGCCTTCGGCGAGACGAGCGGCGGCTTCCGTCGCCTCATCCAGATCGTCTTCGGTCTGAGCATCGCCTTCGCGGCGTCGAGCTTCTTCCTGACCTTCTTTCAGTTCGGCGGCGGAGTCACCGTGTGATGGAGCAGGATGACGCCATCACCGGCTTCTACGCGCCGGTTCACCGTTCACTGACCGAGCCGATCCTGCTGGGCGGCGCGCCGCGTGCCGTCGCGATCGTCAACGGCACGCTCGCCGCCGCGATCGGGCTCGGCCTTCGTCTTTGGATCGTTGGCGGCCTGATCTGGCTCATCGGCCATATCGCAGCCGTCTGGGCCGCGAAACGCGACGCCGCCTTCGTCGACGTCGTGCGCCGGCACCTGCGCTACCCGCAGCATCTGGTCTCGTGAGGTTCGGGCAATGATGAACCTCGCTGAATATCGCCGCCGCAGCCAGAGCCTCGCCGACTTCCTGCCCTGGGCAGCATTAGTCGCCAAGGGCGTCATCCTCAACAAAGACGGCTCGTTCCAGCGCACCGCGCGCTTTCGCGGCCCCGACCTCGATTCCTCGACGCCGGCCGAGCTGGTGGCGATCACCTCGCGTCTCAACAACGCGCTGCGCCGTCTCGGCTCCGGCTGGGCCGTCTTCATCGAAGCCCAGCGCGTGCCCGCGCACAACTATCCACTCAGCCAGTTTCCTGATCCGGTTTCCGATCTGGTCGATGCCGAGCGTCGTGCGCAGTTTGAAGAAGAAGGCGCGCATTTCGAGAGCGGCTATTTCCTCACACTGCTCTGGCTGCCGCCTGCCGACGACGCTGCCCGCGCGGAAGCCTGGCTCTATGAGAACCGAGTGCATGGCGGCGCCGACTGGCGCGCCGCTCTGGAAGGCTTCGTCGACCGCACCGACCGCGTCTTGGCGCTCCTCGAAGGTTTCATGCCGGAGGCGGATTGGCTCGATGATCGCGAGACGCTGACCTACCTGCACTCCTGTATCTCGACCCGGCGCCAGCGCGTCCGCGTGCCCGAGACGCCGATGTACCTCGACGCCATTCTTGTCGACGAGGACCTGACCGGGGGACTCGAGCCGCGCCTTGGCCACGCCCATCTGCGCACCCTCACCATCATGGGATTCCCGTCGCAGACCTGGCCGGGTCTGCTCGACGACCTCAATCGCCTGGCATTTTCCTATCGCTGGGCGACGCGCGCCATCTGCCTCGACAAGACCGACGCCGCGAAGCTGCTCGGAAAGATCCGCCGCCAATGGTTCGCCAAGCGCAAGAGCATCATGGCGATCCTCAAGGAGGTGATGACCAACGAGGCGTCGGTGCTGATGGACTCCGATGCCGCCAACAAGGCGCTCGATGCCGACGCCGCCCTGCAGGAGCTCGGCACCGACCTTGTGGGCGAGGCTTACGTCACCGCCACAATCACCGTCTGGAACGACGATCCGCGTATCGCCGAAGAGCGGCTGCGTCTGGTCGAGAAGGCGATCCAAGGCCGCGACTTCACCTGCATGCGCGAGGGCGTCAACGCCATCGAGGCTTGGCTCGGGTCGTTGCCAGGCCATGTCTACGCCAATGTGCGCCAGCCTCCGGTGTCGACGCTCAATCTCGCGCACATGATGCCGTTCTCGGCGGTCTGGGCAGGGCCGGAACGGGACGAGCACTTCCACGCGCCGCCTCTGTTCTTCGCCAAGACGGAGGGCTCGACACCTTTCCGCCTTAGCCTCCACGTCGGCGATGTCGGCCACACCTTGATTGTCGGGCCCACTGGCGCCGGCAAGAGTGTGTTGCTCGCACTCATGGCGCTGCAATTCCGGCGATACGCCGGCGCGCAGGTCTTCGCGTTCGACTTCGGCGGCAGCATCCGGGCGGCCGCGCTGGCGATGGGCGGCGATTGGCACGATCTTGGCGGGGCACTCTCGGACAGCGCCGCCGAGCCCGTCGCGCTCCAGCCTCTGGCGCGCGTCGATGATCCCGGTGAACGCGCTTGGGCCGCGGAATGGGTGGCGGCGTTGCTCGCCCGCGAGTCCGTCACCGTCACCCCGGAACTGAAGGAACATCTATGGTCGGCTCTGACCTCGCTTGCGTCCGCGCCAGTTCAGGAGCGAACGATCACCGGCCTTTCGGTGCTGCTGCAATCGAATGCGCTGAAGCAAGCGATCCAGCCCTACACCGTGGCGGGGCCTTGGGGACGGCTGCTCGACGCCGAGATGGAGCGGCTCGGCGAGGCGGAGGTCCAAGCCTTCGAGACGGAGGGCCTGATCGGCGCTGGCGCCGCTCCCGCTGTCCTCTCCTATCTATTTCACCGCATCGAGGATCGCTTCGACGGCCGCCCCACCTTGCTCATTGTCGACGAGGGCTGGCTCGCCCTCGACGATCCCGGCTTCGCCGGGCAATTGAGAGAGTGGCTGAAGACCCTCCGGAAAAAGAATGCGAGCGTCATCTTTGCTACCCAGTCGCTTGCCGACATCGACGGCAGCGCGATCGCACCGGCGATCATCGAAAGCTGCCCGACCCGCATCCTGCTTCCAAACGAGCGCGCGCTCGAACCCCAGATCGCGGCGATCTATCGGCGATTCGGTCTCAATGACCGCCAAATCGAGATCCTGAGCCGGGCAACACCGAAGCGCGAATATTACTGCCAGTCGCGCCGCGGCAACCGCTTGTTCGAGCTCGGACTGTCCGAAGTCGCGCTCGCTTTCACCGCCGCCTCGGCGAAATCCGATCAAATCGCCATCGAAGAGCTTGTCGCCGAGCATGGCCGCGACGGCTTCGCCGCCGCCTGGCTGCGCCGAAAGGACCTCGACTGGGCCGCCGACATGCTCACCCGCAACCAGGAGGTCACGTCATGATCCGTCACCGTTTGCGCGCCGTGCTTATTGCCGGCGCGGCTGTCCTCACCATCACGACTGTCGCCGGCGGTCCGGCGCGCGCGCAGTGGATCGTGTTCGATCCCACCAATTACGCGCAGAACATCCTGACCGCGGCGCGCGAGCTTCAGCAGGTCAACAATGAAATCCAGATGCTGGAGAACCAGGCGA
>CAMLGF010000131.1 GCA_946479515.1 uncultured Pseudomonadota bacterium | reverse complement strand
CGACCTGGCGGTCGAAGCGGCCGGGGCGCAGCAGCGCGGGATCGAGCACGTCGGGACGGTTGGTGGCGGCGATGACGATGATGCCCTCGCTGCCCTCGAAGCCATCCATCTCGACGAGCAGCTGGTTCAACGTCTGCTCGCGCTCGTCGTGTCCGCCGCCAAGGCCGGCACCGCGGTGGCGGCCGACCGCGTCGATCTCGTCGATGAAGATGATGCAGGGCGCATGTTTCTTGGCCTGCTCGAACATGTCGCGCACGCGCGAGGCGCCGACGCCGACGAACATTTCGACGAAGTCGGAACCGGAGATGGTGAAGAACGGCACCTTCGCCTCGCCCGCGATGGCGCGGGCCAGCAGTGTCTTGCCCGTGCCGGGAGAGCCGACCATGAGCACGCCCTTCGGAATCTTGCCGCCGAGCTTCTGGAACTTCGAAGGGTCCTTGAGGAAGTCGACGATCTCGCCCACTTCCTGCTTGGCCTCGTCCACGCCCGCGACGTCGGCGAACGTGACGTTGACCTGGTCCTCGCCTAACAACCGCGCCCGGCTCTTGCCGAAGGACATCGCTCCCCTGCCGCCCGCCGAGCCCTGCATCTGGCGCAGCATGTAGACGAACACCAGGATCAGCAGCAGCGCCGGCGCGAGCTGCAACAGCAGTTGCATGAAGAAGTTCGGCGGCTTGATCGGCTCGCCCTTGAAATCGACGTTGGCCTTCACCAGCGCGCTGATGAGCGCGGTGTTGTCCGTCTCGGGGTTGTAGGCCTTGAACTTCGTCTTGTCCTTGCGGACGCCGATGATTTCGTCGCCGCGCAGAACCACGGATTCGATGCGGTTGTTGCGCAGGTCGGCCAGGACGGCCGAGTAGTCGGCGGGCTGCGCCTCCGGGCTGCTGGGCACGTATCGGCTGAACACCACTACCATGACCATCACGATGACGACCCATAGCAGGATGTTTTTCGTCAAATCATTCAAAGGTTTACCCTCGTTCGGGATGCGGCTCGACACAGGATTGACAGCACGCTACACCATCCGAAAACCGCTCGCCAGCAGGCAAGGCTCAGAACCGCGGGCCCGGAGGGGCGCGGAGCCGGGAAATCAACCCGGCACCTGGATCGGTTTGATGAGGCCCGCGGCGATTGGTTTCAAGGTACCGGCGCATGAAATCCGGTGGGAATTCCGCGAGATACATGGGGGCGCGCGCGCCGAATCCTTACAATGCGCCGATGGAACTCTCCGAACGACAACGCAAGTATCTCCGTGGCCTGGGTCACGCTCTGAACCCGGTGCTGCTGATCGGCGCCGGCGGCCTCACCCCGGGCGTGATCGCCGAAGCCCGGCGCGCGCTGCACGACCACGAGCTCATCAAAGTGAAATTCCGGGGCGCGGAACGCGAGGCGCGCGACGCCGGACTCGCCGAACTAGCTTCTTCGACCGAGAGCGTTCTCGTGCAGCGCATTGGCCATACGGCCCTCTACTACAAACGCCGAAATGACCGCCCCGGAATTGTGATACCGGACGCATAAAGCGCCGCTGTCACTGGCCGATTTACTCTCACAGGGGCGAGGATCGCCCTGACGGGAGTGAATGCCGACTTCCAGTGGTAACTTGCTGGAATAAGTCGTATATCAATCAGACATGGCGGCTCAACACACAAGAGCGTTTGGGCGCGACGCACTGGCGGTCTATCTAGCCGCCGCGCTGGTCGTTTTCGGAACCTGGGCTGCGTCCCGATTCCTGATCCTGCGCAAGTTCGAGAACATCGAGCAGAACGACATCTCGCGGAACATCGAGGTGATGCGCAAGGCGCTGCTCGCCAAGAACACCGAGATCGAGACCACGTCGCGCGACTATGCGCGCTGGGACGACATGTACGCCTACGTGTCGTCGCTCGATGCCAATTTCGAGTACCAGAATTTCTCCGAGGCCGGCCTCGACGAGATGAACGTCGACCTCGTCTGGGTGCTGGATAGCAAGGAGAAGCTCATCTCCTCGTTCGAGAACGACACGGACGACGCTCACTACACGCATCCGGCGAGCGCGCCGGTGGTCGCGGAGATCGCGCGCCTCACTCCCCTGGTGCGCACGGTGCTGGACCAGGAAGGAACCCTGCGCCTGGTGCAGGTGAATGGCGTGCCGCATGTGATTGCGGCGCACACCATCCTGCACAGCGACCGCAGCGGACCTGCGGCGGGAACGCTGGTCTTCGCCCGGCGCATTGCCGCGCCCGAGGTCGCCAGCATCGGCGCCGACAGCCAGCTCGACGTGAAGTTCGCCATGCTCGGCGACCCCACGGTGGCCGATGAACGCGCCGAGCTGCTGGTGGCTCCCGATGGCCGCCGCATCGTTCGCCGCTCCGACACGGCCATCGAAGGCCAGCTGCGCCTGGACACCATCGCCAATCACCCCATCGCCCTGCTCTCCACCAGGCAGCCCCGTACCGTGATGCAGAGCGGTCAGCAGGGTGTGCGCTACCTGGTCGGCTGGGTGGCACTGCTCATCGCGGTGGTGGTCGCCGCCTGGCATGCCTACAGCGGCCGCCTGCGCCGCACCTCGGAAGCTGCGGCGATTTCCGAGACGCGCTACCGGGCGATCTTCGACCGTGCCGCATCGGGAATCGTGTTGTTCGACCCGACCACCCGGCGCGTGCTCGACGCCAATCCACAAGCACAGCGCCTGGTGGGGGCGTCGCTGGAGGAGCTGCGACGCCGCGACATCGCCACCATCTTCGACACTCCCGTCTCGCTCGCGCCTGGCACCCAGGAAGAACCGGCCCACAACCGGCCCGCGCAGCTGATCCGCGGCGATGACGACCGGCGCGACGTGGAATTCTCCATCGTCGACCTGGATTCGACCACCGGCCGGGTGCACGCCATGCTGTTGCAGGACATCTCGCATCGACGCGAGGCCGAGCGCCGCGCGCACGAGCACCAGATGTCGCTGCAACACCTCGCCACGCACGACGCCTTGACCGGCCTGCCGAACCGCGCGTTCCTCAACGAGGAACTGCCGCGTCTCATCGACGAGGCCGCGCGTCGCGGCGATTCGCTGTCGATCCTCTACATCGACTGCGACAACTTCAAGAACATCAACGATTCCCGCGGGCACTCGATCGGCGACGACTATCTGCGGTCGGTCGCGCGCCGCCTGCGCGACTCCATCGCCAGCCCCGATCTCGTGGTGCGCATGGGCGGCGACGAATTCCTGGTGGTCACGCGCCACTACGGCCTGGAGCCGGACAGCGCGGCGATTGCCGAGCGCGTGGCCGCGGCACTGAAGAAACCCGTGCGCCTGGGCGAGGCCACCTACTCGGCGACCACCAGCATCGGCATGTCGGTGTATCCGCGCGACGCCACCACCATGAGCGAGCTGCTGCGCTCGGCCGACATCGCGCTGTATGAAGCCAAGGCCCGCGGCCGCGACAACGTGCAGATGTTCGATGCCGCCATGAACAAGCGCGTGCACACGC
>CAMLGF010000130.1 GCA_946479515.1 uncultured Pseudomonadota bacterium | reverse complement strand
ACACCATGCTGGCCGTGATGGAAGTGCTGTACACGGAATTTGCCGATCCGAAGTACCGCCCGGCGATGCTGATGCGTGAGATGGTGGCCGCCGGCTACCTGGGCCGCAAGACCGGTCGCGGCGTGTACGTCTATAGCAAGTAAGCTGCCCGGCACTTGCCGCGTGGCACGGCGGCCGCCTGCGGGCGGCCGCCGCTTTTTCCGGTGCCGGTCCGGTCGCCGCCAAATCCCGCTTACACGGCGTTATATGCCGATACACTCCGCCGCATCCGGTAACAGGAATGCGCGGTAGAGTGCACCCTTCCGTTTACGACAAGACAAGCTCCATGGCTCACCCGATTCTCTTTGCTGCGCTGCTCGCGGGCGCAATGTCCCTGCTGGCGGCCCGTTCGGCGATGGCTCATGTGGATGTGGGCGTGCAGGTCGGCGCGCCGGTCTATGTGGCCCCGGCCCCTGTGTATGTGGCGCCCCCGCCGCCCGTGGTCTATGCGCCGCGCTACCACGGCTGGCATGGCGACCGCTATTGGGACGGACGCCGCTGGTATGGCCGCGGTGAGGGGCGCGGGCGGCATCACCACCCTCATTACTATCGGGACTACGATCGCCATTACGGGCGCGGCCACGGGCACGGGCACGGGCACCGCGGCCACGGCCACTGACCCTCTCGCCGGCTGACGCGCCGCCACGACGCGGCGCGTCGCGGCGTTCAGCGCAGCAGCACCAGCCGCGGCACCGCGTCAGCGCCGCTCCAGACCACCGCGTTCTGTTCGTATCGTTCGCCGAGCGCGCGCGCATCCTCCAGCGACAGCCCCGGCACCAGGAAGCTCGGCTCTGCCGGCCAGCCGTTGGCAGGATGCTCGCCGGCGGCTTCGATCGCGCGCAACCCCATCTCTGCCACGTCCCGCGCCAGCGCCTGCTGGCGCCGTGCGTTGGCGTCGTCGTCGCAGCGCAGGCTGAACGGGTTGGCGGCGGTAATGAAGGCGCTCGATGCCACGCCCAGCGCGCGGTGCAGCGCCGCCAGCGGGGCGCTGGGTTGGTCTACCCGCAATATCATCGGCAGGTCGCCCAGCACGCGGTAATGCGTCTCGCGATAGGCCTGCAGCGTGGCGGCATCGATGGCGCTGGCCATGTTATTCGCCGTATTGCCGCAACCCCTCCAGGTCCAGCACCTCGATCACGCCGTAGTCCACCCGCACCAGCCCCTGCTGTTCCAGCACCTTGAGCGCCTGGTTCGCGCGCTGGCGCGAAATGCCTGCAAGCAGGCCGATCTCTTCCTGCGAGATCTCCAGCGTCGTGCCGATTCCCGGATACAGGTGCTCATTGAACAGCGACGACACCGCGCGCGCCACGCGCGAATCGATGTCGAGCAGCCGCTCGTATTCCACCGCCGCGATGAATTGCCCCAGGCGCTCGTTGAACTGCGTCAGCAGGAAACGCGTGAACGGCAGGCTGGTATCCAGCAACCACTGAAAAGTGTCGCGCGGCAGGAAGGCGATGGTCGAGCGGCGCAATGCCATCACGTCGTACTTGCGGATCTCCGACTTGAGCACCGCGCCCTCGCCGAACCAGCCGCCGGTGGGCACGCCGGTGAAGGTGACCGACTTGCCCGAGGGCGACACCGTGGTGATCTTGACGATGCCTTCGAGCACGCCCAGCCAGTGCTCGGCGATGTCGCCCTTGTGGCAGACGTAGTCGCCCTGGCTGAACTCGTGCACGAACATGGCGCGGCGCACGCGCTCGCGCTGTTCCGGGCTCAGGTCTGCTGCCCACACGCAGCGGTCGACAAAATCGTTCAGCATGGCCTGCAGAAGCTCCGGTAGGGATTAACCCGGAATTGTCACCGGCGTGACAACCGGGGTTGTTGGCATGGGCTATCGTACGATCACAACGGAACCGCGGGTGCCACCAGCGGCACGCCGGGGCAAGGCGAAAACGCTTTCCCGGCGGCCTGATGCAAGGCACACCGGGCTTGATGCCAGGCGGCAATCGCTGCCGGGCAAAGCAAGCCAAGTATAACGACCGGACCGGTGCTTGACACCAGCGTGGACCCCCACGCCGGAGGGACAGGAGACAGCGATGCAGGAATCGTCGGCGACGACCTTCCCGCGATGGCTGCTGGCGCACGCCCAGCAGCGGCCGGATCATCCGGCTCACCGCGAGAAGGATCTCGGCATCTGGCAGACATACAGCTGGGCCCAGGCGGCGCAGCAGGTGAGGGCACTGGCTTGCGGGCTGGCCGCGCTCGGTTTCAGGCGCGGCATGAACCTGGCGGTGGTGGGCGACAACCGCCCGCGGCTGTACTGGGCCATGACCGCGGCGCAGGCGCTGGGCGGCGTGCCGGTGCCGCTGTACCAGGACGCCATCGCCAACGAGATGGTCTACGTGCTCAACGATGCGGAAATCGAGTTCGCCATCGTCGAGGACCAGGAGCAGGTCGACAAGCTGCTGGAAGTGGAGGCGCAGCTGGCCGAGTCCGGCCGCGCCGTGCGCCACGTCATCTTTGAAGACCCGCGCGGCCTGATGGACTACGACCATCCGTCGCTGATGTCTTATGAACAGCTACAGGAACTGGGCCGCGAGTTCGACCAGGCGCACCCGGGCTTCTATGACGAGGCCATCGCCGCCGGCCAGCCCGACGACACCGCGATCATCCTCTATACCTCCGGCACCACCGGCAAGCCCAAGGGCGTATGCCATTCGCATTACGGCCTGATCGGCGCGGCGCGCAACGGCTGCGCCTTCGACAAGCTCAGCGCTGACGACGACGTGCTGTCCTACCTGCCGATGGCATGGGTGGGCGACAACCTGTTCTCGTACGCGCAGGCGATGGTGGCGGGCTTCACGGTGAACTGCCCGGAATCGCGCGAAACGGTGATGACCGACCTGCGCGAGATCGGCCCCACCTACTACTTTGCGCCGCCGCGCATCTATGAAGGGCTGCTGACGCAGGTGATGATCCGCATGGAGGATGCCGGCTGGATCAAGCGCAAGCTGTTCCACTGGGCCATGGACGTGGCGAAGCGCTGCGGCACCGATATCCTTGACGGCCAGCCGGTATCGCTCGCGGACCGCGCGCGCTACGCCCTGGGCGAAGTGCTGGTCTACGGCCCGCTGCGCAATGTGCTGGGCATGAGCCGCATCCGCGTGGGCTATACCGCGGGCGAGGCGATCGGACCGGACCTGTTCCGCTTCTACCGCTCGATCGGCGTGAACCTGAAGCAGTTCTACGGCCAGACCGAGACCTGCGCCTATGTGTGCCTGCAGCCGGACGGCAAGGTCAAGTTCGATTCAGTCGGGCCGGCCGCGCCCGGCATGGAAATCCGCATTGCCGACAACGGCGAGGTGCTGGTGCGCGGCGTGGGCCTGCTCAAGTCCTACTACAAGCGGGACGATGCCACGCGCGAGGCCATCAACGACGAGGGCTACTTCATGACCGGCGACGCCGGCGTGATCGACGCCGACGGCCACCTGAAGATCATCGACCGCGCCAAGGACGTGGGCAAGCTGGCCGATGGCTCGATGTTCGCGCCCAAGTACATCGAGAACAAGCTCAAGTTCTTCCCGTACATCAAGGAAGCGGTGGCCTTCGGCA
>CAMLGF010000129.1 GCA_946479515.1 uncultured Pseudomonadota bacterium | reverse complement strand
GACAGGTCGTCGTAGATGATCAGCGCGTCTTCACCGTTGTCCATGAAGAACTCGCCCATGGTCACGCCGGCGTAGGCCGAGAGGTACTGCATGGCGGCCGGGGTCGAGGCGGAAGCCGCGACCACGATGGTGTGTGCCATCGCGCCGTGTTCCTCGAGCTTGCGCACCACGTTGGCGATGGTCGACTGCTTCTGGCCGATCGCGACGTAGATGCACTTAATGCCAGAGTTCTTCTGGTTGATGATGGTGTCGACGGCGATGGCCGTTTTGCCGGTCTGGCGGTCGCCGATGATGAGCTCGCGCTGCCCACGGCCGATCGGGACCATCGAGTCGATGGCCTTGTAACCGGTCTGCACCGGCTGGCTCACGCTCTTGCGATAGATGACGCCCGGCGCGACGCGCTCGATGGGCGAGGTCTGCGTGGTCTTGAGCGGGCCCTTGCCGTCGAGCGGCTGGCCCAGCGCGTCCACGACGCGGCCGAGCAGCTCGCGGCCCACCGGTACTTCGAGGATGCGGCCGGTGGTCTTCACCGTGTCGCCTTCGACGATGTTCTTGTAGTCGCCGAGCACCACGGCACCCACCGAATCCTGCTCGAGGTTCAGCGCCAGGCCGAACACGTTGCCCGGGAACTCGATCATCTCGCCGTAGCGGACGTCGGCCAGGCCGTGGATGCGGCAGATGCCGTCGGTCACCGTGACGACGGTGCCGACGTTGCGCGCTTCACTCGCGGTCTTGAAGTTCTCGATGCGAGCCTTGATGAGGTCGCTGATTTCGGATGCTTTGACGGACATGGTTCGAATCCTCGGAAAAACTTATGCGGTCAGTTCAGTGGCCAGGCGTTCGAGCCGACCCTTGATCGAACCGTCGATCACCAGGTCGCCGGCCCTGAGCACGGCGCCGCCCAGCAGGCCCTGGTCTACCTTGGTGTGCAGGCGCACGTTGCGCCCGAGCTTCTTCTGCAGCGCGGCCGCGTAGCGGCTTTCCTGATCGGGGCTGAGCGCCGTGGCGGACGTGACTTCCACATCCACGGCGTTCTCCACTTCCGCCTTCATCTGCTCGAACAGCGCCGTGATCTCGGGGAGGAATCCGAGCCGGTGGTTCTGCGCGAGCAGTGAAATGAAGTTGCGTCCGTTCTCGTCGAGCCTGCTCCCGGCGATGCCGTTCACGAGCTCGGCGAGCTGCGCGGCCGTGACGTGCGGGCTGCCGAGCAGCGCATGCACGGCGGGGTCGGCTACGACCCGGGCGCCCAGCATCAACCCCTCCGCGGTGGCCGCGAGGGAGTCGTTCTGGCGCGCCAACGCGAAGATGGCCTTCGCGTACGGACGGGCGGTGGTGATGCGTTCAGCCATTTCAGCCTCGATTACAGCTTGGCCGCGAGCTGATCCAACAGCTCGCCGTGCGCCTTCTGGTCGATCTCCTTCTCGAGCACGCGCCGGGCGCCGGCAACCGCCAGGCTGACGACCTGGCCGCGCAGCGCGTCGCGCGCGCGATTGCTCTCGAGCTCGATCTGGCTCTTGGCCGATGCCAATGCCTTCTCGCCTTCGAGCGCCGCGGCCTTGCGCGCTTCATCGATGATCTGGTTGGCCTGCGTGCGCGCCTGCGACTCGATGGCGAGCGCACGCGCGCGGGCTTCCTTGATCACGTCGTCGGCGCGGCTCTTGGCTTCCGACAGGTCCTTCTGACCCTGTTCGGCCGCGGCAAGCCCGGCGGCGATCTTCTTCTCGCGCTCGTTCATCGCGCCGAGGATGATCGGCCAGATGAACTTCATCACGACCCAGACGAAGATCATGAAGACCAGCATCTGGACGATCAGTGTGACGGTGATATCCACGCGTCTCTCCTAGCGGTTTGGAACGCCTGCTGCGCGACTTACTGGGCGGCCGGGAGCTGGTTCAGGAACGGGTTCGCGAACGTGAAGAACAGCGCGAAGCCGATGCCGATCATCGCGACCGCGTCGAGCAGGCCGGCGACGATGAACATCTTCACCTGCAGGGCCGGGGTCAGTTCCGGCTGGCGGGCGGCGCCTTCCAGGAACTTGCCGCCGAGCAGGCCGAAGCCGATGGCGGTGCCGAGCGCGCCGAGGCCGAAGATCAGGCCGACGCCGAGGGCGGTGAAACTCTGGATTTGGGCAATTGCAGCAACGTTTTCCATGATTCCTCCAACAAAACTTTGTCTAACTACCAACCGAATCAGTGATGAGTCTCGTGCGCCTGCGAGAGGTACACGATGGTCAGCACCATGAAAATGAATGCCTGGAGCGGGATCACCAGGATGTGGAAGCAGGCCCAGACCACGCCCAGGAAGAGCTGGCCGAAGGCGCCGCCGATGCCGGCGAGCGAATTGATCGCGAAGCTGCCGCCGAGCACGGCGAGCAGCAGGAAGATCATCTCGCCGGCGTACAGGTTGCCGTAGAGACGCAGGCCGAGCGATACCGGTCGCGCGAGGTGCTCGATGAGGTTCAGCAACAGGTTGAACGGCATCATCCACTTGCCGAACGGATGCGTGAGCAGCTCCCAGGTGAAGCCGCCGAAGCCTTTGATCTTGAAGCTGTAGAACATCACGATCAGGAACACCGTGATCGACATGCCCAGCGTGATCTGCAGGTCGGTGGTGGGCACGACCTTGAGGTGCTCGAGACCGGCTTTCTGGCCGATGAGCGGGAGCAGGTCGACCGGCACCGCGTCCATGAAGTTCATCAGCAGGATCCAGCAGAAGATCGTGAGCGCCAGGGGCGCGATCAGCCGGCTGGTGCCGTGGAAGGTATCGCGCACCTGCGTGTCGACGAACTCGATCACCGTCTCCACGAAGTTCTGGAACTTGCCCGGCACGCCCGCGGTGGCCTTGCGCGCGGCGAGATAGAACGAAACGACGAACAGCAGGCCGAGCAGCACCGAGAAGAAGATGCTGTCGAGGTTGAAGGTCCAGAAACCCTCGCCATGCTTCAGGTTGCCCAGGTGGTGGACGATGTACTCGCTGCCACTCGGCGCGTGATCCGCTGCGTGTTCTGCTGCCATCTACCCTGTTTCCTGTCTATCTTTCCTGCTTGCTCGCGCCCGCCGCGCCGCGGCCGCTCCCGTCAAGGGAGGGCAGCGCGTTGGCGAGAGCGATCCAGTACACGAACAACGTGGCGATGTAGGCGCCGAACAAGGCGGCGAAATTGACCTTCATCGTCACGAATACGGCCACGAAACACGCGACCGTGACGGCGAGCTTCATGCCCTCGCCCATGTAGAACTTGCGCGCGATCTTCTCGGCCGCGGCACCCGCGGGCGCGCTGAAGCCGAAGAACGCGAGCACGGCGCTGGCCACGACGGAGATGCCGCCGCCGACGAGCGCGGAGAGACCTGGCGTGCGTCCCCACACCGCGAAGCAAAGGATCGCGGCCACGACCGTTACGACGACCTGGCCCAGCACCACGCTTCCGGCCAGTCGCCTCGCTTGGGGCAACTCAAGGGTGACCACGACACTCCTACTGCAAGTCGACAATCTTGCGTACACGACCGGCCCACGACGGCCGCAGGCTGATTCAGCGATGTACGAAAATTGTTTGGCTTGGCAACGACTTACGTGTGCCTTGGCCAGGGGCGCGCATTATATACACCGACCCC
>CAMLGF010000128.1 GCA_946479515.1 uncultured Pseudomonadota bacterium | reverse complement strand
CGATGTTGCCGGTGATGCTCACCACGGTGAACTCACGCGGCTGGGTGGCGATCACCGCCAGCCCGCAGGTCTTGTCGTCCTCGACGCAGATGAAGACATCCACCTCTTCCTGCTGGTCGCGCTTGTGGACTTGCACCATCGGGCTCCACGCTGGCGACTGCAGCTGGTTGCGCACCGAGTCCACGTCGGCCCGGCTGTATCCGCCGTCGCTGTCGAACTTGTAGCTGCGCACCTTCACGGACTTGAGGCCGTCGAGGATCTGCAGCTCGGGATCGCTCTCGCGCTCGTTCCGGGTGACCCACCGGGCCAGGCTCAGCAGCAGGCCGCCGACGTTCACGTCCACGGTTTCCGTGGCCTTCGCCCGCAGGTGCGCGAATTCCGGCACCCGGAATTCGGAGGTGCGCCCGAAGCTGGTGGCGGGCAGGGCGAGGGCGGCGGCGGCCGCCAGAGCGGCGGTCCAGGCGACAGAATGCATGGCGGATTTCACGGCGGGGCTCCTGATTGTGTGTCCCTGCCTCCTATACGGGCCGGCCGCCGCCGGAGTTGCACTACTCGATGGTGAATGCCACCAGCGTGGAGCCCAGTTCGTGGGGCGCCAGGCGGTCGGTCCACAGCTCGTCGAACAGCAGGGCGCCGCGGGCCTCATAGCTGCCTCGCCCGACGGTGGGTGCCCAGGTGACGCGGAAGACCTTGCTCTCGCCGGCCGCGAACGTGAGCTGGCTCTCCGCCTGCGTGAACAGGGCCGTCGACGACCACAGCCACACGACCGAGCTCGTCCCGCTGCGCAGGGCGAAGAAGTCGTACTGCTGGCCGCTGGCGAAGTCCAGTTCCACGACATGGCTCGTGCGATTGCGCACGGTGAGCTCGAGGGTGATCGTCTCGCCTTCGCGGAATGACGTCGCCGCCTGGCCGGCGGCGTCCCGGAGAATCAGCGAGGTGGTGAACGTCGGGCCGCTGCCCGTCCCCGGGTCCTGGATCTCGCCGATGAGCCCGCTATCGCCCGAGCTGCAGCGGCTCTGCGCGCCACCCGTGAGCAGCGCCACGGCCGCGACCGCGACCAAACGTGCCATCATCGACCGACGCATGAACTCCCGCATAGGCCCTCCGAAAAGTACTGCCGCCGCGCCGATGACCGACGCGGAAATCGACGCGCTCTACGGACTCGAGCCGGTGATCGGCGCGGAAGCCGCCGACGTCGACCCGGCGGCGCGGCCGGAGTTCGTGACGGTGGCCTGCCCGTATTGCGGCGAATGCTTCGAGACTAGCGCGGATGCCAGTGCCGGTCCGTGCAAATATGTCGAGGATTGTCAGGTTTGCTGCCAGCCAATCGAAATGGAGGTCCGCGTGGACGAGGACGGTGGATTTCGTGAGTTGCTGACGCGGCGCGGGGATACGGAATAGGGGATTCGGACGCATGAACGACGGCAAAGTGGTGCTCATCACGGGCGGCGGCAGCGGCATCGGGCGTGCAACGGCGCTCGCCTTCCTGCGGGAGGGATTTCGCGTGGTGCTGGCCGGACGGACCATCGCGAAGCTCGCGGCTGTCGAGACGGACGCGGGCCCGGGGGCCTCGGTGATGAGCGTCGAAGCCGACGTGCGTCACCCCGAGCAGGTGCGGCTGCTGTTCGACACCGTGCGGGACAGATACGGCCGCCTGGACGTGCTGTTCAACAACGCCGGGATGAATGCGCCGTTCGTGCCGCTCGAGGACATGCCGTACGACAAGTGGCGCGAGGTCATCGATACCAACCTCACCGGCGCGTTCCTGTGTACGCAGCATGCCTTCCGCATGATGAAGGAACAGACGCCGCGCGGCGGGCGCATCATCAACAACGGTTCGATTTCCGCACACGTGCCGCGCGCGAATTCCGCGCCGTATACGGCGTCGAAGCACGCGATTACCGGGCTGACCAAGTCCACGTCGCTGGACGGGCGGCAGTGCGACATCGCCTGCGGGCAGATCGACATCGGCAATGCCCTGACCGAGCTGGGCAACCGCATTCCGCAGAAAGAGCCCATGTTCGACGTGAATCACGTGGCGAACGCGGTGCTGCAGATGGCCAAACTGCCGCTCGAGGCGAACGTGCAGTTCATGACCATCATGGCGACCAAGATGCCCTACATCGGGCGCGGGTGATCGTTAATGGGGACATTCCTGATTTGCTAGCAAATGGGGACAGGGCTCGGCGGACTGCCGCCCTGCGCCGCCGGGCAGGCGCGTCCCCATTTGCTAGCAAATCAGGAATGTCCCCATTAAAGCCAGCCGCGCTGGCGGGCCAGGCGGTAGGCGTCGATGCGGTTGTTGGCGCCGAGCTTGCCGATGGCCTCGGAGAGATAGTTGCGCACGGTGCCCGCCGACAGCCCCAGTTGTTCGGCGATCTGCGGCGCCGACAGCCCCTCGCCCGACAGGCGCAGCGCCTGCCGCTCGCGATCATTCAGCGGATCGGACTCGTTCCACGCTTCCACGGCCAGCGCCGGATCGATGGCGCGGCCGCCGCGGTGCACGTTGCGCAGGGCCTCGGCCAGCTTTTCGGCCGGCGAATCCTTCAGTAGATAGCCCTTGACTCCGGCATCGAGCGCGCGCCGCAGGTATCCCTGGCGCGCGAACGTGGTGACGATGACCACCTTGATCGGCAGACCCTCGGCCTGGATCTTCTGCGCCAGCTCGATGCCCGTCATGCCGGGCATCTCGATGTCGGTGACCACGATGTCGGGGCGCAGGCGGCGGCACTCGGACAGCGCCTGCAGCCCATCGGCCACCGCGCCCAGCACTTCGATGTCCCGCTCGAGCCGCAGCAGCGCTCCCAGCGCGCCTCGCACCATGGCCTGATCCTCGGCGAGCAGGATGCGGATCATCGCGCCTCCTCAGGCAGCCAACGGCACGCTAGCGCGCAGCAACGTGCCGCCGGCGGGATTCGGCCACAGCGACAGCGTGCCGCCCACGGTGTCGAGCCGTTCGCGCATGCCGTTCAGGCCGTTGCCGGGCACGATGCGGCCGCCGCGGCCATCGTCGGCCACTTCCATGACCACGGCCGAGGCCTCCTTGCGCACGCGGATGGTGACCACGCGCGCCTTCGAGTGGCGGCGCACGTTGGTGGCCGCCTCGCGCAGCGACAGCGCCAGTGCGGTTTCGCGATCGTGCGGCAGCTTCACGTTCTCGGTTTCGCACTTCACCTTGAGTCCCTGCGCCTCGAGCAGGGCGGTGGCGGCCAGCAGTTCCGCCGACAGCGCCGTGCTGCGAATGCCGCTCACCGCATTGCGCACCTGTGCCAGCGAATCGCGCGCCACGCGCTCCACTTCGCCGATTTCGCGGCGTGCGGCGTCGATGTCGCGATCGATGAGCTTGCGCGCGAGCTCGGATTTCAACACCACCACCGACAGCGTGTGCCCGAGCAGATCATGCAGGTCGCGCCCGATGCGTTCGCGCTCGGCGAGCGTGGCGAGCCGGGTGATCTCCTCCTGGCTGCGGCGCATCTCGCGCTGATGCTTGTGCGCGTATGCCGCAAAAATGGCGATGACCCCGAGGGTGATCGAAGGCACCAGTGCGCTCAGCAGGGCTCCGCCGTTGGCGCCGAGCAGCCACATCTCCACCATGAAGGCGGCGATGGACAGGCCGATGATCGCCGCCGCCTGCCAAATGCCGATCAGGTAGACGATCATGAAGAAGCCGAAGATGAGATAGCCGAGCGAGGAGAAATTCCACGGCGCGAGTGCGTAGGCCATCGCGAACACACCGGCCACGTAGAACAGCCGGACGCGGTTCGGCCCGTCGTAGAAGTACACGCACAAATGCAGGTAGATGTAGATGGGCACGCTGATCAGCGTCGGCAGGATCACGCCCGTGAACGACTGGCGCGAGAGCACGGCCCAGACGAACAGCCACACCAGATTGATGAGGACGACG
>CAMLGF010000127.1 GCA_946479515.1 uncultured Pseudomonadota bacterium | reverse complement strand
TCATCGGCCGCGAAGATGTTGTGCGGCACGGTCTTGAACTGGATGGCGATGTCGGTGCGGCGGGATTGCATGCGCTTGCCGGTGCGCAGATAGAACGGCACGCCGGCCCAGCGCCAGTTGTCGATCTCGGCGCGCAACGCGACGAAGGTCTCTGTGTCGCTCGCGCCGGCACCCCTGGAGTTCTGCGCGCCGGGCTCCTGGTTGTAGCCGGGCACGGCGATGCCGCCCGCGGAGCCCGCGGCATACTGGCCGCGAACCGTGTGCGAGGACACCGTGGCCGCGGTGATGGGCCGCAGGCTGCGAATGACCTTGGTCTTCTCATTGCGCACCTCGTTGGGCTCGAACAGGTGCGGCGGCTCCATGGCCACCAGCGCCACGAGCTGCAACATGTGGTTCTGCACCATGTCGCGCAGCGCGCCGGCATCGTCGTAGTAACCCGTGCGTCCCTCGAGGCCCACGGTCTCGGCCACGGTGATCTGCACGTTGTCGATGGACGAGGCGTTCCACAACGGCTCGAACAGCGAGTTGGCGAAGCGCAGCGACAACAGGTTCTGCACCGCCTCCTTGCCGAGGTAGTGATCGATGCGAAAGATGCGGTCTTCGTGGAAGACGCTGCCCACGGCCTCGTTGATCGCAGCGCTGGAGGCGAGATCGGTGCCGATCGGCTTCTCCAGGATGACGCGGCAGTATTCGCAGGCGAGACCCGCGGCGGCCAGGCTCAGGCAGGTGGGGCCGTAGAACTTCGGCGAGGTCGCCATGAAATACAGGATGCGGTTGTTGCCCGCCAGCGCCTTCTGCAGGGCCTCGGTGCCCTGGGCGGAACCGTCGCTGGCCTGGAAAGGCGCATAGCTCACGCGCGTGAGCAGGTCCGCGAGTGCGTCTTCCTTCAGATACTCGGTGGGCACGTACTTGCGCAGCGCGCCCTCGACGAACTTGCGGAATTCCTCGTTCGGCATGCCATTGCGCGCCGAGCCCACGAAGGTGAGCGTCGGCGGCACCAGCTTCTCGCGACACAGGTGATACAGCGACGGCCAGACCATGCGCTGGGACAGGTCTCCCGTGGCGCCGAACAGCACGAATTTCTGGACGGGATGGCGGGTCATGAGTTGCGCAGCAGCCGTGCGGCGCCCAGCAACTCTACGTGCGGATGGGAGATGGTTTCCACGGGGATATTGCGCATCGCGGGCGTGAACCGCCCCTTGTATTCGAACCCCTGGCGGACGCGACGTTCGAGCATGGCGCGGTCGAAGTGCCCGAGCATGGCCCCGGAGATCAGCACGCCCTGCCACGCGCCCAGTGTGAGCGCCAGGTCGCCGGCGAACGAGCCCAGCACCTCGCAGAACAGGCCCACGGCCTCGACGCAATTCTCGTCACTGCCGTTCTCGGCACGCGTGGTGACTTCGGCGGCAGACAGCTCGGGCACGTGCTGGCCGGAAATTTCGCTGAGCGCCGAATACAGATTGGCCAGGCCGGACCCGGAAAGCACGCGCTCCGCGGACACCCGGCCATACTTCCTGCGCAGCCAGCGCAGGACTTCGATCGACTGTTCGCTGGTGGGCGCGAAGCTCGCGTGACCGCCTTCGGTGGCCAGCACGCTGAACGATCCCTGGTTGGCGATGACGCCGCCGACACCCAGGCCGGTACCCACGCCGACGATGGCACACACGCCCTGGTTCAGCGGCATCGACAGCCGTTGCGGGCCGATGGGTTGCAGATCGGCAGCGCGCAGCGCGCCCACGGCGTGACCCACTGCTTCGAAGTCGTTGATGATGCGCAGCTGCTCGAAGCGCTGCGACTCGCTGAGCGCCCGCGCCGAGAACGACCAGCCGCTGTTGGTGAGTTGCACCCGATCCGCGTCGACGCGGCCGGCCACGGCGACGGCGGCGCGATTGAGCGACGCGGGAATCCCCGGCGTGGCATTGCGGTAGTGCTGGGCGGCGTGCGAGATCGATTCGTGCGCGCGCACGGCATAACGGCGGACGCAATGCACGTTCAGGGAATTGCCGTCCGGGTCGCCCACCGCGATGCCGAAGCGGATGTGCGTGCCCCCGACGTCGGCTACGAGCCCCAGCACCGCGGAGTGATCGAAGTGATCCCCGCCCGTTGAATCCGCGCTGGTGTGCGCCGAATTTCCCGCCACTATTCGCCTTCTGGGGCCCTTTGGGGCCTTCTTGAAAGCGGCGAAGATTGCGCCACGCGAGACAGCGCTGTCAACCGGACACGTCGCGGAATCCATGTGGTTGTTAACCTAAGTTGTCCCGCGCGGCCCGATCTGCACTGCCGTTTGACAACGCTGTCTGACAACAAGACAATTTTTGGCAATCCTTGGGGGGACCGTGATGGGCCGCATAACGATTCACGATGTGTCGAAGGCTGCAGGCGTGTCGATCAAGACCGTTTCGCGCGTGCTCAACAGCGAACCGAACGTGCGCAGCGAAACGCGCGCGCGCGTGCTCAAGCTGGTCGAGGAGCTGAACTACCACCCCAGCCTCTCGGCGCGCAGTCTCGCCGGGCGCAGCTCGAACCTCATCGGGCTCATTTATCAGAATCCCAGCGCCAACTACGTGGTGGACCTGCAGAAGGGCGCGCTCGAACGCTGCCATACGCGCGGCTATCGCCTGCTGGTGCACCCCTGCGAGGGCAACGATCTGTCGAGCGTGCGCGACCTCGCGGGCCTGGTGCTCGAGTCGCATCTCGATGGCGTGGTGCTCGTGCCGCCGCTGTCCGATTCCGTCGAGGTGCTCGCCGAGCTGCAGAAGCATCGCATCCGCTTCGTGCGCATCGCGCCCACCGTCGATCTTGACACCTACCCCTGCGTGTACATGAACGACGTCGCCGCGGCGCGCGAAATGACCGAGTACCTGATCGCGCTGGGGCACGAACGCATCGGTTTCATCAACGGCCCGCCGGGACATCCTGTGACCGAACAGCGCTACCTCGGTTACACGCTGGCATTGCGCTCGCACGGGCTGGAGGTGGATCCGCAGCTCGTGGATCGCGGCGCGTTCACGTTCGACTCCGGGCTCGCGGCCGCGCGCCGGCTGCTGTCGCGGGCCACGCGCCCCACCGCCGTGTTCGCCAGCAATGACGACATGGCCGCGGGCACCATCATGGCGGCGCACGAGATGGGTCTTTCCATCCCCAGCCGCCTGTCGGTGGCCGGCTTCGACGACAGCTACGTGGCCCAGGTGATCTGGCCACGGCTCACCACCGTACACCAGCCCACTTACGAGATGGCGCACCAGGCAGCGGACATGCTGTTCCGCTCGATGGTCGACGATCAGCCGCCGCGCAGCATGGAGATTCCCTATCGCATGGTGTGCCGCGAGTCGACCGGGCCGCGCCCCGCGAACTAGCCCGGTGTCGCGCCCCGCGCCCCGGGGCGCCGGAGCTAACTACCCAGCGCTCAGCCGAGACGCGCGAGCGCGCTGATTTCCGCCACCGCGACCACCAGGTGATAGAAGGTGCTGGCGGGTGCCGGCTCATCGACGATGCGGCCGGCCGGGTCGATGCGGTCGAACCACAGCCCCGGAATGGGAGTTTCGAGGTAACGCAGCAGCCCCTGCGCCGCGGCCACCGTCATGGCGAGGTACTTCGCCTCTCCCGTGAGCCGCGCGGCCAACGCCGCGGCCTTGAGTCGTTCGGTCTGTGGCCACAGGCGCGCGCCGGGGTCATGAGGACTGAAATCGTCGAGCACCTGCTGGACCGCGAGACCGTCGCGGACGCCGTTGGCTTCCGTCACGTCGATCATCTTCATGGCGGTGGTGCGCGCCCGCGGGTGCCGGTCGCCGCCCCAGCGCAGCAGCAGCCAGGCCCATTCGAACTGATGGCCCGGCTCGACGATGCGGCCCGGGATGCCGGGCGCGGGCCGCCAATGCTCGTCGAAGAACTCGTGCAGCAAGCCGTTGGCGTCGAAGAATTTCGCCAGGGCCAGCTCGGCGATCTCGTCGGCCAGCGATTTCCACAGGCTGCTCTCGGCGCACACTTCGCACCCGGCGAGCGTCGCTTCGAACAGATGCATGTGCGGATTCGACTCGAGCGGCAGGCTGGCCGGCACGCCGTTTTCGAAGCTGCCATC
>CAMLGF010000126.1 GCA_946479515.1 uncultured Pseudomonadota bacterium | reverse complement strand
AACGAAGGCGACCCCATCGGCATCGCCGAAAAGCGCGCCAGCACCTTCGGCCGCAACGCCAAGTTTTACTACTCGAGTTCGCCCACCATCGACGGTGCCTCGCGCATCGCCGAGCTCTACGCCCAGAGCGACCAGCGCCGCTACTACGTGTCCTGCCCGCACTGCGGCCACGAGCACATCCTCGAATTCGAGCAGCTGCGCGCAAGCGACGATCTGAGCGACGTCTACTGCGAGTGCCCCGCGTGCTTCTACAAGATCCGCGAGCACGAGAAGCCCGCGCTCTACAAGACCGGCCGCTGGATCGCACACGGGCAGGGCGACGGCGAAACAGTGGGTTTCCACCTGTCGACGATGTACGCGCCGCTCGGCTGGGTGTCATGGCGCGCGCTCGTCAAAGAACATCGCGAGGCCAAGCTGGCGATGGAAAAGGGCGATCCGGGCCTGATGCAGGTGTTCTACAACACGCGCCTCGCGCGCCTGTGGGACAACGCCCAGCAGCGCACCAGCGCCGACGAGCTGCGCGACCGCGCTGAGGACTACCGCCTGCGCACCGTGCCCGCCGGCGCGTTGCTCCTGACCGCCGCCGTCGACACACAGGACGACCGCCTCGAACTGCTCATCATGGGCTGGGGCGAAGGCATGGAGCGCTGGACGATCGACCACCAGGTGTTCATGGGCGATCCGTCCGACGCCGCGCTGTGGGCCACGCTCGACGAAGCCCTGCAGGCCACGTTCCTGCACGCCTCCGGCAAAGAGATGCAGATCCGCGCCGTCGCCATCGACTCCGGCGGCAGCCACACGCAAGACGTGTATCACTTCACGCGCCTGCGTCAGTGGCGCCACGTGCTGGCAGTGAAGGGCGCCAGCAAGCCCAACCGGCCCGTGATCGCGCAGCGCCCGTCGCGCGTGGATGTCACATGGCAGGGCACCACCGAAGTCGCCGGCGCCGAACTGTGGATCGTCGGCACCGACACCGCCAAAGACTGGATCTACAACCGCTTCAAGCTGACCAGCGGCCCCGGCGCGCTGCACTTCTCGAACGATCTCCCCATGGAGTTCTACAAGCAGCTCACCGCCGAGAAGCAGATCGTGCGCTACGTCAAAGGCTTCCCGCGCACCGAATGGGTCAAAGCGCGCGGCGACCGTAACGAGATCCTCGACCTGAACGTCTACAACCTCGCCGCCGCGTATTACCTCGGCGTGCACAAGTATCAGGAACCCGACTGGCGCCGGCTGCGGCTGCACTTCGATCAAGGCAGCTTGTTCGCCCCGGCGCCCGTCAACGAAGAAGCAGCGCCCGCCGCACCGCCAGCCGCAGTGCCGTCACCGCACGCCGTACAAACGCGCCGCCGCGTGGCCGCATCGCGCTACCTCAAACGACGATAGAGAACCGCATGGCTTACACACAGCAAGATCTCCAGCGCATCGAGCGTGCGCTGGTGAAGGGCGAGCTCGAGGTTCAGTTTCAGGACCGGCGCGCCCGATACCGCTCGGTGGACGAAATGCTGCGCATCCGCAGCGAGATCGTCCGCAACCTCGAAGACGCCGCACCGGCGTCGCGCGTGATCCGGCTGCGCTCGGCGGGCAAGGGGGTCACATGACCCGTTTCCCTGCGCTGGGCCAGCTTGGTTTCGTCTTGCCGGCGGAGCGGGCGGTTCGGGCGCAGGCGTACGAGGCCGGCGGCACCACCGGCAGCCGTGGTCGCGCCTGGCGCACCTCGGGCGCCGGGCCAAACGCCTCTGTCACGCAGAACCTCGGCACCATCCGCACGCGCGCCCGTAGCGCCGTCCGCAATGACCCGTGGGCAAAGAAGGCGATTGCCGGCCTCGTGGCCAACGCCATCGGTACCGGCATCGTCCCGCACCCGATGCATCCGGATCTCGAAGTGCGCACGGCGCTCAAAGAGCTCTGGAGCGACTGGGTACCGGAAGCCGACGCCGATGGCCTGCTCGACTTCTACGGCCTGCAGACGCTGGCTGCTCGCTCTCTGTTCACCGATGGAGAAGTTCTGAACCGCACCCGGCCGCGACGCCCTGAACGTGGTTTGTGCGTGCCGCTGCAGGTGCAGCTTTTTGAAGCGGACCACCTGCCGGCCAACCTGAATCAGATGCTGCCCAACGGCAGCGAGATTGTGTCCGGGGTCGAGTTCGACCGCGATGGCGATCGCGTTGCTTACCACCTGCACCGGCGGCATCCGGGCGAGGCAGGGCGGGCGACCACGCAGGCAGGAACGGTGCGCGTGCCGGCCGCCGAGATCCAGCACGTATTCGAGCCAGTGCGGCCGGGTGCCGTGCGCGGGTGCTCGTCGCTGGCGACGGTGCTCTTGCGCTTGCACACGCTCGATAGCTTCGACGACGCAGTGCTTGTGCGGCAGGAAGTGGCCAACCTCTTCGCCGGCTTCATCACCCGGCCAGCGCCCACCAGCGTGAAGCTGGATACGTTGACGGGCCAGCCTGTCGAGTTCGACGTCGACGGAACAGCGCTCACATCCATGGAGCCCGGCTCCCTGCAGGAACTGCTCCCAGGCGAGGAAGTGCAGTTTGCCGAACCGCCGGGCGCCGGCACCGACTACGGCCCCTTCATGCGTCAGCAGCTCATGGCTGCCGCCGCATCGGTAGGCCTGCCGTACGAAGTCCTCACCGGCGACCTGCGCGACGTCAGCGACCGCGCCCTGCGCGTCATCCTCGGTGAATTCCGGCGCCAGCTCGAGCAGCTGCAGTGGAACGTCTTCATCCACCAGTACTGCCGCCCCGTGTGGGCCGCCTGGACGGATGCAGTTGCGCTGTCGGGTGTGCTGCCCATGCCCAACTACTACCGGGACCGGCGCCTCTACCTGCGCGTGCGCTGGGTGCCGCAAGGCTGGCCGTACATCAACCCGCTGCAAGACGTGCAGGCCCAGCGCATCGCCATCCGCGCGGGGCTGGCGAGCCGCTCGGCCACGATCCTCGCGCAGGGCGAAGACCCGGAAACCACCGACGCCGAGTACGCGGCCGACTTCGAACGCGCAGACAGGCTCGGCCTCGTTTTCGACTCTGATCCGCGCATGCGCGACAGCGCCGGCAACGTGACCGACAACCAGGAACACACCAACGATGAAAGCTAAACAGAGGAAGTGGTACGACCTCAAGGCCGCGCGCAACGCCGCCGGCAAGACGGTCGCGGAATTGCGCATCTACGACGACATCGGCTTTTGGGGCACAACCGCCAAGGCGTTCGTCAACGAGCTGGACGCCGTGGCTAAGGATGCCGACGAGATCCTCGTGGCCGTCAACTCCGGCGGCGGCGATGTATTCGACGGCTTCGCCATCTACAACGCACTGCGCCGCTACAGCGGCAAGGTCACGGCGCGCGTGGATGGCATTGCCGCCTCGGCCGCCTCGCTCGTCGTCATGGCGGGTGACACCATCGTCATGCCCGAAAACGCCATGATGATGATCCACAACGCCTGGACCATCGCCGCCGGCGACGCCGCGCAGATGCGCAAGACCGCCGAGCTGCTCGACAAGACGCGCGACGGCATCGTCGCCGCCTACCGCAACAAGTGCGGCCTGACCGACGACGAAATCGTCGCCATGATGGACGCGGAAACGTGGATGACCGCCGGCGAGGCCAAGGATCGCGGCTTCGCCGATCAGATCGAGGCGCCCGTCAAGCTGCAGGCGTCTGTCCGCACCGAAGAGCTGCTCGCACGCTTCGAGCACACGCCGGAGGCGTTGCTGAAAGCGCTCGAAGCCCCGCCGGCAGAGCCGCCGCAAGCGGCCGCACCAGCAGCGCCAGTCGCCACCACGCCGCCGCCCGATCCCGGTGCGCTCGCGCAACACGCCTTTGCAGCCTGCCGCGCCGCCGGCCTGCCGCAACTGGCCGAAGCCGTCGTGGCGTCCAGCGCGCTTGCCTCCGCCGAAGCCATCGACGCCGTTGTCGCCCGCGCCAAAGACATCGCCGGCCTCTGCACGGCAGCGCACCTGCCCGAACTGGCCGCGCAATTCGTCGCCGACGGATTGAACGCGGACCAAGTCCGCGCCCGGCTGTACGACCGCGTCATGGCCAGCAGCACGCCCGGCCTGTCCAACCGCCAGCCGGTGGCAGGGCAGGAAACCACCGAGCGCAAGACCGGCCCGCACGGCCCGAGCATCTACAGCGCCCGCCGCAAGAAAACCGCTTCGGCGTTCGCCTGAAGCCACCCATTGGAGTCACGAAGATGCAGATCCAGACACAAGGCGTGCAAACCGCCGAATTCCTGCTGAC
>CAMLGF010000125.1 GCA_946479515.1 uncultured Pseudomonadota bacterium | reverse complement strand
GGCCGCGACAACGTGCAGATGTTCGATGCCGCCATGAACAAGCGCGTGCACACGCGCCTGGCGCTGGAACAGGACCTGCGCAGCGCCGTGAATCGCGATGCCATCGAGATCCACCTGCAACCCATCGTCGACATCCGCAGCGGCCGGCTGGTGTCCTTCGAGGCGCTGGCGCGCTGGAATGATCCGCGCCACGGCGCCGTGCCGCCGCTGGCTTTCATCGAAGTGGCGGAAGCATCGGATCTCATCGTCGAGCTGGGCGAATGCGTGATCCGCAACGTGGCACGGCAGATCGCCACCTGGACGCGTGCCGGACTCAAGCCCGTGCCGGTCGCGGTCAACGTCTCGGCCAAGCAGCTCAAACGTTCCAACCTGCCGGAGCGCATCGTCGCCATCGCCCACGAATTCGACATCGCACCGCACCAGCTGGAAGTGGAGCTGACCGAATCCGTCGCCATGCAGGATTCCGAGCAGCACGTCGCCAAGCTGCACGCACTGCGCGACCTGGGTGTGCGCGTATCCGTGGACGACTTCGGCACCGGCTATTCGAGCCTGGCGTACCTGCGCAACCTGCCCATCGACTACCTGAAGATCGACCGCACCTTCGTGCGCGACATGAACGTGGATCGCAACGACGCCGCCATCGTGCGCGCCATCATCAGCATGGCGCAGAGTCTGCACCTCGGAACGGTCGCCGAAGGCATCGAGACGCGTGAGCACGCATCGCAGCTGCTGGCCCTGGGCTGTTCGACCGGCCAGGGCTACTTCTTCAGCAAGCCCATGCCCGCCCAGGAAACCCACGAGCTCCTGCGCACGATGCGCGGCGCCGCGCCGATGACCACGAGCCCGAATCTCGAGATCGTGCGCGTTTCCTGACCGCGCAATCTCAGGCCGGCCGGCGCCGGCGGCGCCACCAGAGCGCGCCGGCCAACACCACGGCCAGAGATACGAACACCCACAGCGCCAATTGGCGGCGGCGCAGCTGTTCCTGGCGGCGTTCCGCGCGGCGCCGTTCCTCCACTCGCTGACGCTCCGCCTGCTGTTCTGCCAGCTGTTTCGCCTGCGTGTCCGCCAGGCGCGCGCGCCGCGTGGCCGCCTCGCGCTCGGGTCGCGACGCTTCGATGCGGACCTTGGCATCTTCCAGGCGCTCGCGCACCCGCACGTCGTGGATGGTGCCGAAGTCCAGCGCGCGCGAGTAGTTGGAGAACTCCTCGGCATCCTGCTCCCAGCCATTGGCGAAAGCGCCGGGATAGGAATGCGCGATATCGCCGAGCGTGAGATAGAGGTCGCCGATGATGGCGTCCGGCGCCGGGATGAATCGCGTGCGCTCGCGCAGCTGGTACTTGATCGGCGCGATGAGATCGACCGGCGACCGTACCAGGCCACGCTCATCGGCCAGCAACTGCCGACCCTCACGCCAGCCCACCACCGAATGGGTGCGCAGCCAGTTGCGATCCCGCTTCAGCGCGAGCTCGGCTTCGAGGATCTTCACGTGAACCCACTCGGCGCCGTGCTGTATGTTCGGGTCGCGGCGCAGCCCTTCGCGGATCCACAGCAGCGCCTCCTGGTCGGCACCCGTGAAGTCCAGGGCCGTGCCGAGATTGGCGGCAACCACGGCGCTGCCGGGCTGGTTCTTTTCCAGCTCGCGCAGCAGCGCAATGGCCTCGGCGGTCCTGCCGCCGAGTATCCATGCCACCGCAAGATCGTTGCTGTTCTCGCGGCTGGGCGAGTTGTGCCATGCGCGTTCAACATCCGCGGTGACCTGCGCAATCTGCGCTGCGTCGCTTGCCTCCATCACACGAGGGTCGAAGCTGGTCACGCATGCCAACGCGGGCAGCGAGCCCAGCGCCACCACCGTGGCGGACAGCGCGCGCGCCGTCCTGCGAACGCGGACTTGCGCGCGCCCGCGGATCAAGGTTTGCCCGGCACCCAGAAGTCTTGCCAGCCCAGCCCCGCGTCCCGGATCGCCGTGAGGCGCGCGGCAAGCGTGGCCTCGTCGATGCTCGTGGCGTTACCGGAACTGAAAACCACCCGCACTCCCGCAGCCTTCGCCGCTTTGAGCAAGGCCACGTCGGGCGACTTGTCGCGATCGACGACCACCAGAACGCTGGCGGGCACGGCGGACATCAGCGCGGGTGGATAGGCGCTGCCCGGCGTCATGCCGAGCCGACGCACCTTGCGCCAGAACGAGTCGGCGTCGCCCGGCGGCGGCGCGAGACCCAGGTCGATGAGCGGGATGTTGTCGTTGGATGCCTGCGTGACCAGGCGATCCAGGGACGGGTCCGACAAAGGAACCAGACCCACCGGCGCAGTGGCATCGTCCGGCAGGATCTTCACCCGGATATTGCGGTACTTCACCACGCTGCCGGGATCGTGGGCCTGCAACGCGAACGTCCCGGACGCGAGCAGCCGGTGAGATTTGTCGTCGGGGCGATACGGCGTCGCAGGTTCCGCGTACTCACAGACCAGACGGTCGTCGATGAAGGTCTGGATGGTCTTGCCGACCACCCGTATCCGGTAGCTGAACCATTCATTGTCCCTGGCAGGTGCCAGCCAGGTATTGCGCACGGCGTAGATGCTGCCGGTCATCTTGTGCTCGATGTAACCGTTCATCCGCTCGGCGGGCGGATTCGAATTGATCACCTGCAGCTCGTAGCCGGCCTCGGGCCATCCCGGTCCCTGCCATCGGGTGTGCACGTAGATGCCGCTGTTGGCGCCGGGCGAGGTCATCACCTCCGCGGACAATTCGAAGTTGCGGAAGTCGTGCCTGCCCACTCTTCCCACGTAGAACAGATGCGAACGCTCGCCGCGCGAGACGAAGGCACCATTCTCGACGGTCCAGGATTCCGGGCTCTCGGCCGCTTTCCACCCGTCGAGCGACTTGCCATCCTGCAATGGCACCCAGCTCTGCGCACCGGCGACCATCGAGACGAGCAGTCCGACCGTCGCCCACATCGACACCAATAATTGCTTCATGTTCCCTCCTGGCAAGAGAGACGCGCGGCCTTTCGAAAGACGTTACGGAATGCGCGGCGGTGATCGGCCCTGCACGGGAAGATCAGACGTAGCGTACCTTGACCACCTCGTAGCTGTGCGTGCCGCCGGGCGCCGCGACATCCACGACGTCGCCGGCCGACTTGCCCACCAGCGCGCGTGCGATGGGTGACGTGATGGAAATGCGTCCGGCTTTGATGTCGGCCTCGTCTTCGCCGACGATCTGGTAGCTGAGGCTCTTGCCATCGTCCTGATCTTCGAGATCCACGGTCACGCCGAAGATCACCTTGCCGGTGTCCGGCATGGAGGACGGATCGATGATTTCGGCGGTGGAGAGCTTGGCCTCGATTTCGCCGATCCGCCCCTCGATGAATCCCTGCTGCTCACGCGCGGCGTGATACTCGGCATTCTCCGAGAGATCGCCGTGGCTGCGCGCTTCGGCGATGGCCTTGATGACGCGAGGACGATCCTCGGTCTTCAGCCGCTTGAGCTCGACGCGCAGTGCTTCCGCGCCACGCAAGGTCATCGGGTTCCGTTTCATGACCGGGCCTCTTTGTGCAGGTCCTGGAGTCGGTTCACTTCGACCGCATCCAGGTGATCGAGAGCTTCGCAGGTTGCGAGCGCGCCCGCGAGTGTCGTGTAGTAGGTCAGGCGCCGGTGCACCGCCTCGCGCCGGATCGAGTTGGATTCGCGGATGGCGGTCTTGCCTTCCGTGGTGTTGACGATCATCGCGAATTCGTCGTTCTTGATCATGTCGACGATGTGCGGACGTCCCTCGCGGACCTTGTTGGCCCGCTTGCACGGCACGCCGGCCTCGCCTATGACGCGCGCCGTGCCGTCGGTCGCGGCAATCTCGAAGCCTTTCTCGACGAGCTTCTTCGCCAGCGCCACGGCGCCGGCCTTGTCACGCTCGCGCACGCTGATGAGCACCACGCCGGAACGCGGCAGGCTCACCCCCGAGGCAGCCTGTGCCTTGGCGTAGGCCTCGCCGAAGGTTCGGCCCGTGCCCATGACTTCACCCGTGCTCTTCATCTCCGGGCCGAGGATGGGATCCGCTTCGGGGAACTTGGTGAACGGGAACACGGCTTCCTTCACCGAGAAGTATGGCGGCACAACTTCGCTCACGCCCTCGAGCGATTTGAGTTTGCGGCCCGACATCACGCGAGCGCCGATCTTGGCCAGCGGCACGCCGGTGGCCTTGGAGACGAACGGAGCCGTACGCGAGGCGCGCGGGTTCACCTCCAGCACGTAAATGATGCCGTTCTGGATGGCGAACTGGATATTCATGAGGCCGACCACGTTCAATGCCCTGGCGAGCTTGCGGGTCTGCTCGCGCAGCTCGGCCTGGATCTCCGCGCTCAGGCTGTTGGGCGGCAGCGAGCAGCCGGAATCGCCGCT
>CAMLGF010000124.1 GCA_946479515.1 uncultured Pseudomonadota bacterium | reverse complement strand
TTCCTCGGCGAAGGGATAGCGCGCCATCAGCGCCTCGTAGACGCGGATGGCAAACGGGTAGTCCCCCTGATTGAGCGCGCGCTTGGCGCGCTGATACACCACTTGCGGATCGGTCATCGAGCCTTCGCGCCCCTTGCGGGTCTTGCAGCCGGTGATGGCGGTGCCGAAGGCAATAATCAGGAGGGCCAGTAAACCGGCGGTTCGCAGTGCTCGCATGGACAGGGTGGTCTCTCTTCTTGCCGGCGAATTGTTGATTGAAATCGTGGCCGGAGGCGGGAAGTATACCGGCCCGAAAACCCATCGGACCACACACTTGCCGCCCAAGTTCCAGACCCATCGAGTCGAGTTTCCCCCGGACTTGGCCGGCAAGCGCCTGGATCAGGCCCTGGCGCGCCTGTTGCCCCAGTATTCGCGCTCCCGCATCCAGCGCTGGATCGAGGAGGGCGCCGTCCTGGTCAACGGTCTGCCTGTCAAGGCGCGGGATCTGGTCGTCGGCGGCGAGGCCGCCACGGTGCAGGCGCGGTTGCCGGAAGTGACCGGCGTCAAGGCCGAGAAGCTGCCGCTCGACGTCGTCCATCAGGATGCCGCCATCATCGTGCTCAACAAGCCGCCCGGCGTGGTCGTGCATCCCGGCGCCGGCAACCCCGGCAAGACGCTGCAGAACGCCCTGCTCGCGCACGACCCCAAGCTCAAGCGCGTGCCGCGCGCCGGGCTCGTGCATCGCATCGACAAGGACACCAGCGGCTTGTTAGTCGTGGCGCGCACGCTCGAGGCGCAGACCGCGCTCGTGGCCGAGCTCGCCGAGCACGAAGTGGGGCGCGAGTATCTCGCCATCTGCACCGGCGCGATGACCGGCGGCGGCACCGTCGACAAGCCCATCGACCGGCACCGCTCGCACCGCCTCAAGTTCGCCGTGCGCAGCGACGGGCGCCACGCGGTCACCCACTACCGCATCGAGAAGCGCTTCCGCCAGCACACGCTGGTACGCGTGCATCTCGAGACCGGCCGCACGCACCAGATCCGCGTACACATGGAACACATCGGCTACCCCATCGTCGGCGACCCGCTCTATGCCGGGCGCAAACGCTTCCCCAAGGGTGCTTCGGCGGAGCTGCGCGAGGCGCTGGAGAAGTTTCCGCGGCAGGCATTGCACGCCGCCCGGCTCACGCTGACTCATCCCAGATCCGGCGAACGCGTGAGCTACGAGGCGCCGCTGCCGGAGGACATGCAGCGGCTGCTGGCCATGCTCGAACGCGACACCGAAGAGCATGGCGGGTGATGTCGCCCTCACTACTCGAGTTCGAGTGGCAGCTGCCGGCCGGAGTGCGGGCGGCGTTCACCACGCGGCTCGGCGGCGTGAGCGCCACGCCGTGGGACACGTTCAATCTCGCCACGCACGTGGGAGATGAGCCGGCGCGGGTCGCGGCCAATCGCGCAAGACTGCGCGAGATTCTCCAGTTGGAACGCGAGCCCGCGTGGTTGAACCAGGTCCACGGTGTTGCCGTGCATGATCTGGATGACGCGCCCGCCTCGTCGGAACCGGTTACCGCAGACGCCGCGGTCGCCTCGCGCGCCGGCGCGGCTTGCGTGGTCATGGTCGCGGATTGTCTGCCCGTGCTGATGACTACGAAGGACGGCGCGCGCATCGCCGCCGCGCACGCCGGCTGGCGGGGGCTGGCGTCCGGCGTGCTGGAAGCCACCGTTGCAGCACTGGGAGCGCCCGGTCCGGAAGTGCGGGCGTGGCTGGGTCCGTGCATCTCGCGCGAGCATTTCGAGGTCGGAGATGAGGTGCGCGAGGAGTTCGTCAGCCGCGATACGCGCGCGAGCGCCTGCTTCGAGCGTAATGCCCGCGGACGCTGGCAGGCGGACCTGATCGCACTCGCGCGACGCCGCCTGCATCTGCTGGGTCTCACGGAGGTGAGCGGCGGCGGCTGGTGTACATTTGCCGAGCCCGACAAGTTCTACTCGCACCGACGGGACGGGAAAGGTGGCAGGCTTGCCGCGCTGATCTGGCGCATCAACAGTTAGTCGACCTGATGGTTGTCCCTGAGGTCGGACGTTCGTTGCCTTATCCATGCCGATAGTCGTAGCATCCACGGCGATCGGAGGGGACACGATGTCTGAGTCAGAGCATCATCGGCACAAAACCGAACGGGATGTCGTTCCGCATCCCGAAACCGCCGAAGAGCTGCGCGCACCTCGCGCCATCAAGACGTTCGGCTTTTTCCTGGTGGGCGTCGTGGTCCTTGCGTTCTTGCTCATGCTCGGGACGACGCTGATGCTTCGCGGCTGGTCGCAGGCGTCATCAGCCTACGTGCGGCCCGCAACCTGGCTGTTCCTGGCGTTGTGCGCGCCGATGTCGGCCCAACTCACTGCGTGGTACTTGAAGCGGCATGCCATCGAGGCAACGGCGTGCGAGCGATCCTGCATGCTCGTTGCCTCGAGAGCAGTCGCTGTCAGTTTCCTGGCGATCGGCATCCTCGCGCTGGCGAACGGCTGAGCAGGCCCCCAGCCCGGCGTAGCCTGCGCCGCATCGTCGCGTGCTAGCATCCGCAGGCTTTGGCCACGCTCCTCTGGATCATCCTCGCCACCGCCTTCTCCGGCGTGCTGTCCGTGCTCGCGGCCGGCATTTTTCTGGCGCTCCCCACCCGTGCGCGCGAGGCCGTTCTGCCGCACCTGGTTTCCTTCGCGACGGGCGCCTTGTTAGGCGCCGCGCTGCTCGCGCTCATCCCGCACGCCGTGCAGGGCGCGGGCATGGCCAACGTGCACGAGGTGGGCATTGCGCTCATCGCCGGCATGGCGCTTTTCTTCATCCTCGAGAAGTTCCTGCTCTGGCGTCATTGCCACGATGACCATTGCTCGGAGCATCCGGTGGGCGAAGACGCGCTCGCGCATGATCATCGCGGTCACGGACATCACGACCACGGCCATGGCCATGGCCACGCCCACGAACAGGCGCGCAAGAAAGCGAGCGGCGCGCTGGTGCTGGTCGGCGACGCTCTGCATAACGTCATGGATGGCGTGCTGATCGCGGCGGCCTTCCTCACGGACATCCACCTGGGCATCGTCACGGCCCTCGCCATCATGTCCCACGAGATCCCGCAGGAAGTGGGCAATTTCGCGGTGTTGCTGCATTCGGGCGCGTCGCGCCGGAAGGCGCTGATGCTCAACCTGCTCACCAGCCTCACGGCCGTGCTGGGCGGCGTGGTCGGCTTCTTTGCGCTGGAGCAATCACTGCGGGCGCTGCCCTTCGCGCTGGCCGTGGCGGCCGCCAGTCTCTTATATGTCGCGGTGGCCGACCTGATCCCGGGTCTGCATCGCCGGGTCGATCCCCGGTCGAGCATCGCCCAGGTCATCTTGATAGGCCTGGGCGTGGCCCTCATCACCTTTGCCGAACGACACGCGCATTGAAGGCGCGAGTCCGCAAAATTCCCTAGCCTATTCGCATGGGGCCCTATTGAAAGGGCCCCGGGTGGGCCTCACTTTTGCCCCCACTATGCGAATGGACAAACTCACCAGCCGTTTCCAGTCCGCCCTGGCGGATGCCCAGTCCCTGGCCGTGGGCCGGGACAACCAGTTCATGGAGCCCGCCCACGTGTTCGGCGCGCTGCTCGACCAGCAGGACGGCAGCACCCGTCCCATCCTGGTCAAGGCCGGCGCCAATGTGGCCAAGCTGCGCAAGGACCTGGACGCCGCGCTCGACCGCCTGCCCAAGGTGGAAGGCACCCCCGGTGACGTGCACGTCTCGCCCAATCTCAACCGGCTGCTCAACGTCACCGACAAGCTGGCCCAGCAGCGCAAGGACGACTACATCTCGTCCGAGCTCTTCGTGCTGGCTTCGTTCGAGGACAAGGACACGCTGGCCAGACTACTGAAGGATGCCGGCGCCTCGAAGGCGGCCATCGAAAAGGCCATCGAGCAGGTGCGCGGCGGTGAAGCCGTCAACGACCCGCAGGCGGAGGAGAAGCGCGGCGCGCTCGAAAAGTACACCATCGACCTCACGGCACGCGCCTCGAGCGGCAAGCTCGATCCGGTCATCGGCCGCGACGACGAGATCCGCCGCACGGTGCAGGTGCTCGCGCGCCGCACGAAGAACAACCCCGTGCTCATCGGCGAGCCGGGCGTGGGCAAGACCGCGATTGTCGAAGGCCTCGCCCAGCGCATCATCAACGGCGAAGTGCCCGAGGGACTCAAGAACAAGAAGATCCTCGCGCTCGACATGGGGGCGCTGATCGCGGGCGCGAAGTTCCGCGGCGAATTCGAAGAGCGCCTGAAGGGCGTGCTCAACGACCTCGCCAAGCAGGAAGGCCAAGTCATTCTCTTCATCGACGAGCTGCACACCATGGTGGGCGCCGGCAAGGCCGAAGGCGCCATGGACGCCGGCAACATGTTGAAGCCCGCGCTGGCGCGCGGCGAGCTGCATTGCGTGGGCGC
>CAMLGF010000123.1 GCA_946479515.1 uncultured Pseudomonadota bacterium | reverse complement strand
TGACGTGGCTTGAGGGCCGCATCGAACACTGGATCCGCTTCGGCCGCGACTGCGGTGAGACGATCCTCGACCGCAGGCGACGCGTCCTCTCCTTCGCGCCAGGCAATGTGTTCGCGTTCGTGCGCTGGGCATCGAACGACTTCGGCACGATCATCTCGCGCATCGACATTGTTCAATCGGTCACGCATGGCGTCGCCTACCAGACGCTTCCCTTCGTCCGTCCAGGTGGCGACATCCTACTGCGCATCAGCGGCTGGCCGAAAGTCGAGCGTGTCCTGAAGGCGATCGACGCGGTGGAGGCGCTTGGCATCGAGGCCGCCGACGCCGCGCCGGATCACTGGCGACACGTCCACAACCGCCTTTCTGCCGGATACGAGCCGCGTCCCTACAGTCGCGACCAGCACCGCGCGTGGCTCTTGCGACGGAGCACGCTATCATGACGCGCTTTGGCTACGTCATGACGACGTATCTGGTGCTGCTAGTTTCGAGCTGCACCGCAATCTTCCCCATCTCGCCCAAGTTCATTTGGAACGCCAGCGAGAGTGTCCCGATCGGGCTTTACGCCATTCGGCCGTCCGGCATTCTCCATGTCACCGAGCTGGTCGTCGTCCGGCCGCCGAACACACTCGCACAATTCCTCGCTGATCGGCGCTATCTCCCCAAGGGTGTGCCGATGCTGAAACGCGTGCTTGCGCTTCCTGGGCAGATGGTCTGCCGGGATCAACGCACGATCACGGTCGATGGCGTTGCGATGGGGGAGGCTCTCGAGCGCGATACCCGCGGTCGGCCGCTTCCTGTCTGGCATGGATGCCAACGCATCCCCGAGGGCCAGGTCTTCCTGATGAACTGGCAATCCGAAGACTCCCTCGACGGCCGCTATTTCGGGCTGCTCTCCCGCACCACGATCGTCGGCCGCGCCGATCCCCTCTGGACGCAGGAGGACGATTGACATGCCGCGGCGTCGCTCTCCCGTCATCATCTGCGCGCGGCGGCCCTTCCGTGCCCCTTTCTCCTTACCGGCACGCCGTCGTTCAGAACCGTCTTTCGCTCGGATTCTGAGTATCCCATTCATCGCTGTCTGTTTGTCGGCGGGGGTGTCCGCACCCTACATGCCGGCCTGCGCCCAGTCCGCGCCCGGCCGCCCCATCACGCGCGTTGCCGTCGCGACCCGGTTCGATGCGGTCGTGGCCGAAGCCTCGCGTCGCTTCGGCATTCCGGCCGCATGGATACGTGCCGTCATGCACGCAGAGAGCTTCGGTGACGTGCGCGCGATCTCACCCAAAGGTGCGATGGGCCTGATGCAAATCATGCCCGAGACATGGGCTGCACTGCGCGGGCGCTACGGTCTCGGCGTCGATCCATACGATGCGCACGACAACATCATGGCTGGTGCGGCCTACCTGCGAGAGCTGCACGATCGCTATGGAATTCCCGGCTTCCTCGCGGCCTACAACGCCGGTCCCGCACGCTGGGAGGATCACCTGTCCACCGGACGTCCGTTGCCGGCGGAGACGCGCGCCTACCTTACGCGACTTGCGCCAATCGTCGGTAGCAGCGCGAACGACGATACGGCGTTGCTTGCCTCCATCATGCGCTCCTGGACGGAAGCATCGCTATTTCCGGAACAGCGGTCCAACGCGCCGAATGACAAAACGACGGCGGCCCAATCGCGGGTGTCGACCGCCGCTAGCGTCAGCCCGCCGCAGGATTGGACGGGGCTTGCTCCGCGGTCTGATGGGCTCTTCGTCGCCCTGTCGGCTGCAGGACGATCGCAATGAGTGCTCTTCATTCGACGAAGGTGACGGACGGCTCGATCGAAGGATTACAAGGAGCGGAGCATCGGCGCAGGCAACCCACCAACGGACGGCAAGGGAAAAGGCCGGCCTTCGGCGCGGCTTATATGGTTGGTTGGATTAGACAATTTGCCCATGCCATCGAAGCATCCTGCTGGCGCTTCCATCGATTTGTCCAACGAAATCAATCCTCGAAGCGCCGTCGCGCCGCCGAAACCCTGGATTTTGGCCGATGACGACGCGCGACGACGACCTGCGCGTCCGGCCCGGGCGCATCCAGCACGGCAACCGCGGCGGCAAACGTCCGCAGACCTTCATCGGCGAGGTAATGCGGGCCGCCAAGAAGGCGGGGCATGTCGGCAACAGCTTTCGTTCCAGCCAGGGCCGCAGCCGCTCCCGGTTCGGCCGCGGCCGCCGCGCCGCGGTTTCGATCCGGCTACGCTCGAACGCCCGCCGCGTCGTGACGAAGGCGCGCGTCGTGCGCCACCAGGGCACGCGGTTTCGCTCAGCGCCTCTGCCCAAGCACATCGCCTATCTGAAGCGCGACGGTGTCACGAGGGATGGGCTGCCCGCGCGGATGTTCGATGCGACCGGCGACGAAGCCGACGAAGGCGCCTTCGCGGAACGCTGCAAGGATGACCGGCACCATTTCCGCTTCATCGTCTCACCCGAAGACGCGGCCGAGATCGGCGACCTCAAGACATTCACGCGCGAGCTCGTCGCCAACATGGAAAGGGACCTTGGCACCCGGCTCGACTGGGTCGCGGTCGATCATTGGAACACCGACAATCCCCATGTCCATCTGCTGATCCGTGGCCGGGCCGATGACGGTGAGGACCTCGTCATCAGCCGCGAATACATCAGCCGGGGCATCCGCGACCGCGCCGCCGAGCGGATCACGCTCGAGTTCGGGCCGCGCACCGAACAACAAATTCAGACCACTCTGGAGCGCGAGGTCGAGGCCGAGCGGTGGACCAGCCTCGATCGGGCGCTGCGCGACATCTCCGACGAGAGTGGCGGCGTCGCCGATCTTCGGCCTGGTCCGGATGCCGAGGACCCGGAGCTGCGCCGCTTGCTGCTCGGCCGGGCGGCCAAGCTTGAACGCCTGGGGCTTGCCGATCCAGTCGGACCTGGGTGCTGGATCTTGAAGCCCGGCCTCGACGGGACGCTGCGCCAGCTCGGCGTTCGCGGCGACATCATCAAGACAATGCACCAGGCGATGAGCCGGGATGGGGCGGAGCCTGACGTGAGCCGGTTCGCGCTGCATGGCGAGGAGCCCGCCGACCCGGTGCTGGGCAAGCTGGTCCAGCGGGGCTTGGACGACGAGCTCAACGGGACTGCCTATGTCGTCGTCGCCGGCGTCGATGGCCGCACGCATCACCTGCGGTTCGGCGATCTGGAATTCACTGGCGATGCGGCGCCCGGCGCCATCGTCGAGGCGCGCGCTTACGACGATCCCAACGGCCGGCGGCGCTTGTCCCTCGCCACCCGCTCGGACCTCTCGATTTCTGAACAAGTCACCGCCTCAGGGGCGACATGGCTTGATCGGCAGCTTCTCGCGAAAGACCCTCCGCTCAGTGGCGGCGGGTTCGGCGCTGAGGTACGCGCGGCGATGGAGGCCCGCGTCGAGCATTTGATCGAGGAAGATCTGGCGCGGCGACAAGGCCAGCGCGTCATCTTCGCACGCGACCTCCTCGCGACGCTGCAGCGACGTGAGCTTGAAGACGCCGCGGCCAAGCTTTCCGCGGACACCCACCTCGCGTATCAGCCCACCGCGGAAGGCGAACAGATTGCCGGTGTGTATCGCGAGCGGGTCACGCTGGCCTCCGGTCGGTTCGCCATGATCGACGACGGCTTGGGGTTTCAGCTCGTGCCGTGGCGTCCGGCGCTAGACAAGGATCTCGGGCGCGAAGTCCGCGGGGTCATGGCGCCCGGCGGGCGAGTCGATTGGGACCTGGGCCGGAAACGGGGGCTGGGCCTGTGAAGGCGTACGCGCGGTTCATCCGATTTCTGGCCCAGCGTGTCCGGCCGTTTGATCCCGCGCAGTTCATGCTTGCCTCAAACACGCGTCGCCGTGCTGGTGTGGCGTCGCCATGAACCCGACCAAGATCCTCTGGCTCCAAATCCTCATGGTCTGCTCGACCGTGCTCGGCTTCGTCTGGGCGGCGACCGAATGGACAGCCTGGCAACTCGCCTTCCAGCCGCAACTTGGCAGCCCCTGGTTCTCGCTCTTCGGATGGCCGGTCTACTTCCCGCCAGCTTTCTTTTGGTGGTGGTTCGGGTTCGACGCCTACGCGCACGAGATCTTCGTAACCGGCGGGTTCATCGCCGGCGCCGGTGGAATCGCCGCATTCATTGTCGCCGTCGCCATGTCCGTGTGGCGGGCGCGAGAGGTGAAGAGAGCCACGACCTACGGCTCTGCCCGCTGGGCAAACGAACGGGAGATCCGCAAAGCCGGGCTCCTTCACCCCGACGGCGTGTTGCTGGGTCGATGGCACGCCGCCTATCTGCGCCATCATGGGCCCGAGCATGTGCTGTGCTTCGCCCCGACCAGGAGCGGCAAGGGCGTGGGTCTCGTCGTTCCAACTTTGCTGACGTGGCCGGGCTCGGCGATCGTGCATGACATCAAAGGCGAGAACTGGATGCTCACCGCCGGCTGGCGCGCGCGTTTCGGCCGTGTGGTCCTCTTCGACCCGACCAACGTCCAAAGCAGTGCCTACAATCCGCTGCTCGAGGTTCGCCGAGGCGAGTGGGAGGTCCGCGACGTCCAGAACATCGCCGATGTACTGGTCGACCCCGAGGGTGCGCTGGAAAAACGCAACCACTGGGAAAAGACCAGCCACTCGCTGCTCGTGGGAACCATCTTGCATGTTCTCTACGCCGAGAAGGACAAGACGCTCGCCGGCGTCGCCAACTTCCTCTCCGATCCCAAGCGCCCGATCGAGAAGACCCTTCGGGCGATGATGACAACACCGCATCTGGGACCGAA
>CAMLGF010000122.1 GCA_946479515.1 uncultured Pseudomonadota bacterium | reverse complement strand
GCGGCGGGATGCTGTTCCTGCGCCGCAAGCCTGCTGGAGGTCGCTGATGAATCGCACGATGTTCCGTCCCGCCGCGTTGGCCGTGCTGCTGGCGCTGTCTCTCCCCTCGCTGGCGATCGAGCCCTTCCAGCCCTTGCCGGACCTGGAAGCGCTGCCAGACCTGGACAGCGCGCCACCGCGCAAGCTGCACGAGAACCAACCCAGTTGGGGCCAGCCGGTGGATGCCAATGGCAATGTCGGCGGCAAGCCGGCGAAACCGCGCATGGCGGACGACGATCCGCGCTGGTTCGACGACCGCTACAACCCGCTTGACCCGTCGCAGACACCGTCGGATCCGAACGCGCCTGCGCCCGGCAATAACAATGGTGCCGCTGGCGGTCACGACAAAGGCAATTCGCCCGGCAATCAAAACGGTAGTTCCGCGAACAACGCCAACGACAATACCAACGGCACCGCGAGCAGCAACGACAACGGGGGTTACGCCAGAAACAATACCGGCGGCAACAACAACGCCGGCGGCAACACCAATGGCAGCGGGAACAACAGCGCGAACAACGGCGGCATGAACAGCACCGGCAACGTTGGTCTTAACAGCGGACACGGCAGCGGACTCAACAGCGACGCCTATCCGCCGCTGACCAAGGTCGATGCCGCCATGCAACCCAACTACACGCCGCCGGGCATGCCGCAGATGCCGTCGAAATGCGCGGAGGACAAGGCATGCCGGCCCTGCTTCGATGATGCCAACGCCAACCTGGACATCCGTCGCCGCAACCTGGAGAAGGTGCGCGGGATCTACACCTACACGCATCGCTTTGCGCAGGACGGCAAGGACCTGATGAACGGCGTGGGCGGCATGGCCGGTGGTGCGCCTGCGGTGGAAGCCGCGGTGCAGTCGCGTTCCGTCGACCAGTCGCTGGATGCCTTCGACGAAACCGTGCGCGCCAAGAACGCGGAGCTGCTTGGCAAGCTGCAGGACGACCTGCACGAACTGGCTGCGTGCGAGGCCAAGTACTACGGCAACGACGAGTGGTACGCGCGCTATGGCGAGCTGTACTACCAGTTCATGCAGGCGCGCTACGCATTGTGACTGTTCCTGCTTCCACCACGATTCGCGAGGCAAGCCGATGATCAGGTTCACCGCACTATCCAGCATGCTGTTGTCGCTGGCGTTGGTCGCCTGCCAGAAGCCGAATGCATCGGCCGAGGCCATACCCGTGCAGGCGGCGGCGTCACCTGGAACGGCGGGTGCGCCGATCCCCGATGCGCCCGCATCTGCCGCAGTGCCGCAACCGCCCGCGCAAGATATGCTCGCCTTCGCCGCCGGCACGCAGATCGTCGCCAAGCCGCAGGACAACCAGGGCCTGTTCCAGATGGACAGCGACCCGATCAACCTGATCGACGAAGCCGCATCCACCGACTGGACCGCTATCGCCAAACCCGTCCCGGTGGTGGTGTTCGAGCTGCCGGAGCGCACCGAGGTCGAGCGGCTGGTGTTCGACAGCGCCGGCCTGAACCGCGACGAGAAATCGCCGAAGTCGGTGAAGGTCGAACTCTCCGATGCCGGCATCGACAGCGGCTACACGACCATTCTGGAAACGCAGTTGGAGAAAGCCCGCAACGACCAGTCGTTCGCCGTGGCGGAAAAGACGGCCGGGCGCTGGCTGCGCCTAAGCGTGGCGAGCAATTACGGCGACGACTACGTCGGCATGACCGGCCTGCACGCGTACGGGAAGCAACTGACGCAGGACGCCGCGCTCGCTGATGTGAGCGGCACCTACGACGGCTGGAACGGCTGGGGCAAGGTCCGGCTGAAGCAGGAAGGCACCCGCGTCACCGGCTGCTACGAATACCGCGATGGCGTGATCGCCGGCGGCATCGAGGGGCGTCTGATGAAGGCCGCGATGCAGGAAACCGACGACGATGGTAAGCAAACGAAGCAACTCGGCCTGTTCTCGTTCAGCCCGGATGGCGCGTTGGTGATGGGCCTGGCGCGTGCGGCCGACGCGGAGCCGGGCGCCGGTTTTTCCACCTTCTATACCGGCAAGAAGCTGGGCAACGACATCGGCGATTGCCCGCGCATCCCGGGCTGGAAGGGCAATGCCGCGCAATCGCAGATCGGCGAGGAACTTGCCAACAACGGACGCGCGCGGCTGGACGGGATCAACTTCGATTTCTCCTCCGCGCGGCTGCAGCCGGAATCCGAACCCTTGCTCAAGCAGGTGGCGGCGATGCTCAACGGGCACCCGGACTGGACGCTGACGCTGGAAGGCCATACCGACAACGTCGGCGGCGAGGCCTACAACCAGCGCCTGTCCGAACAGCGTGCGGCGGCGGTGGTCGCCTACCTGGTCGCGCAGGGCGTGGACGCGAAGCGACTGGATTCGGCCGGCTTCGGCATGGACAAGCCGGTCACCCCCAACGACAGTGAAGCCGGCCGCGCGCAGAACCGTCGGGTGGAGATCGTGCGCAAATGAACACCACCTTGAAAACGATCGTTGCGATGTTGGTGTTGTTCCCGTTGCTCGCTATTGCTCAAGCTTGGCACGCGCCGCGACCCGGCAGTGCCGAACGGGCGCAGGTGATGACGGCCTTGCGCCGCGAACTCGCGACTTTCGATTCGGATGCGATGAAGCTTCGTTTCGTGGTGCGCGAGTTGTGCGTCTCGGGTACGACCGGCTGGATCGCCGCCGATCCGCAATCGGCGGATGGCCGCAACCATTACGAGCCGGTGAGCGCGTCGCTGCGCATGCGGCGCGGGCGCTGGGTGGTGGAGACGCTCGCCTGTTCCGAGGAGGAATGCCCCGCCGGCACCACACCGCACGAAATCAGGAAGACGATCCATCCTGCATGCAGGTGATCGGTTCCACATCGAAAAAGGTTGAGCGCATTGTTCGAACCCGGGTCAGTCTAAGCACAACCGCTTTTTTGATTGCACAAGCGTCCGCTTCGGGTCGCAAGCAGACCTTTCCCAGATCTACTCCCCGTGACCAGTCAACAACGCGCCGACAAATCCCTCTCGAGCGTGCGACTCGCGTACGTTCCGCTTACGGCTTCTCCAGGCTGTCCTGGTCTTCCTGCAAGTCCGGTTTCCACGGAATATCCGGCGGCGGGCGGGCGACGGCTTCCTGGTCCTTCATGTTCGGATCGGTGACGTAGCAACCGCCGCCCAACTGCAGGATCGAAATCACGCAATGGATCTTCTTCGAGGTTCCGGGAATCGGGATCTCGGTCTGCTTGATGCCCTTGCGCACCCACTCCTCGAGCAGCGTCTCGCGCGGCAGCCAGTACTGGTCGAAGCGCGTCGGCGTGTAGTTGTTCGGCGGGCGCTTCAACCACGTACCGTTGCGGTCGATCGCCTCGCGCGACCACGTGTCGTACCCCGGTGGATAACCGCCACCCGGCTCCGGGGAATTGCCCGGCGGCAAACGCGCCGTGCCATCGGAATTCAGCAATCCATCCTTGTCGCCGGCATTCGCCCCCGGGCGATTGCGGGTGGAATCGCCCCAGTCGTCGCCGCGCTTCGGCGTCAGCCACGCGCCGGGTTTCGCCGCGGTCGACGGACCGCTGCCCGGCGCGGCGGTGTTCGGCAGCGTGCCGCTGCTCGGCTGCGGTTTCGCATTGCTGCCCAGCGCGGAAGGCGCCGACGTCGACGCCGTCGATGAAGGCGAAGGGCTCGACGATCGCGCGGATTCGGTGCCCGGGTTCGCAGCCAGCGGAATATCCCGCGATTGGAGCGTCGCCTGGCTTTGCAAGGACGGCGTGGCAGTCGGTTTCGTCGCCTGCAGCGCGGGCGTGGCCACTTGCGGCACCGCCTGCGGCAGCGGGATTTCGCGCGCGGAAAGCGCAGGCGTGGTCGCGCGCAGGGTCGGCGTCGCCTGTTGCGCCTGCAACTGCGGCGTCGCCACGCTCGGCATCGGCTGTGGCTGTTCGGCCAGCGGCACCGCGCGCGATTGCACCGGCACTTCGATGCGCGGTTGCGCCACCGTCGGCCGCAGTTGCGGCGGCGACGTCGGCGGCAATGCGAAGCGCGGATCCGGGAGCGGCGTTTCGGTCACGACCAGCGGTTGGTCGGGCAGCGGCATCGCCTCCGCCGGGGTTTGCGCAGGCGGTTGCGTCGATTCGGAAGCGGCGGCGGGTGGCTGCGCGGCGGCGCTGGCCGGGCTCGTCGCCGGATTCGCCGAAGGCTGGGTGGAAGGCTTCTGCTGCACGGGCGCGGCGCTTTCCTTCGCGCCACCGCCCGGTGTGTCCGGCGTGCCTTCGCCGATGTATTCCACCTGCACCACGTCCTCGCCCTGTGGCGGCGGCGCGATGCCGATGCGCACCGTCGCCAGCCACAACAGCAGCACGAACAGGACGAGATGCACGAGCAGCGTCGTCGTGAGCGCGACGATGCGATCCCGGCGCTGGTCCTCGCTGGCGGGATGCCATTGCTGGCGCCACAGCGCGGCGAAGGATTGCCAATCGTTGAGCAGCGGGCTGCGCGGTGCCGGCCGCGCGAGTTCGCGGCCGAGGAAGATCGCGATGAACGCATCCGCGGTCGCGCCGCGCACCGCGCCGACGCGCTCGCGCATGGACGCGAACCAGGCACGCCAGCTCGGCGGGAATTCCCCCGCAGGGCGCGCATCGGCGGCACGGAACCACAATCGCGAACGCGGGCGTTCGAGCAGGGCCGAAATCAGGTCGGAGGCGCTGAACACGCGGCGCGCGCCCGGGTGCCGTCAGGCCGCGTCGCGCGGGATGTAGGGCGCGGTGCCGCTGTCGTGGTCGGTGGCGTCGCGCACCGCGGTCACGCCGGGCACCTTCTCCATCAGCGTCTTTTCGATGCCCTGCTTCAACGTCACGTCGGCCATGCCGCAGCCGTGGCAGCCGCCACCGAAGCGCAACAGCACGGTGCCGTCGGCGCGCACTTCCTCCACCGCGACGTGGCCGCGATGCTGCGCGAGCTGCGGGTTGATCTCGCGTTCCACCACCCAGCGCACGCGTTCGACCAG
>CAMLGF010000121.1 GCA_946479515.1 uncultured Pseudomonadota bacterium | reverse complement strand
CTTGTGGATGATGCCGATGCCGCCTTCCTGGGCCATGGTGATGGCGAGGCGGGCTTCGGTGACGGTGTCCATGGCGGCGGACACCAGCGGCAGATTGAGTTTTATGCCCTTGGTGAGCCGGGTCGACAGATCGACTTCGCGAGGCAGGATTTCCGAATAAGCCGGGACTAAAAGAACGTCGTCGAAGGTCAACGCTTCTTCGAGAATTCGCATGGAGGTGTTCAGCGGTAGTGAACGATGGGGGATTCTAATGGGGACATGGCTGATTTTCCAGCGAAGGCAGGTTTCTCCGGCGAGGGAGATCGACGTCCGCGACGTCGACGGGCGCCAGTCCCGCGGCGGTTCTGCATGCGCATGCTGGTATCTGTATCGACGGGGCAAATCCGACATGCCCCCATTACAATGCTCGCCGTGAATTTCCCCCGCTTCACTGGCTCTCCCGGCGGTCCGGCCCCGGTGCGCGAGCGCGACGTCTACACCGTCTCGCGCCTCAATAAAGAAGTGCGCCTGTTGCTGGAATCCGGACTCCCCGTGTTGTGGCTCGAAGGGGAATTGTCGAATTTCGCCGCCCCGGCTTCCGGCCATTGGTATTTCTCCCTCAAGGACGCGCAGGCCCAGGTGCGCTGCGCGATGTGGCGGCAGCGCAATTCCCTGCTCCGGTTCCGTCCCCGGGAAGGCATGCACGTGCTGGCGCGCGCGCGCGTGGGACTGTACGAACCGCGCGGTGAGTACCAGCTCATCGTCGAACACCTCGAGGAAGCCGGTGAAGGCGCCCTCAAGCGCGAGTTCGAGAAGCTCAAGGCGCGGCTCAGCGCCGAAGGACTGTTTGCCGTCGAGCGCAAGCGGCCGCTGCCCGCCGTGCCGCGGCGCATAGGCGTCGTCACCTCGCCCACGGGCGCGGCCATTCACGACATATTGAGAGTGCTGCGCGCGCGCTTTCCGGCCGCCGCGGTGCTCGTGTATCCCACCGCCGTGCAGGGCGCCGCGGCCGTTCCCGAGATCGTGCGCGCCATCGAGGCCGCATCCCGCCGCGCGGAATGCGACGTGCTGATCGTCGCGCGCGGCGGCGGCTCGATGGAAGATCTCTGGTGCTTCAACGACGAGCGCGTCGCGCGCGCCATCGCGGCCTGCCGCGTGCCAACGATTTCGGGCGTCGGCCACGAAGTGGACGTGACCATCGCCGATTTCGTCGCCGACGTGCGCGCGCCCACGCCATCGGCCGCCGCGCTGGCGGCGGTGCCCGACCGCTCCACCTGGCTCGCTGCACTGTCCGCGCTCGAGACCCGCCTCGCCGGCGCCATGGGCCGCGCGCTGCGCGCGCAGATGCTGGCCCTGGGCACTCTCACCCAGCGGCTGCAGATCTCTCATCCCGGGGCGCGGCTGGCGCAGCATGCGCAGCGCCTGGATGATCTGGACCTGCGCCTGCGCTCGGCGTTGCGCGGCGTGATGTTGCATCACCAGCAGCGGCTGGAAATCCTGGGCGCGCGCCTGTGGCGCGAGAACCCCCGGCACCGCCTGGAAGCCCTGTGCGCGCACGCCGCCGCGCTGCGCCAGCGCCTGGTGACGGTGTTCGCGGGTAGTTTGAGCCGCCTGGAACAACGGGTCGCGCTCGCCGCGCGCACGCTGGATGCCGTGAGTCCGCTGGCCACGCTCTCGCGCGGCTTCGCCGTGGTGACGCGCCTTGCCGACGGCGCCCTGCTGCGTGAGGCATCACAGGCACCGCCGGGAACCGCGATCGAAGCGCGCCTGTCGAAAGGACGTGTACACGCCACGGTCACGGCCACCCTGAAAGAGGATGAGTGAAGAGCATGAACAGACGGCTCGCCGCAATGTTCGCCTGGTTCACGCTGGTGTTGTTGCCCGGCCTCGCCGCCGCGGCATTGAACCCCCCGCGTTCATCGCGGGTTCCGGGCGGCGTCGCCACGTTCAAACTGCCCGGCGGCGCGGAGCGCAGGCCCGTGGTCACCTATGAGGGCGTACCGGTCATGGTGATGCGCGACGGCGCAGCCTGGCTCGCCGTGGTCGGCATCTCCCTCGACACCGAACCCGGTGAGCGTTCGATCACGGTGAAACACCCCGGCGAGGCGGCCCGGGAGATCGCCTTCCAGGTGCTGCCGAAGCAATACCGTACGCAGAAGCTGCGGGTGCCGCCAGGCCAGGTCAACCTCTCGGCCGAGGATCAGGCGCGCGTGGCAAAGGAGCACGAGAAAGTGCGTGCCGCCATGTCCATCTACTCCGAACTGGCTCCCGCCACGCTGCGCCTGCAACCGCCCGTGCCCGGCCCGCGCTCGAGCTCGTTCGGGCTGCGACGCGTGTTCAATGGTGAGTCACGCCGCCCGCACAGCGGCATGGACATCGCCGCGCCCAAGGGCACGCCGATCAAGGCGCCGCTCGGCGGCAAGGTGGTGGACACGGGTGAATACTTCTTCAACGGCGGCAACGTGATGATCGATCACGGCCAGGGCCTCGTGACCATGTACTGCCACTTGTCAAAGATCCGTGTCGAAGTCGGCCAGCAGCTGAACACCGGCGACGTCATCGGCGACGTCGGCGCCACGGGACGCGTCACCGGGCCTCACCTGCACTGGGGCGTCATGCTCAATCGCACGTCGGTGGACCCGGCGCTGTTCCTGCCGCCGGCGCCGCCCAAGAAGGCGGCTGCCACTGCTGCGCCCGATCAGAAGAAATGACGCCGCGCCGAATCGCCGTCTGAACCTCGAGCGGAGCCCGCGAATGCGGTTGTCGGAATACACCGGGACCACGCCACTGGCGGCGCGGCGCGGGAACCTGCGCGCTGCGGTCTCGTCACTCGTGACGAACCCCACAGGAGGCAGCCATGAAAACCACACTCTTCGCCTTGTGCACCGCCGCGGTGTTCTCCGGCGCCGCCCTGGCCAACGATCCGGACTCCGCGAAGGACAGGAATGACACCTTCGCGTCGCTCGATTCGGATTCCGATGGCAGGCTGAGCAAGGAAGAAGCCTCGGGTAGCAACAGCCTGACGGCCAGCTTCACGATGATCGATCGCAATTCGGACGGCTATATCAGCCGCGGCGAATTCCGCCGCAATACCATGCCGAAAGCGCGGCGCGACTGAGCGGATACGGCTCGGGAGTCCCCTCCGCAAAGCCAGCGGGGCCAGTTCCCGGCCCCGCTGACGTGTGCCTCACCAGTTCAGGTTCAGCGTGTACTTGCCATTGGTCGCGCCGGTTCCGCCGCTCCAGCGAATGACCCGGATGTATCGCGTCAGCGCACCGCTGCTGGTGTTGGTGACGCTCACGGAGTCGGTCGCTCCCGTGCCTTTCTCGCTGCGGCCGATGAGCGTGCCATTGCTGTTGTAGACGTACAGGTCGTAGTCGGACTGCGCATTGGGCACCAGGGTCGACACCAGCGTGCGGCCCGCCGGCAGGCTCACCCGGTAGTAGTCGTTGTCCGAACTGCTGCCCATGACGCCGGCCACGGTGGTGTCGTCCGTCGCAATGAGCTGCGATGCCGAACGCGAGTTGTTAGGCTCGACTTCCGCCACCGTGCCCGGCGGATCATCGGGCGGTTCGCTGCCGCCGATCGCCGCGTCAACCGCGGCGCTGGCATCGACGATGCCCGATCCGCATTGCGAACAGCTGGCGGGAAAGGGCCGCGCCGTGCTCTGCAGGATCGAAGTCACCTGATCCGGGGTGAGCGTCGGCTTCACCGACAGCAGCAGCGCCACCACTCCCGAGACGTGCGGCGTGGCCATGGAGGTGCCGTTGTACAGCGCATACGCATCCGAGCCCGGCGTGGTGGTGCCCGTATTCAACGTGGACAGCACGCTGTTCGCGCCGCCGCTGCCGCCGGGCGCCGCGATCTCCACCGTGGCGCCGTAGTTGGAGTACGACGCCTTGCCGCCGTTGCGACCCACGGCCGCCACGGTGACCACGCCCGAGCAGTTGGCGGGAGTGTCCTGCGAGGCATTGTGGTTGTAGTTGCCTGCCGCGACGACCACCGAGGCGCCGCGTGAGCGCGCGGAATTGATGGCGCTCTGGGTGGTGTTGTCGCAGGCGCCGATGCCGCCCAGGGATATGCTCAGCACCTTGGCCGGGTTGGCATTGGCGGGCACGCCCGCGACGCTGCCGCCCGAGCTCCAGATGATGGCATCGGCAATGTCGGAGGTGTAGCCGCCACACTTGCCCAGCACGCGCGCCGGCACCACCTTCGCGCCGAACGCCACGCCGGCGACGCCGCTCGAGTTGTTGGTCACCGCGGCAATCGTTCCGGCCACGTGAGTGCCGTGCCAGCTCGAGGACTCGAACGTCTCAGGGTCGCCAGGGCCGCATTCGCCGGCATTGATCCAGTCGCCCGGGTCGCTGGCATCGCTGTCCCGGCCATTGCCATCGTTCGACACGAAGGTGTCGCTGATGAAGTCGTAGCCGGGAAGGATGTTGGCGAGCAGGTCGGCATGCGGCCGATAACCGGTGTCGATCACGGCAACGACCACGCCCGCGCCGGTGGATTTGTCCCAGGCCGCAGGGGCATTGATGCCGCCCGTGGACTCGAAGTAATGCCACTGCTCGCCGTAGCGCGTGTCGTTGGGCGTGAACGTGTGCCGCAGGATGCGATCGGGCTCGGCGTACTCGACGTTCGGATCGCTGGCGGCGATGTCGGCCGCGAGCCGCGCCGCGTCGGCCAGCGACAGCCGCCGGTCGATCTTCAGCACCTGCGAGCCCAGGCCGGTGGTACGCACCCGATCGAGCGCCACGCCCAGGCGCGCCGCGGAGGCTTCGGTGGCCCGCATCTGCTCGGCCTGGGCCAGCGCCGAGATGGCGCCGCCGCCGCGGTATTTGACGATGATTCGATCGGTGAATGCCGCGTCGGCCGCCGAAACCGCGGACGCGCACAACAGCGCACCGATTGCGAGCGAGAGGCGCACGCCTCCCTTGTGAGTCAGGCTGATCATAGATCTCCCTTTACGATGAGGTTGCTCGAGGGGATCCGGCAGACGTCGGTTGAGTATGGAGTTGGTTGGGCGAGAACCGGCCCACGCAAACCCGCGCCGAGAAGTTGTGCATCCTGCACTGCTCCCTGTCCTGCGCCGGCGGTCCTGCGGCCGCGACGCTCAACTAACTTCTGCAGGAACATCCCCGGGGTCTTGGAAGCCGTCCGTGGCTGACCTGCGCGTGCAGGCAACGCTAGGCCCGACGCCGGGACATTGCAAGCGAGGGAAATTCCTACGCGCGTTCCTGTCGGCGAAGGTAGACATTTCGCGGCTGACGCGACGTCAGGCTTGCGCGGCGCCCGCCGCGGGAGTAATTGCAGCCGCTCAGCGGGCGGCCTTCACCGACGCCCCCGCGACTTGTTCTTCGCAGGCTTGTTCGCAG
>CAMLGF010000120.1 GCA_946479515.1 uncultured Pseudomonadota bacterium | reverse complement strand
GTGTTCGTCACCGCCAACCAGAAGGATGGCTACAACATCCTCAAGGTGCGCGAGAGGGTGATGGCCGCGGCCCACGGGTATGCCGAAGGCCTGCCCAAGCGAGTCTCTCTCGAAGTGGGCTTCGATCAGTCGCAGAACGTGCGCCACCGGCTGAACAAGCTGTACGGCGACTTCGCCATTGCCATCGGCCTGGTGATGCTCACGCTGCTGCCGCTCGGCTGGCGTGCGGCGGGCATCGTCATGCTGTCGATTCCGCTGTCGTTGTCGTTCGGGCTCGCCTGCCTGTATTTCCTCGGCTACTCGCTCAACCAGCTGTCGATCGCCGGGTTCGTGGTCGCGCTCGGCCTGCTGGTGGACGATTCCATCGTGGTCGTCGAGAACATCGCGCGTCACCTGCGCGAGGGGCAATCGCGCGTGGCCGCGGCGCTGGCCGGCACGCGGCAGATCTTCGTCGCCATCCTGGGCTGCACGGCCACGCTCATTTTCGCTTTCCTGCCCTTGATGGCCCTGCCGGGAACGCCGGGCAAGTTCATCCGGGTGCTGCCCATGGCGGTGGTCACCACCATCATCGGCTCGTTGCTGCTGGCGCTGTTCATCATCCCGTTCATCGCCAGCCGCGTGCTGAAGGAGGAATCGCGGGAGCATGAGAACCCGTTCCTCAAGCGAGTGATGGGCGTGATCCACAACTACTATCGACCGGCGCTGCACTGGTGCCTGGCGCGACCCAAGTTCACCGTGGTTGCGGCCATCGGCGGTTCGCTGCTGTTGACCGTGCTGCTGGTGCCGGTGATCGGTTCCAGCCTGTTCCCCAAGGCCGACACGCCCCAGTTCCTCATCCAGGTGGAGTCGCCGAACGGCACGTCGCTCGCCGAAACCGACCGGGCACTGCTGTTCGCCGAGGACGAGCTGCGCCGCATGCCCGAGGTGAAGAGCTGGTTCGCCAACCTGGGGCATGGCAATCCGCAGATCTACTACAACCACATCCAGCGCAACGACGCCGCCAACTATGCCGAAGTATTCGTGCAGCTGCACGAATACGACACCGACGAGACGCCGGTGCTGCTCGACGGGCTGCGCGCCCGGCTCGCCCGCTACCCCGGCGCACATATATATGTGCACGAATTCGCCAATGGGCCGCCGATCTCGGCGCCCATCTCGGTGCGCGTCATCGGCCCTGATCTCGACACCATCGAGAAGCTGAGTTTCAAGGTGGAGGAACTCATCAAGGCCACGCCGGGCACGCGCGACGTGAAGAATCCGCTGAACGTGGCACGCACCAATCTCAAGCTGCGTATCGACTCCCGCAAGGCCCAGCAGCTGGGCGTGCAGACCGCGGAGCTGGACCGGGCGGTGCGCCTGTCGGTGGCCGGCATCCCCGTGGGCACGTTCAAGGAAACCACGGGCGAGCAATACCCCATCGTCGTGCGCACGCCCATTACGCAACAGGCGGAATTCGGCGCGCTCGAGCAGGTGCGCGTGCCCTCGTTGACCGGCGCGACGCTGCCCCTCTCGCAACTCGCGTCGCTGGAATTCGAGAAGGCGCCGACGCTGATCCAGCGCTTCAATCGCGAGCGTGCCATCACCATCGATGCCGACGCCGTGGATGGCTACAACGTGGGCGAGCTCACCCGGACGATTACCGGGCAACTCGACGCGCTGCCGTGGCCGCGCGGCTATCACTACTCGCTGGGCGGCGAGAGCGAAGCCTCGGCGGAGGCCTTCGGTGGCATCGGCATCGCCATCATCGTGGCCATCTTCGGCATCTTCGCCATACTCGTGCTCGAATTCGGCAGTTTCAAATCCACACTCATCGTGCTGACGGTGGTGCCGCTGGGCGTGTTCGGCGGCCTGCTGATGCTGCTGTTCTCGGGCAACGACATCTCCTTCGTGGCGTCGATCGGTTTCGTGGCGCTGGTCGGCATCGAGATCAAGAATTCCATCCTGCTGGTGGACTTCACCAACCAGCTGCGAGAACAGGGCGTGCCCCTGGACGAGGCCATCGAGCGCGCGGGTGAGATACGCTTCCTGCCCATCCTGCTCACCTCGGCCACGGCCATTGGCGGTTTGCTGCCGCTGGCGTTGCAGAACATCGGCCTGTATTCGCCGATGGCCTGGGTGATCATCGGGGGCTTGATCACCTCGACGCTGCTGGCACGCCTGGTGACCCCGGTCATGTACAAGCTGATTCCACCGGCGCTGGCGGGCGATTCAAAAGCCCTCCAATCTGATGGCACACTCGCCGCCCCGGGTCGCGGCTCCGCGGAGGGTTCCGCGACCGCCTGATCCCTCACGGAGAAAAGCCAGGTGCGCGCGGTATTCCTCGATTTCGGCACGGTCAGCCACGACGATCTCGACACCGCGTCGCTCGAACGGGTGCTGCCCGGCATCACGCTGCATGCCACGTCCACCGAGGCGCAGGTCGACGAGCGCATCGCCGGCTGCGAATTCATCCTCACCAACAAGCTGAACATCACGCGTGCCCGCATGCGCGCAGTGCCGGGCCTGCGTTTCATCGGCCTCACGGCCACCGGCACCAACAACATCGATCTCGAAGCCGCGAAGGAATTGGGCATCGCGGTGTGCAACATCCGCGACTACTGCACGGTCTCCCTGGTCCAGCACGTTCTCGGCGTCATGCTGTTGCTCACGCACCGCTTCCGTGAGTATGGCCAAGCCGCGGTGGACGGCACCTGGATGCGATCGGAGCAATTCACCGTCGCCGCCGGCCCGATCCGCGAGCTCGCGGGTAAGGTGCTGGGCATCGTCGGCTACGGATCGCTTGGCAAGGCGGTGGCCAAGGCCGCGCGCGACGCGCTGGGCATGCGCATACTGGTGGCCGAGCGCCCGGGCGAGAAACGCGGCCGGGAAGCCGACACCGCCACCAGCATCGGCCCCGTGCGCGCCACGCTCGACGAGCTGCTGCGCACCGCCGACGTGCTGTCGCTGCACTGTCCACTGACTCCCGCGACCACGGGCCTGATCGGCCGCCACGAGCTCGCACTGATGAAGCCCGACGCACTGCTCATCAACACCGCGCGCGGCGCGCTCATCGACCTGGATGCCCTGGTGGCGGCGCTCAAGGCCGGCGACCTCGGCGGCGCGGCCATCGACGTGCTGCCGAAGGAGCCTCCGACGGAGGGCAGCCCGCTGTTCGAGCCGGGCATTCCCAACCTGATCGTCACACCGCACGTCGCCTGGGCGGCAGTCGAAGCGCGGCAGCGCGCCGTCGACGAGCTGGCGCTCAATATCGAAGATTTCCTGCGCGGTGGTCGGCGCGGGCGCGTGGTTTAACGCCCACCCGTCGCGCTGGCACGGCTCACCATCGGCTGGCGGATGATGGTGCGCCATTTTTCGGGCGCGGCGCGCCGGATGTCGCTGAGATAGATCTCGTGATGCTTGCCGGCGAGCTTGCCGCCCTGCTCCTCGATGTACGCATGCAGCCGCTCGACCGTCGGGCCCTCGGCCGTGAAGGGCCCGATGTGCAGGATCTGCGCGCAACGCCCCTCGACGAATCGCTCGTGGCGCACTTTTGCGAGCGCCGGAAGTTCTTTGGTCGCCGCCAGCTCGTCGCGGCATTTCCTCACCAGCGCCGCGCTCACTTCCCTCGGCTGCAGGATCATCAACGTCCACAACCAATTGCCTTTGTCATCGACGCTGAACCGCCGCATGTCCTCGCACCACCACTGTCCTTCGAGCGGCATGACGCGGTAGTTCGTGCCCGTCGCGCGCTTGACGGCGAATTTCGCCCGGTAGGAGAGACTGAACAGCGCCTCGACCGCCTCGCGGTACTCGCGCGAGCGGTTCGGGTCGCCCTTTCCGTCGACTCTTAAATAAGTGAGCGGTGGCACGTCCACGACCGCCGGCGCGCGCTTCGCACCGTACAACGCCGAGAGCTTCTTTCGATAGTCCAGGATCACGTTTCCCCCGTCATGATGTGCGCCCGCGCCCACTGCAGAACACGTTGCAGCCGGGGCACGAGCAGGAGAAGCGCGTCGTCGAACGTGAGCCACCGCGCTTCGTGGTGCTCGGGCTTGCCGAGCGTGGCGTTGACGCCGAGTTTTACGGCTGCGGTGCCTGAAGCCGCGAGGTAGTACCTCGCGACCTTGTTCTTCCCATACGGCTCGGTCTCGATGAACGCGTCGCCCCAGCGAAAATCGAGGTCGGCGATGCCGGTTTCCTCGCGCACCTCGCGGCGGGCGGTATCGAGCGGGTCTTCGCCCCGCTCGACGACTCCCTTGGGACAATCCCAGTAGTGGTACGCACGCAGCAGCAGCACCCGCCAGTCGTCACGAGACTCGCGCAACACCACCACCCCGGCCGAGAGAACGCGTTCCATTCAGCCTGCATCATAAAAAAAAGGCGCCTGGTCGTCCCAGGCGCCCCATTGTCGATCCGTTGGTTTTCAGGGAGGGAGGAACTCCAGCGGACCGATTCTGCTTTCGGCTAGGCGGCGAGCTCGGTGCCCGCCGCGACCGGCGCGCCCTGCTCGTACTCCAGAGTGACGGCGACCGCATGGACGGTCGCGGCGATGCGCACCGCGCTCTGGATGGCCTCGCGCGGCACGTCGTGCGAGCGCAGCTTCTTCTCGTGCGACGTCACGCACAGGCCGCAGCCATTCACCGCCGACACGGCCAGCGAGATCAGCTCGAAATCGAGCTTGTCGATGCCGTGGTTGGCGATCACGTTCATGCGCAGCCGCGCGGGCATGCTCTGGTACTCGCCGTCTTCCACCAGGTGCAGGAAGCGGTAGTAGATGTTGTTCATGGCCATGATGGCCGCGGCCGCCTTCGCGCCCTCGATCTCCACGCCGGCGATGTGCGCGCGCGCCTGCGCTTCGATGTCGCGCGCAAAGCCGGTGTTGCGGGCGGCGATCGCCGAGGCCAGCGCGACCGACCAGATCTGCTTCTCGTTGAGCCCCGGCGCGCCCTGCGCCGTGAGCACGGAACCGAGGTTGAGTTTCAGGTCGCGCGCGTAGTCGGGCAGAGAGTCGCGAATCTGTTCGATGTCCATTGTTTGACTCCAGGTCGGGAAGCGGAGGCCGCCTGCGCGGCCTCCAGGTGCCGGGGTTCGTAAGAAGGCTCAGGCCGCCTTCAGGGTGTCCTCGCCCTTCTGCCAGTTGCAGGGGCAGAGCTCATCGGTCTGCAGCGCGTCGAGCACCCGCAGCACCTCGTCGGGGCTGCGTCCCACGTTGAGATCCGTGACGTACACGAAGCGGACCACGCCCTCCGGATCGACGATGTACGTGGCTCGCTGCGCGACGCCCGCCGCCTCGTCGAGGATGCCGAGCTCGGTCGACAACTCGCGCTTGATGTCGGACAGCATCGGGAACGGCAGGCTCTTCAGCTCGTCCTTGGTGCTGCGCCAGGCGTGGTGGACGTACTCGCTGTCCGTGGAAACACCCAGGAGCTGCGCGTCGCGTGCCTTGAACTCCTTGTCGAGCTTGCCGAACGCGGCGATCTCGGTGGGACACACGAAGGTGAAATCCTTCGGCCAGAAGAACACCACGCGCCATTTGCCCTGGTGCG
>CAMLGF010000119.1 GCA_946479515.1 uncultured Pseudomonadota bacterium | reverse complement strand
TGAACACCACCATGAAGGTCACCAAAGAGGAAACGTTCGGCCCGGTCGCGGCGTAGAGCAATCCGTCGGGCGTTTGGCGCATCGCCCAGATGTATTGCACGCCGTCGTGGGTGAAAATCTCGTGCGGTTTTTCGCCGGCCTTATCAACCCGCAGGATGCGGCCCTTCTCGCCGCTGCCGCGCACACTGCCGAGGTTCACGCCGAGCTCGCGCGCGAACTTGCGCACCGAGGGCGAGGCATGCGCGCTGCCGAAGGAAGCCTCGTCGATGGCCGGCAGGCCGCGCGGGCCCGGCAACGACTGCGCCACGCCCTGGGGCGCGGCGGCACGTGCGGGCGCCGGCGCCCGGTTGGCCGCGGCCGCAGGCGCAGGCGCAGCCGGCGGGGGAGCGCTGGCGGCGGCAGCGGCGAATCCCTTCACCGTCACCACGGCCGCGCCGGGCCCCACCTTGCCGCCCTTGGCGATGTGCACCTTCTCGACCACGCCCTTGGCCGTGGAGGGCACGTCCATCGTCGCCTTGTCGGTTTCCAGCGTGGCCAGCGGCGTGTCGATGTCGATGGTATCGCCCGCCTTCACGAGCACGTCGATCACGCTGACCGAATCGAAGCTGCCCATGTCGGGCACGCGCACTTCGATGGAAGTGGGTGCCGCACTGGCGGCGGGCGCCGCGGGTGCCGGCGCCGCGGCGGCGGCGGGCGGCGCCTTGACGGCAGCCGGCGCGGGCGCCGCAGATCCGCCAGCCTGAGTTTCGGCCTTCACGGTGACCACGACGGATCCCGCAGACACCTGGCCGCCCTTGCTCACGTGTACCTGCTCCACCAGGCCTTTCGCGGTGGAAGGCACGTCCATGGTGGCCTTGTCGGTTTCCAGCGTGACCAGCGGCGTATCGATGTCGATGGCGTCGCCCGGCTTCACCAACACGTCGATGACGGTCACCGACTCGAAATTCCCCATGTCGGGGACGCGTACTTCAACCGTGCTCATGCTTTCTGCGGGTCCAGCTTGTCGGCAGCGAGGCCGAGCTTGTTCAAGGCACTCTTGAGCGTGCCCTTGTCGAGTGCGCCCTCCTCGGCCAGCGCATGCAGCGCGGCGTACGCGATGTTGCGGGCGTCGACCTCGAAGTGCTCACGCAGCGCCGTGCGGCCATCCGAGCGGCCGAAGCCATCGGTGCCCAGCGTGTGGAACCTGCCCGGCACCCATTGGCGGATCATGTCCGGCCACGCGCGCATGTAGTCGGTGGCGGCGATGAACGGCCCCGTGGCCTTGGACAGCGCCTGCGTGACATAGGGCACGCGCGCCGCTTCGCCCGGATGCAGGCGGTTCCAGCGTTCGATCGCCAGCGCTTCGCGCCGCAGCTCGGAGAAACTCGGGCAGGAGTAGATGTCGGAGGGCACGCCGAAATCCCTGGCGAGGATGTCCGCCGCGGCGATCACTTCGCGCAGGATGGTGCCGCTGCCCATGAGCGTGGCGCGCACCTTGCCGGCACCACCGGTCTGCAGCAGGTACATGCCCTTGAGGATGCCTTCCTCGACTCCCTTGGGCAGTGCGGGCTGCACGTAGTTCTCGTTCATCACCGCGATGTAATAGAAGACGCTCTCGTCGTTCGCGAACATGCGCTTGAGACCATCGTGGATGATCACGGCGAGCTCGTACGCGTAGGTGGGATCGTAGGCGACGCAGTTCGGAATCGTGGCCGCATGCAGCAGGCTGTGGCCGTCCTGGTGTTGCAGTCCTTCACCGGCGAGCGTGGTGCGGCCGGCAGTCGCGCCCAGGAGGAAGCCGCGCGTGCGCAGGTCGCCCGCCGCCCAGTAGAAATCGCCAACGCGCTGGAAGCCGAACATCGAGTAATAGATGTAGAAGGGCACCATGTGGATGCCGTGGTTCGCATACGCCGTACCGGCCGCGATCCACGAGCAGGTCGAGCCCGCCTCGTTGATGCCCTCCTCGAGCATCTGGCCCTTCTTGTCCTCGCGATAGGACATCAGCTGGTCGGAATCCACCGGCGTGTACAGCTGGCCCGCCGAGCTGTAGATGCCGATCTGGCGGAACAGTCCTTCCATGCCGAAGGTGCGCGCCTCGTCGGGAACGATGGGCACCACGTTCTTGCCGATGTTCTTGTCCTTGAGCAGCTGGGTGAGGATGCGCACGAATGCCATGGTCGTGGAGATCTCGCGATCGCCCGTGCCCTCGAGCATGGCGCTGAACGCGGACAGCTCGGGGATCACCAGCGGCTTGGCCGTGTTCCTGCGGGCCGGTAGATAGCCGCCGAGCGCCTGGCGGCGCTCGTGCAGGTATTTCATCTCCGGCGCGTCATCGGCCGGCTTGACCAGCGACAGTTTGCCCACCTGTTCGTCGGTGAGCGGGATGTTGAAACGGTCGCGCACCAGGCGCAGCGATTCCTCGTCCAGCTTCTTCTGCTGGTGCGCCACCATCTGGCCCTCGGCCGCCTTGCCGAGCCCGAAGCCCTTGACCGTCTTGGCGAGGATCACCGTGGGCTGGCCCTGGTGAGTCATGGCCGCGGCATACGCCGCAAATACCTTGCGCGCGTCGTGTCCGCCGCGGTTCAGGTGCCAGATGTCCTCGTCGGACATGTTGGCCACCATCTCCTTGAGCTCGGGGTACTTGCCGAAGAAATGCTCACGCGTGTACGCGCCGCCCTTGGCCTTGAAGTTCTGGTACTCGCCGTCGACGCACTCTTCCATCACGCGGCGCAGCAGGCCGTCGGTGTCGCGCGCCAGCAGCGGATCCCAGCGTGAACCCCAGACCACCTTGATGACGTTCCAGCCCGCGCCCATGAACGCGGCTTCGAGCTCCTGGATGATCTTGCCGTTGCCGCGCACCGGCCCGTCGAGACGTTGCAGGTTGCAGTTGATGACGAACACCAGGTTGTCGAGCTTCTCGCGCACCGGCAGCGTGAGCGCGCCCATGCTTTCGGGCTCGTCCATCTCGCCGTCGCCGAGGAAGGCCCAGACCTTGCGGTCCGAGACCGGCACCATGCCGCGGCTCTCCATGTAGCGCTGGAAGCGCGCCTGGTAGATGGCCATCATCGGCCCCAGGCCCATGGATACCGTGGGGAACTGCCAGAAGTTGGGCATCAGCCAGGGATGCGGATACGAGGAGAGGCCGTCGCCGCTCGCCTCGTGGCGGAAATGCTTGAGCTGTTCCTCGGAGAGACGGCCCTCGAGGAAGGCGCGCGCATAGATGCCGGGCGATGCGTGGCCCTGCACGAACACCATGTCGCCGGGATGATCGGCGGAATTCGCGCGCCAGAAATGATTGAAGCCCACCTCGTACAAAGTGGCCGAGGAGGCGTAGGTAGATAGATGGCCGCCGTATTCGCTCGACACCTTGTTCGCGTGCAGGACCATCGCGAGCGCGTTCCAGCGGATGCACGCTTCGATGCGCTTCTCCATCTCGCGGTTGCCGGGATAGGAAGGCTCCTGCCCGGTCGAAATCGTGTTGACGTAGGCGGTGTTCGGACGGAACGGCAGGTACGCGCCGGAGCGGCGCGTATGGTCGATGAGCTGTTCCAGCAGGTAATGCGCGCGCTGCGCGCCCTGCGTCTTCAATACCGAGTCGATCGATTCGATCCACTCGCGGGTCTCGATGGGATCGAGGTCTTCGAGCTTCATGATTTCCGTCATTGGGTGTCCATTATCGGGGGCAGCGGCGCAAAGAGAGCCGGGCGCGCTGTGCTAGCATGCGCCGCGTTGAAAATGAGATGAGGGGCGGGAAAACAAGGCGCGGTATGATCGTTTCTTAGCGCCCCGCGGTCAAGCAAACCCCTGTCCCTACAGCAGCTTACGAGTGGAAATCGAGATCCGCCGCCCCGACGACTGGCACCTGCACCTGCGCGATGGCGCCGCCATGGCCGCAGTGCTGCCGTTTACCGCGGCGCGCTTTGCGCGCGCGATCGTCATGCCCAATCTCAAGCCACCGGTGACCACGGTGCAGGCCGCGGCTGATTATCGGCAGCGCATCCTCGCCGCCCTGCCCGAGGGCAGCGCGTTTACGCCGCTGATGACGCTTTATCTGACAGACAACACGGACGTCGCGGAAATCGAGCGTGCGCGCGCGAGCCCGTGGCTGAAGGCCTGCAAGCTCTATCCCGCCGGCGCGACCACCAACTCCGATTCCGGCGTCACGGACATAAGGCGCATCGACGAGGTGCTGGCGTGCATGAGCGACGCCGGCCTGCCCCTGCTGGTGCACGGCGAAGTGACCGGGCACCAGGTCGACATCTTCGAGCGTGAGCACCGGTTCATGGACGACGTGCTCACGCCCACGCTGCGGCGCTTTCCGAAACTGCGCGTGGTGTTCGAGCACATCACCACCGCGCGCGCGGTGGAGTTCGTGACCGGCGCGCGCGAGGGCGTGGGCGCCACCATCACCCCGCAGCACCTGCTCCACAATCGCAATGCCCTGCTCGAGGGTGGCATCCGGCCTCATTATTACTGCCTGCCCATCCTCAAGACCGAGCCGGACCGCCAGGCCCTGCTGGCCGCGGCCACCAGCGGCAATCCGCGCTTCTTCCTCGGCACCGACAGCGCGCCGCATGAACGCGGCACCAAGGAGAACGCCTGCGGCTGCGCCGGCATGTTCTCCGCACACGCCGGTATCGAGCTGTATGCCGAGGCCTTCGAAGCCGCCGGCAGGCTCGCGGCGCTGGAAGGTTTCGCGGCCGACTTCGGCGCGGATTTCTACGGGATGCCGCGCAATTCCACGCACATCCGCCTGGTGAAGCGCGACTGGTCGCCGCCCGCTAACTACCCGTATTCGCTGGATGGCGGCACGCTGGTGCCGATGCGCGCCGGCGAGATCGTCCGCTGGCAGCTGGGCTAGGGACCGGCCGTGGATTCACCCGGCTCACCCGAAAGCCTCACGCCGGCGCCGCCGCCGCTCATGAGCCGGCGCTTCCGGCAGTTCCTGCCGGTGGTCATCGACGTGGAAACCGGCGGCTTCAATTGCGCCACCGATGCGCTGCTGGAGATCTGCGCCGTGATGATCCAGTTCGGCGCCGACGGACGGCTGCAGCGCGGGGAATCGCACTCGTACCACGTGCGGCCCTTCGAAGGCGCCAACATCGAGGCGGCATCGCTCGCGGTGAACGGCATCGACCCCTACCACCCGCTGCGCCCCGCGTTACCGGAAAAGGACGCGCTGGGCCGCATCTTCACCGAGGTGCGCGCGGTCATGAAAACCCAGGGCTGCCGGCGCGCGGTGCTGGTCGGTCACAACGCCGCCTTCGACCTGGGGTTCCTCAATGCCGCCGTGGCGCGCGCGGACATCAAGCGAAATCCCTTCCACCCCTTTTCCTGCTTCGACACCGCGACGCTGGCCGGCGCGGCATTCGGCCAGACCGTGCTGGCCAAGGCCGCGCAGGTGTGCGGCCTGAGCTGGGATTCGAACGAAGCGCATTCGGCGCGCTACGACGCCGAACGCACGGCCGACATCTTCTGCGAGGTGTGCAATGCACTCGACGCCGTCTGGCGCAGCGCGGACGCGCGCGCGCAGGTGTTGTACGGTGCCGGGTGAAGGTTCTCGTGGTTATTTCAGGTTTGAGCGAAGGCCTCGACCTGGCGCTGCGTCAGCTCAAAACTGAAATAACCCCGAGAACCTTACCCCGGCACCG
>CAMLGF010000118.1 GCA_946479515.1 uncultured Pseudomonadota bacterium | reverse complement strand
CGCCGCGAGGAAGTACATCCCATTCCCCGTCGACCCCGTGGCATCCTTGATCGCCCCCACCGCAAACGGAATCACGAACCCACCCAGATTCGCGATGGAATTGATCAACGCAATCCCCGCCGCCGCGGCCGCGCCTCTCAAGAACGCCGTCGGAAAACTCCAGAACAGCGGCGACGCCGACATCACGCCGAACGTGGCGAGCGTCAGCGCCGCCAGCGCCACAGGCGGGTAGTTCGAGAACTGCACACTCAACACCAACCCCAGCCCACCGCACGCCGCCGACACGGCGAAGTGCCAGCGCCGCTCCCGATGTCTATCCGAGCTGCGCCCGACGAGCACCATGCCCACGGCGGCCACAGCATACGGAATCGCGGTGAGCATTCCGATCTCGAGCGGGCTCTTGACGCCCATGTCCGCGATGATGGTCGGCAGCCAGAATCCCAATCCGTAGATGCCGGACGCGCAGGCGAAATAGATCAGGCACGCGACCCACACGCGCCAGTCTTGAAACGCGGCCTTGAAGGTTCCCGCGGGCGTGCCCGACTCCTGCGCGGAGAGATGTGCGGCCAACATTGCCTTCTCTTCGGGTTGCAGCCAGGTGGCGCTCTGGATGTTGTCGGTGAGGCGCAGCAGGTAATAAAGACCAATCGCGATTGCGGGCAACGCCTCGATCAGGAACAACCACTGCCACCCGGCCAGTCCCAAGTCGCCATCGAAGGCCTGCATGATGGCTCCGGAGACGATGCTCCCCGCGACGCTGCAGATCGCGACGGCGGTCATGAACAAGGCCACGATCCGCCCGCGCCGCTCGGCGGGGTACCACTGCGTGAGGTAATAGATGACTCCGGGGAAGAACCCGGCTTCGGCGGCGCCTAACAGGAAGCGCAACGCGTAGAAGCTCGCGGGCGTGGTGACGAACATCATCGCCGCGGAAATGATTCCCCACGAGATCATGATGCGCGCGAGCCAGCGCCGCGCGCCGACGCGGTGGAGCAGCATGTTGCTGGGCACTTCGAACAGGAAGTAGCCCACGAAGAACACGCCGGCGCCGAAGCCGTACACGGTCTCGCTGAACTCGAGATCCCCGAGCATCTGCAGCTTCGCGAACCCGACGTTGACGCGGTCGAGATAGGCGGCGATGTAGCCGAGCGCCATCAGTGGGACGATGCGGCGGGTTACCTTGCTGTAGAGGCGATTGAGCGCGGCGGATTGGGGTTCGTTGTTCATGAGGTGCCATCATAGGCGCTCACTCGTCGTGTTGGCCGGCGCTCATCGCGAAGAAGGGTTGGCCGAACAGGCGGAACTCGACGCAGTCCACGGAGTTGGCGCCGGCCAGTTTCCAGTGCGATCGATGCGCGAGCGAGGGAAGATGCGGGTATAGAATCGGGCGGCTTCCCGGGCTTCCTTGACGTACCAGAGATGCGGGACGAATCCGGTGATGACGCGGGCCATGGGGTCTCCTTGGGGTAGTGGGTTACTCCGTAGTTGAACATTCAGGAGAGGCGACATGTATGTCTTGATCGTTATTTTCTTCCAGGGCGGCAGCTCCACTCCGAACGCGGGGTTCACGCAGGAGTTCTCGACCCGAGAGGCCTGCCATTACGCAATGAACGAAACGAAGAAGGCGATACAGAGCATCGGCCGGGATCGTCTTGTGATCCACTGCGTCAGCAAGGATCGACCGCAGTCGTAGCTACGACTGGAGGAGATGATTGCGATACTGGCCATGCACACGGTCTGCGTGTGACGACACCCCGATGATGCCCACCACTCCCACGCTCCTAGCCGTCACCACCGCGGCGCAAGTCGCCGACGTGGCACGCATGGCGCACGAAGTCTGGAACGAATACTACGTGCCGCTCATCGGTCAGGCGCAGGTGGACTATATGGTGGCGAAATTCCAGTCCGCGGCGGCGATGCAGGCGCAGATCGACACGGGCTACGAGTACTTCCAGATCCAGCAGTCCGGCGAGAGCGTGGGTTACGCGGCGATCCACCACGACGCGGCGGATGCGCGCGTGTTCATCAGCAAGCTCTATCTGCTCGCGGCGCACCGCCGCTCGGGCGCGGGCCGGCAGGCGCTCGAGCTCATCGAGCGCATGGCCCGCGAGCGGGGTGCGACGCACCTGTGGCTGACGGTGAACAAGGGCAACGCCTCGGTGCGGGCCTACGAGCGCCTGGGCTTCAAGATCGTCGACGCGATGGTCATGGACATCGGCGGCGGCTTCGTGATGGACGACTACAAGATGGAGAAGGCCGTCGGTCCGATGTCGAAATGAAAAACCAGCAACACGATCATTCACTCAGGAACGATGCGTGGCAGGCGAGGCGTCGACGTTCCAGCCGGAACGTCGTCGAAATTCCCCACCGCCGATCGACAACTCTTCGAGCCACACCGCCGGAGAGACCATGAATCCAACCATTACCGCTTTCGAACGCTCCCCGGACCGCGGCCAGGGGCTCGCGCGCGACATGCGCGTGCGCTGGGCGCTGGAGGAGGTGGGCCAGCCGTACGACGTGCGCCTGGTGACCTTTGCGCAGATGAAGCAGCCCGCGCACCTGGCGCTGCAGCCCTTCGGGCAGATTCCCACGTACCAGCAGGGCGAACTAGCGCTGTTCGAGACCGGCGCGATCGTGCACTACATCGCGGAGCAGCACGCGGGGCTGCTGCCGGCGGAGGTGAAGGCGCGCGCCCGCGCGGTCACCTGGATGTTCGCCGCGCTGAATACCATCGAATGCCCGATCCTCGATCTCACGTACGCGAAATTCACGGAGGGCGACAGGCCCTGGTACGCGGAGCGGCAGCAGATGGTGACAGATCGGGTTCGCGCCCGACTGTCGCAGCTATCTATCCGGCTGGGCGATGCCGAGTGGCTGGACGGTGCGTTCAGCGCGGGGGACCTTTTGATGGTCACGGTGCTGATGCGTCTCAAGGGAACGGCGCTGGTGGAGGAGTTCCCGAACCTGGCCGCCTATGTCGCCCGTGCGCAGGCGCGTCCGGCCTATCGACGTGCGTTCGAAGCGCAGCGGGCGGTGTTCGAGCGCGGCGAAGCGTGATCTGCCACACTCCTTCAATATGAAGCGCATCGCCCGGCTCGCGGCCCGTTCTCTTCTTCTCCTTGTGGCCGCAGGTGTGGCCGGCGCCGCGGGTCTCGTGGTGCCGCCTACCGAAAAGATCGCCAAGCGCAGCCAGGTGGAATGGTCCGTCGCCTGGTGGCAGTGGGCGGGGTCCTTCGCTCACTACGAGAGTCCGGTGGCGGACAAGACGGGCAGCCGCTGCCACCTCAGGCAATCAGGTCCGGTGTGGTTTCTCGCGGGTACCTATGGCACGCATCGCACGATCCGCAGCTGCACGGTGCCGGCGGGCAAGCATCTGTTCTTTCCGCTGATCAACTACGTGGTCTTTCCGCAGTACGAGCAGTCACTGAGCTGTGAGCGCGCCATGGAAGAGGCTCGCGTGTCCACGGACGACGTGACGGCGCTGGTGCTGGAGATCGACGGCAAGCGCATCGACCACCTCGAAGTGCATCGCCAGGCCACGAAAGATTGCTTCGATCTGGCGGCCCTATCCAGCGGCGGCGTCTCGCCGTCGGCGGCGAACGGCTACTACATCATGTTGCGCCCGCTGAGCCGCGGGACCCACACGCTCAACTTCGGGGGCATCCTGCCGGGCATGTCGCAGGCGGTGACCTATACGTTGAAGGTGGAGTAGGTCCGTTTGCTGCGATTAGTCAGCATCGCACCGGCGCAGATTGCGAAACGTTCCCCTGGAATAGTTGCCCACCCAGAGCGCAACCCGCCCGGCGGACTGCGCGCTGAGCAGCGGCACGTCGAGCTGTGGCGCCTGGCTGCGATTGACGAACACCTGCACGCGCCCTTTGCCGAACTGCACTCGCAGGTGCACCCAGTCATCCGGGCTGGGTCGCGAGCCGATCGACTTCTCGTACACACCCGGTGACCGTTGCCGCAGCACCGGCCAGCCGAAGTCCGGCATGGACATGTACTGCAGGCCGTTGGCGACCTGCTCGGGCTTGTCGGACTGGAAGACGAACGGCCTGACGTATACGGCGTCGTAGGTGTCCTTGTCCGCGCCGCGGAATGCGATGCCGACGAAACTCGCGCCGAACTCGTTCGTGCCCATCACGTCGAGGGCCAGGCAGCCTTCGTTGACGTCGAGGCCGCGGATCCAGCCGAAACCGGCGCCCTGGGAGGCGTCGAGGCTGACAATGCCGTCGGCAAACACGACCTTGCGGTTGACCACCTCGACATTCTCCGGCGTGAGTGGGATAGCCTGCCCGGCCGCTTCGCCGGGCTGCGCCACCAGAACCATCGCGCCGACCAGCGCGGCCGCGGAGCTTGAACGCATGCATGCCTCCTCGAGTAGTTCGGGAAGTATCCGGCCGCCTCTGCAGGTGATCTACGACTGCGTTTCCGGTAGCCATTCACTTTTTTCCGGTACATCATCGCGACATGGTGCGAACCGATCCCTTCCGCGCGCGCATTCCATTCCCTGACCCGGATTTCCCGCTGCGCACCAGCCACATCGCGCCGCTGATGCCACACTACGGCTATCTGCATTGCCATCCGGAGTTCGAGATCGCGTACGTGCCGCATGATCGCGGCACTTACATGATTCAGGACCTGGAGATTCCGATCGAACCGGGGGACGTGTTCATCGTCAACGCGGGCGACATCCATCAGCCCATCCTGGCCACGCCTGACAATCGCGGCGCGGTGGTGACCTACTTCCGTGGCTCGCTGTTCGGCGACCCTGAGGAGTGCGCGCAGTGGCTGGAGCCGTTCTTCCTGGCGAGGGAACTCGGCTGCAACAAGCTCGGCGAGGACGCGCAGCTGCGCGAGTTGCTGCTGCGGCTGCATGCCCTCGACGCGGACGGCCGGCATTACCGGATTCTCGCGCGCGGGCTGATCACTCACATTCTCTCCCTCACGGCGCGGCTGTTCGCCGAGCGCTGTGAGGCCGTGGGCGCCGCGCCGCGAGTGGCCAAGGTGCATCGCTTCGCGGCCGTGGTCGCCTACATCAACGCAAACCTTGCCCGGCGCATCGAGGCGAAGGCGCTCTATCGGCTGGCTAATCTCTCCCACTCGCGGTTCGCTGAGGAATTCCGCGCGGCGTTCGGCGTGAGTCTCGTGCGCTACATTCAGACGCAGCGGCTCAATCGCGCGCGCCGGTTGCTGCGGTCGACGGCGATGAGCGTGACGGAGATTGCGTACTCGTGCGGGTTTGGCGGCAGCAGTCTGTTCAATACGGCGTTCAAGCGGCAGGCGGGCATGTCGCCGACGCAGTTCCGGCGGGAACGTTCGCCGGCCGAAAAGCCTCCGGCCGTGCCGAGTGCGGCACCGTCGGGCTCGCGGCCGCAAAAAGCAGCAGCGCGATCAACAGGGTTCTAACAGCCATCGGGACCTCCGGCGCGAAGTGTCACGTTGACGTGCCCTCAAGAGCCGTGACCTAGCTATCGGTTTGCGTTCCCGCTGGAACGTCCCCGCACCTCCGCGACCGCTGCATGAGCGCATCGACCGCGAGATCGAGGTCCATGCGTCCGCCGCGCCAGGCGGTCTCGTATTTCCCTGCCGGCAACTGACTGGCATCTCCCGGCGGCTGCGCGCATCCGGGCTGCACGCGATCGACCGTCTCGCCGTGCGGATCCACGAAGCGGATCGCTCCATCGTCCAGCACCTGCACATCGA
>CAMLGF010000117.1 GCA_946479515.1 uncultured Pseudomonadota bacterium | reverse complement strand
GAGAACAGGATGCCGAACAGGTCGAAGGCCTCGCGCTCGAACCAGTTGGCGCCCGGCCAGACGTCCACCACCGAGTCGATGACGGGGTCTTCCGCGTCGACGCAGCGGCAACGGATGCGCAGGCGCTGATTGTTGGACACCGACAGCAGGTTGTACGCCACGGCGAAGCGCGCGCCCTCGTGCGGCAGGCGCGCCATGCCGCGGTTCACGCCACGACTGAAGCCCGAGCGCGTGGCCGATTCGGTCTTCCACTCGTCGCGGCCATAGTCCAGGTAGTCGATGCCGGCCAGGTCGATGAGCGTTTCGAACCCGAGTTCCGGCGTGTCGCGCAGCGCGAGGCACACTTCTTTGAGTTTGTCAGGCTGCACTTCGTAGCACAGCTCGTCGGGCAGCGAGGCGACGCGCAGCAGCAGCCCGGGCAGCCGTGCTTCGATGTTCGCGGCGAGCGCGCCAATTTTCTCGTTGCGGACGGCGCTCATGCGTTGACGGACTTCGGCGTGGCGATGGTGCTGGTGCGTTCGATCTTCTTCTGCAGCTGGATGATGCCGTACAGCAGCGCCTCGGCCGTCGGCGGGCAGCCGGGCACATACACGTCGACGGGCACGATGCGGTCGCAGCCACGCACCACGGCATAGGAATAGTGGTAGTAACCACCGCCGTTCGCGCACGAGCCCATTGAAATCACCCAGCGCGGCTCGGGCATCTGGTCGTAGACCTTGCGCAACGCTGGCGCCATCTTGTTCACCAGCGTACCCGCGACGATCATCACGTCGGACTGGCGCGGACTCGGGCGGAACACCACGCCGAAGCGGTCGAGGTCATAGCGCGACGCGCCGGCGTGCATCATCTCCACCGCGCAGCACGCGAGTCCGAACGTCATCGGCCACAGCGAACCGGTACGCGCCCAGTTCATGACGGTATCCACCGTCGTGGTCACGAAGCCACGCTCGGCGAAGCCCTGCGGCTCGTTGTCGGCTGCGTTGTCAGCTAGTCCCACTCCAGGGCCCCTTTCTTCCATTCGTAGATGAAGCCCACCACCAGGATGAACAGGAAGATGCCCATGGCGATGAGCCCGAAGCCACCGATGCTGTCGAGCACCACGGCCCACGGAAACAGGAAAGCGATTTCCAGATCGAAAATGATGAACAGGATGGCGACCAGGTAGTAGCGCACATCGAATTTCATGCGGCTGTCTTCGAAGGCTTCGAAGCCGCATTCGTAGGGCGAGACCTTCTCGGCGTCGTCCTTGGCCTTCGCCTGGGCGCGGCCGATGATCAGCCCGAGACTCAGCAGCACCAGCGCAAGGCCGGTGGCCACCGTCAGGAAGATGAGTACCGGAAGGTAATTCGCCAGCATGTTCGACCGTTCCGCGTGATCCGAGAGCCGCCACTCTCGCAGAACGAGAGAACTGCCCGAAAAAAATCGGGCGCGATTGTAACAGGGATAAAGAAAGTGATGGTGCCGACGGGGAGACTCGAACTCCCACGGATCGCTCCGCTAGCCCCTCAAGCTAGTGTGTCTACCAATTCCACCACGTCGGCGTTGCGTGAACTTCAGGGCTTCAACTTCAGGGCGTCTTGGGGCCCTGCTCCGGCTGCGGTGCCGGGGTCGTCGGCACGGCGTCCGCATCGGGCGCGGGAGCCGGTGTCGTCACCGGTGTCGTCGCCGGCGCGGGAGCCGCGGCACCCTGCTGCGCCTTCTCGAGCAGCGACTGAGGCGCCACCTGCTGCTGGCGCTGGAACATGTAAGTGAGCACGAGGCTGTTGATCATGAAGATCGCGGCGAAGATCGCCGTCATGCGCGACAGGCCCGTGGTAGCGCCGCGGGCGCCGAACACCGTGCCCGAAGCGCCTGCGCCGAAGCCCGCGCCGGCATCGGCACCCTTGCCTCGCTGCAGGAGAACCAGGCCCACGATGGCGAGCGCCGATACCACCTGCAGAATTGTGAGAATCGTTCGCAACATCTGTAGTTCCCGATCAACCGCGCGCGGCGGCGACGATGGCGAGGAAGTCTTCGGCCTTCAAGGACGCACCGCCGATGAGACCACCATCGACGTTGGGTTGCGAAAACAACTCCGCGGCGTTCGCACCCTTGACGCTACCGCCGTACTGGATGCGCACGAGATCGGCGATCTTAGCATCGCGTCCGGCGATACGCGCGCGGATGTGCGCGTGCACTTCCTCGGCCTGTTGCGGCGACGCGGTCTTGCCCGTGCCGATCGCCCACACGGGCTCGTAGGCAATCACCGCGCGCGTGAACGCAGCGACGCCAGAAAGGTCGAGCACGGCGTCGAGCTGACGGTCCACGACCTCGAACGTGCGCCCCGCCTCACGTTCGGCCAGCGACTCGCCGACGCAGAGGATGGGCGTCAATCCCGCGGCCAGGACAGCGGCGAATTTGCGCGCCACCAGCTGGTCGGACTCGCCGTACAGCGCACGGCGCTCGGAATGTCCGACGATGCAACCTGAGCAGCCGACGTCCTTCAGCATGGCCGCGGACACTTCGCCGGTGAAGGCGCCCTGCGTCTCGGCGCAGACATCCTGGGCCGCCAGGCTGATGCGCGAGCCGGCAAGTGCGCGGCCCACTTCGGCGAGGTAGACGAATGGCGGACACACCCAGACCTCGGCCGCAGCATTGGGCAGCTTGTGCACGATGGCCTCGACCAGCGACGCGTTTTCGGCACGCGAGCCGTGCATTTTCCAGTTGCCTGCGATGATCTGCCGGCGCATGTGTCTGACTCAGCTCCAGAAATGAGGATGCCCCCGGGAACCGCCCGGAGGGCGGCCCGAAAGGGCGCGCGATCATAGCCGCGCGCTTCTTACGACGCAACGCGCCGCACGACCGCCGCGATTTCCTCGGCGCAGCGCACCGTATCGGTCTCTTCAAGGGCCTCGACCATGACCCGGATCACCGGCTCCGTACCCGAGGGCCGCAGTACCACGCGGCCATCCTCCCCGAGGCGCTGCGACACCTTGCTCACCGCCTCCTGCACTTCGGGAACGGTCTTGGGATCGAAACGCGCGGCCACCTTCACGTTGATCATCGTCTGCGGGAACTTGGGCATGCCGGCCGCCAGCTCGGCGAGGCTCTGTCCGGTTTCGCGCATCACGGCCAGCACTTGCAGGGCGGCCATCAGCGCGTCTCCCGTGGTGGTCTTGTCGAGCAGGAGAATGTGTCCCGAGCTCTCACCACCCACCTCGCCGCCGTGCTCGCGCAGCATGGCCAGCACGTAGCGATCGCCGACTGCGGCCCGTTTGAACTCGATGCCCTGCTTGCGCAATGCGACTTCGAGTCCGAGGTTGCTCATCACCGTGCCCACCACCGGGCCCTTGAGCAGGCCGGCGCGCTTGCGTGCACTGGCGATGATATAGATGAGTTGATCGCCGTCGACCTGGCGGCCGAGGCCATCCACCATCACCAGCCGATCGCCGTCACCGTCGAGCGCGATGCCCGCGGCGGCGCGCACACCGGGCACGGTGAGCTGCAGCAGCTCGGGCGAGGTCGACCCGCAACCGTCATTGATGTTGCGCCCGTTGGGCGAGCATCCCAGCGGGATGATCTCCGCGCCCAGGTCCGCGAGCGTGCGCGGCACCACCTTGTAGCCGGCGCCGTTGGCGCAATCGACCACGAGCTTCATTCCCTCGAGCGTCATGCCCCTGGGCAGCGAGTCCGCGCAGAATTCCTGGTAGAAGCGCCGCGACTTGTCGACGCGCGAGGCACGGCCGAGATCGCGCGACGACCGCGTCAGCGGTCCGCGCTCGAGCTCGGCTTCGATGGCCATCTCCACTTCGTCCGAAAGTTTGCCGCCTTCGGCGTCGAAGAACTTGATGCCGTTGTCGTCGTACAGGTTGTGAGAGGCGCTGATCACCACGCCGAAACTGCACTCGAACTTGCGCGTGAGAAAGGCGATGCCGGGAGTGGGCAGCGGCCCGATCAGCATGACGTTGACGCCGGCGGCGACGAAGCCGGCCTCGAGCGCCGCCTCGAACATGTAGCCGGAGAGCCGGGTGTCCTTGCCGATGAGCACCGTGCCGCCGTTCGGCGCCAGGACCCGCGCCGCCGCACTCGCGAGCCGCAGCGCGAAATCCACCGTCAGCGGGTTGTCGCCCACCTTGCCGCGAACGCCGTCGGTACCGAAATATTTACGTGCCATCGAATCCCTCTCCCTTGATGACCGCCGCCGCCACGCGCACCGCATCGAGGGTGGCCGCCACGTCGTGGGCGCGCACGATACGCGCTCCGTTGAGAACCGCAATGGCGGCCAGGGCCACGCTTCCCGCAATTCTGGAATCCACTTCACGCCGCGTGAGCCGCCCCAGCAGCGACTTGCGTGACACCCCGACCAGCAATGGCGCATGCAGCGGCGCGAACTCGCCGAGATGCTTGAGCAGGGCGAGATTGTCCTGGGTGCGCTTGCCGAAACCGAAGCCCGGATCGATGGCGATACGCTCGCGACCGATGCCGGCGTCGTGTGCCGCGCGGATGCGCGCTGTCAGGAAATCCCGAACCTCGCCGAGCACGTCTGCATAGGTGGGCGCATCCTGCATCGTGCGCGGCTCGCCCTTCATGTGCATGAGACAGACGCCCGCGCGCGTGCTGACGGCCGCTTCCAGTGCACCGGCTTCCTGCAGTGCACGCACGTCGTTGATGATGTCCGCGCCGGCGCTCACGGCCGCGCGCATCACCTCGGGCTTGCTGGTATCCACCGAGATGAACACGCCGGATTCGCGCCGCAGCGCCTCGATGACCGGAATGACCCGCGCCAGCTCCTGCTCGATGCTCGCGGGCAGCGATCCGGGCCGCGTGGATTCGCCGCCGACATCGATGATCCCGGCGCCCTCCGCGATCATCTGGCGCGCGTGGGCGAGCGCGGCGTTGCGCTCGACGAAGCGCCCGCCGTCGGAAAAGGAGTCTGGCGTGACGTTGAGTACACCCATGACGACCGGCTCGGTGAGTTCGAGCGCGCGGTCGCCGCACTGCCAGAGCTGCGGTTCGGTATTCACGCGTACTGCCCGGTTGCTGCAAAAGCAAGGGCCGCTGCGCGGTCGCGAGCGGCCCTTGCGTTCGGCATCCTCAGCGGGATATCAGTGTTGTCCGGCCGGCGTGCCGATGGCGCCACCGCCCTCGGTTTCACCGCCCTCCGGGCGTTTCACTTTGGGCGTGCCCACCGAGTCGTCCCAGTCCGCGGGCGGCTTCGGCTGCTTGCCGTTCATGATGTCCTTGATCTGCGTCTCGTCGATGGTCTCGTACTTGACCAGCGCCTCGGCCATGGTGTGCAGTTTGTCGAGGTTGCTCTCGAGAATTTCCTTGGCGCGCTTGTAGTTCACGTCGATGAGTCGGCGGATCTCCTCGTCGATGGTGTGCGCCGTCTCGTCGGAGACCTGCTTGTGCTGCGTGACCTGGCGGCCCAGGAACACCTCGCCATCGTCTTCGGAATAGGTGAGCGGCCCGAGCTTGTCGGACAGACCCCATTTCGTGACCATGTTGCGCGCCAGATCCGTCGCGTGTTCGATATCGCTCGAGGCACCTGTGGTGATGCCGTCGTTGCCGAAGATGATCTGCTCGGCGACGCGCCCACCGAAGGCCGAGGAGATCTTGCTCTCGAGACGGCGCTTGCTGGTGCTGTAGCGATCGCCCTCCGGCAGGTACCAGGTGAGACCCAGTGCCCGGCCGCGCGGGATGATGGTCACCTTGTAGACCGGGTCGTGCTCGGGCACGAGATAGCCCACGATGGCGTGCCCCGCCTCGTGGTAGGCAGTCATCTTCTTCTCGTCATCGGACATCACCATGGAACGCCGCTCGGCGCCCATGTAGATCTTGTCCTTGGCGCGCTCGAACTCGTCCATGCCGACGATGCGCTTGTTGGCCCTCGCGGCGAACAGAGCGGCCTCGTTGACCAGGTTGGCGAGATCCGCGCCGGAGAACCCCGGCGTGCCACGCGCGATGTACGCGGGCTTCACGTCGTCGGCCAGCGGCACCTTGCGCATGTGCACGCGCAGGATCTGCTCGCGGCCGCGCACGTCCGGCAGCGGCACCACGACCTGGCGGTCGAAGCGGCCGGGGCGCAGCAGCGCGGGATCGAGCACGTCGGG
>CAMLGF010000116.1 GCA_946479515.1 uncultured Pseudomonadota bacterium | reverse complement strand
CCACGTGGCCAATCGTGCCCACGTTCACGTGCGGCTTTGTGCGTTCAAACTTTTCTTTTGACACGGAGATAACCTCTGAAACCGATGCCTACTAACTACCGAAGTACCTTGCGAAAAACCGGCTGCGCAAACTGGAGCTCACGAGCGGGATTGAACCGCTGACCTCGTCCTTACCAAGGACGTGCTCTACCAACTGAGCTACGTGAGCTTTTCTGGAGCGGGTGATGGGAATCGAACCCACGCCATCAGCTTGGAAGGCTGAGGTTCTACCATTGAACTACACCCGCCGAGCCTGACCCGCCGACTAGCAACCTCGTTTTCCCCGGTGGTGGAGGGGGAAGGATTCGAACCTTCGAAGGCGTAAGCCGGCAGATTTACAGTCTGCTCCCGTTGGCCGCTTGGGTACCCCTCCCAGGAAAAACGAGCCGCGTATTCTCGTGTCGACCCCCCGGAGTGTCAACGGATTTGGCGCGAGTTTTGCTATACGCGGGGAAAGCGGTAACTCCTCGATCCCGCGCGGTTTTTGCCGGGCGGGCCCGTGGCCCTGAAGCCTCGCTGGACTCATATATAAGGTGTGGGCCCCCGCCACGGCGGCTGGGGCGTCGCAGGGACGGCCGCGGTTCGAGCGCCCTCAGCTCGCGGGCGTCGACCGCGCCAGCCGCTGCAACTCCTCGATCGAGGCCGAATCCATTGGTCTGGTGGCGCCGACGCGTAAATCTGGGGGCAAAACCACGTTACCGTATCTTATTCGGGCCAATCGGCTGACCTCGTAGCCCTCGTGCTCGAACAGCCGGCGCACCTCGCGATTGCGCCCCTCGTGCAGGCACACCCGGAACCAGGAATGGCTGCCCTCGGCAGCATCGGGCTCGATGCGGTCAAACCGGGCCGGTCCGTCGTCCAGGTTCACCCCGGTCAACAGCCGATCGAGCACGTCGGCAGGCGGGCGGCCGCGCAGCCGCACCCGGTACTCACGCTCCACCTCGCTCGAGGGGTGCATGAGGCGGTGAGCCAGGTCGCCATCGTTCGTGAACAGCAGCAGCCCCGAGGTGTTCACGTCCAGCCGCCCGACCACGATCCAGCGGCCGCTCGCGGGCGCGGGAAGCCGCTCGAACACCGTCGGCCGCCCCTCGGGGTCGGCGCGCGTGGTCATTTCCCCCACTGGCTTGTGGTACAGCAGTACTTCGACGGCTTCGCGCCGCCCGCCCAGATCCAGCGATTTGCCGTCGAGACAGATTCGGTCGGTGGGGGTCGCGCGGTCCCCGAGTGCGGCGACACGGCCGTTGATCGACACCCGCCCGGCGCGGATCCACTCCTCGATGCCGCGGCGCGAACCATGGCCGGCGCTCGCCAGCAGCTTCTGGAGACGCTCACTCATGAGAAAACCAGCAACATAACCAACCGTTATAAAGGTATGCCAAGCCCGGGCTCGTGAAAGCCCGGTCACCAACCTAGAGTCCGAACACCATGATCTACGACAACATTCTCGCCACCATTGGCCGCACTCCCATCGTCCGCATCAACCGCCTGGCGCCTGCCGGCACGACGATGTACGTGAAGTGCGAGTTCTTCAACCCGCTGTCGTCGGTGAAGGATCGTCTCGCGATCGCGATCATCGAAGACGCCGAGCGCACCGGCGCGCTGAAGCCTGGTCAGACCGTGGTCGAAGCCACCTCGGGCAACACCGGCATCGCGCTCGCCATGGTCTGCGCGGCCAAGGGCTATCCGTTCGTGGCCACCATGGCCGAAACCTTCTCGGTCGAACGCCGCAAGATCATGCGCATGCTGGGCGCGCGGGTCATCCTCACGCCGGCCGCCGAGCGCGGCCAGGGCATGGTGCGCAAGGCCGCCGAGCTCGCGAAGAAGCACGGCTGGTTCTGGGCCAGCCAGTTCGAAAATCCCGCGAATCCCGCATATCACCGCAGCACCACGGGGCCCGAGATCCTGCAGGACTTCGTGGGCAAGCGCCTCGATCACTTCGTCTCGGGCTGGGGCACGGGCGGCACGCTCACCGGCGCCGGCGAAATGATCAAGCTGGCGCGACCGGACGTGAAGATCATCGCCACCGAACCCGAAGCGGCCCAGCTCCTCGCCGGCAAGCCGTTCGCGCCTCACAAGATCCAGGGCTGGACGCCGGATTTCGTGCCCGGCGTGCTCAACAAGAACGTGCCGGACCGCATCGTGCCGGTCACCGACGTCGAGGCCATCGAGACCGCACGCGCGCTCGCCCGCAGCGAAGGCATTTTCTGCGGCATTTCCAGCGGCGCGACCTTCGCCGCCGCGCTCAAGGTGGCCCGTGAGGCGGGTCCCGGCTCGGTCACGCTGGCGATGCTGCCGGATACCGGCGAGCGCTATCTGTCCACTCCGCTGTTCGAGGGCATCTCGGACGGCGGCGATCAAGAGCCGTGAGCGGACAGCCGCGCGAACAATTCGGGCATGCCAGGTCCCAGGAGACGAGTCGCGCGGTTGCTCCCGAGCTTTCCGACGTGAGCGTCGGTCCCGCGACCCGGTTCGCCGCGCTTCCCAATCCATTCCAGTTCTGGCGCGGCGGCTCGCTGACCGATGGACGCGTGGCCTTCGAGACCTGGGGTACGCTCAACCAGGACCGCGACAACGCGATCCTGTTGTTCACCGGGCTCTCGCCATCCGCGCACGCGGCTTCCTCGCCCGCGGATCCGTCGCCAGGCTGGTGGGAGAGAATGGTCGGGCCCGGCAAGGCCATCGACACCCATCGCTACTTCGTCATCTGCGTCAATTCACTGGGCAGCTGCTTCGGCTCCTCGGGCCCGTCATCCATCGACCCGGCGAGCGGCCTCGCCTACCGGCTGGATTTCCCCGACCTGTCGGTGGAGGACATCGCGCGCGGCGGTTACGAGGCCATTCGCTCGCTGGGCATCGAGAGATTGTCGGCAGTGGTGGGTGCATCGCTGGGCGGCATGGTGGTGCTGGCCTTCGCGGCGCAGTTCGCCAATGTCGCGCGCCGCGTGGTCAGCATTTCCGGCAGCCCCGCTGCCATGCCATTCGCCATCGCGCTGCGCTCGCTGCAACGTGATGCCATCCTCACCGACCCGGATTGGCAGGAAGGCCAGTACACCGGCGAAGTGCGGCCAAACACTGGCATGCGCCTGGCGCGCAAGCTGGGCACCATCACCTACCGCTCGGCCGCCGAGTGGAAACATCGTTTCGGGCGGCGGCCCGCGTCGGATCGGCGCTATGAAGTGCTGTCGCCAGGCCGCGCGCATTTCGCCGCCGAGTTCGCGGTGCAGGATTACCTCAACGCGCAGGCCGACAAGTTCGTGTCGGTGTTCGATCCGAACTGCTACCTGTATCTGTCGCGCGCCATGGACCGTTTCGATCTCGGTGCGCATGGCGGCTCGCCGGCCGCGGCGCTCAAACGCGCGGCCGCGGAGCGTGCCCTGGTGATCGGCGTGGAATCCGACATCCTGTTCACCATCAACGAGCAGCGCGCCATCGCCACCGCGTTCGAGTCCGCGGGCACCGAGACGGAGTTCGTGCCGCTGGCGTCCCTGGAGGGACACGACGCCTTCCTGGCCGACATCGAGCCCTTCGCGGCCGCCATCAGCCGCTTCCTCGACTAGCTAGTCCGCGCTGGCCGGCCCCCGCGCGCAATTGGACGCTCGAGGGCGGTGTAATCGCAGCTTCTTCAGTCCTTCATCGCGCCGCAAGAGCGGCTCCGTATCGTGCGTCCCGAAACCAAGAGACACACGACACCTGGAGCCGTCATGAAGACATCCACTCTGGCCGATTGCCTCGAGGAGTTCGAGGCCAGATTCGAGACGCTGCGACTCGCGCAGGAACCCGCGACGCGGGTACTGGCACCGGAAAACGGCGCGCGCGCCGCGGGAAACGGCCCGCATGCGCGGCGCGCGTGGCGCGCGAGCCCCATTCGCATCCGAGACGACGGATTCCGCCCGTTCCGCGTGTTCTGAGCTAGCTGGCGAGAATCGGCGGCAGCGGACAATGCAGCACCGCGCACACGGTGCGCAGCAGCTCGCCCTCGGCCACCGAAAGGCGGCGATCGTGCGCCACCGTGTGCACCAGGCCTTCGATGAGCAGCTTCTTGGCCGACGGACGCAGCGCCGCGAGTTCCGTGAGCGCGAGGCGCAGCGCCTCGGCCCAGCGCGCCGGTGGCGCGAACGATGCCGACTGGCCCGGAAACACGTGCTGCAGGCCGGCCTGGTAGGCGCGTCGCGCCCGCTCTTCGCCCTCGGTGCCCTGCGTCGCGAGGATGGCGAACACTGCGCGCACGGCGTCGGCCGATTGCGGCAGCGAACGTGCACCATGCTCGTCGCCGTGCTCCAGCCCCTCGCGCAAGCCAGCCTCGAGCAGCAGCGTGAGGCAGCATTCGAAGACGTCGACATGGTCGTCCGCCTCGGCGAGCCGCTGCGCCGCCGCGCGCAGCTCCTCGCGCTCCGCTGCGGTCATGCGACGAATCGCGGGGAACAGCTGCTGCACGGCCGGCAGACGCAACGTGGGCGCCAGGCGGCGTGCCGCGGGGAGCGAGCCATGCACCTGCGCCAGCAAGGCGGCGCCGTAGATCTGCTCGATGTGCGCGTCCTGACGGGCGGCAACGTCCTCGGTGCCGCCGCGCAGCAGCGCGAACAGCAGCACGCGGGCCGCATCCGGGGAATCGGCGAAGGCCTGCAGCTCTTCGGGGATGCGCCCGCGCGCCTCGCGCGCGTAGCGCTGCTGGTTGTCGTCGAAGGTGCCGGCGAGCGCGGCCACCTGCGCGGCCGCCGCCGAGGTCGCTACCGCCGCCGGTGCGGCGGGTCCATCGCCGGTCGCGTCGCCGTCCGGCGCGGCGAATGCCGGCGCCAGCCGCAGCTGCTCGGCCTCGCGCCCTGCGACCGCGGCCAGTGCCGCGAGATCCTGCTTGCGGAAGGACGGATCCAGCTCGTGGATGCGCTCGGCGATCGGCGGGTGCGTGGCGAACAGCCGTGTCATGCCCGGCGCGAACAGCATGTGCGCGACCTCTTCCCGGTCGGGAGAGGCGATACGCGATCCAGAGCTCACCCCGGCGATCTTGAGCAGCGCGCCCTTGAGGCCGGCGGGATTGCGGGTGAACTGCACCGCGGAGGCGTCCGCGAGTCGCTCGCGATGCCGGGACACGGCGGCCTGCAGGATGCGCCCCACGAACACGCCGATGTAGCCGATGGCCATGATGGCGATCGCGATCAGCACCAGCCCGCCGCCCTTGTCGTCGCGACGGCGCGAGCGCGCGGCGCCACTTTGCAGGAAGATGCGCATCGCCACGGCGACCACCAGCAGGCCGAACACCCAGCCGAGCAGCCGGCTGTTGAGCCGCATGTCGCCATTGAGCACATGACTGTATTCATGAGCGATGACGCCCTGCAGCTCTTCGCGGTTGAGGCGCGTGATCGCGCCGCGCGTCACGGCGATGGCGGCATCCGCCGGCGTGTTGCCGGCGGCAAAGGCATTGATGCCGTCTTCGTTCTCCAGCACGTACACCTCGGGCATGGCCACGCCCGAGGCGATGGCCATTTCCTCGACCACATTGTGCAGGCGGCGAAGCGCCAGATCGCGAGTGCCGCGCTCCACGCGCGTGCCGCCCAGCGAGCGCGCCACCACGCTGCCGCCCGCGCGCAGCGCCAGCGTCTTGAACAGGCTGGCGCCACCCACAACCAGCAATGTGACCGCGGCTGCGAGCGTCGCCGTGCCCGCTGCCGCCTCCGGCGACTTTCCGGTGGCGCCAGTCACGTAGTAGACCACCGCGGCAATGGCGGTCGCGACCAGCACGACACTGAACAGGAACGCGACCAGGAGCCAGCGCGTCATGCGTCGCGCGGCTTCCTGTCGGGCGAAGAAATCCACCGGCGTCAGCGGCTCAGGTGAAGCTCACCTTCGGCGCTTCGCGCGCCTCGGGCTTGGCGATCTCGAGCAGCTGTGCCGGCGTGAAATTGAACATGCCCGCGATGATGCTGCCCGGGAACATCTCGCGCTGGTTGTTGTAGCTCATCACCGAGTCGTTGTACGCCTGGCGCGCGAACGCCACTTTGTTCTCGGTGGAGGTGAGCTCCTCGGACAGCTGCATCATGTTCTGGTTGGCCTTGAGGTCCGG
>CAMLGF010000115.1 GCA_946479515.1 uncultured Pseudomonadota bacterium | reverse complement strand
TCGGGCACTTCGCCCGTGGTGCCCCAGCGCTTGCTGTCGTTGGCGACCGCGTTCAGCTGGTCGTCGAACACCTGGCGCGTGTCGTGCAGCAGCCGGCCGATGAGCGTGCTCTTGCCGTCGTCGACGGACCCGCAGGTGATGAAACGCAGCAGGTCGATCTCGCGCTGCTGTGCGAGGAACTGCTCCAGCGTCAGGTGCGCGGGGTCGCCGACCGCGGCCGCGGGCTTGGTTTCGATGGCAGCCACTTAAAGGTCTCGCTCGATGGACAGGTGGTACGCCATGACCTCAGAAATATCCTTCTCTCTTGCGATTCTCCATCGCCGCGGCGGAGTCCGCGTCGATGGCGCGGCTCTGCCGCTCGGAAGTGGTGGTGCGCAGCATCTCTTCGATGATCTCGGGCACGTTGGCAGCCTTTGATACCTGCGCACCGGTGAGGGGATAGCACCCGAGCGAACGGAAACGCACGGTCTCGAGGTGCGGTTTCTCGCCGTCCTGCAACGGCAAGCGGTCGTCGTCGACCATGATCTTGAGCCCGTCGCGTTCGACGATGGGTCTCGGCTTGGCGAAATACAGCGGCACCACCGGGATGTTCTCGGTGTGGATGTAGGTCCAGATGTCGACCTCGGTCCAGTTGCTGAGCGGAAACACGCGGATGCTGTCACCGCGGCGCAGTCGGCCGTTGTAGAGGTTCCAGAGTTCGGGGCGCTGGTTCTTGGGGTCCCAGCGGTGCTGTGCGTCGCGGAAGGAGAACACGCGCTCCTTGGCGCGGCTTTTTTCCTCATCCCGGCGCGCCCCACCAATCGCGGCATCGCAGCCGTATTTGTCGAGGGCCTGCTTGAGCGCCTCGGTCTTCATGATGTCGGTGTAGCGCGCGCCGTGCGTGAACGGCGTGACGCCCGCCGCGCGGCCGGCCTCGTTCGTGTACACGATGAGCTCGGCGTTGAGCTTCCGGGCGGTCTCGTCGCGGAACTGGATCATCTCCCGGAATTTCCAGCCGGTGTCGATGTGCAGCAGCGGGAAGGGTATGCGGCCAGGGAAGAAGGCTTTGCGCGCGAGGTGCAGCAGCACCGAGGAGTCCTTGCCGATGGAGTACATCAGCAGCGGCTTGGCGAACTCGGCCGCCACCTCGCGGAAGATGTGGATGCTCTCGGCTTCCAGGCGGGCCAGGTGGGTGAGCTTGGCGACGCCGCTCCGCCGGGGAGCCGGGACCGGTTTCAGCGTCGTAACTGGTTGAATTTGCGCCTGCATAGGGGAGGCGACTCTAAGAGTCCACCCCCCTCCCCGGAAAGCATTTTTGGTTATGCAGGAATAACAGGGGGGAAATGGCATCACTGCCCGTTTCCGGGAAATGGGGAGCGACCCCATTTCCCCCCATTTCCCGCGACTTCTAGGAGACGAGGAATGCCGCCAATACCGCCCGCAGAGGGGCCAGGTCGGCGCGCGACACCATGCGGCAGCGGGCCAGCAGGTCGAGCTGGCGCAGCACGGAGCGCACGACGAACTTGCTGCCAATGACGTTGCCGCGGCCCATCATGACCTGCGCGGCGATCACCTGGGCTTTGAGCAGCATGCCGATGGGGCGGCTGATCTTGTGCCGCGTCACCAGCTGGTCGATGAGCGGCAGGGCGGCGGACAGTCCCGGCGCCACGGCAGTGACGGTGACCTCATGCGTGGCCTCGCCCGCCGCGTCGTCATCGGCGACCCGCACCGTGACCGCATACGAGCCGGCGGCGGTGTACACGTGCGACAGCGAGAAGCTGCGCCCGGTCAGCGACAATTGCTCGGGTGCGCTGCCATCGCCCCAGGTCACGGTCGCCCGCCAGGCATCCGCGCCCGGGTCGGTGAACGTGCCGTTGACGGTGTAGGTCGCACCCACATTGAGCGAACCATTGGCCACGGGCGCCACCACCGGGGGGACGTTCGCGACGTTCACCGTGAGTTGCGCGGAGTCCGTTAGGCCATCGTTGTCGGTGACAGTGAGGCGCACCGCATACACGCCGTCCTGGGCATAGGTGTGCACGACCGAGATGCCCTCGCCCGTCGTGCCGTCGCCGAAGTCCCAGGCGTAGCTCGCCACCGAGCCATTGGGGTCGATCGAGCTGCCGGCATTGAACGGCACGCTGTCGCCTTCGAGCACGGAGGCCGGCGCGACGATGCCGGCGATGGGCGGCTGCGTGCCCGACTCCACCGCCGCTTCGACGTCGTCCTCGAGCAGCGCCAGCAGGTCGTAGCCGGTGAGGGTCTCCACCTGGTCCACGGTGGTCTGATAGCTCTGCCAGGGCACGTTACGGATGCCCGGTTCGTTGGGCATGATCACAGCGATCGCCTGCACGTCGCGGTAGTCGCGCACGTCCGCGAGGCCATGGTCGCGCGGCAGGATCAGCGCCACCTTCCAGGTGTGCGTCGGGATGACGATCTTGCCTTCGTTCTTGAGCGTGCCCTTGCTGCCGGTGGCGCCGGCCAGCACATACACCTCGCGATCGTCGTTGCGCGCCAGGTTGCCGAGCTCGTTCTCGAACTGCGCCCAGGGTCCCTGGTTCTGGTCCGCGGCCTGCGGAATGATGTTGCTGAGATAGAACGTGGTGGCGTTGTCCAGGCTGCCCGACGTGCGATCGAAGGAGCGCGCCAGGTGTCCGCGGTCGATGCCGTAGCCGTGGAATGCCCCCGCGTCGGTGTAATCCGCGGTAGTCAGGCGCGGCAGCGACGCCGGCAGATCCGCGTCCATGGTGAAGCAGTCGCAGCGGTCCTCGGCGCCGAAATGGCTGGCGTCGAGTTCGTAGGCCACCCAGTTGGGCGAACCGCGGTTCGGGTTCCACGAGCTCGTGTACTGCGGCCGCTCGATGATCCAGTCGTCGGATGGGTCCGCGTCCATCGGCTCGCCGAACTCGGTGTTGTTGGCGTATTGCGCGGTGGTGCTGGCCACCGCGACCGTGGTGGGCAGCGTCCAGGTGTCCGTGGTGCCATCGGCCGCCGCCGTGGCGCGGAAGGTGGCGGTGCCCGCGGCGACCGCGTGCATCACGCCGCGCGCGTCGATGGTGGCGATGTCGGGCGTCAGCGCTTCCCAGGTGAAGGTGCTGGGCACGGTCTGGCTGTCCGGGCTCACCAGCCGCGCGAACAGCTGGTCCTCGAAACCCACCGGCAGCGGCACATCCGACGGCGTGCGCCCCGAGAACTGGATGGTGTTGGCCGCGGGGACGGGCTCATCGGGATTGCAGGCGCCGAAACTCGCCACGCCCTGGAACCAGGCATCGTTCGCGGCGCGCTGCAGGGACGTGCCCACCGGCGCGGAATTCTCGGCCACGCCGATGTCCGTGGACGAAAGGCCCTGCGCGGGACCGTTGGTGGCCAGCACCGTGCCTTCGTACGACAGGAACTGCAGCACCTGCCCGAGGCTGTTCACCAGCGCGACGCCATCGGGCGCGCCGTTCTGGATGCCGTCGGCCGGATAGCTCACCACCAGCACGCCGCGGTCGCCGCAGCTCGCCGGGATCGTGCCGGACAGCAGCTGCGTGTCGTACACCACGCCGCCATTGCCGTTGTAGAGCACCAGGCTGTAGTTGGTCAGGTCGATGCCGGCCGCGCCTTCGATCTCGATGGCCTCGCCCGCATCGGCATTAGCGTTGTCGTAGTGGATCTCGTTGATGCGCACGTCGTCCGAGGGCGGCTGCACCGCGGTGATCTCGAAGGTGGCCGAGCCGCTCACGCCATTCGCCGCCGTGGCCGTGATCAGCACGGAGCCGGCCGCGAGTCCGGTGACTTCCCCGGTCGCGCTGACGCTGGCAACCGAGGTGTCGCTGCTGATCCAGGTGAAGCTGACGCCCGGAATCGGCGCGCTGGCGGCATCGAACGCCGCCGCGGCGAGCGACACCGTGCCGCCCACCGGGATGGCGCCGGCCGCGGGCGTCACGACGACGCTGGCGACGACCGCCGGTGGATTTGTTGCTTCGTTGTCGTTGCAGGCGCCGAGGGTGCCATCCGACAGTGCCCAGGTACCGGTGGCGCTGCGCTGGAGCGTCTGTCCCACCGCGCCCGTGCCGTCTTCGAACACGCCGATGTCGGTGGCGGTCATGCCCGCTGCCGGGCCGTTGACGGCCGCGAACGTGCCCTCGTACGAGAGGAACTCGACGATGCCGCCCAGCGCATTCATCAGCGCGACGGCATCGGGGGAGCCGTTCTGGATACCGTTGGTCGGATAGTTGACCACCATCACGCCGCGCGTGTCGCAGCTGGCCGCCACGACACCCGCGAGCGGGTCGTTGCGATAGGTCTGGCCGTTCGCGCCGTTGTAGAGGATGACCGCCCAGCCGGTCAGGTCGGTGCCCGCGGGCGCGGAGATCTCGATCGCTTCACCGGTGTCGGTGCCCGCGTTGTCGTAGTGGATCTCGCTGATGCGCACCTGCGCGAACGCGAGAGAGGAGAAGAACGCCGACGCGGCCAGCAGCCCGCGAAACGCAGTCAGTTTGCGCATGAGACCTTCCCTGTGTGGCATGGCGGATTTTTCGACGAAGACGCGCGATTCACGTCTTCACAAACAAGCGCGCCGGAGGATACGCCAACAAAGATGCGCAATGATGACGGGTGTTTACATATGTGCTGGAAATGGGGGAAACGAAAACGGGGACATGTCAAATCACTGTTGTCACAATCGAGTGCGACCGTTGTTAGTTAGGTAGTCGGGAGATTGTGACGACTGGAATTTGACATGTCCCCGTTTGTTCCCTCGCCCCCATTCCCCCTTCCCTCATGGTCACTCCCCTAACAACCGGCCGGGATCGAGCGTGAAGACACGCCAGGACTCACCGAGACAGAGAGCTGCAGGGTCGCCGATTTGCCGATCAGCACAAGCAATCCGAGCAGCAACCGGCGGCCGAGGTTCGTCTTGAGCCCTGTCCCCATTTGCTAGCAAATGAGGAATGTCCCCATTAGTCGTAGCGGGGGACGTCGATGCTCGAGAGGAGTTTCTCGCGGGCGGCGGGGGTGGGGGCGGCGAGGATGCGGTCGACGCGCTCGCGCGTCAGGTGCGGCGCGAGCAGCTGGATGAAATCGTAGGTGAAGCCGCGCAGCAGCGCGCCGGCACGGAAGCCGATCCAGGTGATGTGCTGCGGGAAGAGATGTCCCGCTTCCACGACCACGAGGTCTTTCTCGTCCTCGGGCTCGATGGCCATGCTGGCCACCACGCCCACGCCGAGGCCCAGGCGCACGTAGGTCTTGATGACGTCGGCATCGCGCGCGGTGAGCGACACGTTGGGCTCGAGGCCCGCGCGCGCGAACTGCTGCTGCAGCGACGACGGGCCGGTGAAGCTGAACACGTACGTGACCAGCGGATATTGGGCGAGCTGCTGCAAACTCGGCTTGGGCGTCTGCGCCAGCGGATGGTCCTTTGGCACGATGATCTGCCGATGCCACGAGTAGCAGGGCAGCAGCACGAAATCGGGGAATTTCTCCTGGCTGCCGGTGTTGATGGCGAAGTCGATGCGATCGAGCGTCGCCATCTCGGCGATCTGGTCGGAGGTGCCCTGATGCAGGTGCAGCTGCACGTCCGGGTACTTGGCGCGGAAATCGCGGATCACGCGCGGCAGCACGTAGCGCGCCTGCGTGTGCGTGGTGCCGATGGACAGCGAGCCGCGATCGGCCTGCTTCAGGTCCTTGGCGAGCGACTTGAGGGCCTGCGCTTCGCGCAGCATGCGCAGCGCGCGCGCCGCCACTTCCTCACCCGCGGGAGTGAGGCGCTTGAGAGCCCGGCCATCGCGCACGAACAGCGTGAGGCCGAGCTCTTCCTCGAGCAGGCGGATCTGCTTGCTGACGCCCGGTTGGGAGGTGTGCAGCGCCTGGGCGGCAGTGGTGACGTTGAGGCCGTTCTGCACCACGGCCGCAAGATATCGGAGTTGCTGCAGCTTCAAGTCTGCAGGCTCCTTCTCAGTTGAGCTTCAGCTGGACGTCGACGCCGGCAGGCAGCTCGAGCTTCATGAGCGCATCGACCGTCTTATCGGTGGGGTTGATGATGTCCATGATGCGCTTGTGCGTACGCAGCTCGAACTGGTCGCGCGCGTCCTTGTCGGAGTGCGGCGAGACCAGCAGCGTGAAGCGCTCCATCTTGGTCGGCAGCGGCACCGGGCCCTTGACCGTGGCGCCCGTGCGCTTGGCGGTCTCGACGATTTCCTTGGCGGAGGTGTCGATGAGGCGATGGTCGAAGGCCTTGAGCCTGATGCGGATGTTCTGGTTTGCCATTTGCGTATTCCTTTCTAAAGAGCGACTAGGTAGAGATTACCTAGCTGACGTTGACTAACTTGTTGACTGTCTATGCTATGCAGGCTGATCGTTTCTCGTCTTCGAGGGGACAGGGCGATGAGCCCTGCCCCCCCGGTCAGCGAACTGGGTTGCGGTTCTTGCGAACGATTACACCAGGATCTT
>CAMLGF010000114.1 GCA_946479515.1 uncultured Pseudomonadota bacterium | reverse complement strand
GCCACCGCGCCGCAGGCCGCCGGCGTGATCCACACCGATTTCGAGCGCGGTTTCATCCGTGCCGAAGTGGTCGCCTACGACGATTTCATCAAGTACCAGGGCGAAGCCGGCGCCAAGGATGCCGGCAAGCTGCGCCTCGAAGGCAAGGAGTACATCGTCAAGGAAGGCGACGTCATGCACTTCCGCTTCAACGTCTAATGGGGACATTCCTCGTTTTCTAGAAAACGGGGACGCACCTGAACCGGCGCGGCGGCGCACACCTATCCGAACAGGGTGTCCAGGTACATCATCGCCACGAACCCCACCAGCAACGAGAACGTCGCCACGTTCTCGTACCCGCGGCGATGGGTCTCGGGAATGATCTCGTCACTGATCACGAACAACATGGCCCCGGCGGCGAGCCCGAGAATCGCCGGCATCAGCGGCTCGGCCAGCGTGACCGCCGCGGCGCCCAACATGCCGCCGACCGGTTCCACCAGCCCGGTGAGCAGGGCCACCCAGAAAGACGTCGCGCGCGAATAGCCGATGGACAGCAGCGAGATCGCCACCGCGAATCCCTCCGGGATGTTCTGCAGCCCGATGCCCACCGCGAGCGGAGTGCCGTTGCCCTCATCGCCACCCGCGAACCCCACGCCCACCGCCATGCCCTCGGGAAAGTTGTGCAGCGTGATGGCGATGATGAACAACCAGATGCGCGACAGCCGCTGGCTGTCCGGGCCTTCCTTGCCCATCAGGAAGTGCTCGTGCGGCACCAGCCGATGCACGAAGAACAGGCCGACCGCGCCGCACAGCAGCCCCGCGCCGACCATGCTCACGGCGGCCACCTTGCTGGTAGTCAGGACGTCGGCACGCTCGAGCGCAGGCAGCAGCAACGAGAAGAACGTCGCGGCGAGCATCACCCCGGCGGCGGCGCTCAGCAGGCCGTCCTCGATGCGCGGACTCAGTCGCCGCACGAGGTAGATGCCGAGCGCACCGATGCCCGTGCAAAGCCCCGCGAGCAGGCTGCCGAGGGCGCCGAGCTGAAAGATCTCGAACGGCGATTGCATGGCGGGGATGTTAGCGCCAGGAACGCTTCCGGTTCACGCGCATGGACGCCTTGTTCACGGCCACGCCACGACCGACCCGCCGCGCCGCCGGCTACTTCTTCGCCACCTTGAGCAGCAGATCCGCCTCGTAGTCCGCCAGCGGCACGTCCACGCCCCGGCGAGTGCCCACGTCGATGAGCGGCGTGCCATTCGCCTCGCCGATCTTCAGCAGCTTGCCCATCTCCGCCGCTTCCACCGGGCGCGCGATGTAGAAGCCCTGCGCCAGCGTGCAACCGTGCGTGGCCAGGAACTGCAACTGCTCGGCGCTCTCGACGCCTTCGGCGACGATCTTGAGGCCGAGCTGCCGGCCCATGGCGATGATGGCCGCGCAGATCGCGGCGTCGTTGGAATCGCGCCCGAGGTCCGCCACGAAGGAGCGGTCGATCTTCAGCGCCTCGATGGGGAAGTGCTTGAGATAGGCCAGCGAGGAATAGCCCGTGCCGAAGTCGTCGATGGCCACGTGAACGCCGAGCTCGCGCACCGCGCGCACCGCCAGCGCCGCGGCGGCTTCGTCCACCATCAACAGGCTCTCGGTGATCTCCAGCTCCAGGCACGCGCCCGGCAGGCCGGCTTCGTCGAGATGCGCGAACACCCAGTCCGGAAAGCCCGGCGCCTCGAATTGCGCACCCGAGACGTTCACCGCCACACGCAGGTCGCGGCAGCCCGCTTTCCACCACGCGGCGATCTGCTTGAGCGCCTGGCGCATGACCAGGTCCGACAGCTGCACGATGAGGCCGGATTCCTCGGCCACCGGGATGAATTCATCCGGCGGCACGATGCCGCGCGTGGGATGGCGCCAGCGCACCAGCGCCTCGACGCTGGCGATGCGGCCGGAGGCCACTTCGATCTGCGGCTGGTAGGCGAGAAACAGTTCGTTCTGCTCGAGCGCGCGGCGCAGCTCGGTTTCCAGCTCCAGGCGCGCCACGGAGCGCGCGCGCATGTGCTCGCTGTACACCACACCGCGGTTGCTGCCGCCGGCGCGTGCTTCCTGCAGCGCCAGGCCCGCGGTGCGCAAGAGCTCGTCGGCGAATCCGCCGTGATCGGGAAAGATGGCGATGCCCAGCGTGCAGCTGACGAAGAAGTCGCGATGCCGGATCATGTACGGCGACGCGAACGCGGCCACGACGTTGCTCACCACCGTCTGCACGTCCGCATCGCTCTGCAGGTGGCGGATGGCCACCGCGAATTCGTCGTTGGTCAGGCGCGCCAGCGGCATGGTGACCGCACCATCGCGTTCCAGCTTGAGGAAGGTGCCGAGGCGCAGCGCCACCGCCTGCAGCAGCGCGTCGCCCGCGCCATTGCCGATGCTGTCGTTGATGCGCTTGAAATTGTCGAGATTGATGCGCACCACGGCGAACCGCTCGCCCGTGGCCGAGGCTTCGCGGCGCGCCTCTTCCAGCAGTTGCAACAGGTACTGCCGGTTGGGTAGTTGGGTGAGCGGGTCGAAGAACGCCAGCTCGCGGATGCGGTTGTTGGCACGGTGGCGCTCGGTGACGTCGCGCAGCACCAGCAGCAGGCGGCCCTTGTCGTACGGCACGATGCGCGTCTCGAAGCGGCGCTCGACGCCTTCGCGGAAGGCCTCGAATTCCACCTCGGTGCGCACGTTGCGCACGCGGCAATCGTCGAGCGCGTGCGTGACGGCGCGCGCCGCATCGCCGCTCATGAGCTCGGAGATCTTCTGCTCGTGCTTGATGCCGCCCTGCAGGAAAGGGTGATTGTCGGTGGCCCCCAGCCGGTCGACGATGCGGTCGTGCGAGTCGACCACGAGCAGCAGGTCGGGCAGGGCGTCGAGCATGGCGCGCTGCCGGCCCTCGCTCTCCTCGAGTTCCTGCACCAGGCGGCCGCCGCGCACCAGGTACTGCACACGGTGACCCAGCAGATTCCAGTTGATGGGCTTGGCGAGGAAGTCCGTCGCACCGGCCTGGTAGGACTGGTTGATCGAGGCCACGTCGTCGCGGCCGGTCACCATCATGATGGGCAGATGCGCGCCGCCGGGGCGCGAGCGGATGGCCTTGCAGGCCTCGTAGCCGTCCATGGCCGGCATCTCCACGTCCATGAGCACGGCGTTGCAGAATCCGGCCTCCACCGCCGCGACCGCGGCATTGCCGTCGGCGGCTTCGGAGATCACGAAGCCCGAGCGCTCGAGCGCGCGACGCATGAGCAGGCGCGAGCCCGCGTCATCGTCGACGATGAGCACGTGGATGGGTTGACCGCCGCTGTGGGGCATCAGGCGACCTTCGCGGCGCCGTCCAGCGCCTCGAGCTCGGACAGCGCCACCGTGCGCTGCGCCTTCAGGTTGGTGATCGATCCCGACAGATTGGCGATCTCGCCGCTGCGCGCCGAGTGCTCAATCTGCCGCGCGAGCGCCGCGACGTTCGTGGCACCGAGGTTGGCCGAGGAGCTCTTGAGCGTGTGCGCCGCGCGCGCGATGGCGTCGGCGTCACCGGCCTTGAGTCCATTGTCGATGTCGGCCAGCAGCTGCGAGCTGTCGTCGCGATACAGCGCGATCAGGCGCGACAGCAGCCGGTCGCTGCCGTCCGGGTCGAGCTGGCGCACGGCCTCGATGGCCGAGTTGTCCAGCGTCACCTTGTTGGCCGCGGAGCGCGAGACCTTCGAGGGCAGCAGGATGTTGCGCAGCTGTGCCAGAGTGAACGGTTTGGCCAGGTAGTCGTTCATGCCGGCCGCCAGGCAGGCTTCGCGGTCGCCCGCCAGCGCGTTCGCGGTGAGCGCCACCACGCGCGTCGGATCTTTCTTCTTCGCCGCCTCGCGCTCGCGCAGCTTGCGCGTGGCGATGAAGCCGTCCATGACCGGCATCTGGCAGTCCATGAGCACCACGTCGAAATCCTGCTTCTCGAGCGCGTCCAGCGCCTCGACGCCGTTACCGGCATGCATCGCGTCGCAGCCCAGCCGCTGCAGCATCTCCAGCGCCAGCGTGCGGTTGACCATGTTGTCTTCGACCAGCAGCACCGAAAGATGATCGAGCACGGGTTCGTTCTCCGGAGCCAGCATTGCCGGTGCCGAGCTCACTTCGTGGAAGGGAGTGGATTGCAGCGCCTCGTGCAGGGCACGTCGCAGCATGCTCTGGCGGACCGGCTTCGCCAGGCGCCGCATGGGCGTGAGTTGCGCCGCGAGCCCCGCTTCGAGATCGTCGGCCACCGAGCTCACCATGATCGCCGGGATGCTCTTCCAGGCCGGATTGCGGCGCACGCCCGACAACCAGTCGACGCCGTTCTGCTCAGGCATGTGCCAGTCGAGCACGATGATCTTCGGAGGCTCGCCGTCCGCCTGCATGCGCTCGAGATGGCCTTGAGCCTCGCGTGCGCTGGCCGCCGTGCTCACCACGAAGCCCCAGGCCTCGAGCTGCGACGCCAGGATCTCCACGTTGATGGCGCTGTCGTCGACCACCAGCACGCGCGTCCCCGGCGCGAGCATCAGGCCCTGCGAGGAATCCGAGGTGATGGCCGGCGCCGCCGGCAGCGAGATGTTCAGCGAGAATGTCGAGCCCTGGCCCGGCTGGCTGACTACCGTGATGTCGCCGCCCATGAGCGTGGCAAGCTGGCGCGAGATGGCGAGTCCCAGGCCCGTGCCGCCGAAGCGGCGCGTCGTCGAACCGTCTTCCTGTACGAAGGCGTCGAAGATCGCCGCCTGGTTCTCCGGCAGGATGCCCGTGCCCGTGTCGATCACGTCGATGACCAGCGACACGTGCGTGTCGGAAGGATTCACGCCGCGCGCGCGCACCAGCACGTGGCCGCTGGCCGTGAATTTGAGCGCGTTCGACACCAGGTTCATGAGGATCTGGCGGATGCGCAGTTCATCGCCCCGCGCCCAGCGATGCAGATAGGGATCGATGTCGAGCAGCAGCTCGATGCCCTTCTGGTGCGCACGCTGCGCAAACAGGTCGATGACTTCCTCCACCACCTGGCGGATGTCGAGGTCCTGTGATTCCAGGCGCAGCTTGCCGGCCTCGATCTTGGAGAAGTCGAGGATGTCGTTGATGATCGCCAGCAGCGCGTCGGCCGAGCTCTGGATGGTCGCGGCGAAACGCCGCTGGCGCGGGTCGAGCTTCGAGTCGAGCAGCAACTCCGTCATGCCCAGCACGCCGTTCATGGGCGTGCGTATCTCGTGCGACATGCGCGCGAGGAACTCCGACTTGGCGCGCGAGGCGGCTTCCGCCGTGCGGCAGGCTTCCACCGAATCGTTCATCGCCTGACGCAGCGTCTTGTTCGCGTCCGCCAGGTTGCGCGTGCGCTCGGCCACCTGCGCTTCCAGGTAGCCCTGCTGCTTGGCCAGTTCCTGCTCGCGGCTCTCGATCTGCCCGAGCATCATGTTGAAGCCGCGCATCAGGTGACCGATCTCGTCGTCCGAGGTCACCTTCGCGCGCCGCGAGTAGTCGCCGCGCTCCGCCGCGCTCATCGTCTCCACCAGCTCGGACAAGGGCGCGGCGATCTGCCGCTGCACTCGCGAGGCCAGTAGATAGGCAAAGGCGAAGGCGAGCACCGAGCTGCCCAGCAGGATGGCCAGCTGCACCATCAGCGCTTCGTACATCTCCGTCAGGTCGGCGCGCACGTACAGGTGGCCGATGAGCTGGCCGCCGTCGTTGATGGGGTAGACCAGGTGCAGCGCCCGGAAGCCGTCGAACAGGTGCAGGTGGTCGTTGGACTCGATCGCCGACTGCTGCCATTTCTGGATCGGCGTGAGATCGCCCGTCGAGGTGCGCATCAGCATCGTCTTGTTGCCCGCGTAGTGCATGAGCACGCGCTTCTGCGAGTCGATCAGCATGGCTTCTTCGACGTTGGGTTCGACGCGCAAGGCACTCACCAGCGCTTCCGCCTGGCCGAAGTCCTGGCTCAGGATGGCCGCGGTGCTGCGGCCCGCGATCACGCGCGCCACTTCATTGAGGTGTTCGTAGGCCTGCGTGCGCTGGTACTGGTAGGCCGACACGCCCTGCGTCAGCGCCGCGATCAGCAGCGCGATCAACGCCGTCAGCGCGCTGGCGACGATCAGCTTGGTTCTCAACGGCAAATGCGCGAGCTGCAGCCATTTCATGGGCGATTCGAGTCCTGGCGCCCGACCGAGAGCGCCCCGACCTGTCGTATCGGCTTGATTCGCCTATGACTTGATCCGGTGGGCCGGTTTTGAGAGGGGTATCGCAGTCCCGGCGGACAACAGTTGATCTGCGTTAAGCGCCCCCCCGCGACACGGCCCGGCGCTTTTGAGCTAAGCCCTTGTTTTCGCGGGAATTGCCTTGACAGGGCGGGGCGCCGCCGTGAGAATCGCGGCCCCTTTCGCTGCGGGCGTTCGCCCGGGCGGAAATTCGGTCAGACCGGGCGTGGAAAGGTAGCTCAGCCGGTTAGAGCACGGCACTCATAATGCCGGGGTCGAGGGTTCGATTCCCTCCCTTTCCACCA
>CAMLGF010000113.1 GCA_946479515.1 uncultured Pseudomonadota bacterium | reverse complement strand
CGCTCGGGGATGCGTTCGTGGTCAAAATGCGTGATCTTCTCGCGAAGGATGAAGTCCTCGAGCAAGGCCGGGCCGCGCAGCCCCGCCTTGAGCGAGTTCTGGTTGTCCGCCACCGGAACACCCTGATTGGTGGTAAGAACCTGGCCGGACGAGTCGGCGCGCACGCGATCCAGATTGCCTGACGCCGAGTTGACCCCCGGTATGGCCAGCTCCCCCGGCTTGGGTGACACATTGGCCTCGCTGAGCGTGCTCGCGGTGACATCTCGGCCCGGCGCTTCGTAGTGCTCGCCGGGAGGGAGGCTACGGGACGCATCGCCGATCTCACCGGCCTTGTCGCGGTTGAAAGGCCGCATGGCCGCCAGCTCGGCGGTGCCGAGCAGTTTCGCGGACCCTGGATCGACCGCCTCGCCGCGCGGCTTTTTTACGGACGGGCCGCTAATGGTGGATCGTCCAGTGGATTTCGCGGTGTTGCTCGCACCGGCTTTGCGTTTCTTGGCGGCCATGGTTTCCCTGTAAGGAGATGGGTGGAAAGGTAGTCCCCCATTAGCGCCGTGTTCGACCTCGCACGGATATAGCCGCATCCCTCATCGAACCACTGCGGATTCTGTCGTCGGGTAGGGGCACTCCCACGCAAACCGATTGGTGCTACCGATGCGGTATGCCCGCGGCGGGGCGCACGCTCCGTCCTCATCCCGCAGCGTTCACACCCCAAGGATTTCGTCATGGACGGACATGACCTTCGAGGAGAGCAGAATGAATACAACAAGGAGGTGCTCAAGCCAGCCCTGAACACTTCGCGCACGCAACATTGAGGAGGGACTGGGATGTCATCATTGCGGGTGCCGGCCCTGCTGGCCTGTCTGCGGCGCTCGTGCTGGGACGCGCCTGCCGGCGCGTCCTGCTCTGCGACACCGGCACGCCGCGCAGCTGGGCCTCGAAGGAGATGCATGCCTATCTCTCGCGCGACGGCATCGTGCCCGCCCGCTTCCTCGACCTGGCGCGACGTGAGGTCCTGAAGTATCCCGGCGTGCGGTTCGCGCGCGTCGAGGTGAAGGGCGCGCGCAGGCGGGGCACGGGTTTCGCCGTGCGCCTGGCCGACGGACGTCGCATACGTGCACGCAAGCTGCTCATCGCCACCGGGGTCTTCGATCTGCTGCCGCCCCTCCCCGGCATCGAGCCGCTGTTCGGCCGGTCGGTGTTCCAATGCCCCTACTGCGACGGCTGGGAAATGCGCGGCCGGCGCGTCGCCGTGTATGGACGTCGCCAGCGAGGCCTGCAGATGGCACGCGCGATGACGGCCTGGACCGGCGACATCGTGCTGTGCACGGACGGCCGGGCCGGCTACCGCGAACGCGAGCGGCGCGATCTCGACCGCAACGGCATCCGCCTGATCGAGAAGCCCATTGCCGCGCTGCAGGGCGCCCGCGGACGCCTGCGCGCCCTGGTGTTCCGCGATGGCGAAGCGCTGCCTCGCGATGCGCTGTTCTTCGATACTCCGTCACGCGAGCAGTCGAAGCTCGCCGCCTCGCTGGGCTGCCGGTTCGGCCGTGATGGCGGTGTGCTCTGCGGCGACTACGAGGCCACCAGCGTCCCCGGCGTGTTCGTCGCGGGCAATATCATCCGCGACGTGCAGCTCGCCATCGTCGCCGCGGCCGAAGGCGCGCGCGCGGCATTCGGCATCAATCGCTCATTGACGCGCGAAGACTACGAGCGGCGCGCCACCGGCCGGCGGCGGCTCGAGCATCCGCGCGTCGACGCGGCCACTTGAAAACGATTCGCATCGGACGTCGGAGCGCCCTGACTGCAAACGTTGGCATCTCTGCCTGTCGAGAGCAGTGCGCGCGCCTTATCGTGCGACACAGTCAAAGGAGGCTGTCATGGCAAAGTCTAAGACCAAGGCAAAGGGACGCGCGAAGAGCACGCGCCGCACGGACACAGCGATGCGTTCCCAGGATGCGATCGCACTGCTCAAGGCCGATCACCGCGAGGTGGAACAGATGTTCGCGCAGTTCGAGAAGGCGCGCGACGAGTCGAAGAAGCAGGAGCTGGCCACCAGCATCTGCAACGCCCTCAAGATGCACACCATCGTCGAAGAGGAGATCTTCTATCCGGCCTTCCTCGAGGCCACCGAGGACAAGGACATTCACCACGAGGCCGAGATCGAGCATGACGGCGCCAAGGAGCTGATCGCGAAGATCGAGGCGTCGAGCCCGGATGACGACTACTTCGATTCCATGGTCACGGTGCTCTCCGAGATGATCAAGCACCACGTGAAGGAAGAAGAGAAGTCGGACGGCATGTTCGGCGAAGCCCGCAAATCGGATATGGACCTGGACGCGCTGGGCGAACAGATCGCGCAACGCAAGGCCGAGCTCGAAGGCAGCGGCATGATGGACATGCCGGCGCCGCGCGGCCGGCGTGCCGGCCTGCAGGAGCGCGCGCCCACGGGGCGCCACCGCTGACACGGCCTGGGAATGCGGCGCGGCCTCCAGCCACGGAAGGGCTCGCGAGGTCGCGCCGCGGTACTGGCGCTGGACCTCATCAGCGATTTCGACTTTCCCGACGGCCCGGCGGTGCGGCGCGCGCTGGCCCCGCGCGTGCCCGCCATCCGCAGACTGCTCGTCTGCGCTCGACAGCATCGTGTGCCCGTGATTTTCGTCAATGACTCCCTCGGCGCCTGGCGCAGCGACGCGCCCGCGCTGCTGCAACGCTGCCTCGAGCCGGGCCGCGCCGGCGCGGGGCTGGTAAAGGCGCTGGCCCCGGAAGAGCGAGATCTCATCGTATTCAAGCCACGGCATTCGGCATTTTTCGGCACGCCTCTGGAAGTGCTGCTCGAAGACCTGCGCGTCGACACCCTGGTGGTCATCGGCGTCTCGGCGGAGAGCTGCGTATGGATGACGGCCTGCGACGCGCACACCCGCGGCTTTCAGCTGGTGATTCCCGCGGATACGATTGCCGGCGCATCCGCACCGGCGATCCGGCGCACGCTCGCCAGCCTCCGAGAAGTGCTCAACGCCAGAGTCCCGGCGCGTGCGTCCTCGCTGCGGCTGCGCAGCGGCCGCCTGTCCTGAAATGGGTCGAGGCTTGCCGGCCCGGCCACCAGCGCCCTCAAGGGCTGTCTAACGTCCCAGCCGGGCCAGTTCGCGCAAGCCGTCCGCGTCCAGCGTCTCGAACGGCATCGGTCGTGCGAACAGATAGCCCTGCGCATGTTCCACGCCCAGCTCGCGCAACACCCGCAACTGCTCCTCGGTTTCCACGCCCTCGGCCACCACGTCGCGTTTGAAAGCCTTCGCGAGTTCGACGATGGAACGCACGATGGCGAGATCCTGCGGATCGCGCGTGATGCCCGCGACGAAGGAGCGGTCGATCTTCACCTTGTCGATGGGCAACTGGCGCAGCCACGACAGCGACGAATATGCCGTACCGAAATCGTCCAGGCTGATCTGCACGCCCAGCGCGCGGATCTCGGCGATGGCTTCCGCGGCGCGGTCCAGATCGCAGATCAGCGCGGTCTCGGTGATCTCGAGAGTCACTGCGCGCGGCGACAGGCCATGCGCCAGCAGCTCCGAGCGCACCGCGTCCGCGGTGCCCGGCAGCAGCACCTCGGGTGCCGACATGTTGATGGTGACCTGCAGCTCTTCCAGGCCCGGGCGCGTGCGCAAACGCGCGATGGCATTGCAGGCCGCGCGCAGGACGCGCCGACCCAGCTCGAGCATCACGCCCGAGTCCACCGCCACCTCGATGAACTCGCCCGGCGAGAGGATGCCGCTGGTCGGGTGTCGCCAGCGCAGCAGCGCTTCCAGCGCCGCACCACCACCCGGCCGCAGCGGCACGATGGGCTGGTAATACAGATCGAATTCCGCGGCATCGAGCGCGCGGCGCAGATCCTGTTCCAGCGACAGGCGCGTGCGCATCGCCAGGCGCATCTCTTCCGTGAAGGCCTCCGCGCGGTCGCCGCCGCGATCGCGCGCGTGCAGCGAGGCCATGTGCGCTTCGGCGATATGCACGTCCGGCCCCTCGGCACCCGTGGGGTCGAGCAGCGTGTAGCCGGTGCTCAGCGTCATGAAAAGCCGCTGCCCCTCGTTCACCAGCGGTAGTTTGGCCGCCGCGTTGATGGCGCTGACCGCCGCGGGCACACCGCTGGGCCCGATGCCGCGCAACAGCAGCGCGAACTCGTTGCTGGCGATGCGCGCCACCAGCGTGCCCTCGGGCGCGGCGGCGATGAGGCGTGCGCCGAGCTGGCGCAGCAGCGCCGGCATGCGCCGCACGCCGATGGAACCGGCGACGAAGTTGTACTGGTCCGCCGATGTGATCACCAGCGCGCCCACGCTCAGCGGATTCTGCTGATAGGCGACGAGCGCCTGCTCGAGCTGCACCCGGTTGGCGAGTCCGGATTCCTCGTCACGCAGTGAACGCGCCAACAGCTGCTGTTGCGCGCGGCGCGCATGGTCGCGCTCGAAGGCCAACGCCACCTGCGTGGCGACCGCGGCCGCGAAGGTCTCGTCCTCCTGGGTCCAGACGCGCGGACTGTTGATCTGCTCGTGGCAGAGCACGCCAAGGTAGCGTCCGAAGGCCCGCACCGGCACGTCCAGCATCGAGATCACGCCCAGCGGCTCGAGATAGCCATCGTGCAGCTCGGAGGTGCGGGGATCCTCCGCGGCGTCTTCCACCGCGATCACCAGCTGCTTGCACAGCGAATCGAAGTAATGCGGGAATTCCGAGCGGCGCAGCAGCGTGGGTCCCAGCGGTGAGTTGCGGTCGGCGCGGTACATGTGCTCGCAGCGGATGACCTGCTGCACCTCGTCGTAAGACCAGAAACTCACGCGGCCCACATCGAGCGTGATCGCCAGGCACTCGAGCATGCGCGCGAGCGTCTTGTCGAGATCGTCGAACGGTTCTTCGCAGAGTAATACGAAGGCGCGGCGGTAGTCTTCGACCCGCCTTTCCGGAGTCCGCAGGCGCGTGGCGCGTGCGAATGTGTCGCGAACGATGTCGCTTTCGCTTCTAGCCATGGCCCCACCCTTGCCCCGGCCGAATTTCGGTCACTATGCGCCCGGACGGCAGGACTGGCCAGCGAAACGCGTCACGCTCGGGGGAACCCCGTGGGCGGGTGGCGGCCGCGAGGACCTGCCCCGGCGCATATATAAAGAGTGGGCGCCGTTCCCGAACTCCGCGCGGGCTACTGCCGCGGCGCCAGCATGATGATGCTCATGCCCGCGAGCGCCACGCCCGCGCCCACCAGGTCCCAGGACGTCGGCCGCTGGCCATCGACCAGCCATAACCACAGGATGGCCACCCCCACATAGACGCCGCCATAGGCCGCGTACACCCGCCCCGCCGCCGTGGGATGCAGCGACAGCAGCCAGGCGAACAGGGCAAGGCTCAACGCCGCCGGCAACAGCAGCCAGGCCGGGCCGTTCTTCTTGAGCCAGAGATAGGGTAGATAGCAGCCGACGATCTCGGCCACCGCCGTGAGGCAGAACAGGCCCAAGGTGCGCAGGAACTCGCTCATGCGCAGCAACCCTGCGATGACGCCGAGAGACATGCATTGCCCGCATCGCGCGCCGACAGCGTGCAGTCCTCCACGCGCAGGCAGCCGCACCTGAGGCCGAGCTCCAGGGCGCGCTTCATCCTGCGGATGCGCTTCGCCAACTCGTCGAGCTCCACCAGCTTGGCGCGCGCCATCTTCTGCCAGCGCGCGCTCAACGGGGTCTGCGAGCCGAAGCCATGGAACAGCGTCTTGATCTCGGTGAGCGTGAACCCCGCCTGCTGCGCGAACCGCAGCACCTCCAGCCGGCGGATCGCCTCCTCGTCGTAGCGGCGCCGCCCCGAGGCGCGTGCCGGCGGCGGCAGGATGCCCGCCTGTTCGTAGAAACGCAGCGCCGTCGCGTTGACTCCCGAGCGCTTCGCCAACTCGCCGATGGACAGTGATCTCATCGCGCCGAATATGGACGCCGCGCAGCCTTCGCCGCAACTGCGCTCAGCCGCCGACGCGGCGCAGGCGCGACGCCTTCCACCCTGCTCCCAGCGCGAATATCAGCACCGCCACCCCGAGACCGAACATGATCTCGTGGCTCGCGAACCAGGCGATGAGTCCCCCGCCCGCACCGGCGATACCCAGCCCCGCCAGCAGCGGCAGAGCACAACACGCCGCACAACCGAACAGCACGGCCACGGCACCCAGGAGCGTCTTCGAACGAGCATGGTTTTTCATGCCCGCCATCGTGCAACTTCGAGTTTGGTCGAGGTCAAGGGTCATCGCCTGGCCCATGGCCGCCCCGGAGGCAGCGACGCGGCCGGAAATTGCCCGTCGGCGCGGGCGTAAGTCTCTGAAAACCAGTCGGATTGCTTGACGGCGAAGGGGGAAGCCATGAGAATGCGCGCCCTTCACCGGTTCCGGTTCCCTGGTAGCTCAGTCGGTAGAGCGTCGGACTGTTAATCCGTTGGTCGTTGGTTCGAGTCCAACCCAGGGAGCCATTCTCCACATTGTCTATTCCGGACAGACAGGTGACGGTTTATACCGGAGACATAGGTAACAC
>CAMLGF010000112.1 GCA_946479515.1 uncultured Pseudomonadota bacterium | reverse complement strand
CCGACATCGCCATCCAGTTCAAGACCGTGCCGCACAACATCTTCGCGGCCGATGAGCCCAACCTGCAGGCCAACCGGCTGGTGATCCGCCTGCAGCCGCAGGAAAGCGTGGTGCTGCAGATTCTCAGCAAACAACCGGGCCTCGAAGGCGTGCGCCTGCGCGAAGTGCCGCTCGAGCTCTCGCTGCCCAAGGACGAGAGCGGAGGCCGCACGCGCATCGCCTACGAGCGTCTGCTGCTCGACGCACTCAAGGGCAACACCACGCTGTTCGTGCGCCGTGACGAGGTCGAGGCGGCATGGCAGTGGATAGACGGCATCCAGAACAGCTGGCGCACCACGCGGCAGACGGTGAAGCCCTATCCGGCCGGCACCTGGGGGCCGACCTCGGCGATCGCCTTGACCGAGAGGCACGGGCACAGCTGGTATGAGTAGGATTCACGACGTCATCGCCGAGGTCACCGAGCGCATCGGCGGCCGTTCTGCCGCCGCGCGCGGCGAATACCTGGAACGCACGCGCAAGCGCAAGCTCGTCGAACCGGCGCGCGGCAAGCTGGCCTGCGCCAATCTCGCGCACGTGCTGGCGGCCTCGGGCGAGGACAAGCCGCGGCTGCAGACTCCGGTGCCGAACATCGGCGTGGTCACCTCTTACAACGACATGTTGTCGGCGCACCAGCCTTTCGAGAGTTTTCCGCAGGTGATCCGCGCCGCGGCGCGCGCCACCGGCGCCACCGCGCAGGTGGCGGGCGGCGTGCCCGCCATGTGTGATGGCGTCACGCAGGGCCGCGCCGGCATGGAGCTGTCGCTGTTCAGCCGCGACGTGATCGCGCTGGCGACCGCGGTGGCCCTCAGCCACGAGGCGTTCGATGCCGCGCTGTTGCTGGGCATCTGCGACAAGATCGTCCCGGGGCTGTTCATCGGCGCCGCGTCCTTCGGGCAGCTGCCCATCATCTTCGTGCCCGGCGGCCCCATGCCCACGGGCAGCATCGCCAACAAGCAGAAGGCCGAGGTGCGACAGCGCTTCGCCGAAGGGTTGGCCACGCGCGACGAGCTGCTCGCCGCGGAGATGAATTCGTATCACAACGCCGGCACCTGCACGTTCTACGGCACCGCCAATTCCAACCAGATGCTGATGGAGCTCATGGGCCTGCACGTGCCGGGCGCGGCCTTCGTCAACCCGAACACACCCCTGCGCCATGCGCTCACCGTGGCCGCCACGCAGCGCGCCGCGGCGACCACCGCGCTCGGCGCGGACTATCTACCCTTCGTCGAGGTGATCGACGAGCGGTCGTTCGTCAACGCCATCGTCGGCCTGATGGCCACCGGCGGCTCCACCAATCATGTGATCCACCTCGTGGCCATGGCGCGCGCCGTGGGGCTCACCGTCACCTGGGACGACATGGCCGACATCTCGCGGGTCACGCCGCTGCTGGCGCGCGTGTATCCGAATGGCGAGGCCGACGTGAACCAGTTCCATGCCGCGGGCGGCATGGCGTTCGTGGTGCGCGAGCTCATCGACGCGGGCCTGGCCCACGAGGACGTGATGACGATCTGGGGGCCCGGCCTCGGCGCCTACGCGCAGGACCCCTTCCTGGTCGACAACCGGCTGGTGTGGCGTGATGCCGCCGCGAAATCGCACGACGAGAAGATCCTGCGCCCGGCGTCCGACCCGTTCTCCGCGGACGGTGGGCTCAAGCTGCTGCGCGGCAACCTCGGCCGATCGGTCATCAAGACCAGCGCCGTGGATGCCAAGTACTGGCGCATCACCGCGCCGGCGCGCGTGTTCGAGAGCCAGGAGGCATTGGCGGCCGCGCTCAAGGCCGGCATCGATGGCGATTTCGTCGCGGTGGTGCGTGGCCAGGGTCCGCGCGCCAATGGCATGCCCGAGCTGCACAAGCTGATCCCGGCGCTGTCCGGCCTCATGGCCCGCGGCCGCCGCGTGGCCATCGTCACCGACGGCCGCATGTCCGGCGCCTCCGGCAAGGTGCCCGCGGCCATCCATCTCACGCCGGAAGCCGCCGCCGACGGCCCGATCTCGCGGCTGCGCGACGGCGACATCATCGATCTCGACGCCGCCGCGGGCCGGCTCGAAGTGCAGGTCGATGCCGCGACCTTGCAGGCGCGCGAACCCGTGAAGCCGCAGACCATCGACGTCACCTACGGCGTGGGCCGCGAGCTGTTCACCCGGCTGCGCGAGGGCGCAACCCCCGCCGACGAAGGCGCCTCCATCCTGTAATGGGGACATTCCTCGTTTTCTAGGAAACGGGGACGCGCCTCGATGATCGGGTGACCCTCGATCGAGTCGCCCTCGATCGCGTGGCCCTCGGCCGACGGTACCAGCAGATCCTCGAGGAAGAATGCCGCCAGCTCCGACCGCCCCGACAGACCGGCCTTGGCGTAGATCGCCGTGGACTGCGCGCGCGCGGTTTTCTCCGAAGTCTCGCGCAGCCCCGCGATCTCCTTGAGCCCGTAACCCTTCAACAGCAGAAAGGCGATCTCCTTCTCCGCCGCCGTGAGGCGCCACGTCGTGAGCTGCCCATCGATCGCCTTGGCGAGCCCTTCGACGTGCCGGCGCGAGTCGGCACGCCATTTCGCGGCTTCCGCGCGGAATGCCGAAAACTCTTCGATCTCGGCGTCCAGCCGCCTGCGCAGCCGGAAGGTTCCACGCAGCAGATAGAACAGCGCCGCCAGTGCGATCGAGCCGGCAGCCGCCTCGACCAGCATGTGCCACAGGGCCACGCCTTCCCCCGAATCGCTCACCAGGTCGGCGCCCACGAGCGCGCACGTGGCGACCAGCGCGGCGGCGAGCACCGCCCGATCCCGCTGAGCGATGCCGCCGGACCTGGCGCGAGCCGCGTCGTCATTCGCGACGGCTGTCCGGTCAGTCATCGTCATCGTGGCCCGCTTCCGGCGCTTCAGCTGCGCGCGCCGCGTATTCCCGGTCACCCTCCCGTTCACCGAGGCTGAACGAGGTGCCGAACGCCCTCAGTTCCTGCACGCCCGGGTCGTAGCCACGAAGTAGATAGATCCCGAGCGCGGCGACCGCGGCGAGCATGGCGACCCCGGCCACCGGACGCGCGCGCGTGATGCCTTCGCCGGCCGCGGTTTCCACCTTGCGGCCATCGATCATGGCCCTGGGGAACTGATCCCGGTGTCGCAGCGTGTGCAGCACCACGCCCGCCACGTGCAGCAGCGCCACGACCAGGAAGGAATTGGCCAATAGCTCGTGGACGTCTTCATAGCGCTCCTTCTGCCCGGCGCCGACCATGAGGTAGCCCGTGACCCCCAGGCCCACCGCCAGCGCGAACATGGCGATGGCCGACCAGCTCGATGCGGGGTTGTGGCCCGCCCAATGACGGGCCGTGCTGCCGAACATCGATCGAAAATATTGGAACAACGAACCCGGCTTCAGCTCGAACGAGCCGAATCGCGCATAGCGCGTGCCCACCAGACCCCAGGTGAGCCGGAACAACACCAAGCCGGTGAGAATGATTCCCGCCAGCATGTGGTAGGGAAAAGCCGCGGAATGCTCCGCGAAGCTCGCCACCAGGAAGGCAGCGAGAAACAGCCCGGCGAACAGCCAGTGAAACAGCCGCGTCGGCAGGTCATAAATGAGTTGCCTGCGCATCATGGGGCCTCCTTCGCTGCTCCAGCAGCAGCGGGTTGAGTATGGGAGTGGATCGACGCCCTGACTGTCCGGGCGATTGCGGACACTCTCCATGCGGCAAATGCCGCAGAGATGCCAAATCAAGAGCTTAGTGAGCGAGCCGCGCGGCGGCGCGTATCCCGGAGGGCAGGTGTAGTATTCGGCGCTCACGCGTACGAGGCAGAACAACGATGAAGACCCGCGCTGCCGTTGCCTGGAGGGCCGGCCAACCGCTCGAAGTGATGGAAGTCGACCTGGCGGGACCGAGAGCCGGCGAAGTACTGGTGGAGATCCGAGCGACCGGCGTCTGTCATACCGATGAATTCACGCGCTCGGGCGCCGACCCGGAAGGCTTGTTCCCCGTCATCTTCGGCCACGAAGGCGCCGGCGTGGTCGTCGATGTCGGCCCCGGCGTGACCACGCTCAAGAAGGGCGATCACGTCATCCCGCTGTACACGCCCGAGTGCCGGCAGTGCAAGAGCTGCCTGTCACGCAAGACGAATCTGTGCACGGCCATCCGCACCACCCAGGGGCAGGGTGTGATGCCCGACGGCACCAGCCGTTTTTCCATCAATGGCGAGAAAGTGCACCACTACATGGGCTGCAGCACCTTCTCCAACCACACCGTGCTGCCGGAAATCGCGCTCGCCAGGGTGCGCGAGGACGCTCCCTTCGAGAAGATCTGCTACATCGGCTGCGGGGTTACCACCGGCATCGGCGCCGTCATCAACACCGCGAAGGTCGAGCCCGGCGCCAACGTCGTGGTGTTCGGGCTCGGCGGCATCGGCCTCAATGTGATCCAGGGCGCGCGGCTGGCGGGCGCCAACAAGATCGTCGGCGTGGATATCAATCCCGCGCGCAGGGCCATGGCCGAGAAGTTCGGCATGACGCACTTCGTGAACCCCAAGGAACTCGAGGGCGATCTGGTGCCCTATCTGGTGTCGCTCACCGACGGCGGCGCGGACTACTCGTTCGAGTGCGTGGGTCACGTCGACCTCATGCGCCAGGCGCTCGAGTGCTGCCATCGCGGCTGGGGTGTGTCCGTGATCATCGGCGTCGCGGGCTCCGGCCAGGAGATCAAGACCCGGCCCTTCCAGCTCGTCACGGGGCGCGTGTGGAAGGGCACGGCCTTCGGTGGCGCGCGAGGCCGCACCGACGTGCCGAAGATCGTCGACTGGTACATGGACGGCAAGATCAACATCGATGACCTGATCACCCACGTCATGCCTCTCGACAGCATCAATGACGCTTTCGATCTCATGCACAAGGGCGAATCCATCCGATCCGTAGTCACTTTCTAACAGGCTCCGCAGAGGGGCGAGGGAAGTCCCATGGCCATCAAGCTCCATCCGTCGATAGACAAGGGCGTCAAGGCGGGCAGCAAGAAATTCAAGGGCGGCACGCTCACCTGCCACTGCGCCAGCGACGCCGTCGAAGTGAAGATCAAGGGCAATGTCGCGCACAATCACGCCTGCGGCTGCACGCGCTGCTGGAAGCCCGCGGGCGCCATCTTCTCCGTGGTCGGCGTGGTGCCGAAGGAGAACGTGGCCGTCATGGCGAATGCGCAGAAGCTCACGGTCGTCGACCCCTCCGCCACCATCCAGCGGCATTGCTGCACGCACTGCGGCGTTCACCTCTACGGCCGCATCGAAAAGACCGACCACCCGTTCTACGGTCTCGATTTCATCCACGTCGAGTTGTCGCAGGACAAGGGGTGGAACAAACCTGAGTTCGCGGCGTTCGTGTCTTCGATCATCGAAGCCGGTTCGGTGCGGCCGCGGGACATGAAAAAGGTGCGCGACCGGCTCAAGAAACTGCGGCTGCCGCCGTACGACTGCCTGTCGCCGGCGCTCATGGACGCGATCGCAACGCATGTCGCGAAGCAGAAGGGCACGCTCAGGACCTGATGCGGATCGCGACCCTCTCGAAGCACGCCTGCCATGGCGGGGAGCTGGGGTACTTCCAGCATCCTTCGTCGGCAAACGACTGCGACATGAAGTTCGCGGTGTACACACCGCCGCAGGCCGCGAGCGGGCCGGTGCCCGTGCTCTACTGGCTCGCCGGTCTGACTTGCAACGAGGAGACCTTCGTGACCAAGGCCTGCGCGCTGGAACACGCGGCGCGGCTCGGCATCATGCTGGTTGCGCCGGACACCAGCCCGCGCGTTCCGCTGCCCGGCGATCGCGATTCCTGGGATTTCGGCATCGCGGCCGGCTTCTATCTGGATGCCACGCAGGCGCCGTGGTCCCGGCATTACCGCATGTACAGCTACGTGGTGGATGAATTACCGGCCATCATCGCGGGAAATTTCAGGGCGGACATCGCGCGCAGCGGCATCATGGGCCACTCGATGGGCGGGCATGGCGCGCTCACCATCGGCCTGAAGAATCCTGCGAAATATCGGTCGCTCTCGGCATTCGCGCCCATCGCCTCGCCCATCCAGAGTCCCTGGGGCGTCAAGGCGTTCACCGGCTATCTCGGCGCGTATCGCGCAGCCTGGACAACGTACGACGCCACCGAGCTGGTGAAATCGGGTCATCGCTTCGCGAGCGGCATGCTCATCGATCAGGGCACCGCGGACAAATTCCTCGACGAGCAATTGAAGCCCGGGCTGCTGCAGGCGGCGTGCGGGGCCGCGGGCCAGCCGCTCACGCTGAACCTGCGCGCGGGATACGATCACGGCTATTTTTTCATCCAGACCTTCATCGCGGATCACATGGCCTGGCATGCCAGGCTACTGGCGCCCGCATGAAGCCGCGAATGCCAGCAGCTGCCGGGTGAAGTCTTCGCCTGCCTCGAGCGGCGCCAGCTCGCCGCTGCCGGCGAGCGTGCCCCCCTCGAGATGCCTCGCTCCCTTCTCTTCGAGAGCCGGCAGGTAGTCTCCGGCCTGCCGGCCGTCGGCATCGCCACGCAGATAGAGCAGGGGGACCCGGATGTCCTTCGGGACGGCATTGCGAGCGGCATCGGCGTTCATCGCACGGTACCAGTCGAAGCCCGCCTGCAAGGATTCCGGTCGTTGGTAAGCTGCCGTGAAGATGGCGCGATGGCGTTCGCTCACACGTTCCTTGCGGGCGACGAGCATCGCCAGGAAGAAATCGAAGTATTGGCGCTGGTGTCCCTGGACCAGCAGCTCGGGCAGCTCGGGAATGCTGTGAAAGGCGAAGTGCCACACTCGCGGATCGGACAGCACGCTCGTCCAGGGCTCGATGCCGGGGATCACGGTATTCACGACCACGGCACCGCTGATCCGGTCGGCATGGTCGCGTGCCGCGGCGTAAGCGATCATGCCGCCGACATCCAGTCCGGCGATGACCGGCGCCATTGCTCCAAGTGCCGCCGCCGAGTCGAGCAGAATGCCGGCGAGCACGATTTTTTCCGACGACGGCGGCATTCCGGACGATGCACCGATCGCGGGCAGATCGAACGCGACCACGAAGTGGCGCGCAGCCAGCTCCTCTAGTACCTCGTCATAGACCTCCTTGGAGTGGGGCAGGAAGTTGGGG
>CAMLGF010000111.1 GCA_946479515.1 uncultured Pseudomonadota bacterium | reverse complement strand
CGGAACAGGTCGCCGGCGAAGATCGCCGCCTCGTCGCCGCCGGTGCCGGCGCGCAATTCGAGATAGATGTTCTTGTCGTCGCGCGGATCGCGCGGGATCAGCATCATCTTGAGGCCGCCCTCGGCGAGTTCGAGCTGCGGCGCGAGCCGCGCCTGTTCCTCCGCGCCCATCTCACGCATGGCCGGATCGCCGTCCTGCTGCATGTCGCGTGCGGCGGCCAGCTCGGCTTCGAGCGCGCGGAATACGCCGAACTTCTCGGCGACCGGGGTCAGGCGGGCGTATTCCACCGACAGGTCGCGGAATTCTCGTTGTCGGCCGATGACCGCGGGGTCTGCCAGCGATCGCCCGATCTCCTCGTAGCGGTCGACCATTTTCTCGAGCCGCATTCTGATGCTGTCTTTCACGCGAACCATTGTAAGGGCGCGAGGTCCAGATATAGTGCCCTCCATGCCACGAATCCCATCGTTCCCCGCTGTTTTTCTCGCCGCCATGCTCGCCGGGGCCGTCCTGCCCATGCCGGCGCACGCGCTGTCCCAGACGAACTCCGACGGTGCCGACCTGGTGCTGGCCGACATGGCCCTGTCGCGCGGCGATTGCCGCGGCGGCACCGAGCGTTACCTGAAGGCCGCGCTGGCGTCCGACGATGCGCAGGTTTCCGAGCGCGCCAACAAGGTGGCTGCCGATTGTCAGCAGGTGGCCGCCAGCGCGCGCGCCGCGCGCCGCTGGCAGAAGCTCGCGCCCGAGAGCGCCGACGCGGCCGCCGCGGTGGCGCTGGCGGCGGTGCGGCTCTATCAAACCGAGGAAGCGGCGCCTGCCATCCTGCGTACCCACGAGCTGGGCGGCGACGAAGCGCTCATCAAGCTCATCGGCGAGGCCAGTGACGCGGGCGGCACGGCCATCGCGCTGAACGCGCTGCGGCCGCTGTTCGATTCGCCGCAGGTTTCCGAGCGGCTCCTGAATGCCGGGGTCGACCTGGCGCTGGACGCGTTCGATTTCGCCACCGCGCGTAAGCTCGCCGATCGCGCGCTCGAGAACGAGCCGGCCTCGGGCGTGGCGCGCGCGCAGCTGGCGCGCGTGCTCACCGCCGAGGGCGACGCGGTGGCGGCCATCGCGATATCGCAGGAAGCGGCGGCGCTGGAACCGGAGACCGAGCGCTTCGCTTATGCGGACACGCTGGTCCGCCTCGATCGCATGGACGAGGCGCGCCAGGAACTCGAGAACCTGCTCGCCGACAGCTCCGCGCACGACGAAGCCGAGCTGCGCCTGGGCAAGCTCGCCTACCAGATGGGCGACATGGCCGAGGCCGGTCGCCGCTTCGGCGGCCTGATCCGGTCCGAGGTCGCGGGCGAGGCGTTCTTCTATCTATCTTCCATTGCCGAGCGCGAGGGGCGCACCGACCTGGCGCTGGAAGGCTACACGCAGCTGGTGGAGGCGGGCGCGGGGCTGCTGGCGCGCGGCCGCGCGGCGCGCCTGCTGCTGCTCAAGAACGATCGCGACGCGGCGTTCCGCATGCTCGATGAGCATGCGGCCAAGGAGCGCGCCGACGCGCTCGACGTGGAGTTCGCCAAGGCGGCACTGCTCGACGACACGGGCAAGACCAAGGAGGCGATCGCGTTGCTGCAGCTCGCGCTCGAGCGCTATCCGGATCATCCAGGCATCCGCTACCAGATCGCGCTCATCCAGGAGAAGGCCGGGCTGTCGCGCGAATCGGTGCGCAATCTCGAGCGGCTGCTCAAGGATCGTCCCGAGGACGCCAGCCTGTTGAACGCGCTCGGCTACTCGCTCGCGGACCGCAGCCAGAAACTGCCGCGCGCCGAGACGCTGATCCGCAAGGCGCTGGCGGTGTCGCCGGACAATCCGGCGTTCCTCGATAGCCTGGGCTGGGTGCGCTTCCGCCGTGGCGATCTCGCGGGCGCGCTTCCGCACCTGGAGCGCGCGTATCGCATTTTTCCGGATCCGGAGATCGCCTCGCACTGGGGCGAGTTGCTGTGGGTGAGCGGCAGGCAGTCCGAAGCGCGTGCGCTCTGGGCACGTTCGCTGGCACGCTCGCCCGACTCCAAGCCGCTGCGCGCCACCATCGAGCGACTCACCGGCGCCAAGATGGATGCGCCGGAGAAGAAGCCGGTGCCGGAAGGCGAGCTGCCGGTTCCCGAGGAAGATCCGCCCACGCTCGACCCGGCGCCGCAGTCCACGAGTCTGTAGTCAGGCGTCCACCCCATGTCGCTCGCGCGAGCCGCAGCCTGTGCTCTCGTGATGCTGGCGCTGGCGAGCTGCCGCACCGTGCCGCGCGGTGGGGCGATCGTCGGGCCCGGCGCCCAGGCACCGTGGCCCGAGCAGCGCGCGGCGCTGGAGCGGCTCGATCGCTACGGCCTCGACGGCCGCGTCGCGGTGGCGGCGAACGGGCAGGGCTTCTCCGCCAGCCTGAGGTATGCGCAACTCGCCGATCGCACGGATCTTTCGCTGAACGGTCCGCTGGGCATCGGCGGCCTGCGCGTGAAACTGGATGGCGAGGATCTCGAGATCGCCACGAGCCGGGGTGAAAACCTGGATGGTGCGGCAGCCCGCGCCGAGCTCGAGCGCCGGCTCGGCTTCGCCTTGCCATTGCATGCGCTGCGCTGGTGGCTGCTGGGAATTCCGGCGCCGGGTGAGGCGGTGATCGATGCCGCCGACACCGGCGAGATACAGACGTTCAGCCAGGAAGGCTGGAACGTGAGCATTCAGACGCGCGCGCCCGGCCTCGGGTTCTCGCTACCCCAACGGCTCACGGCCGAGCGCGAAGGCGTGCGGCTGAAGATGCTGGTGCAGCGGTGGAGGTGAGGTTCTCCGCTCCCGCCAAGCTGAACCTGATGCTGCACATCGTGGGCCGGCGGGCCGACGGCTACCACGAGTTGCAGACCGTCTTTCAGCTGGTCGATCTGTGCGATCGGGTCGAAATCGCGGTCCGGCCTGACGGTCTTATTCGCCGACTCTCGGGGCACCCCGCCGTCGCGGAAGGCGACGATCTGACGGTGCGAGCCGCCCGGGCCCTGAAAGAGGCCACCGACAGCCCCCTCGGCGCCGACATTTCGATCGAAAAACGCATTCCGCTCGGCGGCGGCCTGGGCGGGGGCAGCTCCGATGCCGCCACGACGCTCCTGGCTCTGAACAGATTGTGGCAAACCGGTCTCACATCGGAGCAGATCGCGGCCATTGGCGCCCGATTGGGCGCAGATGTACCGGTTTTCATTGGCGGGAGGTCCGCCTGGGCGGAAGGAATCGGTGACCGGCTCACCCCGGTGACCCTGACGCCGGCCGCCTGGTTCGTGATCATCTTTCCGGGGGTTGCCGTGCCGACCGCCGCGGTATTCCAGGCTCCTGAATTGACACGCAATTCACCCCCCACGACAATGCGCGGCTTTTTCGAAACGGGTGGACGGAACGATTGCGAAGCGGTCGTTCGCGCGCGGTTTCCGGCGGTGGCGGAGGCATTTGATTGGCTGGGCAGGCACGCGCCTGCGCGGCTCACGGGCACGGGTTCCTGCGTGTTCGCGAAGTTCGCACGCGTCGCAGACGCGGAGCGGGTCGCGGCGCGAGTTCCAGATTCGTGGCGCGCATACGTGGCGCGCGCGCTGGATCACTCTCCGGTGCTGGATGAACTGGCCGCTACCTGAAGAGTTGGACGTTGGGGTGTCGCCAAGTGGTAAGGCAGCGGGTTTTGATCCCGCCATTCGGAGGTTCGAATCCTTCCACCCCAGCCATTGAAGATGCATGCGGGACTGGTTAGGGAGGCTCGGTGGTCGATTCAGAAGCGCTGGCGCTGTTCGCGGGTAATGCCAACCCGGCATTGGCGCACGACATCGCCCGGCAGCTGACCACGCCGCTGGGCCGCGCTTACGTCGGCAGGTTTTCCGACGGCGAAGTGAACATCGAGTTGATGGAGAACGTGCGCGGCCGCGATGTGTTCATCGTGCAGCCCACGTGCCCGCCGACCAACGATCACCTGATCGAGCTGCTGGTGATGGTGGACGCCTGCCGGCGCGCCTCCGCGGCGCGGATCACCGCGGTGGTGCCGTACTTCGGTTATTCGCGGCAGGATCGCCGGCCGCGCGCCACGCGCAGCGCGATCACCGCGAAGCTGGTGGCCAACATGATCCAGAGCGCGGGGGTGGATCGACTGCTGACGATCGACCTGCACTCGGATCAGATCCAGGGGTTCTTCGACATCCCCGTGGACAACGTGTACGCGTCGCCCGTGTTGCTGGGCGATGCATACCGGCAGCGCTACGAGAACCTGATTGTGGTGTCGCCGGACGTCGGCGGCGTGGTGCGGGCGAGAGCGCTGGCCAAGCGTCTGGACGACGCCGACCTGGCCATCATCGACAAGCGCCGGCCGCGGCCGAACGAGTCGAAGGTGATGAACATCATCGGCAACGTGACCGGCAAGACCTGCGTGCTGATCGACGACATGGTCGATACCGCGGGCACGCTGTGCGCGGGCGCGCAGGCGTTGAAGGAAGAGGGCGCGGTGAAGGTGGTGGCGTACATCACGCACGCCATCCTTTCCGGCAACGCGATCGAGAAGATCACGAAGTCGGCGCTGGACGAGCTGGTGGTGACCGACACCATCCCGCTGTCGCCGGCGGCGAAAGAATGTGGCCGCATCCGGCAGTTGTCGGTGGCGGGGCTGCTGGCGGAGACCATCCGTCGCATACGCGACGAGGATTCGGTCAGCAGCCTGTATCTGGATTGACGGGGGCGACCCCAGGGTTCCAAGGTGGCGGCACTGGTCGCGGTGTCCGCCGTAGTTAGATGAAACTGGAGTAATGACAATGCGCATTTCATTCGAAATCGGCGCGGACTTCCGGGAGACGCAAGGCAAAGGTGCGAGCCGCCGCCTGCGTCACCAGGGCAAGGTTCCCGCCATCCTGTACGGCGGCAACAAAGAGCCGCGCAATCTCGTCCTTGACCACCAGAACCTCATGACGCTGGTCGACAACGAGAAGTTCTATTCGTCGATCATCAACCTGAAGGTGGGTGAGCAGAAGCAGGCCGCGATCGTGAAGGACCTGCAGATGCATCCGGCACGCAACGCCATCGTGCACGTCGACCTGCAGCGCGTGCTCGAGGACGAGCCGATCCGCCTGCACATCCCGCTGCACTTCAAGGGCGAGTCGATCTCGCCCGGCGTGAAGACCCAGGGCGGCGTGGTCTCGCACCGCATCGCCGACGTCGAAGTGAAGTGCCTGCCCAAGGACCTGCCCGAGTTCATCGAGGTGGACCTGTCGCAGATGGGCCTGAACGAGTCGAAGCACCTTTCCGATCTGCCGCTGCCGGCGGGTGTGACGATTCCGGCCATCGCCAAGGGCGATGCCGTGGTCGTCTCGATCCACGCGCCGCGCGCCGAGGAACCGGAAGCCGCCGCCGAGGCCGCTGCCGCAGCTCCCGCGGAAGGCGCGGCTGCCGCTCCCGCCGCCGGCGAGGCCGCAAAGGCGGGCGATGCCAAGGCCGCCGCGGGCGCGGCTGCCGCTCCCGCGAAGAAGGAAGGCGGCAAGAAGTAACGGCCGCCGGGCGCCGTCAACCGGGATGGGAGCATTCCTCGTGGAGTGCTCCCATCCCTATCTACTTTCATGCCAGGCACGCCGCTCAAGCTCATCGTCGGTCTCGGTAATCCGGGGGCCGAGTACGCGCGCACGCGCCACAACGCCGGCTTCTGGCTGGTGGACGAACTCGCGCGCCGCCATGGCGGCACTTTCCGCCACGAGGGCAAGCACCAGGGCGAGCTCACGCGCGTGCGCGTGGGCGGCGCGGATCTGTGGCTGCTGAAGCCGATGACCTTCATGAATCGCAGCGGCGGGCCGGTATCCAGCGTGCTCGGCTTCTACAAACTCGCCGCCGCGCAGATGCTGGTGGCGCACGACGAAATCGACCTGCCCAGCGGCACCGTGCGCCTCAAGGAGGGCGGCGGCCACGGCGGCCACAATGGCCTGCGCGACATCATCGCGGCGCAGGGCGACGGGTTCTGGCGGCTGCGCATCGGCGTCGGCCATCCGGGCCACAAGAGCGAAGTGGTGGACTTCGTGCTCACGCATGCCGGCAAGGACGAGCAGCGCACCATCGACGAGAGCATCGTCGCCGGCGCGGATGCGATCGAAGAGATGCTGCGCTCCGGCGCGCAGATCGCCATGAACAGACTGCACGCGCGGGCCAAGGCTCCGGCGCAAGAACCAGCGAAGGACTAGTCAGATGGGCATCAAATGCGGAATCGTCGGCCTCCCCAACGTGGGCAAATCCACGTTGTTCAATGCGCTGACCCGCGCGCAGATCGCGGCCGAGAACTACCCGTTCTGCACCATCGACCCGAACGTGGGCATCGTGCCCGTGCCCGATCTGCGGCTCGACGAGCTCGCCAAGATCGTCGACCCGGAAAAGACGGTGCCGACCACCGTCGAATTCGTGGACATCGCCGGCCTGGTTGCCGGCGCCTCGCAGGGCGAGGGCCTGGGCAACAAGTTCCTTTCGCACATCCGCGAGACCGATGCCATCGCGCACGTGGTGCGCTGCTTCGAGGACACGGACGTCATCCACGTCTCGGGCAAGGTGAACCCGATCTCGGACATCGAGGTGATCGACACGGAGCTGTGTCTCGCGGATCTGCAGTCCGTGGAGAAGGCCGCCGACCGTTACGCCAAGCAGGCCAAGGGCGGCGACAAGGACGCGCTGCGCAAGAAGGATCTGTTCGAGCGCATGCGCCAGCATCTGGACCAGGGCAGGCCGGTGCGCTCCATGGGCATCAGCAAGGAGGAGAAGGCCGACGCGCACGAGCTGCACCTGCTCACGCTGAAGCCGGTGATGTACGTGGCCAACGTCAAGGAAGACGGCTTCGCCAACAACCCGCACCTGGACGCGGTGCTGGCGCGAGCCAAGGCCGAGCAGGCCGTGGTGGTCGCCGTGTGTGCCGCCATCGAGGCGGAGATCAGCCAGCTGGACGAGGCAGATCGCGCCGAGTTCCTCAAGGATCTGGGGCTCGCGGAGCCCGGTCTGAATCGCGTGATCCGCGCCGGCTACGAGTTGTTAGGTTTGCAGACCTACTTCACCGCGGGCGTGAAGGAAGTGCGCGCATGGACCGTCAAGGCCGGTGCCACCGCGCCGCAGGCCGCCGGCGTGATCCACACCGATTTCGAGCGCGGTTTCA
>CAMLGF010000110.1 GCA_946479515.1 uncultured Pseudomonadota bacterium | reverse complement strand
GCGGCGCCGGTGATGATCTGGATGAGCGGCCCGGACAAGCGCTGCACCTGGTTCAACCAGCGCTGGCTGGATTTCGTCGGGCGCGAAATGGAGCAGGAGATCGGCGACGGCTGGACCGACAACGTCCACCCGGCGGATTTCGACCGCGCGCTCGACACCTATCACGCGGCCTTCGATGCACGCCGCCCCTATGAAATGGAGTACCGGCTGCAGCGCGACGACGGCGCCTGGCGCTGGGTGCTGGAACGCGGCACGCCACACCTGGGGCCGCAGGGCGAGTTCGTTGGCTTCATCGGCACGTGCATCGACATCACAGAGCATCGCGAGACCGTCGAGCAGCTGCGCGAATCCCGCGCCCGATTCAAGACGCTGGCCGAATCGCTGCCGCAGATGATCTGGACCTGCCTGCGCGATGGGTACTGCGACTATCTATCGCGGCAGTGGCTGGACTACACCGCCCGCAGCGAGGCGCAGCAGCTCGGTTCGGGCTGGCTGGAGCAGGTGCACCCCGAGGACCGCGTCAAGGTGCAGATGGAGTGGTCGCGCGTCGTGGTCAGTGGCGACACCTTCGACCTCAGCTTCCGCATCCGGCGCTTCGACGGCGTGTACCGCTGGTTCAAGACGCGCGCCGTGCCGCTGCGCGACCCCGCGGGCCGCATCCTCAAGTGGTTCGGCTCGAACACCGACATCGAGGATTTCATCGTCGCCGAGCGCAAGTTGAAGGTGCAGCTCGAGCGCTTGCAGCTCCTGGACCGCACCACCCATGCCATCGGCGCGCACCAGGACCTGCGCAAGGTGTTCGAGATCGTGCTGCGCAGCCTCGAGGACAACCTCGGCATCGAGTTCGCGTGCATCTGCCGGTACCAGGCGGAGCTGCAGGTGCTCACCGTCGACTGCGTGGGAGAGCGCAGCGCGGGGGTGGCGACGCAGGCCGGCGCCGGCGAGGGCGCGCGCGTCGAGGTGGAGGAGAATGCAATCGGCCGTTGCGTGCGCGGCGAGCTGATGTACGAGCCTGACATCAGAGGCTCGTCGCTGCCCTTTCCCGCGCGCCTGGCCACGGCCGGATTGAGCTCGTTGATCGTCGCGCCGCTGGTGACCGAGAGCGACACCTTCGGCATGCTGATGGTGGCCAAGCGCAGGGCCGAAGCGTTCAGCAGCGACGACTGCGAGTTCCTGCGCCAGCTGTCGAGTCACGTCGCGCTGGCCGCGCACCAGTCGCGCCTCTATGGGGCGCTGCAGTCGGCGTACCAGGATCTGCGCCAGACGCAGCAGACGGTCATGCAGCAGGAGCGCCTGCGCGCGCTGGGGCAGATCGCGAGCGGCATCGCTCACGACATCAACAACGCGTTGTCGCCGGCCGCGCTCTACACGCAGTCCATGCTCGCCCACGAGACCAATCTCAGCGAGCGATCGCGCGACCAGCTCGGTGTGATCCAGCGCGCCATCGACGACGTCTCGCGCACGGTGCAGCGCATGCGGGCCTTCTACATGCCGCGCGGCCTCGAGCTGACGCTCTCACCCGTGGACGTGAACGAGATCATCGACCAGGTGGTTGACCTCACGCGCGCACGCTGGGCCAACATGCCGCAGGAGCGCGGCATCGTCATCGACGTGAAGACCGATCTCGAGCCCGACCTGCCGCGCATCCTGGGCGCCGAGAACGAAGTTCGCGACGCCCTCACCAATCTGCTGCTCAATGCCGTGGATGCGCTGCCCGAGGGCGGCGCGGTCACCTTCCGCACGCGCAGCAACGCGCGCGGCGAGCAGGTGGTCATCGAAGTGCAGGACACGGGCATCGGCATGAGCGAGACCACGCGCAGCCGCTGCCTGGAGCCGTTCTTCACCACCAAGGGCGAGCGCGGCACCGGACTGGGCCTGCCCATGGTCTTCGGCATGGTGCAGAGGCACGGCGGCGAACTCGAGATCGACAGCGAGCTCGCACGCGGCACCACCATGCGCCTGATGGTGCCTCGCGCGCCGACCGGCATGACGAGACGCGAGCGCTCGGCGCCGGAGAAGCCCCGGTCGCTGCGCGTCCTGCTGGTCGACGACGATCCCCTGCTGCTGCGCAGCCTGCGCGATGCGCTCGAGCTCGACGGGCACGAGGTGGTGACCGCCGAGGGCGGCCAGGCCGGCATCGACGTATTCTCGGACGCGCTGAACACCGGGCGGCCGTTCGACGTGGTGATCACCGATCTCGGCATGCCCTACGTGGATGGCCGCAAGGTGGCGGCGCGCATCCGCCAGCTGTCCGGCCAGGTACCCATCATCATGCTCACCGGCTGGGGCCACCGCCTCATCGCCACGGACGAGACCCCGGAGCACGTGAGCCGGGTGCTCAGCAAGCCACCGAAGATGGCCGAGCTGCGCGGCGCGCTCGTGGATCTGGTGCGGCGGCCGGAGAACTAGCCGGCGGCCCTCGCCGCGGCTGGCGATGCGCTAGTGCGCCGCGTGCCAGCGGCGGGACAGATACCAGCAGAGCGAGGCCAGCGAGGCGTAGGCCAGCGAAGTCCATGCCAGCCAGTCGAGCTGCGCCAGCACGTGCGGCGCCACCATGCCGAAGGTGAATGCCGTGATCAGCAGCGCCATGAACGACTGCGCCGCGGCCGCCGTGCCGCGCGCCGCGGGAAAAAGGTCGAGCATGCGCAGCGTGAGCGCCGGAAACGCGAACTGCGCACCGATGCCCGAAAAATACAGCAGCGCCTGCTGCATCGGGATGGGCACGTCGTCGACCGCGCCATGCAGCACCGCGCGGGTCAGCGCACCGGTGAATGTGATCGCCATGCCGATGCGCACCTGCAGCAGCAGATGCAGGTGGCGCGCGAAGATGGTCGAGATGACGGCGCCGGTGAGGATGCCGCAGATCACCGGCAGGAACAGCATGAAGTATTCGGTCTCGCTCCTGCCCCAGTGCATTTCCACGATAGCGGGGGCGGAGCCGATGTACACGGCCAGCGAACCGAAGTTCACGGCGGCGGCGATCGCCAGCATCAGGAACTCCGGATGTCGCAGTACCGTGGCAGACGTGGCCACCAGGTTGCGCGCGTTGAACGGAACGCGCGCGGCAGGCGGATGCGTCTCGGGCAGCTTCCACCAGGCGGAAAAGGCGAACAACAGGCCGCAGAGCGTCATCACGGCGAACACGGCGCGCCAGCCGAAGGCCACGTGCGCCCAGCCACCGATGATGGGCGCGACCGCAGGCGCGATGCTGAAAATCATGGTGGTGATGCTCATGAGGCGCTGCGCCCGCGCGCCCTCGTAGAGATCGCGGATCACCGCTCTGCCGATGACCACGCCCACGCCGGCCGTCGCGCCCTGCAGGACTCGCGCCGCGACCAGCGAACCGTAGTTCGGCGCCAGCGTGCAGGCCACCGAGCCGAGCGCGTACAGCGACATGCCCCAGATCATCACCGGGCGGCGGCCGACCGCGTCGGACAACGGACCGTGCACCAGGGAGGCGAACGCGAACGGCAGCATGTAGGCGGTGATCACCTGCTGCAGCTGCCAGGCATTCACGCCCAGCGCCCTCTCCATGGCGTGGAAGGCCGGAAAGAAGGTGTCGATGGAGAACGGACTCACCATCGACAGCCCGCCGAGCAGCACGGCGAGCATTGCGTAGCCGGGTAGTTTGTGTTGCACGCCCGGTGAGATTACGTGGGCCGCAGGGAGTTCAGGAATTCGGCGGGATCTTTGCCGCTCTCCAGCACCTCCACCAGCGCCGAGCCGACGATGACGCCGGCCACGTGTCCCTGCAGCTGCCGCACCTGCTCGCGCGAGCGGATGCCGAAACCCGCGCACACGGGTAGTTTGGCGGCGGCGCGCACGCCGTCCAGGTAACGGGTGACGTCGCCGGGCACCGAGGCGGTGCGGCCGGTGGTGCCCGTCATGGTGACGGCGTACACGAAGCCCTCGCTGGCCGCGCACAACTTTGCCAGGCGCTCCGGGCGCGTGACCGGCGTGACCATCTGTATGACACCGAGCCCGGGGCCGGCGAGCGCGGCGCGGAATTCCTCACCCTCGTCATAGGGCAGGTCCGGCACGATGAAGCCGCAGACGCCGGCCTGCGCGGCATCGGCCGCCAGCTGCCGGAAGCCATGCGCCATGAGCGGGTTCAGGTAGCTCATCAGGATGAGCGGCGCCCGCGGCAGCGAACCGTCGCGCTGCATGGCCGTGAGCTCCGCCAGCAGCCAGCGCAGCGTGAAGCCCTGATTGAGCGCCTCGCGGCTGGAGCGCTGGATGGTCATGCCGTCGGCCATCGGATCGGAGAACGGCACGCCGATCTCCACCACATCCGCGGCATTGCCGATCTGCCGCAGGTGCTCGCGGAATTTTTCACGGCTGGGATATCCCGCCGTGATGAAGGCAACGATGGCCGTCTGGCCGGGCGCCTGGGAGATGGCCGCGCTGATTCTGTCGCTGGGTTTCATCGTGTGTTCTTCACTGCGCCTTGGGGTCCGCGAGCACGGTTCGTTGCAGCGTGGGCATGTCCTTGTCGCCGCGGCCTGAAAGCCCGATGAGCACGCGCTTGCCTGGCGATCCCTGGTCTTTCTGAGCCTGTGCCCAGCGCTTCGCCCCCGCGAACGCATGCGCGGACTCGATGGCCGGCAGGATGCCTTCGAGCCTGCAGCACTCCGTAAGGGCCGCCAGAGCATCCGCATCGGTCGCGGCCTCGTAGCGCACGCGCCCGGCCCAGAGCAGCAATGAATGTTCCGGGCCCACGCCCGGATAGTCGAGCCCCGCCGACACCGAATGCGTCTCCTGGATCTGGCCGTTCTCGTCCTGCAGCAGCAGCGAGTACGCGCCATGCAGCACACCCGGCCGGCCCGTCGCCAGGGTCGCGGCGTTCTGCCCCAGCCCACTGCCCGTGCCGCCGGCTTCGATGCCGATGATCTCGACCGACGGGTCGCCGATGAAGGGATGGAACATGCCGATCGCATTGGAGCCGCCGCCCACGCAGGCGATGACCGCGTCGGGTAGTTGGCCCGTGCGCTCGAGCATCTGCGCGCGCGCCTCCTTGCCAATCACGGATTGCAGCTCGCGCACCAGGTACGGAAAGGGATGCGGCCCCACGGCCGAACCGATGATGTAGAAGGTCTCCTCGGGGCTGCCCACCCAGTCGCGGAAGGCCTCGTCGATGGCCGCGCGCAGCGTCTGGTCGCCCGTGGTCACCGGTACCACCGTGGCGCCCAGCAGCTTCATGCGCCCGACGTTCGGCGCCTGGCGTTCCATGTCCACCGAACCCATGTACACCGTGCAGGGCAGGCCGACGCGCGCGCAGGCCGCCGCGGTGGCAACGCCATGCTGGCCGGCGCCGGTTTCGGCGACGATGCGTGAGACACCGAGCCGCTTGGCCAGCAATGCCTGGCCGAGCGCATTGTTGATTTTATGCGCGCCCGTGTGCGCGAGGTCTTCGCGTTTCAGCCATACGTCGGCACCCCAGGCCTTGGACAGCTTGGGCGCATGCGTGAGCGCGGTCGGCCTGCCCACCCAGCTCTTGAGTTCGGCCGCGAGCTCGGCCTGGAAGTCCGGGGCGTGCAGATGCTGCTTCACCGCCGCTTCGAGGTTCTCGAAGGCCGCGATCAGCGTCTCCGGAATATAGCGCCCGCCGAACGGCCCGAAGCGGCCGCGCGCATCGGGAAATTTTCCGGCCAGCTCATCGGCCAGTAGTTTGGCCCGGTCGAGGTTTTCCATGCTCATGCGTTCAACTCCAGGGCCGCGGCGCGCGCCGCGGCCACGAACTGCTCGATTCTTGCGCCGCTCTTCAGGCCGGGAGACTCCTCGACGCCGCTCGAGACGTCGACCCCGAAAGGCCGCACACGGTGCACGGCCAGGCCGACGTTCGCGGGGTTCAGGCCGCCGGCCAGGATCATTTCACAGCGTGGCGCCAGTTCCGCGGCCTGCTCCCAGTCGGCGGTCTGGCCGCTGCCGCTCACCGGGCCTTCGAAGAGCACCCGCCGCGGCAGCAGACAGGCACGCTGCTGACCCGGCCGCACCACGGGCAGCACGCTCAGCGTCCGCGGAAGCTCGAGGCTGTCGAGATCGTCGATATCGGTCTGCAGGATATCCGGCCTGAAGTCGCGCAGGATTTCCGCGACCTGCGCGCGCGTGGGGTGGCGCGTGACCGCGACGCAGGCAGCCCTGTGTCGCGCCGGCGCGGCCAGTTCATTGGCGCGCCGCGTGTCCACCTGCCGCACCGAAGGCGCGAATACGAAGCCGATGGCGTCCGCCTCGCATGCCAGCGACGCATCGACCGCCACCGCGGTGGTCATGCCGCAGATCTTGATGAACAGGCCGGCACGCGGCGTCATGGCACGCGCACCTTGCGACCGGCGGCGAGCATGTCGCGCGCCAGTGCTGCCGGATCCGCGGCCGACATGAGCGCGCTGCCCACCAGCGCCAGGTCGTATCCCCGGTGCGCCATGCGGGCGGCATCCTCGGGGCTGGCCACGCCGCTCTCGGCGACGCGCCTGACGTGCCGCGGTAGTTTGTCGGCGAGCGCATCCAGGCGCCCGGGGACCACCTTGAGCGTCGCCAGGTCGCGGGAGTTCACGCCCACCAGCAGCTGCTGCCGATGCGCGCCGCGCGCCTCGACGAGCGCGTGCGCCAGCTCGATGTCGGGCTCGTCGAAGGTCTCGAGCAGCACGAACATGTGCTGCTCGAGCGCCGTGTCGATCACCTGCTCCAGGTCCGCACGCGGAATCATGCGCAGGATGGCGAGCACACCGCCAGCGCCCGCGAGACGACCTTCGAGCACCTGGTAGGCATCGACGATGAAATCCTTGCGCATCGCGGGCACGGCGAGCGCCTGCAACGCACGCGCCCCCTTTTCCAGATCCGCGAGCGAGCCGTCGAAGCGGCTGGGCTCGGTGAGGATGGACACCGCGGCGGCCCCGGCGCGCGCGTAGGCACAGACACGTTCGCCCACGTCCTCTTCGGCGGCCGCCTTGAGCAGCCCGACGGCCGGCGAGCGCAGTTTGACCTCGGCGATGAGGTCGAAGCCGTCTAGCTTCAGAAGCGGTGCCGGCGGCAGGTCGAGCAGTCGGGCACGCAACTCGAGCTCGGGTAGTTCGGCCTGGGCGGCCGCGGAGCGCGCGCGTGACGAGGCGGCCATGCGGGCGAGGAAATCGCCGGCAGCGCCGTGGGGGGCGGAACTGATGGGGGCGCCGCTCACGCGGCACCTGTCTTTCTTTCCGAGGCGCCGCTCACGCGGCACCTGTCTTTCTTTCCGAGGCGCCGCTCACGCGCCACCTGTCTTTCTTTGTGAGGCGCCGCTCACGCGGCACCTCTGGCACCGAATCCGGCGATGGCATCCAGCGTGCGGCGTGCCGCGCCGCTGGCGATGGCCTGGCGTGCCAGTG
>CAMLGF010000109.1 GCA_946479515.1 uncultured Pseudomonadota bacterium | reverse complement strand
CCACGTGGCCAATCGTGCCCACGTTCACGTGCGGCTTTGTGCGTTCAAACTTTTCCTTCGACATGACAGCGGGCTCCTGAAAAGGGGTCTGGCTAGTTACTAAGTGTTGATGATCGCATCGGCGATGTGCGATGGGACTTCCAGGTACTTGGAAAATTCCATCGTGAAGGTCGCGCGACCCTGGCTCATCGAGCGCACGTTGGTCGCGTAACCGAACATTTCGGACAGCGGCACTTCCGCCGTGACCGTCTTGCCGGCCGGCGTGTCTTCCATGCCCTGGATCTGGCCGCGGCGGCGATTGAGGTCGCCGATCACGTCGCCCATGTATTCCTCGGGCGTCACCACCTCGACCTTCATGATGGGCTCGAGGATGACGGGCTTGGCCTTACGGAAGCCGTCCTTGAAACCGAAGATGGCGGCCATGCGGAAGCTGATCTCGTCGGAGTCGACGTCGTGGTACGAGCCGTCGAACAGCGTGACCTTGCAGTCCACCACGGGATAACCCGCCATGACGCCGGTCTCGATGGCTTCCTTGATGCCCTTCTCGACGGCCGGAATGAATTCCTTGGGTACCGAGCCACCCGTGATGCCGTTGATGAACTGGTTGCCCTTGCCTTGCTCGTTCGGCTCGATCTTCAGCCACACGTGGCCGAACTGGCCGCGGCCGCCCGACTGCTTGACGTGCTTGCCTTCGCTCTCGACCGTGCCGCGGATAGTCTCGCGATACGCGACCTGCGGCTTGCCGACGTTGGCTTCCACCTTGAACTCGCGCCGCATGCGGTCGACGATGATCTCGAGGTGCAGCTCGCCCATGCCCGAGATGATGGTCTGCGCAGACTCCTCGTCCGTCGACACGCGGAACGACGGGTCTTCCTTGGCGAGACGCTGCAACGCCAGGCTCATCTTCTCCTGGTCGGCCTGCGTCTTGGGCTCGACGGCCACGGAGATCACCGGCACCGGAATCTGCATCTTCTCGAGCGTGATGACCTTCTCGAGGTCGCAGATGGTGTCGCCGGTGTAGACGTCCTTGAGGCCCACGGCGGCGGCGATGTCGCCGGCGCGCACTTCCTTGATCTCGCTGCGCTCGTTGGCGTGCATCTGCAGCAGGCGCCCGATGCGCTCCTTCTTCGACTTCGACGGCACGAACACCGTGTCGCCCGAATTCAACGTGCCGGAGTAGACGCGGAAGAACGTGAGATTGCCGACGAAGGGATCGTTGAGGATCTTGAATGCCAGCGCGGCGAACGGCTGATCGTCCTCGGCCTTGCGCGTGATGGTGTCGCCACGCTCGCTCAGGCCCTTGGTGGGCGGCATCTCCACCGGCGACGGCATGAATTCGATGACCGCGTCGAGCAGCGCCTGCACGCCCTTGTTCTTGAACGCCGTGCCGCACATGCACAGCACGATGTCGTTCTTGAGCGCGCGCGCCTTGAGGCCGCGCTTGATCTCGTCGTCTGAGAGCGCCGTGCCGTTCAGGAACTTGTCGGTGAGCGCGTCATCGCCCTCGGCCGCGGCCTCGATCATCCTGGCGCGGTATTCCTCGGCCTGGGCCTTGAGTTCGGCCGGGATGTCCCGGTACTCGAATTTCATGCCCTGGGTTTCCATGTCCCAGTAGATAGCCTTCATCCTGATGAGGTCGATGACCCCCTCGAAGGCATCCTCGGCGCCGATGGGCAGCTGGATGGGCACGGGATTGGCGCGCAGGCGCGAGCGGATCATCTCGCAGACGCGCAGGAAATCGGCGCCGGCGCGATCCATCTTGTTGACGAAGGCGATGCGCGGCACGTTGTAGCGGTTCATCTGCCGCCACACCGTCTCGGACTGCGGCTGCACGCCCGCGACCGAATCGAACAGCGCTACCGCCGAGTCGAGCACGCGCAAGCTGCGCTCGACTTCGATGGTGAAGTCGACGTGCCCGGGCGTGTCGATGATGTTGATGCGGTGTTCGGGGAAGTTCTTTTCCATCCCCTTCCAGAAGCAGGTGGTCGCCGCGGACGTGATCGTGATGCCGCGTTCCTGTTCCTGTTCCATGTAGTCCATGACGGCCGCGCCGTCATGGACCTCGCCGATCTTGTGCGAGACGCCCGTGTAGAAAAGGATGCGCTCGGTGGTCGTCGTCTTTCCGGCGTCGATGTGCGCCGAAATGCCGATGTTCCTGTAGCGCTCGATGGGCGTGGCGCGGGGCATGAAATGTCTACCAGCGCCTTGCGATTACCAGCGGTAGTGAGCGAACGCCTTGTTGGCTTCGGCCATGCGATGCGTGTCTTCGCGCTTGCGCACGGCGGCGCCGCGGTTCTCGGCGGCATCCATGAGCTCGTGCGCCAGGCGGAACGCCATGGACTTCTCGCTGCGATCGCGCGCGGCCTCGATGAGCCAGCGCATGGCCAGCGTCTGGCGGCGCTGCGCACGCACTTCGACCGGCACCTGGTAGGTGGCGCCGCCGACGCGACGCGACTTCACTTCGACCACCGGCTTGACGTTGTCGAGCGCCGTGGTGAGCAGCGCCACGGCGTCCGTGTTCTGCTTGCCGGTCTTCTCGACGATGCGATCGATGGCACCGTAGATGATGCGCTCGGCGGCGGACTTCTTGCCGCTCTGCATGACCACGTTCATGAACTTGGCCAGCATGTCGTTGTTGAATTTCGGGTCCGGCAGGATGTGGCGGACGGGGGCTTGGGCGCGACGTGACATACCTGACTACCTGTTATTTCTTCGCGCGCTTGGCGCCGTACTTGGAACGGCCCTGCTTGCGATTGTTGACGCCGGCACAGTCGAGCGTGCCGCGCACCGTGTGATAACGAACGCCGGGCAGGTCCTTGACGCGACCGCCGCGGATGAGCACCACCGAGTGCTCCTGGAGATTGTGGCCTTCACCGCCGATGTACGAGGTGACTTCGAAACCATTGACGAGACGGACGCGCGCCACCTTGCGCATGGCCGAGTTCGGCTTCTTCGGGGTCGTCGCGTACACGCGCGTGCAAACGCCGCGCTTCTGCGGTGACGCGTTGAGCGCCGGTACTTTCGTCTTCTCTTTGTTGATGCGACGCGGCTTCGCGATCAACTGGCTCGTCGTGGCCATGCTTGCTCCAGTGTTGGGTGGGATGAAGAAACACCGGGCCGACCCTTTGTGGGGAGTCGGCCCGGCGCATTCATCCGCAATTTCCGCCCTTCCCGTTCAAGGGGTAGGGCGACAAAGGCCGGCGATTCTAGGTATGTGACCGGGGGGTGTCAACGGACTGCTGCGACGCGGCAAAAAGCCTTGTGGGACAGTGACCTGTCCAGGTCCCGCTCGCCTCGTCCTCCCCGCCCATCGTGGGCGGCCGAAGCGGTCCCGCCGAAGGCCCGGCTTGCGCAAATGGCAGTCGGATGGCCCTGCGGCCTCCGTGCGCGGCTCTCAGGCCGCCGCCCTGACCCTCTTCACCTTGCGCTCGATCAGCTTGTTCAGCGTCCCGTGCGAGGCCAGGACGAGGTAGGCGCCATGCAGGAACCCGGCTCGATGCAGCTCGTGCAGCTTGGCCGAGTCCAGGCCGGCCAGCTTCTCGCGCTCGATGGTGTAGAAACCCTGCAGGTTCACGGGCTCGCTGCCGGTGATCTTCACTTCCAGCGCCACCGGCGCGATCAGGTCGTGCGCGAGGAAGGCCTCGAACATCGCCTTGCTGATGGCATGGCCATCGTTGATGCCGCCCAGGATGCGCGTCATGCGTTGCAGGTAGGGGCTATGTCCGCCCTGCTCGAGGAATACCCGCTCGCCCTCGGTCTCATTGACGCCCGGATGGTCCATGTCGATGTGCATGACGGGATCGCGGAACACCTCGGCGCCCTCCTGCCGCTCCTGGAAGCCGATCAGGAACGGACCGCGCGCGACGATGCCCGGCACGTAGGTGGCGTCCCAGCGGTCGCCGTCGAGGAACAGGTTCTCGTCGGGCGCGAAACCCAGCAGCGCCACCGCGTAGTAGTCACCGTTCTTGTCACGCCGGAAGAAGATCGGGTACTCGCGCTGGATGTCGGCGAACTCGGTGAGAAAGGTGGGCACGGATCCCACGTTTTCGCCCAACGCGGCGCCATGTTGCGTGCGGACGCGCAGGTTCTTGTGGGTGATGTTGTCGAGCGGTACGTGATTGGCCATGGCGGCGCAGGTTACACGATGCGGCCGTAAAGAACCCTACCCGGCCCGGTCCCGCCACGGGCCGCCCATGAAAAAGGCCGGCCCCTCTCGGGACCGGCCTTGTGATCGCCGCTCACGGGCCGGTCATCGACCGGCCGCGAGCTGTCGCAGGCTTTCGCTTCAGCCTTCGGCCGACGCGCTCTCTCCGACGCTGCCGCTCTCATCGATGTCGGCGACACCGCCGCCCACATCCATGAAGCTGCCGCGGTCGTTGGCATCCGCCTTGGCACGACGATGCTCATGGGCGGCAAAGCCGGTACCCGCCGGGATGAGCCGGCCGACGATGACGTTCTCCTTGAGGCCGCGCAGATCGTCCTTGAGTCCGCGGACCGCGGCCTCGGTGAGGACGCGCGTGGTCTCCTGGAACGACGCAGCGGAGATGAACGACTCGGTGGCCAGCGAGGCCTTGGTGATGCCGAGCAGCACGGGCTGCAGCTTCGCCGGGGCCTTGTTGTCTTTCGAGATGCGGTCGTTCATCAGCATGGCGCGCGCGCGATCGAGCTGTTCGCCCTTGAGCAGCGGCGTCTCGCCGGCGTCGAGCACTTCGGTCTTGCGCAGCATCTGGCGGATGATCACCTCGATGTGCTTGTCGTTGATCTTCACGCCCTGCAGGCGATAGACGTCCTGGATCTCGCGCACCAGGTAGTTGGCCAGCGACTCGACGCCCTGCAGGCGCAGGATGTCGTGCGGGTTCAGCTCACCGTCGGCGATGACTTCGCCACGCGTGACGGATTCACCCTCGAACACGTTGAGCTGGCGCCACTTCGGGATCAGCTCCTCGTACTTCTCGCCGTCGTCACCGGTGATGACCAGACGACGCTTGCCCTTGGTCTCCTTGCCGAAGCTCACGACGCCGCTCTTCTCCGCGAGGATCGCGGGGTCCTTCGGCTTGCGGGCTTCGAACAGGTCCGCGACGCGCGGCAGACCGCCGGTGATGTCGCGGGTCTTCGAGGATTCCTGCGGGATGCGCGCGATCACGTCACCCACCGACACCTTGGCGCCGTCGGCGAGCGCGATGAGCGCGCCCGGCGGCAACGTGTACACGGCCGGGATCTCGGTGTTCGCGAAGGTCGCTTCCTTGCCCTTGGCGTTCAGCAGTTTGACGGTGGGACGCAGGTCCTTGCCGCCGCGCTGCTTGGAATCGAGCACCACGGTGGAGGTGAGGCCGGTCACTTCGTCGACCTGCGTGGTGACCGTGAGGCCGTCCACGAAGTCCTGGAACTTGATGTGACCGCCCACTTCCGTGATCACGGGGTGGGTATGCGGGTCCCAGGTGGCCACGATCTGGCCGCCGTCGACCTTGTCGCCTTCCTTCGCGTTGATGACCGCGCCGTATGGCAGCTTGTAACGCTCCTTCTCGCGGCCGAACTCGTCGACCACGCCGAGCTCGCCGGAGCGCGACACCGCGACCAGGTGGCCCTTTTCGTGCTGCACGGTCTTGACGTTGTGGAAGCGCAGCGTGCCCTTGTTGCGCACTTCCACCGACGAGGCGGCAGCGGCTCGCGACGCGGCGCCACCGATGTGGAAGGTGCGCATGGTCAGCTGCGTACCCGGCTCGCCGATCGACTGCGCGGCCATGACGCCGACCGCTTCGCCGATGTTGATCTGCCGGCCGCGCGCGAGATCGCGCCCGTAGCAGGTGGCGCACACGCCGTAACGCGTCTGGCAGGTGATGGGCGAACGCACCTTCACGACGTCGACGCCTTCCTGCTCGATCTGGCGCACCATCTTCTCGTCGATGAGCGTGCCCTTCGGCAGCAGCACGTCTTCGGTGCCGGGCTTCAGGATGTCCTCGACCACGGTGCGGCCCAGCACGCGTTCGCCCAGGCCTTCCACCACGTCGCCGCCTTCCACGAGGGGCATCATGGTCAGACCCTGTTCGGTGCCGCAGTCCACTTCCGTGACCACGAGATCCTGCGCGACGTCGACCAGACGGCGCGTGAGGTAACCCGAGTTCGCGGTCTTCAACGCGGTGTCGGCCAGACCCTTGCGGGCGCCGTGCGTCGAGATGAAGTACTGCTGCGCGTTCAGACCCTCGCGGAAATTCGCGGTGATGGGTGTTTCGATGATGGAGCCATCGGGCTTGGCCATGAGGCCGCGCATGCCGGCCAGCTGGCGGATCTGCGCCGCACTACCGCGCGCGCCCGAGTCGGCCATCATGAAGATGGAGTTGAACGACTTCTGGCGCTGCTTCTGGCCCCTGGAGTCGACGGCCTCTTCCGAGCCGAGCTTCTCCATCATGGCCTTGGCGACCTGGTCATTGGCGCGCGACCAGATGTCCACCACCTTGTTGTAGCGCTCGCCGTTGGTGACGAGACCGGACGCGTACTGGTCCTGGATCTCCTTCACGTCCTTGTCGGCGTTGGCGACGATCTTGGTCTTCTGCTCCGGGATCACGATGTCGTCGATGCCGAAGGACACCGCCGAACGCGTCGCGTACTGGAAGCCGGTGTACATGAGCTGGTCGGCGAAGATCACCGTCTCCTTCAGACCCAGCGCTCGGTAGCAAGCATTGATGGTCGCGGAAATGATCTTCTTCGTCATGTCCTGGTTGACGAGATCGAAGGACAGGCCCTTCGGCAGGATCTCGGACAACAGCGAGCGGCCGACCGTGGTGTTCACCACGCGGTAGCGCTCGACCATCTTGCCCTCGGCGTCCTTCTGGTACTCGCGCACGCGCACCTTCACGCGCGCCTGCAGCTCGACCTCGCGGCTCTCGTAGGCGCGGTGCACTTCCTGCGTGTCCGAGAACATCATGTGCTCGCCACGCGCGCCCACCTTCTCGCGGGTCATGAAGTACAGGCCGAGCACCACGTCCTGCGACGGCACGATGATCGGATCGCCGTTGGCGGGCGACAGGATGTTGTTCGAGGACATCATGAGAGCGCGCGCTTCGAGCTGCGCTTCCAGCGACAGCGGCACGTGCACGGCCATCTGGTCGCCGTCGAAGTCGGCGTTGAACGCCGTGCAGACCAGCGGATGGAGCTGGATGGCCTTGCCTTCGATGAGCACCGGCTCGAACGCCTGGATGCCGAGACGATGCAGCGTCGGCGCGCGGTTCAGCAGCACGGGATGCTCGCGGATGACTTCCTCGAGGATGTCCCACACTTCCGGCCCTTCGCGTTCAACGAGCCTCTTGGCGGCCTTGATCGTCGACGCATCGCCACGGATCTGCAGCTTCTGGAAGATGAACGGCTTGAAGAGCTCGAGCGCCATCTTCTTCGGCAGGCCGCACTGGTGCAGGCGCAGCGTCGGACCCACGACAATGACCGAACGACCGGAGTAGTCGACGCGCTTGCCCAGCAGGTTCTGACGGAAGCGGCCCTGCTTGCCCTTGATCATGTCGGCCAGCGACTTGAGCGGACGCTTGTTGGTGCCGGTGATGGCGCGGCCGCGGCGGCCGTTGTCGAGCAGCGCAT
>CAMLGF010000108.1 GCA_946479515.1 uncultured Pseudomonadota bacterium | reverse complement strand
GTCGCGAAGCGCGCACCGTAGTCTTGCGGATGTGCGGACGCGAGGCCCGGGGCCAGCATCGCCTCGACCAACCAGCCAAGGAGCACCGTCATGAAAGTCGAAGAACTGATGACCCGGCAGGTGAGCTTCTGCCGGCCCGACGATTCGCTGGAGCGGGCGGCGCGCCTCATGTGGGAAGGCGACTGCGGCTGCGTGCCGGTGTGCGCGATGGATGGCGCGAACCGCGTGACGGGCATCATCACCGATCGCGACATCTGCATGTCCGCGCTGTTCCAGAACCGGCCGCTGAGCGAGCTCGCAGTCTCGGCCGCGATGGCGAAACAGGTGGTGACCTGCAAGCCGGGTGACACGCTGGCCGACGCCGAGAAGATCCTGCGCGAGACACGCGTGCGGCGCCTGCCGGTGGTGGACGACCAGGGAGCGCTGGTCGGCATCATCTCGCTCGCGGACATCACGCGTGAAGCGGCGCGCGAGCGCAAGCTCGGCACGCGCGACGTCTCCGATTCGGAAGTGCGCGAGACGCTGTACGCGATCTGTAGGCCGGCCTCGGCCGAGCGGCATGCGGCCTGAGCGGGGAGCGCCGACATGCAGATCCATACTCGGCACGTGCTGATCGCCACGGTTGTGGCGCTGGTATTGCTGGTGATCGCGGCGGTCGCGGCCCACACCGGCTGAACGAGTACACGGGCATCACCGAGAAGCTCGCGGGCTTCGACACCGGTTTCCGCGTCAGGGCCTGAGCGCCGCAGGAGCGCCTTCCAGCAGCGCGCTCACCGGGCGTCCGTCGATCATGCGCGCCAGGGCCTCGCCGAGCAGCGCGGCGACGCTGATCACGCGCAGCCGCGAGCCGATCTCCAGGGCCACCGATTGCATGGCGGCGCCGGCACTGTCGGTGATCACGATCTCGTCGAGGTGCGGCGCCACCGCGAGCGCGTGCAATCCCGGTGGATAGGGCGCATGCGTCACGGCCACGTGCACCGCGGCGGCGCCGGCGGCATGCAGCGACGCGGCCGCGCGTACCAGCGTGCCGCCGCTGGCGCACAGGTCGTCGATCACCAGCACCGCGCGGCCGGCGACCTCGCCGACCACGGTGCCGCCGCTCACGACGCCGAGCGCCCGGCGCTTTTCGATGAAGGCCAGCTCCACCTCGCGCTGCAGGCGGCGCTCGAGCTGCTCGCGGAACAGCTGGGCGCGCTTGACGCCGCCGACGTCGGGCGACGCCACGGCGATGCGCGCGTCTGCCGGCAGTGTGGCCGCGAAATGCTCGGCGAACGAGGGCAGCGCCGAGAGATGGTCCGTGGGGACGCGAAAGGCATTGTCGAACGCCGCCGGATTGTGCACGTCGAGCGCTACCACGCGATCGATGCCCCCGGCTTCCATGAGCTGCGCCAGGTAGCGCGTGTTCACGGGGTCGCGGGTCTGCGTGCGGCGATCCTTGCGCGCGAACGCCAGGTAAGGCACCACCGCCGTGAGCCGCGATGCGCCGGCATCGCGCAGGCCGAGCGACAGCATCAGCAGGCGCACCAGCCGTTCGCTCACCGAATGGCCCGGCGAACCCGCCAGCGACTGCACCACGAACACCGGCCGGTCGCGCACCGACACCAGCGGCCGCAGCTTGAATTCGCCGGCTTCGAAGCCGCGCTCCTCGAGCGGTGCGAGCTCGAGGTCGGCGGCCGCGGCCACGTGCCGGGCGAGCGCGGAGGTTTCCGTGAGCGCGAAGACCAGCGGCGCGGCGCTCATCGCACCGTCAGGACATCAGTGGCGAGAGGGGCGGCGGCGCCACCACGCGCATGCCGCGCGATTCCCGGCGCAGGTGCGCGGTGAACCCCGGGGGCTTCACCACCAGCACGTCGCAGGGCAGCGCATTGAGCACGCGCTCGGCGGTGTTGCCGACGAACACGCGCTTCACGCCCGAGCGCGACACCGCGCCCATCACCACCAGCCCGGCACGCAGCTTGCGTGCCAGCCGCGGGATGACGAAGGCGGGGTGTCCATCGACCAGGTGCGTACGCGCGCGCGGGAGGCCGGTGGTGGCGCTGAATGCCTCGAAGCGGGCGCGTTCCTGCCGCAGCAGTTCCGCATAGGTGACCGCGATGGTCGCGCCGCCGATGCCCGGCTCGCCCGCGGCCACGGCCAGCGGCAGCGTCGCCGGATGATTGGCGTGCAGCAGGTGCAGCGGACCGCGCAGCGCCTTGCTGAACAGCGTCGCGGCCGCGAGGATCGCGGCATCGAGCTCGGCCGGCTTGGCATGCGCATGCGTGGGATCGACCGCGGCCAGCGTCAGCGGCCGCCGGAAGGCGCTGCCATTGCGCAACAGCAGCACCGGCAACGGGCTCAGCCGCAGCAGTTCCCAGTCGGTGAGATGCAGCAGCCAGGCGCGGCTGCGCGGACCCTTGTGGCATTCGGCGATGATGAGGTCCGCCCCCAGCGCGGCGGCGCGTCGCACGATGGCCTCGTGCGGTGGATAGTCCCAGGCCACGTGACAGTCGAGCGCCACGCCCTGGCGGCGCGCACGTACGGTGAATTTCGCCAGGCGGTCGCGCGCGCGCTTCCCGGCCGAGGCGCGCAGCTCCTCGATGGTCTGGTCCATCATCGGCTGCAGCGTCAGGAACACGGGCGAGGAGAGGGCGTGGAATACTTCGAGCGACGCGCCGAAGCTGCGCGCCACCTGGATCGCCTTGTCGATGCCCGGCTGGCGCGCGTCCTCGGGATTGCGCACGGCGAACAGAATGCGGCGGATCGCGTTCATGCGCCTGAAAGGCTAGTCTGGCAGCCAGGGGCGGAGGATTCGCACGCGCACGGATGCACATGAGGTCTAACACGTATGTCGGCGGCGCGTGCCGCGCGGTGAAATGGCGGCCCATGCACGCGCTCAATCTCCGCCGCACGTTTGCCGGCGCGCTCGCCAGCGCGCTCATCGCCGTGGCGATGCTCGCGGCCGCGAGCCCGGCCACGGCCGATGCCGTGCCGGCAACGCGCCAGCGCGCGCCCGACGCGCAACGCGGCGCCGCGCTCTATGCGCCCTGCGCCGCCTGTCACGGCGCCGACGGGGCCGGCGTGCCGGCCGGCACCACGCCGCGCATCGCCGGCCAGCACTATTCTGTATTGCTCAAGCAGCTGGCAGATTTCCGCACCGGTCGCCGCCAGGATTTCCGCATGAGCGAACGCGCAGACCGGCATCACCTGGCGGACTTGCGCGACCTCGAGGACCTGGCCGCCTACGTGCACGCGCTGCCCGCGGGCGGCGCGCCCGGCATGGGCGACGGCAGCCGCACCACGGTCGGCGCGCGGATCTTCGGCCGGCAATGCGCCGCCTGCCATCGCGCCGATGGCAGTGGTGACGCCGGCCGCGCCGTGCCGCGCCTGGCGGGTCAGCACTATTCCTATCTGGTGCGGCAGATGTACGACGCCGTCGATCGGCGGCGGATCAACCTCGACGAGACGCACCGCTCGCAGCTCGCGCCGCTGAGTTTCGACGAGGTCCGCGGCATCGCCGACTATCTATCGCGCATCGGCCTGGCACCGCCGCGGACGCCCGCCGGCGGCTGAGCGCCGGGCGAGGCACGCGGACATGTCACCCGGCTCACCGGATTCCCTGCTCGGCCTGAGCGCCGCCGAGGCCCGCGAGCGATTGGCGCGCGAAGGCTACAACGAGCTGCCGCGCGAGCGGCGCACCTCGGCCGTGCGCATGGCGTTCGAGGTCCTGCGCGAGCCGATGTTCATGCTGCTGGTGGCCGCGGCCGTGGTGTACGCGATCGTCGGCGAGCCGGGCGAGTCGGCCGTGCTGGTGGCCTTCGCCACGGTCTCGGTGCTCATCGCCATCATCCAGCGTGGCCGCAGCGAACGCGCGCTCGAAGCGCTGCACGAGCTGGCCAGCCCGCGGGTGCTGGTGGTGCGCGACGGCGCTCCGGTGCGCATCCCCGGCCGCGAAGTGGTGTGCGGCGACATCCTGATACTCACCGAGGGCGTGCGCCTGCCCGCCGACGGCCTGCTGGTGTCGGGCAACAGCGTGGAAGTCGACGAGTCGCTGCTGACCGGCGAATCGCTGGCCGTGCAGAAATCGCCGGTGCATGCGCTGCCGGCCGACGTCGCCACCGGCGTCGAGGAGACGGGCCAGTTGTTCGGCGGCACGCTGGTGGTGCGCGGCACCGGGCACGCCGTGGTGATCGCCACCGGCGAACGCAGCGCCATCGGCCGCATCGGCCGTTCGCTCGCGGACGTGGCCACCGAGCAGCCGCTGCTCGAGCAGGAGACGCGCCGGCTGGTGATGGTGTTCGGCATCGCGGCGCTGGTGCTGTCGCTGCTGGCCGTGGCGTTGTACGGCGCACTGCACGGCGACTGGATCGTGGCGCTGCTCGGCGGCATCGCCCTGGGCATGGCCCTGCTGCCCGAGGAATTTCCCCTGGTGCTCACGGTATTCACGGTCATGGGCGCCTGGCGACTGTCACGCTCGCGCGTGCTCACGCGGCGTGCGGCCGTGATCGAGACCCTGGGCGCGGCCACCGTGCTGTGCACCGACAAGACGGGCACGCTCACGCGCAACCTGATGTCGGTGGCCTGCCTGGATGCCGGCGACGTCACCTGGGAGCCGCGCGAGCCGGCGGCGCGCATCGCGGATGTCACGGCGCTGCGCGAGCTGCTCGAAACCGCGGCGCTGGCCAGTGACGAACACCGCGTCGACCCCATGGAGCGCGCGCTGGCGGAATCGTGGGAACAGGTCGAGCCGCAGGGGCTGTCGGGCGAGCTGTATCGCGAATACCCGTTGCGGCCCGATCTGCTGGTGATGAGCCGCGTGTGGCGCCGCGGCGGCGAGCTGGTGTGCTGCGCCAAAGGCGCGCCCGAGGCGGTCGCGAAGTTGTGCGCGCTGGACGAGGCGCAGGCCGCGCACTGGCAGGCGCGAGTGCGCGCACTCGGTGCGCTCGGCATGCGTGTGCTCGCGGTGGCGCGCGCCGTGGTGCGCGACCCGTTGCCGCCGGGCGTGGACGCATTCACGCTGCGGCATCTCGGCCTGGTTGCTTTCGCCGACCCGTTGCGCGAGTCGGTACCCGAGGCGGTGGCGCAATGCCGCGCCGCCGGCATCCGCGTGGTCATGATCACCGGCGATGCGCCGTCGACCGCGCGCGCCATCGCCGCGCAGGCCGGCATCGACGGTGGGGTGGTGGTGTCGGGCGCCGAGCTCGAGGACTGCGACGACGCCGCGCTCGCGCGCCGCGTGCGCGATGCGGCGGTCTACGCGCGCATCACGCCCGCGCAGAAGCTGCGCATCGTCGAGGCGTTGAAGGCCAACGGCGAGGTGGTGGCCATGACCGGCGACGGCGTCAACGACGCGCCGGCGCTCAAGGCCGCGCACATCGGCATCGCCATGGGCGGGCGGGGCACGGACGTGGCGCGCGAGGCCGCGGCCATCGTGCTGCTCGACGACGACTTCGGCTCCATCGTGCGCGGCATCCGCATCGGCCGGCGCATCCACGACAATCTGCGCAAGGCCATGGGCTACATCTGCGCCATCCACGTGCCCATCGCCGGCATCGCGCTGCTGCCGGTGCTCGCCGGCTGGCCGCTGCTGCTCACGCCCATGCTCATCGCGCTGCTGGAGCTGATCATCGACCCGGCCTGTTCGGTGGTGCTGGAAGCCGAGGCCGAAGAGCCCACGGCCATGCGCCGCCCGCCACGCGCGCGCAACAGTGCGCTGCTGCCGCGGCGCATCCTGCTCTGGTGCCTGGCGCAGGGCGCGGTGGCCTTCGCCGTGGTCGCGGCGGTGTTCCTGCTCGCCTGGCTCGTGCATCTGGAGCGCGCGCCGGACTTCGTGCGCACCGAAGTGTTCCTGGCGCTGGTCGGCGTCAACCTCGCGCTGGTGTTCGTCAACCGCACGTTCAGCGCGTCGCTGCGTGCCGCCCTCGGCCGCCCGAACCGCATGCTGTGGCTGGGCCTGGGAATCGCCGTCGCGGTGCTCGCGACCATCCTGGCGCTGCCCGGCGCGCGCGGCTTCTTCGGCCTGGAAGGAGTGGGCCTCGCCGGGCTCGGCGCGGGTTTCGCCGCCTGGGCCGTGACGTTGCTGACGCTGCAACTGATCAAGCGCTTCTGGGGAACGAGCCTGGAAAGTTAGGCCGCGGTCGAACGGCGCGCCGGCCGCTGGCGGAACCGGCCGGTCAGCAGGTCGAGCAGCGTGAACAGCAGCGCGGTGCCGAGCACGGCGCTGCCGGGCAGATCGAGCGGCTGCGCAAACACCAGCAGCGGCAGCAGGGCTTCCGGCAACTGGTCCAGCAGCGGTGCGGCGCTGCCCGGCGGCAGGCGCAGCCGGCGCTTGACGAAGGACGATGCCAGGTCGCCCGCCAGCGCCAGCGCACCGACGCCCGCGCCGAGCGCGGCGCCGCAGGGCAGCAGCGCACCCGCGAAGGTGCTGGCCAGCAGCCCGGCAACGATTCCTCGCCAGGTCTTGTGCGCGCCGAGGCGGCGCGCGTGGAGAGGCGCGGCCCAGCGTTTGCCCAGAAGCCGCGCCGCGAGCACGGGCGTGGCATTGGCCGCGATCAGCAAGGCGAGCGCGGACGGGTCGACGAACCGCGCGGCGGCGGCCAGCCAGGAGTTCATCGCCGCAGCATGCGGCATGCGCGGCCGCGGCGAAGTACGCGCGAGCACGGACTTGCGCGTGAGGCGCATCACGTGCATCCGTAGTGCTACGTATCACCGCGGCGCACTACGCGTAGTGCCGCGTATTTCGGGGCCCGTGACCGTCGCCGAAAATTTTCCGGTCATTTCCACGCGGGCAGCCACATGAATTCCACCTCCGCCACGGCCGTCGTCGCCGACCGCGCCGCGGCTCCCTCCACGTACAACGACAAGGTCGTCAAGCAGTTCGCGATCATGACCGTGGTCTGGGGCATCGTCGGCATGGCCGTCGGCGCCGTGATCGCCGCGCAGCTGTTCTGGCCCGAGCTGAACCTGGGCATTCCCTGGCTGTCGTACGGCCGCCTGCGTCCGCTGCACACCAATGCGGTGATCTTCGCCTTCGGCGGCAGCGCGCTGTTCGCCACCTCGTATCACGTCGTGCAGCGCACCTGCCACGTGCGCCTGATCTCGGACAAGCTCGCGGCCTTCACCTTCTGGGGCTGGCAGGCGGTCATCGTGCTCGCGGCCATCACGCTGCCCGCCGGCATGACCAGTGGCAAGGAATACGCCGAGCTCGAGTGGCCCATCGACCTGCTGATCGCGGTGGTGTGGGTGAGCTATGCCATCGTGTTCCTCGGCACGCTGGCCAAGCGCCGCGTCTCGCACATCTACGTGGCCAACTGGTTCTTCGCCTCGTTCATCATCACCGTGGCGGTGTTGCACATCGTCAACAGCGCCGAGATCCCCGTGTCGCTGACCAAGTCGTACCCTATCTACGCCGGCACCGTCGACGCCATGGTGCAATGGTGGTACGGGCACAATGCCGTGGGCTTCTTCCTCACGGCCGGCTTCCTCGGCATGATGTATTACTTCGTGCCCAAGCAGGCCGGGCGGCCCGTCTACTCGTACCGCCTCAGCATCGTGCACTTCTGGGCGCTCATCTCCATCTACATGTGGGCGGGCCCGCATCACCTGCACTACACC
>CAMLGF010000107.1 GCA_946479515.1 uncultured Pseudomonadota bacterium | reverse complement strand
TAGCGGCGGTTATACTGCCGGGCCCTGTCCGGACCCCGTCGTTACATGCCTCGCAAGATCCTCGTCACCAGCGCCCTGCCCTATGCCAACGGCGCGCTGCATCTCGGCCACATCATCGAAGCAGTCCAGACCGACATCTGGGTACGTTTCCAGCGCATGCAGGGCCATGACTGCCTGTACGTCTGCGCCGAGGACACGCACGGCACACCGGTGATGATCAAGGCGCAGGCCGAGGGCGTGACCCCCGAGGAACTCATCCGCAAAGTGGCCGCGGAGCACGTCGCCGACTACCAGGGCTTCCTCATCGGCCACGACCACTTCCACTCGACGCATTCGGACGAGAACCGGGCTATCACGGCGAATCTCTACCTCAAGCTCAAGGCCAACGGACACATCACCACGCGCAGCGTGCGCCAGGCCTACGACGAGCAGGCCGGCATGTTCCTGCCCGACCGATACGTCAAGGGCGAGTGCCCGGTCTGCCACACGGCGGACCAGTACGGCGACTCCTGCGAGAACTGCGGCTCGACGTACACACCCGACAAGCTGATCAATCCGGTCTCGACGATCTCGAAGACCACACCCGTGTGGCGGGAATCCGAGCACTATTTCTTCAAGCTCGGCGACTTCACCACGGTGCTGCGCGACTGGCTGGAAGGCGGCGGAGCGCGCCAGGACGAAGTACGCGCCAAGCTGGCCGAGTGGTTCGAGGCCGGGCTGCAGGACTGGGACATCTCGCGCGATGCACCCTATTTCGGCTTCGAGATCCCCGGCGCGCCCGGCAAATACTTCTACGTCTGGTTCGACGCGCCCATCGGCTATCTCGGCAGCTTCAAGGCGCTGTGCGACCGGCGTGGCCTGAACTACGACGAGTATCTCGCGCCCGACAGCAGGACCGAGCTGTATCACTTCATCGGCAAGGACATCAGCTACTTCCACAATCTCTTCTGGCCCGCGGTGCTGCACGGCGCCGGCTGCCGCAAGCCCACGGCGGTGTTCGTGCACGGCTTTCTCACGGTCAATGGCGCGAAGATGTCGAAGTCGCGCGGCACGTTCATCTCGGCCAGCCGCTACCTGTCGCTGCTGCCGGCCGAACCGTTGCGCTTCTATTTCGCGAGCAAGCTGAATTCCGCGGTGGAGGACATCGACCTGTCGCTCGACGATTTCGTTGCCAGGGTCAACTCGGACATCGTCGGCAAGCTGGTGAACATCGCCAGTCGGTGCGCGGGGTTCGTGGCGCGCGCCGGCGGCAGGCTCGCGTCCCAACTACCCGATCCCACGCTGTACCAGGAATTCACGGCCTTGCGCGGCACCATCGCCGATCTGTACGACGCACGCGATTATTCCGCCGCCCTGCGCGGCATCATGGGACTCGCCGATCGGGCCAACCAGTACGTCGACACGCAGAAACCCTGGGCGCTGGCCAAGGACCCGGCCAGGGCCACCGACGTGCTGGCGGTGTGCACGCAGGGTCTCAACCTGTTCCGCGTGCTCATGAGCTATCTCACTCCCGTGCTGCCGCAGATGAGCGAGAAAGCCGGCAGGTTCCTGAACATCTCGTTCGCGGACTGGAATTCCGTGGACACGCCGTTGTTCGATCATCCGATCAATGCCTACGAGCCGCTGGCCACGCGTCTCGACGCCAAGGTCGTCGCGCAGCTCATCGCGCCCGAAACACCGCCGCCGGACACCGCCGGCGCCAGACATGAATCCGCGAAGAAAGGCAAAACCGTGAATCAGACCACCGCTCCCGCCACGGCTGCTGCGCAGTCTTCCGGCAACGTGACCATCGCCGATTTCGCCAGGCTCGACCTGCGCGTCGCCACGGTGCTGGACGCCAGGCACGTGGAAGGTTCGGACAAGCTGCTGCAGCTCACGCTGGATCTCGGCACCGAGCAGCGCAACGTGTTCTCCGGCATCCGCGCCGCCTACGATCCGGCCAGCCTGGTCGGCCGCCAGGTGGTGATGATCGCCAACCTCGAGCCGCGCAAGATGCGCTTCGGTGTGTCGCAGGGCATGGTGCTGTGCGCGAGCGGCGACGACGGTCCCGACGTGTTCCTGCTGTCGCCGGACGCCGGCGCGCGCGCGGGCATGAAGGTGACCTGACCCGCAATGGCCGACGCGTCCGCCATCGACGCGCTGCTGCCGCAGACCCAGTGCACGCGCTGCGGCTACCCGAGCTGCCGGGACTACGCGGGCGCGATCGCGAGCGGACAGGCGAACATCAATCAATGCCCGCCCGGCGGCACCGAGACCCTGCTGGCGCTGGCCGAGCTCACCGGCCGACCGGCCGAGCCGCTCAACCGGGAAAACGGCCTCGAGTCGGCGCCCACGGTCGCCTGCATCGACGAGGCGCGCTGCATCGGCTGCACGAAATGCCTGCCGCCCTGCCCGGTGGATGCCATCGTCGGGGCGCGCCAGCGCATGCACACCGTGATCGCCGAGATCTGCACGGGATGCGAGCTGTGCGTCGCACCCTGCCCCGTCGACTGCATCGTCATGGTGCCGCTGCTCGCGAGCCGGGTCCCATCGCTCACGCTGCCGGACGCCGAGGCGTCGCGACGGCGCTACGAGGCGCGCAACGCGCGCATCGCGCGGCGCGCCGCGGAGAAGTCGGCGACGCTGGCCGCGAAGAAGCTCGGCGCGCGATCGCCCGCATGAACGCCGACAAGCGCCGCCGGATCTACGAGCGCCTGCGGCAGGCCAATCCCGCGCCCACCACGGAACTCGAATACCGCACGCCGTTCGAACTGCTCGTGGCGGTGATCCTCTCGGCCCAGGCCACGGACAAGAGCGTGAATGCCGTGACCCGCAAGCTGTTCCCCGTCGCCCGCACGCCCCGCGCGGTGGCCGACCTCGGGGTGGAGAAACTCTCAGGATTCATCCGCACCATCGGCCTGTGGCAGGCGAAAGCGAAGAACGTCATCGCCACGGCGTCGGCGATCGCCGACGAACATGGCGGGGAAGTTCCCGGAACGCGCGCGCAGCTCGAAGCCCTGCCGGGAGTCGGACGCAAAACTGCGAACGTCGTCCTCAACACAATCTTCGGAGAGCCGACAATAGCCGTCGACACGCACATCTTCCGGGTCGCCAACCGGACCAGGATCGCCGTCGGGGAAACTCCGCGGGCGGTGGAGGATGCGCTGGTCAGGCATACGCCCGGGGAATTCGCCCGTGACGCCCATCACTGGCTCATCCTGCATGGCCGCTATGTCTGCAAGGCGATCAAGCCGCTGTGCGCACGCTGCGTCATCAACGACCTGTGCGAATGGCCGGACCGAAAGAAAGTGATCAGGCACGCCCGGAAGATGCAAGAGAAAGCCTCATGATGTTCGCCAACCTGTCGCGCGACGAGCTGCGCGGACTGTACCGCGCGGCCTGGCGCAAGTTCCGGCAGCAGCAGACGCTCACGCCGCTCGACAAGCAGATCGTGGCGGTGATCTCCGAGCATCCGGAGTATCACGTCATCATCGAATCCGCGGCCAGCGATCTGGCCAACTACTCGCCGCGCACCGGCCAGCTCAATCCCTGGCTGCACATGGGCCTGCACCTGGCGATCCGCGAGCAGGTCGCGACCAATCGTCCGCACGGCATCGCCGATGTGCACGCCAGGTTGTCCAGGCTGCTCGGCGATGCCCACGAGGCGGAACACCGCATGCTGGAAGCGCTGGCCGAGCAGCTCTGGGAAGCGCAGCGCGGCAACAAGCCGCCGAACGAGATGGCCTACCTGGAGCGGCTGCGCTCGCTGGCCTGAGCACGCGCCAGCCCGGGTCGGCCGAGGCCCGGACGGGCCGATGCAGGCGCACGCGTACGTAGCGGCCCGCATGGCCGGCGCGAGCCGATGGTGGATACTGCTTCTCGGGCTATCCACCGGGAGAATCCGCCATGAAACTCATTCCTGCGTTGCTGCTGCTGGGAATCTGGGCAGGGGCGCCCGTGGAAGTGCATGCCGCCGGATGTCCGCTCGCGGGCGCGGCGGCGGGACCGGAGATGACACCGCAGGAATTCGACAAGCGACGCGCCGCCCTGCTCGACAGCATGAAGAAGATGCAGGCGCAGATGGAAGCCATCCAGCGCACGAAAGACCCCAAGGATCGCGACAAGCTCCTGCGCGAGCACTGGCAGTCGATGCAGGACGCGATGTCGGCGCTCAATGAGACCTGGGGATCGTCCATGATGGGCGGCTGCCCGATGAACGGCACCGGCATGCACGCGGGCATGATGCCCGGGCGCGGCATGATGATGTGGGGCAACTACCAGCAGCTCACGCCCGAGCAGCTGAAACAGCGCCAGTACATGCTCGATCAGTGGCTGCCCATGCATCAGCTCATGATGGAGCAGATGCTCCAGCACCAGCACTGGATGATGGCTCCGCCGCAACTCCCTGCCGACCGGAAATGACGACCAAAGTGTGAAGCGGCACACAGCTCGGATGCCGTCCGCGCTGCGGCGCCCGTGCCCCGTTCTACACTCCGGCCCATTGCTCGACATAACAGGTCGTCTGGATGGGCCTTTCCGAAACCATCGTCGCTGCCATCATCGGGGCCCTGGCCACCATGCTGACGGCCATTTTCCAGCTGATCCGCAACAGCGCCCCGGAAGGCTCCAAACCGAAGAAGAACCGCATGCGTTCGCTGCTGGCCACCATTGCGCTGATGATCGGCTGCATCGTCGGCGGCTATGCGTGGTCGTCGTTGCGCGCGGTCAGCGCCAAGGAAGAGCTGCGCGCCACCATGAAGGCGGAGTTCGCCGAGCAGTTCGCCGCGCTCGAGGCGCGGCAGTCTCCGGCGCCCACCTCCGCCAGGCCACCGGCGTCGGGCGCCGACGGCAGCGCCATTCCGGCGCGGCACGGCGACACGGGCATCGCCGAATCGCTGGCGCAATTGCCGCCCTGCCGCCTGGACGCCCATCCCGACGAGGTCGGCCCGGTGGCCTGCTCGAGTCGCGAGGCGCAGCTGATCGCGCTGTGCGCGGCGGTCCCCGCTGCCGCGCAGACCACCAATATCCGCGTGCTCGCGCGCGTTCCGAACGGCGAATCGACCTGGCAGGAGCGTGAAGCAGGAGCAGCCACGCTGGGCAGCCTGCACATCGCCGAGGCGCCGGTGGAATATCCCGTGAGCGCCGATCAGCGCTCCGTGTGTCTGGATGTGGCCAACTGGAGCGTCGACGAGACGCTGGCCGTGCGCGTGATCGTCGACTACGCATTCGCTCCCCGGCAGTCCAGCGAGCTCACCGCGGCGGCGCCGGCCGCCGCCACGCTGTAGTTAGCCCGGATCGCCCGGGCGCCGCGGGCCTAGGGCTTGCGGGGGATGTACAGGTCGGTGATCGTGCCCTCGAATACTTCCGCGGACAGCGCCACCGTCTCCGAGAGCGTGGGGTGCGGATGGATGGTGAGCCCGATGTCGTGCGAGTCCGCGCCCATCTCGATGGCCAGGGCCACCTCGGCCACGAGCTCGCCAGCGTTCGGGCCGACCATGCCGCCGCCCAGCACGCGATGATTCACCGGGTCGAACAGCAGCTTGGAGAAGCCTTCATCGCGGCCCAGTGCCAGTGAACGACCGCTGGCCGCCCAGGGAAATTTCCCGACCTTGTAAGGCACGTTGTTCTTCTTCGCCTCGGTCTCGGTGAGACCCACCCAGGCCACTTCCGGATCGGTGTAGGCCACGGAGGGAATTGCGCGCGCATCGAAATAGCTCTTCTGGCCGGCAGCCGCCTCGGCCGCCACCTTGGCCTCGTGCATGGCCTTGTGGGCCAGCATGGGACCGGGCACGAGATCGCCGATGGCGAACACGTGCGGCAGATTGGTGCGCATCTGCTTGTCCACGGGGATGATGCCGCGGTCGCTGACGTCGATGTCCGCGTTCTCCAGGCCGATGCGCCTGCCGTTGGCGCTGCGTCCCACGGCCACGAGCACGCGGTCGAACGTGTCCTTGCGCTGGCCGCTGGCGTCTTCGAAAGTGATCTCGAGTCCGTCGGGCTTTGCTGTGCAGGCGACCACCTTGGTATTCAGCAGGATCTGCTCGTAGCGCGCCTTGAGGCGCTTCTCCAGCGGCCGCACCAGGTCGGGATCCGCGCCGGGCATGAGCTGACCGGTGAGCTCGACCACGCTCAGCTTCGCGCCCAACGACGAATACACCGTGGCCATCTCGAGGCCGATGATGCCGCCGCCGATGACCAGCAGGCGCTTCGGCACGCCGCCCAGCTCCAGCGCGCCGGTGGAATCGATGACGCGCGGATCGTCGGGGATGAACGGTAGTTTGATCGCCTCGGAACCCGCGGCGACGATGCATTGCTCGAAGCGGATCTTCTGCGACTTGCCGTCGCTGCCGGTCACTTCCAGGACGTGCGGGCTCGCGAACCTGCCCACGCCCTGGACGACTTCCACCTTGCGCTGCCTGGCCAGCACCGACAGGCCGCCGACCAGTTTCTTCACCACGCTGTTCTTCCAGGCGAGCAGCCTGGCGAGATCGACCTTCGGGGCGCCGAATTCCACGCCGTGGTGGCTCATCTCGCCCACCTCGTCGATGACCTTGGCGGCATGCAGCAGCGCCTTGGAGGGGATGCAGCCCACGTTGAGGCAGACGCCACCCAGCATGGGCCAGCGTTCCACGAGAGTGACCTTGAGGCCGAGGTCCGCGGCGCGAAACGCCGCCGTGTAACCGCCGGGGCCGGCGCCGAGCACGAGTAGTTGGGTCTCGCGATCGTGCGGCACGTCGGGCTTGAGCGGACGCGCGGGTTTCGGGGCGGCGGCGGGGGCCGGTGCGGGCCGCGCGGCGCTTGCGGACGGGGGGGCCAGCGCTGCCGATGCCGGCTTCGCGGCAGTCGGCGCCGCTGCGGCGGTCGCCTGCGCGGCCGCCGGCGCAGCCTGCACGCCCTCCACGCGCGCGATCAGACCACCCTTGGCGATCTTCCCGCCCTTCTGAACCAGCACCTCGACGACGGTGCCGGCGGCCGTGGACGGCACGTCCATGGTGGCTTTGTCGGTCTCCAGCGTGACCAGGGGTGTGTCCACCTCGATCTGGTCGCCGGGTTTCACCAGCACGTCGATGATCGAGACCTCGTCGAATCCGCCCAGGTCGGGCACTACCAGGTCGATCTTGCTCACGACATGGCCCCGACCAGATCCTTGGGCTTCGCCAGCGTGTCGGCGATGAACTTGGCGATGCGCGCACCCAGCGCGCCGTCGATGACGCGATGATCGTACGAGAACGACAGCGGCAGCATGAGCCTTGGCGCGAACTGCCCGCCATCCCATACCGGCTTCATAGCCGCCTTCGACACGCCGAGGATGGCGACTTCCGGTGAATTGATGATGGGCGTGAACATCGTGCCGCCGATGCCGCCCAGGCTCGAGACCGTGAAACCCGCGCCCTGCATGTCGGCGCCGGGTAGTTTGCCCTCGCGGGCCTTGCCGGACAGGTCGCCCAGCGCCCTGGCGACGCCCATCACGTCCAGCTTGTCCGCACCCTTGATGACGGGCACCAGCAGGCCGTTGGGCGTGTCCGCGGCGAAGCCCACGTTGAAGAATTTCTTGAAGACGAGATTCTGGCCGGAATCGTCGAGCTGGCTGTTGAGCACCGGGAACTCGCGCATGGCGCGCACCGCGGCCTGGACGATGAACGCCAGCGGCGTCACCTTGACGCCCGCCGCGGCGGCCTTCTCCTTGAGCGCGCCGCGCAAGGCTTCGAGCTCGGTGATGTCGGATTCATCGAACTGCGTGACGTGCGGGATGTTGATCCACGCCGCCTGCAGACGCGGACCCGAGATCTTCTGCACGCGGTTGAGCGGCTTGACCTCGACCTCGCCGAACGCGGACGCGTCGTAGTTGTGCGCCTTGGGCAGCGCCGGTGCGGGCGCGGCCAGCGCCACGCCGCCGGACATCACCAGCGTCACGAACGCCTTCACGTCATCGAGCAGGATGCGGCCCTTCTCG
>CAMLGF010000106.1 GCA_946479515.1 uncultured Pseudomonadota bacterium | reverse complement strand
CGCTTGTACTTGCCGCACAGGCACTCGTAGTCCTTCACGGGTCCGAAGATCTTGGCGCAGAACAGGCCGTCACGCTCGGGCTTGAACGTGCGGTAGTTGATGGTCTCCGGCTTCTTGACCTCGCCGTACGACCAGGCGCGGATCATGTCCGGCGAAGCCAGGCCGATCTTGATGCTGTCGAACTGTTCGACCGGAGCGTGCTGCTTGAATAGCTTGAGTAAGTCTTTCATGTCATGGCCTCCGGCCAACTCTTAACGGGGTCGAAGACGACCCCGTCCATGAGCTGGCCTGGTAATCAGTCCTGTTCGAGCTCGACGTTGATACCCAGCGAGCGGATTTCCTTGACGAGCACGTTGAAGGATTCGGGCATGCCCGCGTCCATCTGGTGATTGCCGTCCACGATGTTCTTGTACATCTTGGTGCGGCCGTTCACGTCGTCCGACTTGACGGTCAGCATTTCCTGCAGCGTGTACGAGGCGCCGTAGGCCTCGAGCGCCCAGACTTCCATCTCGCCGAAGCGCTGACCGCCGAACTGCGCCTTGCCACCCAGCGGCTGCTGCGTGACCAGCGAGTACGGGCCGGTCGAACGCGCGTGCATCTTGTCGTCGACCAGGTGGTTGAGCTTCAGCATGTACATGTAGCCCACGGTGACCTGGCGCTCGAATTTCTCGCCGGTGCGGCCGTCGAACAGGTGCATCTGGCCCGACAGCGGCAGGTCCGCGAGTTCGAGCAGGCGTTTGATCTCCGGCTCGGAGGCGCCGTCGAACACCGGCGTCGCGATCGGCACGCCTTTGGTGAGGTTCCTGGCCAGCGACACCACTTCCTGGTCGTTCAGCGAGGAGATCTCCTCCTTCTGACCGCCGGTCTGGTTGTAGATCTGGTCGAGGAAGCCGCGGATCTCAGTGATGGCCGCCTGCGCTTCGAGCATGCGGCCGATCTTGAGTCCGAGCCCCTTGGCGGCGAAGCCGAGATGGGTCTCGAGCACCTGACCGACGTTCATGCGCGAGGGCACGCCCAGCGGATTCAGCACGATGTCGACGGGCGTACCGTCGGCGAGGTACGGCATGTCTTCGACCGGGGTGATCGAGGAGATGACGCCCTTGTTGCCGTGGCGGCCGGCCATCTTGTCGCCGGGCTGCACGCGGCGCTTCACCGCGAGGTACACCTTGACCATCTTGAGCACGCCCGGGGCGAGGTCGTCGCCGGCCGTGATCTTGGCCTTCTTCTCGTCGAGGCGCTTCTCCAGCGCCTTGCGCTGGATCTTGAGGCGCTCGGACGCCTGCTCGAGCTGGCTGTTGGCGTCTTCGTCCTCGAGACGGATCTCGAACCACGATTCACGCGCCAGCTCGTCGAGGTACGACACTTCGATCTTGCCCTTGAGGCGGTTCGGGCCACCGGCCGCGACCTTGCCCACGAGCATGTCGCGCACGCGCGAGAACAAGTCGTCTTCGAGGATGCGCTGCTGGTCGCCCAGGTCCTTGCGCACTTTCTCGATCTCGGCCTTCTCGATGGAGAGCGCGCGGCTGTCCTTGTCGACGCCGTCGCGCGTGAACACGCGCACGTCGATGACCGTGCCATCCATGCCCGGGGGCACGCGCAGGCTCGTGTCCTTCACGTCCGACGCCTTCTCACCGAAGATGGCGCGCAGCAGCTTCTCTTCCGGCGTCAGCTGGGTCTCGCCCTTCGGCGTGACCTTGCCCACCAGGATGTCGCCGGCGCGCACTTCGGCGCCGATGAAGGCGATACCGGCCTCGTCGAGCTTGGCCAACGCCGCATCACCCACGTTCGGGATGTCGGCGGTGATTTCCTCGGGGCCGAGCTTGGTGTCGCGGGCCACGCAGGTCAGCTCTTCGATGTGGATCGTGGTGAAACGATCTTCCTGCACCACGCGTTCGCTGATGAGGATGGAGTCTTCGAAGTTGTAGCCGTTCCAGGGCATGAACGCGACCAGCAGGTTCTGGCCCAACGCGAGCTCGCCGAGATCGGTGGACGGACCGTCGGCCAGCACGTCGCCGCGCGCGATCTTGTCACCGGCGTGCACCAGCGGGCGCTGGTTGATGCAGGTGTTCTGGTTCGAACGCGTGTACTTGGTGAGGCCGTAGATGTCGACGCCGGCTTCGTTCGCGCTGGTCTCGTCGTCGTTCACGCGGATCACGATGCGCGAAGCGTCGACCGAGTCGACCACGCCGCCACGCTTGGCGACCACGGTCACACCCGAGTCGATGGCCACGGGGCGCTCCATGCCGGTGCCCACGAGCGGCGTATCGGCGCGCAGCGTCGGCACGGCCTGGCGCTGCATGTTCGAGCCCATGAGTGCGCGGTTGGCGTCGTCGTGCTCGAGGAAGGGAATGAGCGACGCGGCCACCGACACGATCTGCTTGGGCGACACATCCATGAAGTTGATGCGGTCGCGCGGCATGAGCGTGAATTCGTTCTCGAAGCGGCAGGAGACGAGCTCGTCGGTCAGGTTGCCCTTGGCGTCGAGCGCGGAATTCGCCTGCGCGATGGCGTACTTGCCCTCTTCGATGGCCGAGAGGAACTCGATGTCTTCGGTGACGCGGCCGTTCACGACCTTGCGATACGGCGTCTCGAGGAAGCCGTACTGGTTGGTGCGCGCGTAGACCGAGAGCGAGTTGATGAGACCGATGTTCGGACCTTCAGGCGTCTCGATCGGGCACACGCGCCCGTAGTGCGTCGGGTGCACGTCGCGGACTTCGAAGCCGGCTCTTTCACGAGTAAGGCCGCCCGGGCCGAGCGCCGACACGCGACGCTTGTGCGTCACTTCGGACAGCGGGTTGTTCTGGTCCATGAACTGCGAGAGCTGCGAGCTGCCGAAGAACTCCTTCACGGCGGCCGCGACCGGCTTCGCGTTGATCATTTCCTGCGGCATGAGCGGCTCGCTCTCCGCGATGGTCAGGCGCTCCTTCACGGCGCGCTCGACGCGCACGAGGCCGACGCGGAAGGCGTTCTCGGCCATTTCACCGACCGAACGCACGCGGCGGTTGCCGAGGTGGTCGATGTCGTCCACGCCGCCATTGCCGTTGCGGATGTCGATGAGCACGCGCAGCACGTCGAGGATGTCCTCCTTCGACAGCACCGAGGAGCCCGTGATCTCGCCGCGACCGACGCGGCGGTTGAACTTCATGCGGCCCACGGCCGAGAGGTCGTAGCGCTCGTTGTTGAAGAACAGGTTGTTGAACAGGTTCTCCGCGGCGTCCTTGGTCGGCGGTTCGCCGGGACGCATCATGCGGTAGATCTCGACCAGCGCCTCGAGGCGGGTCTTGGACGGATCGATGCGCAGCGTGTCGGAGATGTACGGGCCACGATCGAGATCGTTCGTGTACAGCGTGTTCGCTTCCGTGATGCCGGCTTCGATGAGCTTCTCGACCGAGGCGGCCGTGAGCACTTCGTTGGCCTTGGCCAGCACTTCGCCCGTGTCGGTGTTGACGACGTCGTGCGCGAGGATCTTGCCGTAGATGTACTCGCGCGGCACCGTGAGCTTCTTGACGCCAGCGTCTTCGAGCTGGCGCACGTGGCGCGCCGTGATGCGGCGCCCTTCCTCGACGATGACCTGGTCGCCGATGCGGATTTCGAACGTGGCGGTCTCGCCGCGCAGGCGCGCGGGGACCAGCTCCAGCGACACTTCGTCGCGGGAGATGAAGAAACGGTTCTTGTCGAAGAACGTGTCGAGGATCTCGGCATCGCTCATGCCGAGCGCACGCAGGATGATCGACACCGGCAGCTTGCGGCGGCGGTCGATGCGCGCGAACACGGCGTCCTTGGGGTCGAACTCGAAGTCGAGCCAGGAGCCGCGGTAGGGAATGATGCGGGCGCTGAACAGCAGCTTGCCCGAGCTGTGGCTCTTGCCGCGGTCGTGGTCGAAGAACACGCCAGGCGAGCGGTGCAGCTGCGAGACGATGACGCGTTCGGTGCCGTTGATGACGAACGTGCCGTTGTCGGTCATGAGCGGCAGTTCACCGAGGTAGACCTCCTGCTCACGCACGTCCTTGATGGGCTTCTTGGCGCCCGCGGCTTCCTTGTCGAGCACGATGAGACGCACCTTGACGCGCAGCGGCGCGGCATAGGTGAGGCCACGGAGCTGGCACTCTTTCACGTCGAATACGGGGTCACCGAGGCGATAGCTCACGTACTCCAGGATGGCGTTGCCCGAGTACGAGGAGATCGGGAACACGGTCTTGAATGCCGCATGCAGGCCGATGTCCTCGCGGCGCTCTTCGGCCTTGTCGGCCTGCAGGAACGTCTTGTAGGAATCGAGCTGGATGGCCAGTAGGTAGGGCGTCTCGAGGATGCTGCCCTGCTTGCCAAAGTTCTTGCGGATGCGCTTCTTCTCGGTGAAGGAATAAGCCATCGGTCGTGCTCCTGTGCCGCTCTGCCGCGCGGCCGCTAAATCAACTGCTTACGAGAATCTTCATCGTCAGATCACGGGGGGTCGCCCGATATGGGGGCGACCCCTCGTTTTTCCATTGCCCGTCAGCGGGCGAGGCGGATCAATTACTTGATCTCGACCTTCGCACCGGCCTCTTCGAGCTTCTTCTTCATGCTGTCGGAGTCGGCCTTGTTCACGCCTTCCTTCAGGGTGCCCGGGACGCCTTCGACCAGGTCCTTCGCTTCCTTCAGGCCCAGGCCCGTGAGCTCGCGAACGACCTTGATGACGCCGACCTTCTTGTCGGCCGGGTATTCCTTGAGGATGACCGTGAACTCGGTCTTCTCTTCGGCCGGGGCGGCAGCGGCGCCGCCGGCGGCCGCACCGCCACCCGCGACCATCGCGACCGGGGCCGCGGCGGTGACGCCGAACTTCTTTTCCATGTCCGAAATGAGCTCGACGACCTGCATGACGGTCATGTTCGAGATCGCTTCGAGGATTTCGTCTTTTGAAACAGCCATTGTGATTACTCCAAAAATTTTCAGCTAACTACTGACAATGAGTGCTAGGCGGGCTTGGCATCGCGGACGGCCGCGATGGTGCGCACCAGCTTCTGGTTCGGGGCGGCAATCGTGCCGACCAGCTTCTGGATCGGCGCCTTGAGCACGCCGAGAAGCTGCGACAGCGCCTGAGCGCGCGTCGGCAGACTCGCGACCTTCTCGATGTCCTTGGCGGAGAGGACGTCTCCTCCCAGGGACACGAGCGTCGCGACCAGCTTTTCGTTGGCCTTCGCGAAGTCCTTGACCACGCGCGCCGCGGCGCCCGGGTCGTCCTTCGAGAAAGCCAGCACCAGCGGACCCTTGAGTTTCGGGCCAACCGGTTCGAAAGCCGTGCCGGCGAGCGCCTTGCGTGCCAGCGTGTTCTTGACCACACGCATGTACACGCCCTGGGCGCGCGCCTTCGAACGAAGATCGGTCATCTGCGACACCGTGAGACCACGGTATTCGGCAGCAACCACCGACAGGGCGGTCTTCGCCACGTCGGCCACTTCGGTCACCAGCACTTTCTTGTCTTCGAGGTTGAGTGGCATTCCACGCCTCCTGGACAAAAGTCACTTCACAACCCGGAACACCTTCGCCGTTCGCACGGCGGCGATGCCCGGTACCAATCGACAGCGACCTTCATCCAGCGTCAGCGGCAGTTTCAAAAAACTGTCGAAACACTGTCTGAGCGGTACACCATCTGCGCAGGCCGTCTGCGATTAAGAAGCGCCGGGCTCGCGCCCTGCTTCGCCTGCGGTCTCGGATGGAACCCGCGACACTTGCGTGCCGCGGATCCGCATCAAACCAAAATTCATCGCGGGCCCTCTTCGGGCCCGCGCGTTCATTACGCGCTCAATCCCAGCGTCGTGTGGTCGACGACCACGCCCGGACCCATGGTCGAGGACAGCGTGATCTTCTTCAGGTAGACGCCCTTGGAGGTGGCCGGCTTGGCCTTGTTGAGGTCGTTGATCAGCGCGAGGAGGTTCTCCTTGAGCTGCGTGTCCTCGAACTTGGACTTGCCGATGATGCAATGGACGATGCCGGCCTTGTCCACGCGGTAGGTGACCTGGCCCGCCTTGGCGTTCTTCACCGCCGTGGCCACGTCCGGGGTCACAGTGCCGATCTTGGGGTTCGGCATCAGTCCGCGGGGACCCAGAATCTGGCCGAGCTGACCGACCACGCGCATGGCGTCCGGGCTGGCGATCACGCGGTCGAAATTGATGTTGCCGGCCTTCACCTGCGCGGCCAGATCGTCCATGCCGACGATGTCGGCGCCGGCCGCCTTGGCCAGTTCGGCATTCTTGCCGGCGGTGAACACCGCGACGCGCAGCGTCTTGCCGGTGCCATGCGGCATCACGGTCGAGCCGCGCACCTGCTGGTCGGACTTGGAGGCGTCGATGCCCAGGTTCACGGCGCAGTCCACCGTCTCGTTGAACTTCGCCGTGGCGAATTCCTTCACGAGCTTGAGGGCTTCGTCGATCGAATACTGCTTGCCGGGAGCCAGCTTGGACTTCCAGGACTTTTCACGCTTGCTGATGGCCATGTGCTTACTCCACCACGTCCACGCCCATGGAACGGGCGCTGCCGGCGATCGTGCGGACCGCGGCGTCGAGATCGGCTGCCGTGAGGTCCGGCGTCTTGGTCTTGGCGATCTCCTCGAGCTGCTTGCGCGTGATCTTGCCCACCTTGCTGGTGTTCGGCGTGCCGCTGCCCTTCTCGATGCCGATGGCCTTGCGGATCAGCACCGACGCCGGCGGCGTCTTCATGATGAAAGTGAAGCTGCGATCCGAGTACACGGTGATGATCACCGGGATCGGCAGGTTCTTCTCCACCTTCTGCGTGGCAGCGTTGAACTGCTTGCAGAACTCCATGATGTTCACGCCCTGTTGACCGAGCGCGGGGCCGATCGGCGGCGCGGGATTCGCGGCGCCGGCCGGTACCTGGAGCTTCACGTAGCCCTGTACCTTCTTAGCCATGTCTAACTACTCCTGGGTGCATGCGTCCCGGTCAGCCCGGAACTCCCCATGCGCGTCCTTGCCGTTGCACCAGGACATCCTGCCCTGGCGTAAAAAACCTCAGGCCTTCTCGACCTGCGAGAAATCCAGCTCGACCGGGGTCGAGCGGCCGAGAATCTGCACGGCCACCTGCAGCCGGCTCTTCTCGTAATTCACGTTCTCGACCACGCCGTTGAAATCGTTGAACGGGCCGTTGGTGACGCGCACCACTTCGCCGGGCTCGAACAGCACCTTCGGGCGCGGCTTGTCCACGCCCTCTTCGACGCGGCGCAGGATCTGGTTGGCTTCCTTCTCGGTGATCGGCGCCGGCTTGTCCGGAGTGCCGCCGATGAAGCCGAGCACCTTGGGCACGTCGCGCACCAGGTGCCAGGTCTGCTCGTCCATGTCCATCTGCACGAGCACGTAGCCGGGGTAGAACTTGCGCTCGCTCTTGCGGCGCTGACCGTCACGCATCTCGACCACTTCTTCCGTGGGCACGAGGATTTCGCCGAACTTGTGCTCGAGGCCGTCGCGCTTGATGCGGTCCTTGAGACCCTCGGCGACCCGATGCTCGAAGTTCGAGTAGGCGTGAACGACGTACCAACGCAATGCCATGTCAGGTTCCCTGGCCAGTGAAGAAACGCGTCGCCGACGCCAACAGCAGATCGAGCAACCAGAAGAAGGTGCTCGCGATCACGACGAACACCAGCACCACCATGGTGGTGGTCATGGTTTCCTGCCGTGTCGGCCAGAACACCTTGCGCAGTTCCACGCGCGATTCGAGCGCGAAGCGCCAGAAACGCCGGCCGTAGCCCGACACCGCGAACACCAGCACACCGATGGCGATGCCGCCGAACATGGCCACCCAGCTCGCCCAGGCTTCCGGACGGCTCTTGAGCAGGTAGAAGGACACGATGCCGCCCAGCACCAGCACGATGGCGCCGATCAGCTGCGCGGTGTCGGCGCCCGTCGGCTCCGCCGTTGTTTGTTTGACTTCGTCGTTCATGTTTCAACAGGTGGCAGGCCAGGAGGGAATCGAACCCCCAACCTGCGGTTTTGGAGACCGCCGCTCTGCCAATTGAGCTACTGG
>CAMLGF010000105.1 GCA_946479515.1 uncultured Pseudomonadota bacterium | reverse complement strand
ATCCGCCCTCGTTGCCGTTGTCCCAGAAGAGGATGCTGGGGTGGTTCACGTCGCGGCGGATCATCTGGCCGATGAGCCGCGCGCCGGTCGGGGTGTCGTAGGAACCCTGCCAGCCCGCGAGCTCGTCGAGCACGTACAGACCGAGCTCGTCCGCGGCCTCGAGGAAGGCCGGGTCGGGTGGGTAGTGCGACATGCGCACCGCGTTCATGTTGGCGGCCTTGATGAGGCGGGCGTCGGCGTAGTTGTCCTCGCGCGTGAGCGTTCGGCCGCTGGCGGGGCGGAACGAATGGCGGTTCACTCCCTTGAGCACGATCTTCCGGCCATTGAGGTAGACGCCATCATCGGGACGTACCTCGATGGTGCGGAATCCGAAGCGCTGCGTGAGCTCGTGCAGCGCGCCGGTGCCTCGCACCAGCGAGAACTTCACCGTGTACAGCGCCGGTGTTTCCGCCGACCAGAGCGCGGGCGACTCGAACCTGCCCGAAACCGTCACCTCGCGCTGCCGGCCGGCCGGGGTGCGCAAGGGTGCACCGACCGCTTCGCCGTTCGCATTCACGATCTGCGCCAGCAGCGCAGTGCCGCGCGGGGCCTGCGCGCCGAAGTGAACCTGAGCCGTGAAGGTGCCATCCGCGCGTGCGTCGATGGCGGTCCAGTCGATGTGGTGACGCGGACGCGCCTCCAGCCACACGGGGCGGTAGAGGCCGCCGAAGGTCCAGTAGTCGCCGCGGCGTTCCGCGCGGTTCACGCTGGTATTGGCGGACTCCTTCGCGACCCGCACTTCGATCTGGTTGGCGCCGGGTTTCACCAGGCGGGTGATGTCGTACCCGAAGCGGTAGAAGCCGCCCTGGTGTGGAGCGCCCGCGGAGTGTCCGTTGACGATGACCGCGGTGTCGGTCATCGCGGCTTCGAACACGAGGTGAATCGCGCGCCCGTGCCAGGCGCGGGGAATCTCGAAGCTGCGCCGATACGTGCCGGTTTCCTTCGGGATCACCGGATCGTCGTCCGGTTTGTCGCGCCCCTGCGTGCCGTAGTAGTAAGCGCCGAAGCCCTGCTGCTCCCATTGCGAGGGCACGACGATCCGGGTCCACTCGCCGCTGCCGCGCCCGCGGTCGAGCTTGAAATCCCAATAGACCGGCGTCTCGTCCTTCTCGCCCATGCCGGACAGCGGCAGGATTTCGGTGCTCGCCGCGGATGCGAAAGCGGGCATTGCCGGCGCGAGGCCCAGCAGGCCCAGCAGGCCCAGGCGAATGGTATTCATGGCCGCAGCCTAACGCCGCACGGCGCGTTTGCGCACCCGTCTCAGTCGAATGATCGCGTGTACGCCAGGCAGACGATGCCCGCGAGACCCCATTGCGCGCTCGAGTTGGTGGAGATGCCCGCTCCTTCGTCCACCGGATTGAGCACGGCCGGCGGCTCGATGCGCCGTGCGTTGAAGGGCTGGCGCGTCCCATAGCCTGCGCGCCCCTCCGAGAACTCGCGCCAGGCGCGCGCCGCGAGCGCGGCATCCTTCCTGCGATAGGCCGCGAAGGCGGTGAGGCGCGCGTGGCCCTGCTGCAGATTCGTGCCGCGCAGCTCCTGCCCGAGGGCGGCGCGCTGCTCATCCGCCGGGGCGTTGTACAGCTCGCAATACTGCAGCCAGGCGCGCTCGAACTCGGGCACGTCCAACGACTCGATGAGCTCGGCGCAGATCTCCGGCAGTCCGAAGGCGGCCGACAGATGCGACACGCTCACGCGGTCGTCCGTGGCGCGGTCGAACGCGCCCGTGACGAGATTCATGCGTCCGCTGCCCGTGAAGAAGCCGCGCGGCTGCGCGCCAATGGATCTCATGCTGGCCAGCAGCCGGTTGCGGAATTTCGGATCGCCCGTGCGCTCCCACTCGGTGAACCACGCGCTGGCCTGCGCGCCCCAATCGGTGCCGAAGCCGAGATAGGCGTAGTCGCCGTTCGGATCCTCGAGATGGCGCTCGGCGGCATCCGCCAGCTTGCGTCCGGGCGGGACGGTGCGCAGCGTGCGCGCGGCTTCGTTCTGCTCGCGCATGAGATCACCCACGCGCTCGTCGCCGGTGAGGTAGTAGTAGAACCTGCGGTTCAACGCCGTGCTGATGCGCAGCTGCTTGGCGCTGCAGCCCCAGTGCATCACGTTGTGGCGTGAGCCCAGCGGCGCGAATCTGCCGAGATGGTGCACGTCGACCTCGCCCGTGTGGCGCGTCATGGCCTCGGCGAAGCGGAAGGTGTCGGCGCGGCCGGTGCGCAGGAAGTACATCCACAGCCACACGTCGGTGGCGAGTTCGGAGTTGTCCCAGGCGAAGCCGCCCACGTCATAGCGCCAGGTGTGACGGTCGAAGTCATAGCTGTGCATGACGTCGCCGTAGTTCCAGAAGCCGTACCAGCCGCGCTGGTCCTGCTGGCCGCGATAGAAGTCGAACATCCAGTCGAGCTGTTTCTCGAGCGCCGCGTGCGCCGGTGGTGTCTGGGCGGGCAGGGAGAGCGCGTGAGCGAATACGCCGGACTCGACCAGGGTCTGCGGCGTGGCCACCATGACGGCGGGTTCGCGCAGCGCCTGCGCGAGTTGCGTGAACCGCTCGCGCGAAGGCGTCGCCGGCAGTGCCCACAGCATGAACTCGCTAGTGCGGGCCACGCCGAGCGGCGTGCCGAAGCCGGGCTCGTAGTCCTCGTAGGTGATCGCCAGGCCGCCGTCGTACTGCTTCTCGTAGGTGTCCTGGCCGAGACCATCATGATAGAAGCGCAGATCCATGGGCTGCGCATCCGGTGCCCATACCCAGAGCGTGACGGTCGCCGCCTCGCCCTGCGCGCCGCGGATGTCGAGCTGCGCCGGGTAGCTTTGCCAGAAATTGCGGATGCCGAAGGCGATGCCGCCGGCGGGACTGCCGACGTACCCGAGGCCACCGGCGCGCCGACCGTGCCCGCAGTCGAGCCAGGCGTGGCCGTCCGACGTCCGCTTGCGGATCGTGAAACCGTCGGCGTTGGGCTGGAACAGCGTCCAGTCGCCGAATGCCGGTATGTACTGCAGCAGGTTCTTCACCACGGGTGCGATCGCCGGTACGGCGCTGCCGGCAACCTGCGCGTCGCGTGCCGGCCTGCCGGGGTCGCGACGCAGGCCGGTGAGGCCGCGCACCGCCTCGCCCAGCAAGCCGTCGCCGTCGCCGGCGAACCGCACGTGCCGGTCGTACAGCTCGGCCGTCTGCGGCACGTCGAAGCGCAGGCCGATGCCGCGGATGAAATCCTGGTTCTCGTCGCCGTCGTAGACGATGGTGTGCAGCACGCGCAGCGCCTCGCTGCCGGCGTATAGATAGAAGCGCAGCGTAAACGGCAGCCAGCGCCGCGTGCCCTGCTGCCCGGTGGCAGAGGTATGGCGGCCTTCCACCTTGACCACTGCCCGGACGGGGCCGCGTTGCTCCAGGGTCACTTTCTCGACGACACTGGCGAATTCCTGCTGCACGATCTGCGTGTCGCCAGCGGCCGAGGCCTGGTCCTGCCGCAGCAGCACCAGTCGGCCGGCGCGCAGTGCCTCGCCACCGTCGCGAACCAGGCTGTCGATGACATGAGCGCCGCCACGGGCGAATCGGCAGGTGATGACGCCGGTATCCACCTCGACGCCGGCGGTGGAGTCCTTCACGGTGAGGATGGGTTGGCCCGCGCCGCGGACCGCGCGCGATTGCGTGACCACTTCGAACGGACCCGCGCCCGCCACTGCGCCGGGTGCGAGTGCATGTGCCGTCCATTTCACCGAGCCATCGGGCCACCAGGCGAGCGGCCAGGACTGCAGTTCGGCCAGACCTTCCTTGCCGCGCAGCGCGAAGTGTTTCGATTCTCTCTGGCGACCCCGCGGCCACGGCGTGCCCCAGGTGACGCCCTGCGCGACGGCCGGTGCGACGCCCTCCAGCCAGCGTACCCAGGCGCCCTTGTCGGGGTTCGGATCGAGGGGCTGGCCTGCCGCGCGACTGCCGGCCAGTGCGATGGCCGCGGGGCCCGCGGCGCTGACGGAAATGAATGTCCGCCGCGTGATCTGCTTGCTCATCGAAATCCCCCTCGATTCAGCAGGTTCTTAGCGCTGATGACCGAATATGCCCGAGCATGATCGAAGTTGCCAGATTATGCGCGCGCCCAATCTGCCGAGGCTATGTCAAACGTCCCGACGCTTCTGTTTAACACCTGGGCAGGACCGCGAGCCGCATCACGTCCACCCCGCAGGGATTCTGTAACCCTGCGCACCGGGACACCGTCGAGACTCTCTGGGAAATGGACCACCGCCCGTCCACATTGGCCGCCGCTTCGATCGAAACGGGCCAGACCACCATTCGTGCGTCTGTGCTCAACGAGCAGGTCATCGAAGTCGCACCAGGCTGGGTGGCAAATCTCGAGCAGGCGCTGCCGCATGCGCGCTACCGCGCCATCGCCCTGTACGACGCGCGCGGCGAAGTCCTGCACTGCACGTCCACCGATTTCGGCATCGAATTCCGCCAGGCATTGAACGATGCGCTGGACGCGTTCGTGCTCGGCGCGGCGCGCGAGTCGCGCTTCCTGCGGGGCGAGGGCAGTCGCACGGCCATCATGCTGGCGCTGCGCGACCTGCACTCGGCGCTGCAGGGCGTATGCCTGCTGGTGGTCGAGGACACGCCGCCGGAAGACGAGGACCCCGCCTCACGATTCCTCACGCCCGCGGTGCAGACCATCCTCACCGACGTGGCTTCCGAGATCGCGCAGACGCTGCACGCGATTCCCGCGCAAAAGCCGCCGAAGCCGAAACCGGCGGTGCCGCTGCCGCTCGAGGCGGTGTACGCGCAGATCCGCGAACAACAGGTGGTGCTGCGCGTGCAGCAGCTGATCCGGTTGCGCAAGGCCGAAGGCGTTCGCCGCTTCGAAGTGTTGCTGCGGCACATGGTCGACGGCGAGGAGCAGTCACCGGAGCGCGTGATGCAGACCGCGGCGAACCACGGACTCGCCTCGATGATCGACCGGCGCGTCATCGGCGAGCTGATCGGCTGGCTGCACCGCAATCCCGCGATCTGGAAGAAGGATTCGCCCGCGTTCTCCGTCAACCTGTCGGACTCGGCGGTGATCGAGCCGCATTTCATCGGCTTCGTCGAAAGCTGTCTGCAGAAGGCCGGCCTGCCGCCCGGGCTCATCGGCGTGGAGTTCTCGGAGCGCGTCTGTCTCACGCATCCGAATGAAGTCATGCCGGCACTCGATGTTTTTGCCCGCGTCGGTGTCCCCGTGGCCATCGACGACTTCAACGTGGTCGGGGCGGGCATGCCCATCCTGGACCACGCCGCGGTACGACTGCTGAAGCTCGATGCCGAGCTCACCACCAACGCTCTTCAGCACCGCCTGACGCAGGCGCGCGTCGTGGGCCTGGTGCAGGCTGCCAAAGTCATGGGGCTGCAGACGGTGGCGAAGCGCGTGCAGTCGGGCGATCACAGCAACTGGCTGACGGCGCTGGGCGTGGACTTCGTGCAGAGTTTCGATACGTCGCCGCCGGTGGCATTGGATTCTTTGTTGCCGTGAGGTGGTGGTGACGCCCGGCGAAAAGCGCACTCGATCATGCGCGTGGGTCGATTGCGCTCCCGGCCCCGAAGGGCCACGCCCGCAACCTCAGCGAGCGGTGTAGGCGTCCATCATCAACCCGGTGCCGCCGCGCGACACATGCGCCACGACGGCGGTGCGCCGATGCAGCTTGGTGACGGCGCCGAGGTTGATGGCGAAGGCGAGCTCGACCTGCTGTCCCTTGCGCAGACCGAGATTGGTGGTTTCAACGAACACACCGGTGGCCGAGAGATTGATGGCGCGGCAGAGTTTCTTGCGACCCGTCGGCGTGGTGATGTACACCGTGGTGCGCGCCCGGTGACGAGTGTGCAACCTGCGCTCCACCGACTGAACCCCTGCTGTAGTTGTTTTGCTCATCAGGCTCTCCTCTCAAGGATTATTGCCTTGCGGGATCGGCGTTTGAACGCAACTGAACTTAATGGGTTGCCGCAAGATTTTCATTTTTTGCGGTTTACGACAAGTCCGCGACGGCGTCTGCCACCCGAATGCGAACAAATACCGGGCAGTGATCCGACAACTTTCGCCGCAGCGCGTCCGTGGGCCGGAAAAGCTCACGTCCGAAGGAATTCTTTACCAATCCCCGCGCCATGCGGCGGCCGAGGACGATGTAGTCGATGAAGCCGGTGAAAGTCTGGGAAGGGCTGCAGTTCTGAAATTCCTGCCCGTCGGCGGTATTGACGAGGTCCGCGTCCTGGGGCTCCGAATCATCGATCTCGGCCCACAATGACGCGCCGGCGGGTTCGCGCCGCAAATCCCGGTTGAAATCGCCGAGCACGGCGAAAGGCACGCGCGCCGCCGCCTGCGAATCGATCCAGCGTTCGAGCACGGGAACCTGGGCGGCCAGGGTGGTGCAGCTGGCGCGGGGCGAATCGAGCGGGTCACGGGCACAGCCCGATTTAAGGTGCACGGACAGCAGGCGTAATTCGCTTGGCGTGCCGGGATACAGCCGCAGCTCGACACCGCGCCGGACGTCATCGGCAAGGGACAGCGGCGCGAACTCGGGTCCGCAACGGAACGGCAGGCCGCGGCGAATGGCGAAGCCATTGTTCTGCACGTCCACCCGGTTCGAAAAGCAGAACTCGTACCCGGGGAACAACAGCCGCGCCGCGGACTCGCCGTCGACCTCCTGCAGTGCGATCACATCGGCATCGAGCCTGAGCGCATGGCGGCGCATCGCCGCGATGTCCTCGCCGCTGCGGTTCAGATTCCCGGCGACGTCGCAGGGCACCGCGCGTCGTGCGCGCTCGCGCGGCGCGTGTTTCGGACGGCAGGCGGGGGCGAGAGCGCGCAGCGTCTCGGGCGTCATGAACCATTCGAGATTCCAGGTGGCGAGCTTGAGCGTCGGCGGGCCCGCGTTGGCCGGACCCGCGCTGGCCGTGCACGCCACGGACAGCAGCAATGCGAGCAACGGCATCGTGCGCGATGTCATGCGCGCAACTATGGCATGGGTTCACCGCCAGCAGAATGAAGTTTCCCGCGAGCCACTCACCGCGCGCCGCCCGCGCTGATCGAGCGAGAACACCAGGCACTCGCCGTCGGCATCCTGGCCGCCCTCGCGCGTGGGCGTGGCGCTGGCGATGAAGGTCTGGCCGTCCTCGGCGACGGCCACCGAGAACACGTAGTGAGGCGCATCGGCGATCGATGCCAGCCCCAGACCTTGCGGCGGAGGTGCCGAAATGCCGCTCACGTAGTAGCCATGGCGCAGATAGAAACGCTCCTCGGCCGCCGCGATTTCATGGAGCAGGCGTGTGGCCTCGGTTCGATTCACGCGCAGCAGGTGCTGGCGATAGGCAGGCAACGCCAGCGCGGCGATGACGGCCACCACCAGCAACACGACCAGCATCTCGAGCAGGGTGACGCCGCGAACGAACATGCCGCGACGACATCACGTCCGCGGCCTTCTGCGGAAGCGTGGAATCTGGCCGAATCAGGTACATAATCGACGCCGCCGGTGCACCAGGTGATCGATCTTGCATTGGCCGGCGGTCATACCCATATTTCACGCGCGAATACCTTGCGCTCGCCAGGGCGCGCTTCAGGGAGGCCCATCATGGGTTGGATTCTTCTCGGCATAGTCGTCGTCCTCGTCCTCTGGGTCATCGGCATCTACAACAAGCTGGTGGGCGCGCGTAATGGTTACAAGAACGCCTTCGCGCAGATCGACGTGCAACTCACCCGCCGCTACGACCTCATTCCCAATCTCGTCGAGACCGCCAAGGGCTACATGAAGCACGAGCGCGAAACGCTCGAGGCCGTGATCACCGCGCGCAACCAGGCGGTGTCGGCCGTGAAGGCGGCGGCCGCCAATCCCGGTGACGTCGCCGCGATGAACACGTTGTCCGGCGCCGAAGGCGCACTCGGCGCCACGCTCGGCCGCCTGTTCGCGCTGGCCGAGGCGTATCCGGACCTCAAGGCCAACCAGAACATGATGCAGCTGTCCGAGGAGCTCACCT
>CAMLGF010000104.1 GCA_946479515.1 uncultured Pseudomonadota bacterium | reverse complement strand
CCCTACGTGGAACCCGCCGCCGCCACCCCCGGGGGCGGGGGAGGGGGGGGGGGGAGGGGGAGGGGGAAATGGGGACATGCCTAATTATGCTTGTAACAATCGGCGCGCGCGTATGGTCGCGAGATGCCACGTCGATTGTTACAAGCATAATTAGGCATGTCCCCATTTCCCCCTCCCCCTCCCTAAACCACCCGCGAATGCCGTGGCCGCTCGGCCGAGACCGGGGTCTGCAGGTAACGGTCGAAGCACATGGCGATCATCCGCAGCAGCAGCCGGCCGCGCGCAGTGGCGGCGATGCGCTCGGGATCCACGTCCACCAGCCCGTCGTGTTGCAGGTCGACCAGCTGTGCCAGCGCGTCGGCGAAGTACTCGTCGAAATCCAGGTCGTATTTCTGCTCGATGCGTCGCAGGTCGACTTCGCCGCGGCACATGATCTGCTGGATGACGTCGGCGCGGATCACGTCGTCCTCGCCGAGCTCGATGCCGCGCCAGATCGGCAGCTCGCCCCGGTCCACCGCCACCTCCCAGGAGGTGAGATCGCGGAAATTCTGGCTGAAGCTGTCGCCGACATGGCTGATCGAGCTCACCCCGAGCCCGATCAGATCGCAGTCGGCGTGCGTCGTATAGCCCATGAAATTGCGATGCAGGCTGCGGTTCGCCAGCGCCCGGCCGAGATCGTCCTCCGGCAGCGCGAAATGATCCATGCCAATGTGCAGGTAGCCCGCCGCGGTGAGCTTCTCGATGGCCAGTGACAACAGCTCGACGCGCCGGCCCGCATCCGGCAGCTCGTCGCTCACGATCTGCCGCTGCGCCTTGAACACCTCGGGCATGTGCGCGTAACCGTAGATGGCGATGCGCTCGGGCCGCGCGCGCAGGACGATGTCCAGCGTGTTGCCGAAGCCCACCGGGTTCTGCTTCGGCAGTCCATAGATGAGGTCGACGTTCACGGAGCGGAAGCCGTGCAGGCGGCAATCCTCGATCACGCGCAGCGTCTGCTCCACGCTCTGCTCGCGGTTGATGGCGAGCTGCACGGTGCGGTCGAAATCCTGCACGCCCAGGCTGGCGCGGTTGAAACCCATGCGCGCGTAGGCCGCCACGTCGCCCTCGCGCACCGTGCGCGGGTCCAGCTCGATGGAGAAGTCGCGGTCGGTGGTGGTGGAGAAGCGAAAGTACTTGCCGAAGGCATCCAGCAGCTGGCCGAGCTGCTCGGCGGTCAGGAAGTTCGGCGTGCCGCCGCCGAAATGCACCTGGATCATCCGCCGTGAGCGGTCGAACAGCGGCGCGATGAGCTCGGCTTCGCGGATCACCCGCTCGACATACGGCGCGGCGCGCCCGTAATCGCGGGTGATGATGCGATTGCAGCCGCAGTAGAAGCAGGGCGAGAAACAATAGGGCACGTGCACGTACAGCGACAGGTCGCGCGGAATCGGCTCCTCGTTGCTGCGGCGGGCATGCCGGCGGAAGTCGGCGGCCGTGAACGACGGCTTGAACTGCAGCGCCGAGGGATACGAGGTGTAACGCGGCCCGGGGCGATCGCAGCGGGCCAGGAGTGCCGGTTCGAAAGGAGTGCTCATCTCATCAACCCTGCCTGCCATCGAGTCGCGGGAACATCAGGATGGGCCCGTATACCCATACGAAGATCAGGAAGGCCGCGCACCACGCGAGGCCGGAAAGCGTCAGCGCCAGCAGGTAGTACTGCGGCGTCCAGGCGCCGCCGAACACGCGCAGCAGCGCGCCCAGCGTCATCAGCAGATAGGCCACGGCGATGGAGCGGTTCACCACCAGCGGCCGGCCCGTGTGGCCCAGCGAGGCGCGCGTCATCACCGCGAGGATCATCGTGCCGAAGGCGCCGAAGGTGAGCGCGTGCTGCCACTTGGCCGCCCACGCGACATCGCCCAGCAGCCAGCAGGCCTTGAGCGCAAGACCGATGGGCAGCCACGCGTAAGCCACGTGCAGCACCCAGAGGATCGGCTCGCCGCGCGCGCGGAAGCTGCGCCACCCGGCGAGGCGTGCCGCATGCGCGGCCGCGGCGAGAGCGGCGAGCGCGCCGGCCGCGATCGACTCAGGGAAAAAGACGTCGCAGATCGCGATCGCGACCACGCTGCCGATGGCCACCACCTCGAGCCAGCCGCGCGACACCGGCGCGACGCCGACACCCAGGCGGCGCAGCGCATTGCCGGTGAACGCCGGCACGATGCGCCCGCCGATCACCACCACCAGCATCAGCACCAGGTCGATGGCCACGCGCGCGGCACCCGCGGCGAGCAGCATGTCGCCCGTCTGCAGCGCGCGCATGAAGGCCGCGTCGATCAGCCACAGCACCGTGAGCACGGCGAGAATCGGCAGATTGCGATTGCGCGCGCGCACGATCGGCGGCGCGAGCAGCGTGAGCAAGGCCGGCAGAAACGCCAGCTCGGTGAGCGCCGCCAGCCAGAACGGCAGGGCATCCGCCAGCGCCATGGCCACGCGCCCCGCCAGCCACAGCAGCACCATAATAATGAGTGGCCGGCCGGCGAAGCCCGGCGAGCCCGTCCAGCTCGGCACGGCCGTCAGCAGGAATCCGGCGATGGCCGCGGCGATGAAGCCGAACAGCATCTCGTGCGCATGCCAGTACACGCCCGGCAGCACGCCGAAAGGCACGCTGGCATGTGCGAACCGGAACAGCCACAGCGGCACGATGACCAGCGCGTACAACCCGCAGAGCAGGAAGAACGGCCGGAAACCGTAGTCGAACAGGGCGAAGCGGCTGCGCGCCGCGGCGGAGATATCGGTGGGTGCAAAGATCGACATGGCCGCATTGTCCGCGGCCATGCCCGGTCATGCCCTGATCTGGATCAGGGCTGCCACGTGTCAGGAAAGCAGCGCGAATTCCGCCACGAACAGCGTCAGGAAGCCGGCCACGGCGAGCAGCGCGTGCCCGACGACCAGCAGCGAGGGCAGCCGCTGGTTGCGGGCGTGAAAGCTCACCAGCACGAAGCCGCCGAGCGCGGCCACGACCAGCAGTCCGAGAGCGATGCCCGCGCTGCCGCTGAAGCCCGTCTTGATCAGCGCCAGCAGCAGCACCACCAGGCCGCTGGCCGCGAACAATCCGTGCAGCACCGCCAGCACCGTCTTCGGCGGGCTCACGCCACGAAAATGCATGATGGCCATGGTCAGGCCGGCAACGGCCGCCACCGCAAACAGGATCAGGGAAAGCTGGATCATCGCGCACTCCGGGTGTCGAGGCGAACCTCACTCACCCTTCAATGCGCGTCAGTGCAGCGATGTTCCCGGGTACCCGTGCCGGCGCAATGTCAGGTTCCGGGCGGCCGCAGCTCCAGCTCGGCGGTCTTGCCGGCGTAATCCTGCCTCGGGTCCCGGCCCAGCAGCAGTTTCACGCCCGACAGCAGGCTGTGCTCGTTGAGCCAGACCTGGGCATGGAGCGGCTCGAAGCGGATGAGCTGTAGTTTGGGGTCATCCTTGCCGCCCTCGTACCAGGCGGCGACATACGGGTTCCACAGCTTGTCGATGATGATGCGGTTGTTGCTGGCGATGAGCTCACCCTGCAACGAGGCGAACAGGTCGTGGCCCTTGGCCACGAAGTGCAACGCCGCGGCATGCGATTCGCCCATGGCGAGCACCAGCGCCGTGTCCCGCGCGGTGAAGAACCAGATCGGACCGCGTTCGTCGTCCTCGTGCAGGATCTGGCCAGACATGGGCTGCGCATGGCCTTCTTCCACGCCCGTGAGCCCCAGCATGGCGACGCGATCGTTGCGCAGCGATTTCCAGAATTTCCTCTCGATCTCGGCTTCGGTATTCATGGCGTGCTCCTCGTCAGGGCACGCCAGCCTGCGCCATGCCGCCGCCGCCGCGAATGCGGCGGCGGCGAGCAATTCCTGTCAGAGGAGTCAACCCTGCACGGCTGCCTGAGCTGATCCCGCGCGACGCTGTGAAAATGGCGCGCGCGCGGCGTTGCAGGGATGCGTTGAATGCCCTCGGATCAGCGGCGGTTCGAGGCGAGCACCAGGTGCCGGCCTCGGGCGGCGTGGAACTGGCTGAGATTCGCGTTGTCGACCGCGGCCACGCCATCGTCGATGGCATTCGCGACGCATTCCTCGTAGGCGCCGCGCAGGCCGAGGATGCGGGTATCGAGCTCGTTGCACACCGACTTCGCCGCGTTGCTGATGCGCTTGTGCAGGCGGGCGATGCCGGCTTGGGAATTCAGGTTGAGATCGCCGTACTTGACGACGACGCTGTTCGTTTCGCCCGCGGTGCGGGTGCTGGCGGTAGCCAGGCCGCTCAACGCCAGCGCGGCGAGGGGCAGCAGGGTCTTGATGATCTTCATGGTGTTCCTCCGTGTGTGAGGAGCACATCGTGCCGGGCCGCGATGCCGGCGTGTCGCGTAGTTCTGATTGGGTATTTAGTTTTGCTAAGGCTTGGCTTTGCCAAGTGTCCGTCGGCGCCGCGCTCCGCTAGGCGGCGCGGCCCGCGACGTGCTGCACGCGCCATTCGCTCGGCGGCGTTCCCATCACCTTCTTGAATGCGCGGCTGAACGCGGCCTCGGAATCGTAGCCCACCCGATTGGCGATGGCGGCCACGCTCTCGTTGCCGCCGCGCAGGTAGTTGGTCGCGAGCTGCATGCGCCAGTTGGCCAGGTACTGCATGGGCGGTTGGCCGACGAACTGCGCGAAGCGCTCTGCGAAGGCGGAACGTGACAGCGCCGCCTCGACGGCCAGCGCCTCCAGAGTCCAGTCGCGCGCCGGGTCGGCGTGCAGTGCCATCAGGGCCCGGCCGACATGGGCGTCGCGCAGGCCCGCCAGCCAGTTGTTTCGGTCCGCGGTCAGCGTCTCGAGATGGCGCCGCACCACGTCGACGAACATCAGCTCGCTGATGCGGCCGAGCATGCATTCGCCGCCCATGCGATTGCGCGACTCGGCCAGCGCGAACTTGAAGTATTCGCCCAGCGCGCCGCTGGTCTGATTGCCGACGTGGATCATGCGCGGCAGCGCGGTGAGCAGCGGGTTGTAAGGCCGCGAATCGCAGCCGAGGAAACCGCAGACGAAATGCGCGAGCTCGCCGTTCTCGGTGCCCACCTGGATCTTCGACGGCAGCATGTTCCCCGACTCGGGACGGCGGTACAGCGACATCTGCGGCGACTTGCGCATGCCGAGCTCGGTGGTGAGCACGTGCGTGTCGCCGTGCGGCAGCACGACGATGTCGCCGGCGGTCATCTGGCGTGGCGGCTCGCCCTCGAGCTCCACCCAGCAGGTGCCTTCGATGAGCAGATGATAGGAGATGAGATGGTCCGAACCCGGGAACATCGCGTCCACGACACTGCGGCCCTGCGGTGTCTCCGCCACCCACGGCGCACGCGCGTGCACGTCGAAGAAGAACGCGCCGGAGAGCCGCACCGCGCGCAACACGTCTGACAAGGCATCCATGGAACCCTCCCGCAAACTACCGCCGCAGATTTCGCGCCCGGACTTCCGGTCAACAACGCCGGACGCGCGGTCATTCTGTGTAACCGTTGGCGCGACTACTGTTTCACACAGGACGAATGATTTTCAACCTGAATACAACCATCGGAGATGACGATGATGAGAGCTATTGCCGCTGCAACCGCACTGACAGTCGGCGCCGGAAGCGCCTGCACACTGGCCGCGGAGGCCGCGCCCGCGCAACACCGCTACCTGATCGAGCGCACCTTTCCCGAGGGCGCGCTGGACGGCGTCGACGACAACGTGAAGGCCAGGGTGAATGAGAACAATGCATCGCTGGGCGTGGGTTGGGAGAAGTCGTATGCCAACGCCAACAAGACCAAGACCTACTGCATCTACAACGCGCCGAACGAGAACGCGGTGCGCGAGGCGGCCAAGCTCAACGGCCTGCCGGTGGACAGCATCACGGAGATTCCGCTGAGCTTCAAGGCCGAGCCGATGAGCGCCGTGCAGCGCATCGCGCCCGGCAACCATCGCTTCCTGGTCACGCGCCGCAGCGACGTCGCGTTCCACGACGTGAACGACGACAAGTTCGGCGTGCGGCTGATCACATCCTATCTCACCCAGGATCAGCGCAATTCGTATTCCATCTACGAGGCACCGGACTTCGCCTCCGTCGAAAAGGCCGCGAAGGCGAGCGGTGCGCCGTTCGAGGCCATCGCGGAAGTGCCCGAGACGCTGTATCCGCGTTGAGCAAGCAGGGGCCGGAGCTTTGTTGGGACGAGATCTCCCGGCTGAGGTGTAGCTCCGGCCCCTTTTTCTTCAAGTTGCGCGCTCGAGGTCTGCCACCCAGTTGGCTTCCCAGCGAGTGCCATCGCGTGACACGGCCTGCTCCCAGCGCGCGGTGTTCCGCGTGATGTGCGACCAGCGCGAACGCACCTGCACCTTTTCACCATTCATCACGTCCGCGCCGATCAGCGTGCCTGCGCCTTTGTCGAAGCGGCCGGCGACGGCGGGGCCGATGTCCCGCGGCGTGCGGCCGTCCAACCACCAGCTGCGCCACACGCCGTCGACCGGGTCGTAGGCGCGCATGCTCATGCCGCGATACGTGCCGCCGGGCGCGTGGAACACGTTGTCACCGACGTTTCCGAGCCCGCCCATGACCGGCCGGTTGTGCAGCGTGCTGGCAAAGCTCTGCCACCGGCCCGCGTGCAACTTGCGATTGCGCACCTGCCATCGGCCCGCGAGAAAGGCCCAGTCGCCGGCCTGTTCCGCGGCAGTTTCGCCGGCAGCGAGCGGCACGGGCCGCGGAGTCGCCTGCGTGCGCGTGAAGTAGTTGCGCCAGTTGATCTCCCAGGTCTTGCCGGCATCGGTGGAAAAGGACTGGTCCCAGTGCGGTCGCGGACCGTCGGTGTCATGCCAGCGAAAGCGCACGGTCACCGGTGTTCCCCGGTGTGCGTCCGCGCCGAGGAACTCGCCTTCCGAGCCCGTGAACACGCCCCGCACGGGCGGGTCCAGCCGGCCGGCCGTGCGGCCGTCTAACCACCAGATGCTCCATTGGCCGGTGGCCGCATCGAAAGCGCGCGGCGCGATGGCGCGGTAGCTGCCCGCCGGCAAGTGCAGGAGGCAATCATCGAGGGTGCCGAGACCGCCGAGCGTCAGCCACATGCTGGTCTTGCCGTCGAAGGTGTCCCAGGTGGTGCTGCCCACCAGCCGCTCGCGCAGGCGTTCGTGCCGCACGTCCCAGCTGCCCACCAGCCACTGCCAGTCGTTCTCATGGCGCTTCGGATCCGGCGCGGCCAGCGAACTGCGCGGCGCAGCGATGGCGCAGGCGGCGCCCGCGAGGGAGAAATGCTGCAACAGGGTGCGGCGGGTCAGGTGCATGGGCGGCCTCCAGTTTCGATGTGGCGCGATCTTCGGCGCGCCGTTGTCTCGTTGACCAGTAGGCAATTGCGCCCGTAGGCTAAGGCGCACTTATGGTGCCCGCGGACAAGCTGCCGTCGTTGTCATCGATCCGCGCCTTCGAATGCGCGGCGCGCGTCGGCAGTTTCGCGCAGGCCGCCGCGGAACTCGGCACGACCGCGGCGTCGGTGAGCTACCACGTGCGCCAGCTCGAGCGACAGCTCGGCATGCCCCTGTTCCACCGGCATGCGCAGCGCGTGGAGCTCACGCAGAGCGGCGCGGTGATCGCGCGCGAGGCCATGAACGCCTTCGCCGCCCTGCGCGCGAGTTTCGTGCGTGCCGTGGAAGTGGACGAATCGCGGCTGGCGTTGACCGCGCTGCCGTCATTCACCGCGAGCTGGCTCACGCCGCGGCTTGGCGGCTTCCGTGCGCGCCATCCGCAGATCGCGCTGCGGGTGGACGTGTCGGGCGATGCCGAGGACCTGAACGATGGTCGCTTCGATGCGGCCATCCGCAATGGGCACGGGCGCTGGCCCGGCATGCGCGCCGTGAAATTGCTGCCGAGCATCTTCATGCCTTTGTGTGCGCCGAAGTTGCAGGCCGCGGCTGCGGCGGCGCTCGCCAATCCGCGCAAGGCGCTCGAGATTCCGCTGCTCGGGCGTCCCGATTGGTGGACGCTGTGGTTTCGCGCCCGCGGCTTCAACGCCGGCCCGTCGCGCGACAAATTCGGCACCAGCCTGGAGCACGAGTACCTGGACATCGCCGCCGCGGCAGCCGGCCACGGCGTCGCCATCGGTTCGCCCTTGTTGTTCAGCGGCGAGCTCGACGCCGGCCGGCTGGTCCCCGCGCACGATGTGGTGGGCACCGACGACCGTGCGTTCTGGTTCATCCATCCGGCCGCGCGTCAGCACAGCCGCAAGCTCAAGCTGTTCGGCGAGTGGCTGGAAGCGGAGGCCGCCGCGGCGCGCGCGGCGGGCTCTCGCTACCTGCGGCGCGTCAAATCCTAGCTCACTGGTGCATGCCGGCCTTTTCGATCGCCGCGTCCACCTGGGTCTTCGCACCCGCTTCGGCCTTGCGTTTGCAGCCC
>CAMLGF010000103.1 GCA_946479515.1 uncultured Pseudomonadota bacterium | reverse complement strand
ATCACCACCTATGCACGCGCCTGCGAGCGCTAGCTCGCCATGCCACAGCCGGATTTCAGCGAGCTCGAACTCGCGGTGCGCGAGATCGGCGCGGAGGGCCTGCGCGCGGGCCGCATCATCGAGCGGCTGCGCCAGCTGGTGCGCAGCGACGAGCCGGAGGAACTGGCGCCGCTCGATCTCAACGGCGTCATCGACGAGCTGCGCGCACTGCTGTGCACGGACGCGCGCGTGTTCGCGGCCAATATCGAATTCTCGCTGGCCGCGGGCCTGCCGGCCATCGACGGCAATGCCGTGCAGCTGCAGCAGCTGATCCTCAACCTGGTGCGCAATTCCTTCGAGGCGCTGGCCGAGTGCGCCGATGGTTCGCGCGAAGTGCACCTGACTACCCGGTCCGGTGAGCACGGCGGCGTCGAGATCACGGTGGTGGACAATGGCCCGGGGTTCCCGGCGTCGATCCTCGACCGCCTGTTCCATCCCTTCGCCACCACCAAGAAGTCGGGCACCGGGCTCGGCCTCGCCATGAGCCGCACCATTGCCCAGATCCACGGTGGCACGATCGGCACGCGCAATCTCGAGCCCCACGGCGCCTGCGTGTTCGTTAGACTGCCGGCACGGGAGGTTCCGACGTGATCCAGCACAGCCCCATCGTCATGGTGGTCGACGACGACACCGGCGTGCGCAATGCCATGCGCTCGCTGCTCAAGTCCGTCGGACTCAACAGTCAACTGCACGCCTCGGCCCAGGAGTTCCTGGCGGCCTACAACCCCTCGCAGCCGGGCTGCCTGGTGCTCGACATCCGCATGCCCGGCATGAGCGGCCTCGAGCTGCAGCAGGAACTGAACGTGCGCGGCGCGACCATCCCGGTGATCTTCATGACCGGGCACGGCGACGTGCCCATGGCGGTGGAGGCCATGCAGCACGGCGCCTTCGATTTCCTGCAGAAGCCGTTCCGCGACCAGGACCTGCTCGACCGCATCCAGAAGGCCATCGCCCGCGATGCGAAGCTGCGTGAGTCGCTGGGCGAGCACGCCAAGATCCGCGCGCGCCTCGCGACGCTCACCGAACGCGAGCGCGAAGTGCTCGACCTCATGATCCTCGGCAAGCAGAACAAGGCCGTGGCCCAGGATCTGGGCGTCAGTCCGCGCACCATCGAGATTCATCGCGCGCGCGTCATGGAGAAGATGGACGTGCAGTCGGTGGCCGAGCTGGTGCGCATCATGATCGACCAGCGCCAGTCCGCCGATGGCCGGTGAGCGCCGGCGCCCGCACCAGCGACGGCATCCGCTACCGCATCCGCACGCTGACGCCGGCCGACGCGGCCCGCGAACGTGAGTTCATCCTCAGCCTGAGCCCGGCCTCGCGCCACGCCCGCTTCATGCAGGCCATGGACCAGCCGGCACCGGCGCTGGTGCGCCGCCTGGTCGAATACGATCGGCGCCGCGGCCTGGCGCTGGCCGCGGTGGTGGGCCAAGGCGATGCCGAACGCATCGTCGGCGTGGCGCGCTACGGCGCCGACGAGCACGGACCGGACTGCGAATTCGCGGTGGCGGTGGCCGATGAGTGGCAATGCCGCGGCATCGGCCGCGCGCTGACCGCGCGACTGTTCGCCGCGGCCGCCAGGGCGGGGTTCCGCGAGATCTACGGCACCGTATACGCCGACAACTCCGGCATGCTCGATCTGGCGCGGCATCTCGGCCTCACGGTGGCGACACGCGTCGCCGGCGACCCCACCGTGCGCATCTTCCGCAGGCTGGCGCGCTGAGCCGCGAGCGCCGTCATCCGACCATCGTCGGTCGCTGGACCCTCATTCGGGCGCCGCACCCGGCGGCGCCGGCGGCTGCCAGCCGAGTCGCGATAGATAGTCGGTGAGGCCGAGCAGCTGCTCGTAGTCGAGCGGCGCGAGCATTTTCTCGTGCGTGCGTGTCAACGGCGGGCGGCGGCCTTCGACCGCATCGTACATCTGGCGCATGAGGTAGTTGGCATGCTGCCCGGCGAGCCGCGGAATGCCATTCTTCGCATTGCCCTCGGCCTGGCGACCGTGACAGGCGGCGCAGCGCGCCGCATAGGCGGCCGCGCCCAGATCCAGGTGATCGCCGGCGCCCAGGCCGCGGGTGCCGTCGCGCTCCAGGCCGCTCACGTATCCGGCGACGTCCGCCACGTCCTGCAGATCCGGGATGGCGGTGTGGCTGGTGGCGACGCCTTCCATCTGCATGTCCCAGCGTTTGCCCAGACGAAAATCGATGATCTGCCGCACCAGTACGCGGTAGTGCTGCCCGGCGATGCGCGGCACCTCGCCGCTGGTGACGCCGCCGCCGTCGTCGCCGTGACAGGCGGCGCACTGCGTGAACAGCTCGGCGCCGCGTGCCAGGTCCGGCTGCAGCCGCAGAACCTGGTCGAACTCCTCGCGCGCGCGCGTCGCCGCCGCGGCGAGCGCCGTGGCCGCGCACCACGCGAGCACTCCCATCCACCAACGATTTCTCATGATGCCTCCTGGTCGGGGTTCATCGTCAGCACGGCGGCGCCGCGCAGGGTTCCGGATCGCACGCGCGCCAGCGCCTCGTTGGCGGCGTAGAGCGGGAAACGCTCGACGTGCGAACGCGGCCGCAGGTCCGCCGCCACGCGCATGAATTCATGGCCGTCGGCGCGCGTCAAGTTGGCCACCGAGCACAGCCGCCGTTCACCCCAGAGCAACCGGTACGGAAACGACGGGATGTCCGACATGTGGATGCCGGCGCACACCACCGTTCCGCCCTTGCCGACGGCGGACAGCGCGCGCGGCACCAGCTCGCCCACCGGCGCGAACAGGATGGCGACGTCCAGTGTCTCGGGCGGCTGCGCATCGGAATCCCCGGCCCAATGCACCCCCAGCGCGCGCGCGAACTCCTGCGCGTCGCGGTCGCCCGGCCGGGTGAACACGAACACGCGATGCCACTGTGCCACCGCGATCTGCGCCAGTAGATGGGCGGCGGCGCCGAAGCCATACAGCCCGAGTGTGTGCGCGCCACCGTTGCCGTTCGTGGCGGTGCCCAGCGCCAGCCGGTACGCACGGTAGCCGATCAGTCCCGCGCACAGCAGGGGCGCGGCTTCCACGTCGGAATAGACCTCCGGAATCGGCAGGCAGAAGCGGGCGTCGGCGAGCGCGTGGCTCGCGAAGCCGCCATCGACCGAGCAGCCCGTGAACGCAGGCCGATCGCACAGGTTCTCTGCACCCGCGCGGCAGAAGGCGCAGACGCCGCAGGTGCGGGCGAGCCAGGGCACGCCGACGCGATCGCCGGACGCGAAGCCGGTCACCGCGGCACCGGCGCTCACGACCCGGCCGACGATCTCGTGGCCGAGCGTGCGCGGATAGCGAGCCTGGGGCAGCTCGCCGTCCAGGATGTGCAGGTCGGTGCGGCACACGCCGCAGGCGGCCACTTCGATCAGCAGCTGGTGCTCATCCGGCGGCGGCAGGGACACGCGCTCGCATTCCAGGCGCGCGCCGCGCGTCGCCAGGCGCATGGCGCGCGCCGTGATGGCGCCCTGCCCGACCGCCAGACTCGAACTATTCATCCGTGACCATCAGCGGGCTGACGTAACCGGGCGGCCTGACTACCAGCAGGTCGCAGGTGAGCGATTCGAGCACGTGCGCGGCGGTGCCGCTGGCGCCGGTCTGCAGCCAGCGGCTGTGCGCACCCGAGCCCATGACGAGCAGGTGCGTGCCGCGGGTCGCAGTGAAACCCAGCACCGACGGCGCCACCTTGCCGGCGACGAAGTTCAGGTCCACGCGATTGCCGCCGGTGTTGCAACGGGCGAGCAGCCGCACCACCGCGCCACGCGCGCGGTCGTGGGCCGCCTCACGCGCCGCCGGCGCCACGGTGTCGCCGGGCAGATGCGGCGGCGACTGCAGCACGTGCAGCGCGTCGACGACGCCGCGCAGCGCACTGGCGAATTCCGACGCGAGTTCCACCATCGACTCGTCCAGCGATTCGGGGCGTTGCGCCGGATGACAGGGGTCGACGCTCACCGTGATGCGCGGCAGCGGCGGCCAGGGCTCGGACCGCACCAGCAGCAGCGTCACGGCCAGCTGGCGGATCAGCGTCCAGTCGGTGAGGCCGTATCCGCCGCCGAGTGCGGTGAGCGCGTGGCGATGCGTGTCCTTCACCACCAGGTCGGCGCCGGTGCGCAGGGCGCGCAGGCCGATGCCGATCTCGAGCGGCGCATGCCACTCGCAGCGGCAGTCGACCTCGATCCCGCGCGCGCGCAGGTCGTGCGCGAGCTGCTGCAGCATGCCGAGCGCCTGGTCCTCGCGGGCCGTGCGGTCCGCGGAGTCGTTCTCCTGGCGCACGTCGCAGACGAACAATTCCAGAGAGGCGCCGCAGCCGAGCGCCAGGCGCGCCGCCTTTTCCACGCAGGCGTGCGCCCCGGCGGTGGGATCGACCACCACCAGGATCCGCGCGATGCGCCTGCGTGGCGACAGATGCAGCGGGCACTGCTGTTCGGCGGCGGATTCGGCGACGGATTCGGCGGGCATGCGCAGTCCTCGGGGGATGATGGCCGATTTCTAGCCCCGGCCGCCGGCACCGCCTATACGTGTTTGACCGAATGCCCGTCCGCAGTGCCACGGGCTTCGCGCGCGCGCTGCACCGACTACCGTGACTGAAAGGCATCGGTCGAGGGCGACTCAGGCATGACTCTGCGACATTTCATCGACACTCAGGACTACGCGCGCGAGGAGCTTCTGACCATCGTCGACCTCGCACGCCAGCTCAAGGAAGCCGAGCTCACGCGCACCAGCTTTCAGAAGCCGCTCCCCGGCTTCCTCGACCTGGAAGTGCTCACACGACAATGGCCGGCGGCACACGCGGAGGCCGCATGAGGCTGGTGGTGGCGCTCGGCGGCAGCGCGCTCCTGCGCCGCGGCGAACCGACGACCCTGGAGACGCAGCGCTACAACACGCGCCGCGCCGCGGCCGTGCTCGCCCGGCTGGCGCGCAAGCACAAGCTCATCGTCGCGCACGGCAATGGCCCGCAGGTCGGCCTGCTGGCCGCGCAGGAGGCCGCGACGCACGCCGGCGGCGGCGCGCCGCTCGACGTGATCGGCGCGCAGACCGAGGGGCTGATCGGCTACCTGCTCGAACAGGAGCTGGCCAATGCCTGCGACACGCGCAACATCGTCACCGTACTGACACGCACCGAAGTGCGGCACGACGACCCGGCCTTCGCCCAGCCCGGCAAGCTGGTCGGGCCTGTCTACCCGCGCGAGCTCGCCGAACAGCTTGCTGCCCAGTATGGCTGGCAGATCGCGCCGGACGGACCGTCGTGGCGGCGCGTGGTCGCCTCACCCGAGCCGCAGGACATCCTCGAGCTGAATGCGATCTCGCACCTGCACGCCGGCGGCTTCCTGGTGATCTGCTCGGGCGGCGGTGGCATCCCCGTCCAGCGCAACAAGCAGGGCAGATACGAGGGCGTCGAGGCCGTGATCGACAAGGACCTGGTTGCCGCGCTGCTGGCGCGCAGGATCGGCGCCGACGCGCTGCTGCTGCTCACCGACGTGCCCGCGGTGTTCGCTGGCTGGGGCGGACCGGCCGTGCGCCGCATCTGCGTGGCGCATCCGGATGCCATGTGCCGCTTCGAGTTCCCGGCGGGTTCGATGGCTCCCAAGGTGGAAGCCGCGCGGCGCTTCGCGCTGCACGGCGGCGGCAATGCCTACATCGGCGCGCTCGAAGACGCCGAAGCCATCCTCGCCGGCAGATCCGGCACCTGCATTTCGACCGACGTTCGAGACCTGACACTGGAGTGAGCCATGCCCACCGACCGCGACATCGAAAATTCCGTCCGCTCCCGCCTGCGCGCGCTGCCGCATGTCGATGAGACCAACATCGACGTGCAGGTCAGCGACGCCATCGTGACGCTCACCGGCTTCGTCACCGGCATCCAGGAACGCGTGCACGCCGAGTCCGCGGCGCAACACGTGCCCTGGGTTGCCGGCATCGCCAATGAGATCCAGGTGACGCCCTCGGCGGCCGAGCGCCTGAGCGACACCGCCATCGTGCGCCAGGCGGTGGCGACCATCCGCGCCGAGCTCGACAGCGCGGCGCCGGACGTGCAGGCCATCGTGCGCGACCGCTTCGTCACGCTCGAGGGCGCCGTGGCCGACATGGCGCAGCGCGAGCGCATCGAGGCGGGCGTGCGCGCCATCGACGGCATCGCCGGCGTCACCAACCTGATCGCGCTGCGTCCGGCGCGCGCGGGCGGCCATACGTAACGGCCCGGAGGGCGCTACGCGCAGGTGCGAATCCCGCGTCAGGGCGCGCGCGCCTAGATTGCGGTCGACCGTCAACCATTCACACGAGGAGAATCGCCATGAGCCTGATCCGCTGGGATCCATTCACCGGTACCGATGACCTGTTCGCCCGCATGCCGTCCATGTTCGGCCGCTGGCCGCGCGCCTTCGAATTCAATGGCAAGCAGGCACTGGAGTGGTCGCCTTCGGTCGACATCAGCGAGACCGACGCCGAGTTCCTGATCCGCGCCGATCTGCCGGCCGTGAAGAAGGAAGACGTCCGCATCACGGTCGACGAGGGCATGCTCACCATCAGCGGCGAGCGCCGCCAGCAGACCGAGGAGAAGAAGGAGAAGTCGCATCGCATCGAAACGGTGTACGGCAAGTTCTCGCGCAGTTTCTCCCTGCCCGACAACGCCGACAGCGCCAACATCCGCGCCGAATCGAAGGACGGCGTGATCACCGTGCACGTGGCGAAGACCAAAGCCGCCGCGAAGAAGCCCACCGAAATCAAGGTGCAATAGTCGCCGGAGAAGGCCATGGCCGTATTCAGCCGCATCCTGTTCGCGGTCAAGGACACCGACCCGCACCGCCCGCAGACCCTCGCGAAGGTCATCGCCCTCGCCAAGGCCTGCGACGCGTCGCTCGAGCTGTTCCACGCCGTGTCCACCCTGCTCTATCTACCTGATGCTGGCACGGAAGCCTCGATCGCCGGCCTCAAGCGCGACACGCTCGAGCTGTACGCGGCGCGGCTGGAGAAGCTGGCGGCGCGGGCGCGCCGGCATGGCGTGCCGGTGACCTGCAGTGTCTGCTGGGACCACCCGCCGCACGAGGCCATCGTGCGACGCGCGCAGGAGATGCACGCCGACCTGATCGTCGCCGACGTGCACGCCGGCGGCGGCCTGCCGCGCATGCGCTTCACCGACTGGGAGCTGCTGCGGACCAGCGCCCGGCCGGTGCTGTTGCTGCGCGACCCCCGGCCGTATCGCCAGCCGACCATCCTGGCCGCGGTGGATCCGATGCACGTGCACGCCAAGCCGGCGGCGCTCGACGAGAACATTTTGGTCGCCGGGCGCGCACTCGCGGCCGCGCTGCGGGGCAAGCTGCACCTGGTGCACGCCAATCATCCGCCCTATCTGGGCATCGCGGCCGAATCGCCGTTCGCGGTGGCCAGCCTGCTCGAGGCGGGGCAACTGGAATTCGCGCGGTTCCTGGAACACGCGGACATCCCGGCGCGGCGCGGACATCTGCTCGACGGCGACCCGGCGCGGATCATTCCGCGCGTGGCCGGCGATCTCCAGGCGCGCATCGTGGTCATGGGCGCCGTGTCGCGCAGCGGCCTCGGCCGCGTGTTCATCGGCAACACCGCCGAACGCGTGCTCGACCACATGGCCAGCGACGTGCTGGTGGTGAAGCCCGAGGATTTCAGCGAGCGTGTGTCCGGCGTGCATCGCGATGCCGTGCTACTGACACCGACACCCGCGTCCGCCCACGCCGGCTGAGCGCAGAACAGGAACACGGATGGGCGAGCCCGTTTTCCGTGTGCGCGATCTCGCCAAGATCTACCAGGTGGGAGAACTGCGCGTGGCCGCGTTGCGCGGCGTCACTTTCGAGGTGGCGGCCGGCGAGTTCGTGGTGCTGCTCGGTCCCTCGGGCAGCGGCAAGTCGACCCTGCTCAACATCCTCGGCGGGCTGGATCTGCCGACCACGGGCGAGGTGTCGTGGCGCGATCACGACTTGTCGCACGCCAGCGAGGCCGAGCTCACCCGCTATCGCCGCGACCACGTTGGCTTCGTCTTCCAGTTCTACAATCTCATTCCCAGCCTGACGGCGCGCGAGAACGTCGAGCTGGTGACCGACATCGTCGCCGCGCCGATGGATCCGCAGGAGGCCCTGCGCCGCGTCGGCCTGGCGGAACGCGCCGATCATTTTCCGGCGCAGCTCTCGGGCGGCGAGCAGCAACGCGTCGCGATCGCCCGCGCGCTCGCCAAACGGCCCGAATGCCTGCTGTGCGATGAGCCCACCGGCGCGCTCGACATCGAGACCGGGCGCGTGGTGCTCGACGCGCTGGCGCACGCCAATCGCGAGCTCGGCACGACCACGCTGGTCATCACGCACAACACGGCGATAGCGGCCATGGCCGACCGCGTGCTGCGCTTCGCCGATGGGCGCGTGGTGGCCGTGGAGGCCAATGCGCGCCGCGCCTCGGCGGCGGAGCTGCACTGGTGAAGGCGCTCGATCGCAAGCTGCTGCGGGACGTCTGGCGGCTGCGCAGCCAGGTGCTGACCATCGCGCTGGTGATCGCCAGCGGGGTCGGCGGCTTCATCGGCTCGCTGTGCGCGCACACCTCGCTCGCGCAGCTGCGCGACGGCTTCTACGAATCGGCGCGGTTCGCGCACGTGTTCGCGCCGGTGCGGCGCGCGCCGCGCGCGCTGCTGCGCCGGCTGCGCGACCTGCCGGGCATCGTCGACCTCGATGCGACCATCGCGGCGCCCACATCCATCACG
>CAMLGF010000102.1 GCA_946479515.1 uncultured Pseudomonadota bacterium | reverse complement strand
TCTTTTTTTTGGTTTGGGGCCCCCCGGCCCCGCGCCCATCCGGCGGGCGCCCCGGGCCTCGGTACGGAATCACGGCGAGGCGGCGGTGACCGTCTCCGACGGCGGCATCGTGCCATCGAGCATGGGCTGCAGAACGTCGGTGAAGTACATGCGCGTCTGTTGCTTCTCACAACGATGCACGGCCTTCTCGTGCATGTCGGTCCACATGTCCCAGAAGGTGCTCTCGACCTCGAGGGGGATGTGGCGCTTCTCCTTGTACAGCAGCGCCGACATGTAGGGCGTCTGCTCGAAGCTCGTGTCCTTGATGTGGGCGTTGTCCTGCATGCGTTCCACTTCCCAGAGGAAGTCCGCGCAGGTCATGCGCTGCACGCGTTCCATCTCGAGCGCCAACGGCGGCGGCTTGGTGGTCACGCGCACCACTTTCTTGGTGCCGCGCTTGAACATGTTCACCGACATGCGCACCAGCGACTCGCGCGCCTCACCCTGCTCGTTCACCGCGGGCAGGAAGGTGCGCTCGCGCATGAAGCTGGCCGCGGCGGCGTCGGCTTCCAGATTGCCGGTGGATTGCGTGACCACCACGTTGGTCACCTTGCCCTGGGCGCTCACGTACACGTCGACGGGAACGGAATAATCATCCGGGAAGTTCGGACGGTTGTGCGGTATTTCCGGATTGCCGGTGGGCAGTACCAGCACCGGCTGCACCGGTCCCACCTGCGCGGCAGCGGGACCCGCCGCCGCGAGAAATGAAACATAACCGACCAGCCCGACGAACTTGCGAAGAGTGAGGTGTTTCATGGGGCTCACGTTAGGCGCGCGACCGTGGCGCGACAACGAACCGGCCCCGAATGTGTGCAGTGTCTACCGGTGGACGACTAAGACTGTGACCCAGGGATTACGAGCGCCATCATCTGTAAACCGGCGCGGCGCTCAGGGGCGTGGGCTGGTCGGTCACCATCAGCGGTTTCGCGGGTTCGACGAAGGCCCAGCAGATCGCGCCCATCACGAACAGCGCGGCTAACAACCAGAAGGGTACGTTCCAGTTGTGAAACCAGTCGAGCGAATAGCCGACGATGGGCTGTGAGGCGATCGCGGCGATCTGGCCCGAGGTATTCATCGCCGCGCTGACGGTGCCGGAGTTCTGCCGCCCGATGTCCACGCAGGTGCTCCAGGCCGGCGCGGTGGTGAGCATGCAGGCCGCGGCCGCGAGCGCGATGAAGGCGGCGGCGACGGACGGATTTCGCGCCAGGCTCGCGACCAGGATGAGAACCGCAGCCATCGAGTAGCCGGCGATACCCGGGGCGCGCCGCCCGAACGTGACACCGCGGCGGCGGGTCAGCACGTCGGAGAGATAGCCGCCGAGGAACTGCGTGGCGATGCTGGCGAACAGCGGCAGGGAGGCAATCCAGCCCAACGCCGTTTTCTGGAAGCCGTGCTGGTTCTCGAGATAGCTGGGCAGCCAGGTGATGCAGAAATAGAAGGTCGCGCAGTTGGGCATGTACAGCAGGCAGAGGAGGCGCACGTTGCGCTGCCTGAGCAGGTGCGACCAGAACGGCCAGCCCCGCGGATGCGCAACTTCCGGCGGGCGGTCCGCGGCGATGATCCGCCGCTCGGCATCGTTCACGGCGGGATGCTGCGCCGGGTCGTCGCGATACCAGCGATGCCAGGCGATGACCCAGACGAAGCCCACCACGCCGAACATGAGCAGGATGGTGCGCCAGGTGAAGAAAGGCAGCAGCGCCGTGACGATCACCGCGGTCAGCGCGCCCGAGGCGTACGCGCCCGCGAAGAAAATGCCCTTGGCGGTGCCGCGCTCCTTGAAGGGAATCCAGCGCGACATGACGCGCGCCATGCAGGGGAAGGCGCCGGCCTCGCCGGCGCCGAACAGAAACCGGGTGATGACGAGCGAGGCGTAGTTCCACGACGCGGCCGTCATCAGCGTGAACACGCTCCACCAGGCGACGATGCGCGTGAACACATTCTTGGTGCCGCGATTTTCGGCCCAGCGCGCGGTGGGTATCTCGAACATTGCATAGGCCAGGATGAAGCTGAAGAACACCCAGCTGAACTGGCCCTCGGTGAGCCCGAACTCGGCCTGGATGGTGGTCTTCATCGTGCCAATGCAGGCGCGGTCGAGGTAGGTGACCATGGCGAGCGTCACCATGAAGACGATGACGATGTAGCGCGCGTGCGTGGCGCGTGCGCCGGTTTCCTGGCTCACGGATGACCCCCTCGATAGAGGCCTCACGTTACAGCGTGCTCAGAAAAGCATCCAGCGCCGCGTTGAACTCGTCGGGACGGTCGAGCTGGATCCAGTGCCCGGTGCCGGGAATCACCACGTGTTCGACACCCGGCACGGCGTTGTGCAGGCTCAGCGGCGTGTCGTTGCGCGCCGTGACCATCGCGAATTTCCGCCCCGGATAACGGAGCAGCGCGGTTCGCGTGTCGTATTCGAGCGCCGCATCGGTGAGCTCGGCGGCGGCGCGCCGGGTCAGGGCGCGCAGGCCTGCCAACAGCTTCTGTTGCACGTCGGTGCGAGCGTCGATGAGCATCTGCTGGTTCCAGAATTGCTCGACCACGGCAAAGGGATCGCGCGCCACCGCCGCGTGCAGCTGTCGCAATGAGTCCGTGGGAATCGTGCCGGGCGCGGGTGGCGGGTCGACGAGCACCAGCGCCTTCACGCGCGCGACGTGTGCGCCGGCGTACTCCGCCGCGACGGCGGCCCCGAGGCTGTGTCCCACCAGCACGAATTCATCGAGCTGCTGGGCAGCCGCCACCGCGCCGATGTCTTTCGCCAGCTCGCCGATGGAGTAACCGCCGACGGCGCCGGGAGAGCGTCCGTGGCCGCTGAAATCGAAGGCCACCGCGCGCCGCGTGGATTTGAGATGGTCCAACGTCTGGTTCCAGTGCGAGACGTCGCCGGCGAAGGAGTGCGCGAAGAGCACGGGCAGGCCGCCGACGCCGCGGCTGTCGGTATGCAGTGGCAGGGTCATGGGCGGTGAAAAATGCCCGTCGGGCGGTGGGCGTGCTGTCGGAGTGCGCCGCGTGTTTGGCGTTGCCGCGAGCCATCGCGCCCGAGGAACGCGGTGCGCGACAGAAGACTCCGGGCCCGGCGGTGATGATCGCCGCTAGCACCCGACGGGCGCGACGGCACAAGGTGCCGTGGCATGGGTATTCCACAGGATCACGACGAGCAACTGCTGGCCGCAGGCGGCTCGCCGGCGGCACTGATCCGCAACAAGGGCGCCATTCTCGATGCGTTCCGGGAACGACTGCGGCATCAGCTGGCGGCGGCGCGCAAGGAGAGTGGCCCGATCATCGTGAATACCCTGCCGGCCTTCATCACGAGGCTGGCGCTGGCGCTCGCGCCCGGCAACGACATCGATTTCGCGTCCGAGTACTCGAACATTGCGCTCGCGCATGGCAACGAGCGCGCGCGGCTCACCGACTATTCGCTGTCCGAGGTGATCCGCGAGTACCAGATCCTGCGCGAGCTCCTGGTACACGTGCTGCGTGCCGACGCGAGCCTGGCGCCCGAGGAGTGGAATGTCGTGCACCGCTCCATCGACGAGGCCATCGGCGAGGCCGCATCGGCCTACGTACAGGTGCAACAGGGATTTCGCGACTTGTTCATGGCGGCGCTGTCGCACGACTTTCGCGGCCCGCTGGCCAACGCCATGAACTATGTCGATCTCATCCGCCGGGATGCGGAGCCCGGGCAGCATGGGCACTTCGCCGCCCGTGCGCTCTACAACCTGCGGCGCATCGACCGCATGATCCAGGAGCTGCTGGACGCGACGCGCGCCAAGGCGGGTGCGCGCATGGCCCTGCGCATCGAGCGCACGGAAATCTCGGCGCTGGTGCGCGAGGTCATCGGCGACCTGATGCTGCGCGCCGGCGATCGGTTCGTACTCGATGCCAAGGATCAGGTTCACGGGTGGTGGGACACGGACCGGCTCAAGCAGGCGCTCACCAACCTGTTAGAGAACGCGGTGAAATACGGGCGGGAGGACTCCCCCATCACCTGCCGCATCGGCAGGCTGGAAGGGCGGTTGTTCCTGTCCATCCACAATGAAGGAAATCCGATCCCACCTGAGATGATTCCCGTGCTGTTTCAGCCGTTCCGGCGTTCACCGGCCGCGGAGCGCAGTTCGCAGTCGGGGTGGGGCCTGGGCCTGGTGATGGTGCAGGCCATCGCCGAGGCGCATGGCGGCAGCGTCGGCGTCGAGAGCTCGGAATCGCTGGGGACGATCTTCACGCTCGATATTCTCTGCGACGCGCGCGCGGGGTCCGGCGAGGATCGGGCCGGCGGCGCGCAGGCGGGTTGAGCGGCCAGCATAATCAGTGGCTTGCGGCAGAACGGGAAAACCTCTCGTTTTGTGTGCCGCGCTCGGCGCGCCCTCTGGCCGGCGACGGCTGCGAGCGGTGACACTGGCTGCGGTCGACAGGTGCTCGAGAGAAGCGCCGGACCTGGACACCGGGGAACCATGAATTCGCTTTTCTACCTGCCAACCACGTTCACGACGCTGTTCGTGCTCGCCGCCAGCCTGCTGCTCTGCCTGATCTGAATAGTTAGACAACGGAGCGCGATGCCGCTGGCGCCGCCGTCCGCTGCGTCAGCGCAATCCCACGCGCACGGACTGCGGCAGCTACGTACTACCGCTCGCGGGCAAAAGCCGCCACCATCGCCGGCATCGGCTTCTTCTGACGACCGTTGGCGATACCCCGTCGGGCACCTGGGGCAGTTCCGCCCGCTGAATGCCCCAGGCGCTTGAGTACACTTCCGGGCGACACGCTGTGTCGCCCGAATTTTTTTCCAGATGACCAAGCCTCCCGCCATTCTTGCCGTCGCGTTCTCGCTGCTGTGCCTCAGCACGGCATGCAGTCCGAAAGAGGAGGGCTATCCGCGTCCGAAAGTCTGGCCAAAGCCCACCGAGCCGCCGCCCGCATCGCCCGTCTATCACGACGTGAAGGAGTGGATACCGTCGGAGGAGGACATCGCCAGAGAGGCACGCGAGCACAATGTGCTGCTGGGCGAGGAAGTGGAGCGTGCGCTCGCCTCCCCCGATCTCATCCGTCGTGAAACCGTGTTCGCGCACATCGTGCCGGAGCTGCTGCAGGTGGAGCCGCAAAGACTGGTCGATCTGCACGAGCGACTCGAGCCCGGCGCGTCGCGTGACCTGTTGCGCACGGAGATCGCGCAGCAGTGGTCGGGCAGCGATCCAGCCGCCGCAGCGCGCTGGATGAAGTCGCTCGACGAGGACGAGCGCGAGGCGGCCGCGGTCAGCGCGGTTACCAGCCTGGCGCCGCTGGAACCCGATGTCGCCCTCGCGCTGGCCGATGATCTCGGCCTCGCGGGCGCCGAGCCATTGCGCAAGCTGCTCGGCCCGCTGCGCAAGCCGGTCCGCGACACCGCGTCGCATTGACGCCCCCCGCGCGCGCCGCGCTAACATGGCGCCGGCTTTGAACGAGGGGTTCCGTCCATGCGCATGGTCTCGAAACTGCTGGTGATGCTGATGCTGGCGTTGTCCGCCGCGGCTTCGCCGGGCGCACCTGCCCAATCCGGCTTCGTCACGGTCAAGGGGCGGCACTTCCTGCTGGACGGCAAGCCTTACTACTTCGCGGGCGCCAATCTCTGGTACGGCATGTACCTCGGGTCGCCCGGCAGCACCGGCGACCGCGAACGCCTGAGGAAGGAACTGGACCAGCTCGCGGCCCAGGGCGTGCTCAACCTGCGCGTGCTGGCGATTTCCGAGGCCAGCGCGCTCAAGCGGGCCGTGACCCCGGCCGTGCTGCAGGCGCCCGGCAAAGTCGACGAGACACTCTGGCAAGGCCTCGATTTCCTGCTCGACGAGATGGCCAAGCGCGACATGAAGGCCGTGCTGTACCTGAACAACTTCTGGCAGTGGTCCGGCGGCATGTCGCAGTACCTGTCCTGGTTCAACGGCAAGCCCGTGCTGGACCCCGACGTCACCGGCGACTGGAATGCGTTCATGGACAACTCGGCGGCGTTCTATCGCCAGCCGAAGGCGCAGGAGGCGTTTCGCGCGGTCGTCAGGCGCCTGATCGGCCGCAAGAACACGGTGAACGGCCGGCGCTACGACGCCGACCCGACCATCATGTCGTGGCAGCTCGCCAACGAGCCACGTCCGGGCAGCGATGCCCATGCCAGGCCGAACTTCGATGCCTTCGTGCAGTGGATAGACGGCATGGCCGCCTTCATCAAGCAGCTCGCGCCGCGGCAGCTGGTGAGCACCGGCAACGAGGGCTGGATGGGCACGGCGGGCAGCCGGGAGCTCTTCGCGCGTGCCCACGCCACGAAGCACGTCGATTACCTCACCTTCCACATGTGGGCGCCGAACTGGGGCTGGTTCGACCCCCGGAACGCGGCCGCCACGCATGACGCGGCCTGGACGAAGATGCGCGATTACCTCGACTGGCACATCGACGAGGCCAACAGAATGGGCAAGCCGATCGTGCTCGAGGAATTCGGCATCAACCGCGACAACGGCTCCTTCGAACCGAAGGCCACCACGCTCAACCGCGACGGTTTCTACCAGGCCATCTACCAGCTGCTGGCACGACGGGCGGCGGCGGGCGATGCCATCGCGGGGTCCAACTTCTGGGCCTGGGGCGGCGCCGGGCGAACGACGAACGCGGATTTCATGTGGAAGGCGGGCGACAGCTTCGTCGGCGATCCGCCCCAGGAGCCGCAGGGCCTCTACTGTGTGTTCGACACCGACGCGTCGACCGTGCGCATCATCTCGACGCACGCGCGGCAGATGTCGACGCTGGCGCCGCGCTAGTCAGGCGGCCGCGACCCACTTGTCGACCATGGCGCGCAGGGCCGACAGCGAGAACGGCTTCGCGAGATAGTCATCCATGCCCGCGGCGACGCAGGCCTCGCGGTCGCCGGGCATGGCATTACCGGTCAGTGCGACGATGGGCACGCGCGCGCCGCCGGCTTCCGCTTCGCGGATGGCGCGTGCGGCCGCCAGGCCGTCCATCACGGGCATCTGGCAGTCCATGAAAATGAGGTCGAGCTCGGGATTGTCCGCCGCAGCCTGCACGCCCTCGCGCCCGTTGGACGCCGTCAGTACCTGAAAGCCCAGCATGTCGAGCATGGCGCGCGCCATTTCCTGGTTGACCGCGTTGTCTTCGACCACGAGCGCGCTGCCGCGCGAGCCGCGCTCGGGCAGCACGCGAATCCGCGTGGAGGCGGCGGTGTTGTGGAGGGCATCCGCGCCACCGTTGCCGGCCAGATCGGCAATGCACAGCGGCTTCAGAAAGCAGCGCGCGACACCCGCGGGCGGGGTGTGGTCGGCATCGGGCGGCAGCACCGCAAGCACCTCCAGCTCGACGAGGCGGGAGGGCTGCGCATGCCCTGCCGCGTGCAGGCTGCTCACGGCCTGATCGAGATGGGCGGTGGCGGTGGCATCGACGATCACCCGCACCCGGCGTATCCGCGGGCTGAAGCCGGCCAGGGCCTTGATTGCGGCAGGCACCGTGTCGACACACAGCACCTGGGCGCACTCGCGCGCGAGCGTGTCGCGTACCGCGGAGTGCATGACGGCGTGAAAGCCGATGGCCAGCGCGCCCAGGTCTTCGGCCGGCGCTGTCGGCGGTGACTCGGTGCGGGGCACGCCGGCCGGGATGCGAAACCAGAAGCGGCTGCCGTGTCCTGGCGAGCTCTGAACCCCGATGCTGCCGTGCATGAGCTCGACCAGTTGCCGGCTGATGGCAAGCCCCAGTCCGGTGCCGCCGAATCGACGCGTCACGCTGCCATCGGCCTGCTCGAAGGCGTCGAAGATGCGCCCCTGTTCACTGGGTGCGATGCCGACGCCGGTGTCGGTCACCGAGAACTCGAGCGCCGCGAGTGAATCGCCGGAACGCGCGCCGGTGACGCTGATGAGAACCGCGCCGGTCTCGGTGAACTTCACGGCGTTGTTCACCAGGTTGCCGAGCACCTGGCGCAGCCTGAGCGCGTCGGCATTGATCACGGCCGGCACGTCGCGGCCGACGTGCGCTGCGACCTCGATGCCCTTGTCGTAGGCGCGCGCGCCGAACAGGCCGAGGACCTGCTCGATCTCCCTGCGAAGCTCGAGGGGTCCGCGCTGCAATTCCAGCTTGCCGGCCTCGGCCTTGGAGAGGTCGAGCACGTCGTTGATCAACGTGCCCAGCGCCTCGGCCGAGTTGCGCAGCGTGCGCACGAAGCGGCGCTGCTTGGCGTCGAGCGCCGTGTTCTCGAGCAGCGATGCCATACCCACCACGCCGTTGAGCGGCGTACGCAGCTCGTGGCTCATGTTGGCGAGGAAGCGTGACTTGGCGTGCATGGCGGACTCGGCCGTGGCACGCGCTTTGTCCAGTGCCTCTGAGATCCGCTTCTGCTCGGAGATGTCGGTGATCACGGCGGCGAGGCCGGTGACGGTGCCGTCGTCGGCCATGAGCGGGGTCTTTGCCACGATGACGTCGTAGTCCGCGCCGTCCACGCCGTGCACCACGGTTTCGTAGCGCAGCGCGCGCCCGGTGCGCAGCACTTCCAGATCCGACTCGCGGTGATTGTCGGACAGCACTTTGCGCGGGTAGTGCTCGATCTGCCGGCCGATGATGTCGTCGCGTGCGATGCCGAGCATATTCTCCCAGGCTGCGTTGACCAGCGTCACGCGGCGCTCGGTATCGCGCATGATCACCGGCAGCGGCATGGTCTCGAGCAGGGCGCGCATCACCCGCAGCGTGTTCGAGAGCGCCCGCTCCAGCTGCTTGCGCTCGGTGATGTTGGTCTTGGTGCCGGCCAGGCGTACCACCCGGCCATTGCCGTCGCGCTCGGCCACGTTGCCGAAGGTTT
>CAMLGF010000101.1 GCA_946479515.1 uncultured Pseudomonadota bacterium | reverse complement strand
TGAACGCGGTCGCCAACGACAGCAAGCGCTGGGGCACCACGGGCGAAGTGCCCGATCTCGCGCTGCTGGTCGACGGCCTGCAGGCCGAGCGCGAGCAGGGCATCACCATCGACGTGGCGTACCGCTATTTCTCCACGCCGAAGCGCAAATTCATCGTCGCCGACTGCCCGGGCCACGAGCAGTACACGCGCAACATGGCCACCGGCGCTTCCACCGCCGAGGCCGCCGTGGTGCTGGTGGACGCGGAGAAGGGCGTGCGTGTGCAGACGCGCCGCCATACACACATCGTCGCGCTGCTCGGCGTGCAGAACATCGTGGTCGCGGTCAACAAGATGGACCGCATCGGCTACGACAAAGCGCGCTTCGAGGCCATCGCCGGCGAGATCGTGCTGTACGCCCGCAAACTCGGTGTCGCGAACATCGAGGTGATCCCCGTGTCCGCGCTCGCCGGCGTCAACGTCGTGGCGCGCGGCAGCAAGGAAACTCCGTGGTATGCCGGGCGCACACTGCTGGAGGCGCTCGAAGGCATCGAGACCGGCCGCCAGGACGGCCTCAGGGAATTGCGCTTCCCCATCCAGCTCGTCAGCCGTCCCGATGCGAACTTCCGCGGTTATGCCGGCACGATCGCCAGCGGCGAAATTGCCGTCGGCGATGCCGTGCTGGCGCTGCCGTCGCGCAAGACCAGCAAGGTTCGCGAGATCACCACGGCCGACGGTCCGCTCGAGCGTGCGGGCGCCGCGCAGGCCGTCACCGTCGTGCTCGAAGATGAGATCGACCTGTCGCGCGGCGACGTGCTGGTGCACCCGGATCATCGCCCGACGCTGGCCCGCACCTTCGACGCCAACCTCATCTGGATGGGCGAGGCGCCGCTGCTGCCCGGCAAGCGCTACGAATTCAAGATCGGCGCGCGCTACGTGAAGGGCCTGGTGGATTCCATCCAGCACCGCATCGACGTCAACGACCTCAGCACCCGCGAGGCCGAGGCGCTCGACCTCAATGGCCTGGCGCGCGTGCGCATCGCACTCGAAGAGCCGGTCGCCATCGACGACTACAAGCAGTCGCGCGCCACCGGATCCTTCATCATCATCGACCTGCTGCATTTCGGCACGGTCGGCGCCGGCATGGTCATCGCGCCGACCCAGACCACGCGCTCCACCGACGTGGTGTGGCAGCCGACGCGCGTCACGCAGCGCATCCGTTCCAACCAGAAGAACCAGCGTCCCGCGGTGCTGTGGTTCACCGGGCTGTCGGGCTCGGGCAAGTCCACGGTCGCCAATGCACTGGAGCAGGCGCTGGTGCAGCGCGGCCACCACTCCTATCTGCTGGACGGCGACAACGTGCGCCACGGCCTGAACAAGGACCTGGATTTCTCCGAGGCCGGCCGCAACGAGAACATCCGCCGCATCGGTGAGGTGTCGGCGCTGTTCGTGGACGCGGGGCTCATCGTCATCACCGCGTTCATCTCGCCGTTCCGCGCGGATCGCAACCGGATCCGCGAGCGCATCGGCGATAACTTCATCGAGATCTATCTCTCGACCTCGCTGGAGGAGTGCGAGCGCCGCGACCCCAAGGGCCTGTACCAGAAGGCGCGCGCCGGGCAGATCCGCGAGTTCACGGGCATCGATTCGCCCTACGAGCCGCCGATCAACCCGCAGATCACCATCGACACGTCGAAATCCGACATCTCCGTGTCGGTCGACACCATCGTGAAGTACCTCGAGAACAAGGGCTTCCTGCATCAATCGGACCCCGGCCTGTGAGAGCAAACAAGTGAGCAACGGCGCAGTCATCCTCACCGGCAATTTCCCGATTCCCGAAGATCGGCGCCCGCTGCTGCAGCAGCTGGTGACCGAGCTCAACCGCGAGCAGCTGATGTTCCTGTCCGGCTATTTCGCCGGCGCGGCCGCGGCGTCGCCCGCGGGAATTCCCGCGTTCCAGGAAAACCTGCCGGGCGCGCATGCGCGCACCGGACAACTTCAGCCGCAGCTCGCGCCCGTGCCCGCCGGCGTCACGCCGATTGCCAATCCTGTGGCCGCGGCCGCCGCCGCGCCGGCGCTGTCGCTCACCGTCATCTCGGCGTCGCACACCGGCAATGGCCGCAAGGTCTCCGAGAAGCTGGTCGCCGCCGTGCAGGCGCTCGGCGTGCAGGCACGCGTGGTCAAGGCGGGCGACTACAACCCGCGCGAGATCGCCAAGGAAAGGCTGCTGTACGTGGTGATCAGCACGCACGGCGACGGCGACCCGCCGGACGAGGCGCGCGCGCTGTACGAGTTCCTCGGCACCAAGCGCGCGCCGCAGCTGCCCGAGTTGCAGTACTCGGTGCTGGCGCTCGGTGACACGAGCTACCCGAAGTTCTGCGAGGCCGGCCGCGTGGTCGACGAGCGCCTGGCCAAGCTCGGCGCCAAGCGCATCCTGCCGCGCGTCGACTGCGACGTGGATTTCGAGAAGCTGGCGCAGACCTGGTCCGACGATGCGCTCGCGCGCGTGCGCGAGCTGAAGGCGAAGAGCGCGCCGTCGCCGGCTGCCGCGCAGACGGCCGCCGCATTCGCGACCCCCGCCACCGCGCCGGCAAAGGCCGAGATCACCCGAACGCAACCCGCGGTGGCCGAAGTGCTGGCGAATCAGCGCATCGTCGGCCGCGGTGCGCTGCGCGAAGTGCGCCACGTCGAGATCGCCATGCCGGGTCTCGGCAACTTCTACCAGCCGGGTGATGCGCTCGGCATCGTGCATCGCAATCCCGACGCGGCCATCGAGGCCGTGCTGAAGGCCACCGGGCTCGATGGCGCGGCCACCGTCACCCACGACGGCAAGGCCCACACGCTGCACGAGTGGCTGCGCGACGAACGCGAGCTCACGCGCATCGCCCGCCCGCTGCTGCAGCAGGTCGCGAAGCAGGCGAAGGTCGACATCGGCGAGCTGCTCGCGAACGCCGATGCCATGGCCAGGCTCACCGCCAATTGCCAGGTGTCCGACGTGCTCGCGAGCTACCCGGCCGAGTGGACGCCCGAAGCGCTGGTCGCCGCGCTGCGCCCGGTGCACGGCCGCGTGTACTCCATCGCCTCGAGCCCCGCGGCCGTTGGCGATGAGGCGCATCTCACCGTGGCCGTGGTGGGCAGTGACACCGACCGCCAGCTGCTGGCCGGCGCCGCATCCAGCTTCGTCGTGAACACTGCCGTCGACTCGAACGTCCAGATCTGGATCGAGAAGAACGAGCGCTTCCGCGTGCCGGCCGAGGGCGCGCGTGACATCATCATGATCGGGCCCGGCACCGGCGTCGCGCCCTTCCGCGGCTTCCTGCAGGAGCGCGAGGCCACCGGCGCCTCGGGACGCAACTGGCTGTTCTTCGGCGGCCGCTCGCTGTACCACGATTTCCTCTATCAACTGGAATGGCAGCAGGCGCTCAAGCGCAAGTCGCTGCACCGCGTGGACGTCGCGTTCTCGCGCGACCAGGCGGAGAAAATCTACGTGCAACACCGTATCAAGCAGGCCGGCAAGGAGCTCTACGCCTGGCTGCAGAACGGTGCCTATCTCTATGTGTGCGGTGACGCCTCGGCGATGGCGCCCGATGTTCATGCCGCGTTGCTCGACGTGGCCCGTGAGCACGGCGGCTTCGACGCGGATGACGCCCAGTCCTGGGTGGCCGATCTCACCGCTGACGGACGGTATCTACGCGATGTCTACTGACCTGAATCTGCCGCCGGCGACGCTGCTCGCCACCGGTCCCACCAAGCCCGAGTCCGCCGTCGAAGTCATCAAGAAGGCGTCGCGCGGCCTGCGCGGTTCGCTGGTCGAGAGCCTCGCCGATCCGCTCACCGGCGCGATCCGCGAGTCCGACACGCAGCTCATCAAGTTCCACGGCAGCTACATGCAGGACGACCGCGACATCCGCGCGGAACGCGAGCACCAGAAGCTCGAGCCTGCCTACAGCTTCATGATCCGCACTCGCCTGCCGGGTGGCGTGGTCTCGCCCAAGCAGTGGCTGGCGCTCACGAAGATCGCGCGCGACTTCGGCGTGGGCTCGCTGCGCCTGACCACTCGCCAGGCGTTCCAGATCCACGGCGTGATCAAGAAGCACGTCAAGCAGACCATGCAGGCGATGAACGCCGCGCTGATCGATTCCATCTCGGCCTGCGGCGACGTGAATCGCAACGTCATGGCCTCGGTGAACCCGGTGGAGAGCCGCCTGCACCAGCAAGTGCACGAGCTCGCCATCAAGGTGAGCGAACACCTCAAGCCCAGGACCCGCGCCTACCACGAGATCTGGCTCGACGGCGAGAAGCTGGTCGGCCCGGCCGAGGAAGAGCCGCTGTACGGCCCGGTCTATCTACCGCGCAAGTTCAAGACCGCCATCGTCGTGCCGCCGCACAACGACGTGGACGTGTTCTCGCAGGACCTGGGTTACGTCGCCATTGTGGAAGGCGAGGGCGAGGCCGCGAAGCTCGTGGGCTTCAACCTCACCGTCGGCGGCGGCCTCGGCGCCTCGCATGGCGAGCCGCAGACCTTCCCGCGCGTGGGCGACGTCATCGGCTTCCTGACGCCGGACCAGATCTTCAAGGTGTCCGAAACCGTGCTGATGATCCAGCGCGACTACGGCGACCGCAGCGATCGCAAGCATGCGCGCCTGAAATACACCATCGCCGACCGTGGCGTGGAGTGGTTCAAGGGCGAGCTCTTCAAGCGCCTCGGCTACCCGCTGCCGCCGCCGCGCGAATTCAGGTTCACCACCCAGGGCGACCGCTTCGGCTGGTTGCAGGGGCACGATGGGCGCTGGCACCTCACGCTGCGCATCGAGTCCGGGCGCGTCACCGACCGCCCCGGCGCGCAGTTCCTCACCGGCCTCGAGAAGATAGCCGCCGTGCACCAGGGCGACTTCCGGCTCACGCCCAACCAGAACCTCATCATCGCCAACGTGCCCGCCAGCGAGTGCATGACCATCGACCGGCTGGTGGCCGACCATGGCCTCGGCAAGGCGCTGTTCAGCACGCCCGTGCGCCGCGACGCGCTGGCCTGCGTGGCTCTGCCCACCTGCGCGCTCGCCATGGCCGAGTCCGAGCGATATCTGCCGGACTTCGTCGACAAGCTCGAGGTGCTGCTCGCCAGGCATGCGCTGCGCGAGATGCCGCTCACGCTGCGCATCACTGGGTGCCCAAATGGCTGTGCGCGGCCGTATCTGGCCGAGATCGCGCTCATCGGCCGCGCGCCCGGACGCTACACGCTGCGCCTCGGCGCCGATGCCGTCGGCTCGCGGCTGAACGTGATCTATCGCGACAACATCGATGAAGCCGCCATCGTCACCGCGCTGGACGAGCTTCTCGGGCGCTACGCCGCCGAGCGCCAGCCCGAGGAGCGATTCGGCGACTTCCTGTGGCGGGCGAAGGTGCTCACGCCGGAGATGCGCACGTGAACACCCAGGCACGCGAAGTGACGGGAAACGCCGAGCTCGCGGGCGCGCCGCGGCTAACCCAGCCGGCCTTGGAATTCGCGCGCGACGCCGGGGCCGCGCAGGCGATCAACGACTGGCTGGCGAGCGTCGATGCCGCCACGCGCGTGCGCTGGGCACTGGCGAATCTGCCGGGGCCGTTCGCGCTCTCGTCGAGCTTCGGCGCGCAGGCGGCCGTGTCGCTGCATCTCGTCGCCGTGCAGCGGCCGGACATCCCGGTGATCCTCGTCGACACCGGTTATCTGTTCCCCGAGACCTACCAGTTCGTCGAAGACCTGCGCGAGCAGCTCTCGCTGAACATCCAGACCTTCTCCGCTCGCCAGGCCGTTGCCGAGTTCGAGGCGCAGTACGGGAAACTCTGGGAGCAAGGGCGCGAGGGGCTCGATCAGTACCTCGAGATCCGCAAGGTCGAGCCCATGCGCCGCGCGCTGCGCGAGCTCGGCATCCAGACCTGGTTCGCCGGGCTGCGCCGCAGCCAGGCCGAGAGCCGCGCCCGGCTGAATCCGCTGGAGGTGCGCGACGGGCGCTTCAAGATGCATCCCATCTTCGACTGGTCCGATCGCGACGTGTACCTGTATCTCAAGGCGCACGGCCTGCCGTATCACCCGCTGTGGGACAAGGGGTACATCTCCATCGGCGACTGGCACTCCACCAAGTCGCTGAGCGAAGTGGAGTCCGCCGAGGAGCTGCGCTTCGCCGGCCTCAAGCGCGAATGCGGCATCCACGGCCTCGAGGGGTGAGCTGGACTCGGGGAGTGACCTCAAATAGGGCTGTTGCGCCGGCCCGCGCACGCAAAAGTCGCATTCGCGTGACCCGGCTGTGACACAAGCGCCCGGTTGCATGGCACGCTGATTGCTCCGAGTCCGGGCAGGAAATGGCAATGAAGAGACTGCAACGACTTCGCGCCACCGCGGCGCTGCGTGACATGGTGTCGGAGATCGGCTTCGGGCAGGCCCAGCTGATCCAGCCGCTGTTCCTGTCCGAGGGCGCCACCCAGGAAGAGCCCCTGTCCGGCCTGCCCGGCAGCTCCCGCCACACACTGCCCTCGCTGCTCACCCAGTTCGAGAAGGACCTGGCCGCCGGAGTGCGCCAGTTCCTGCTGTTCCCCGTGCCCGCGCAAAAGTCCAACCGCAGCTTCCAGGCCGAGTTCGTCGGCACCGCAATCAACCAGATGCGCCAGCGCGCTGGCAACGACGCCACCATCTGGGTCGACACCTGCATCTGCAGCTTCACCGAGACCGGGCATTGCTGCGTGCACGACTCGCGTGGCTCCCAGGATCTTGCCGCCACCCACAGCGCCCTCGAGACCCTCGCGCTCACGTACGTGAAGGCCGGCGCCAGCGGCGTCTCCCCCTCGGACATGAACGACGGCCGCGTCGCCCATCTGCGCGCTGCGCTCGACAAGGCCGGGCACGATCTCGCGCCCATCATGAGCTACAGCACCAAGTTCGCGTCCAACTACTACGGTCCGTTTCGCGACGCCGCCGATTCCGCGCCGCAGTTCGGCGACCGCCGCAGCTACCAGCTCGACGTGCGCAATCGCGGCGACGCGCTCGCCTCCAGCCGCCGCTGCGCGGAGGAGGGTGCCGATATGCTCATGGTGAAACCCGGCCAGCCCTCTGCCGATCTCATCCGGCCCATCCATGAGCAGACCGGCCTGCCCGTCGGCGCCTACCAGGTGAGCGGCGAGTACACCTCGCTCGTGCTGCTCGCGCGCGAGAAGTTCCTCGACTTCGAAGCCGGCCTGCTCGAGAGCTGGTACAACCTGCGCCGCGCCGGCGCCAGCTTCATCATCACCTACGGCGCGCGCCTCGCAGGCTCGATGGGGTTGCCCCGCTGATGCGTTACTTTCCGCTCTTCCTCGACATCCGGGACAAGCCCGTGCTGCTCGTGGGAGGCGGGGAGATTGCCGCGCGCAAGTTCGCCCTGCTGAAGGACGCCGGCGCCAGCGTGAGCGTCGTCGCACCTCAGCTCGGGCGCGAGATGGCCGAGGCGCTCGCGCGCCGGGAGTTCGCCCACGTGGCGCGCAAGTTCGAGCCCGCCGACGTCGAGGGCGAGTGGCTCGTCGTTGCCGCCACCGATGATCCAGCCGCGAACGCCGCCGCATCCGCCGCCGCCACGGCCGCGCGCATACCGTGCAACGTCGTCGACGACCGCGAGCTGTCCAGTTTCATCATGCCCGCCATCATCGACCGCTCGCCCGTGCAAATCGCCGTATCCACCGGCGGCACCTCGCCCGTGCTCGCGCGGCTGATCCGCGAGCGGCTCGAAACCCTGCTCGACGGCTCGCTCGGCACGCTGGCCGCCTTCGCCGATCGCTGGCGCGATCGCGTGAAGGCAAAGTTCGCCGACATCGGTGCGCGGCGTCGCTTTCTCTCGTGGCTGCTGACAGGCCCCGTGGCCGCGTCCCTGCGCGCCGATCGCACCGCACAGGCCGAGGAGCTCACACGCCGCGCTCTCGAGGAGGCCGACGGCATTCCTTCCGGGCACGTCGTGCTCGTCGGCGGCGGCCCCGGTAACGCCGGTCTCATGACGCTCGCCGGCCTGCGTTCCTTGCAGGAGGCCGACGTCATCGTGCACGACCGCCTCGTGTCACCCGAGGTGCTCGACCTCGCCCGCCGCGACGCCGCTCGTTTCGACGTCGGCAAGTTCGTCGGCGGCGGCGGCGCCACCCAGGAAGAGATCAACAAGCTGCTCGTCGAGCACGCGCAACGTGGCGAATACGTCGTGCGGCTCAAGGGCGGCGACCCGTTCGTGTTCGGGCGCGGCGGCGAGGAAATCGACTATCTACGAGAACACGACGTGTCTTTCGAAGTGATCCCCGGAATCACCGCCGCGCTCGCCGCTGGCGCGTACGCCGGCATCCCGCTCACCGACCGCCGCTATTCCCAGGCCGTGCGGCTGCTCACCGGCAACAGCGACGATCAGCTCGCACAGTACAACTACGCCGACCTTGCCGCCGGCCGCGAGACGCTCACGTTCTACATGAGCGTCGGCCGGCTCGCCGGCCTGCGCTCGCAGCTGATCGATGCCGGCGTGCCCGCAGACATGCCCGTGGCATTCGTCGAGAACGCCAGCCGCGCCGAGCAGCGCGTGGTCACCAGCAGCGTCGATGCCATGCACCGCGATGCGCTGGTCACGCGGATCCAGGCGCCCACGCTCATGATCATCGGCAAGGTGGCCGGCTGCGCGGCCGAGCTGCAGTGGTTCGGGCGTGGCGCCACGGCGGGAGCCGGCGGGGCAGCCTGATGGAGATGCTGCAGGGCGCGTGACTGTGCGGCGCCGTCTGCTGGGAGTTCGACGGCCTGTCCGACGGCGCCACCGCCTGCAACTGCACCGCAGGCCGCCGCTAAGGTGTGCCGCGTGCGCGGCTCAGTCGAAGGGGCTGCGCACGGCGTTCTTGCCCGGCGCCATCACGTGCGTGTAGATCTGCGTCGTCGACACGTCGCTATGGCCCAGCAGCTCCTGCACCGTGCGAATGTCGTAGCCCGCTTCGAGCAGGTGCGTGGCGAAGGAATGCCGGAACGTATGCGGCGACACCGGCTTCTCGATGCCGGCCGCACGCGCCGCGCGGCGCACCTGCCGCTGCACGCTCTGCTCGTGGACGTGGTGCCGGCGGCGCGCGCCCGTGCGCGGATCCGTCGTCGGCTTCTCGGCCGGGAAGACGTATTGCCAGCCCCACTGCTCGTGCGCGCGCGGATACTTGCGCGCGAGCGCGTGCGGTAGTTCGACCCCGCCGTACCCCGATTTCAGCGCGTGGTCGTGCAGCGTGCGCACTCTCGCCAGGTGATGGCGCAGGGGCTCGACGAGTTGCGATGGCAGGATGGTGACGCGGTCTTTCGCGCCCTTGCCATTCCGAACCATCAGGCGGTGGTGATACAGGTCGACGTCCTTGACGCGCAGTCGCAGCGCTTCGAGCAGGCGCAGCCCACTGCCGTAGAGAAGGCCGGCGATGAGCCAGTGGTCGCCACGCAGATGATCGATGACGCGGCGAGCTTCCGCCTTGTCGAGCACCGTGGGCAGGCGCTTCGGGCGGTGGGCCCGTACCACATTGTCGATCCACGGCAAATCAACTTTGAGCACGCGTTTGTAGAGAAAGAGCAGGGCAGAGAGCGCCTGCGCCTGCGTAGCCGGCGAGATGTGGCGCTCCGTGGCCAGATGGCTCAGGTATTGGCGGACTTCCTCGCCGCCGAGCTGGCGTGGGTGGCGGCGGCCGTGGAATCTGATGAAGCGGACAATCCACTCGACATAAGCCTTTTCGGTGCGGAAACTGTAGTGGCGGAGGCTGATCTCGGCGCGGACTGCGTCGAGGAGGCGGGGAGTGTCGGACATGGGGGATCACCAAACGGGCCGTTGACTGGTTAGGCAACGCGTGGTGAAGTGGAATCAAGGACTTGAGGGGGGGCCTAGAGTGTTATCGGTCACAATCGATGCAAAAGCCAGCTTCATTTCTGCTGTCTACTTTTAGTTAGACCGCACAACTCCCTTGTGCTTGAAGTGGCGTCGTGGTCGGCGCGTATCCCATCGTCGCAAAACG
>CAMLGF010000100.1 GCA_946479515.1 uncultured Pseudomonadota bacterium | reverse complement strand
GCTTCGTGAGGTAGTACTCCGAGCCCACGATGCGCCCACGCGCCCGGTCGAACAGCCCGTCCTTCGATGACAGCATGATCACCGGAATCGACTTGAATACCTTGTTGTGCTTGATGAGCGAGCAGGTCTGATACCCGTCGAGGCGCGGCATCATGATGTCGACGAACACGATGTCGGGCGTGTAGTCGGCGACCTTGGCCAGCGCGTCGAAACCGTCGACGGCGGTGTAGACCTCGCAACCTTCCTTGGCGAGGAGGGTCTCAGCGGTCTTGCGAATGGTCTTGGAGTCGTCGATGACGAGGACCTTGAGACCCTTGAGGTGGGAGCTGGTGTCGTTCACACGCAAACCTCTCCAGGACAAACAAAAGTTGCGTCAAAAAATCTCATGAGGACTGCTGTCAAAAAGCAGTTCCGCGATGCAAGCTGACGGGCGTTTTAACATATAGGAATACCCCCGGCTATGCCGGTCACGTCACGTTTTTGAGGTCGGAGTTGTCGATGCCGAAAACTACTAGTCTTGCCGTCGTAATGGACCCCATCGCGAAGATCAAATTTGCGAAGGACTCCACACTTGCGATGTTGCTTGCCGCATCGGCCCGTGGCTGGCAGCTCAGTTATCTCGAGCAGGGCGATCTGTACCTGCGCGACGGCGTGGCCTGGGGGCGCGCGCGGCCGCTCGAGGTGTTCGCCGACCCGGCGAAGTGGTTCGAGCTCGGCGAGCCGGCCGATACCCGGCTCGGAGAATTCGACTGCGTGTTCATGCGCAAGGACCCGCCATTCGACGCCGAGTACATCTACACCACCTACATCCTCGAGCGCGCCGAATTGCAGGGCGCTTTCGTGGCGAACAGGCCGCAGGGCCTGCGCGACATGAACGAGAAAGTGTTCACCGCGTGGTTTCCGCAGTGCTGCGCACCCACCCTGATCACGCGTTCAGCCGCCGAGATCAACGCCTTCGCCGCCGAGTTCGGCAAGATCGTGGTGAAGCCGCTCGACGGCATGGGCGGCAAGTCGATCTTCGTCACCGAACGCGGGGACAAGAACCTGCCGGTGATCATCGAAACGCTCACCGACAATGGCCAGCGCTTCGCCATCGCCCAACGCTACGTGCCGGACATCGCCGCCACCGGGGACTCGCGGGTGCTGCTCATCGACGGCCAGCCAGTCCCCTACGCGCTGGCGCGAATCCCGGCGGCCAACGACAACCGCGGCAATCTCGCGGCGGGCGCTCGCGGTGTCGGACGGGAACTCACCGAGCGCGATCGCTGGCTGGCGGCCGAGATCGGCCCGGTGCTCGCCGAGCGCGGCATGGTGTTCGTCGGCATCGATGTGATCGGCGGCTTCGTGACCGAGATCAACGTCACGAGTCCGACAGGAATACGTGAACTCGACCAGCAGTTTGGGCTCAATATCGGTGCCATGGTCATCGATGCACTGGAACGGCGAATCGCCGGCAATTCCCGGCTAAAAGCACCCGCGCCCGGGGGAAACCGGGGCTGAATGAGTGCGCGAGCGCTGCAACTGCGCGAGGGTAATGCGCCCACGCGCGACCGGCTGACCACCACCATCTTCGTGGCGGCCCTGGTGCACGGCGTGATCATCGTCGGCATCACCTTCGGCGGCCCGAAGACCCCGGACGGATTGGCGCGCGGCCTCGAGGTGCTCATCGTCTCCAATGACGTGCCGGAAGCGCGCAAGAACGAGGATGCCGCCTACCTGGCGCAGCGCACGCAGCTGGGCTCCGGCAATGACCAGGACGCCGAGGAGGCGCAGTCATTGCGCGCCGCCGCGGAAAACGCCGCCCACGATGGCCGTCTCGACGGCTCCACTTTGCAGGACGACGCCGGCGCACTGCTCTCCACGGCCGACGACCGCGTCCTAACTACCGGCGCCGCCATGCCCGAGATCGTGTACTTCGCACCGCCCGCCAGCCTCACCGAGATGACCGAGGTGCCGGTGCTCACCGAAGGCAACAACGAGCGCGACAAGATCGGGGTGGACGACCTGCAGGACCAGAAGGTCCGCGGCGCGCAGCGCGACGAATTGTGGGTGACGCCCGACACGCGGGAGTCGCTGCTCGCGCCCTACCTCGTGAGCTGGCGTACCAAGATCGAGCGGCTGGGCACGCTCAATTATCCGCAGGCCGCCTGGCGTGCGCCCGCCACCCGCAACCCGGTCATCGAAGTGATCATTCTCGCCGATGGGCGCCTGGACATGGCGGCAATCCGGCAGTCGAGCGGCTCGGCCAAGCTCGACCAGGCGGCGCTGGACATCCTCAAGCTGGGCAGCCCGTTCGATCCTTTTCCGAAGGAACTCGCCGACAAATACCGTCTGATGCGGTTCACTTATCAGTGGCAGTTCGAAGGCGGCGCCCCGCGCCGCGGAAAGCTCACCGCCCCCGGCAATTCCCAGTAAACTGCGAGCCATGAAAGGCGGCGTCACCAGTCTGTCCAATCACCTGCTGATCGCGATGCCGCAGCTCGCCGACCCGAACTTCTCGCAGACCGTCTCGCTGATCTGCGAGCACGGCGAAAAGGGTGCGCTGGGCATCGTCCTCAACCGTCCGCTGTCGATGACATTGTCGGAAGTCTTCGAGCAGATGAAGATCGAGGCCACAGACAAGCGCGCCGCCGAGCTGCCGGTGCTGCGGGGCGGCCCGGTCCACCAGGATCGAGGCTTCGTGCTGCATCGCCCGGGCGGCGAATGGGATTCCACCCACAAGATCTCGGAATCCATCCAGGTCACCACTTCCCGCGACGTGCTGGCCGCCATGGCCACCGGCACCGGACCCGACAAGGCCTTCATCGCGCTCGGCTACGCGGGCTGGGAAGCCGGGCAGCTCGAGAAGGAGTTGCTCGACAATTCCTGGCTTTCGGTGCCCGCCGACGAGAGCGTGATCTTCGACCTGCCCTACGAGGAGCGCTGGCTCGCGTCGCTGCGGTTGCTCGGCGTGGAAGCCGGGCAGCTCACGTCGTTCGCCGGACATGCCTGACCGGAACGCCGTACAGATCGTCGTCGCCCTCGATTTCGGACTCAAACGCATTGGCATCGCCAGCGGCGACACGCTGACCCGCGCCGCCCATCCCCGCAAGACTCTCGCGAACGGTCCGCAAGGCCCGGACTGGTCCGCGCTCGAGCGCCTGTTGGCCGACCTGCGCCCGGCGCGCATCGTGGTCGGCGAGCCCTATAATGCCGACGGCTCGCTGGGCGCCCTGACCGAAGCCGCTCGCCATTTCGCCACCGAGCTCGCGCAACGCTTCCACCTCCCCGTCGACCTGGTCGACGAGCGCTGGTCCTCGCAAGACGCGGAGGAACGGCTGCGCGATGCGCGCGCCAGCGGTGAACGTGGCCGGCGCGTGAAAAAAGAAGACGTGGATGCGGCAGCGGCCGCAGTCATATTGGAAAGATGGTTCGAACGTCCGCAAGAGACCGAAAAGAGAACATGACCACCCAGACCCGACCTGACGGCTCGCTGCGTCACCTGCTCACGCTGGAATGCCTGTCCAGAGCGCAGATCGAGGCGCTGCTCGAGCGCGCGCAGAAGTTCGTGAGGCCGATCGGCGAGCCGCCGGTGCGCAGGAATTCCCTTGCCGGCATCACCGTTGCCAACCTGTTCACCGAACCGTCCACCCGCACGCGCGTCTCGTTCGAACTGGCGGCCAAGCGCCTGGGCGCCGACGTGGTCAACCTCGAGGTGCAACTGTCGTCGCGCGTCAAGGGCGAGAGCATGCTGGACACCATCTACACGCTCGAAGCCTGTCACGTGGACGTATTCGTGATCCGCGACGCCGAGGTGGGCGTGCCGGGACTCGTGGCGGCGAACGTCAAGCCGCATGCCAGCGTGCTCTCGGCGGGCGAAGGCAGCGTGTCGCATCCCACGCAGGGTCTGCTCGACGCGCTGACGATTCTGCAGTTCAAGAAGAAGTTTGACGGCCTCAGGGTGGCCATCGTCGGCGACGTGAAGCACTCACGTGTCGCGCGATCCGCGTGGCACGTGCTGTCGGTGCTCGGGGTTGGCGAGATCCGCGTCGTGGCGCCCAAGGCGCTGATGCCCGAGGCCACTGAGTTCACGGGTTGCGAGAGATTCGCCTCGCTCGATTCCGGTCTCGCGGGCGTGGACGTCATCATGATGCTGCGCATCCAGAAGGAACGCATGGCCACGGCGCAGATCCCGGATGCCGACCGATACTTCGCCAAGTACGGTCTGTCGCCCGAGCGCCTGGCAAAGGCCAGCCCCGAAGCCATCGTCATGCATCCGCAACCGATGAACCGCGGCATCGAGATCGCCTCGGAAGTGGCCGACGGCCCCCGATCGGTGATCCGCGATCAGGTGCGCAACGGCGTCGCCGTGCGCATGGCGGTGCTCGAAGCCGTGATCGAGGGCCGCTCATGAATGCTCCCGGAGAAAAGCCGCCGCAGGACGAGGCGGGCCGTGGCCATGGAATCCATCCCGAACATCGCGGCAGTGTCTTCCTCGAGGATGGCAAGGTGCTGGCGCAGGAAGCCTGGCCCGGCGATCAGTTCGTGTTACGGCTGTCCGCGCCGAAATGTGCCTCGCGAGCACTGCCCGGCAGCTTCGTGCACCTCACCTGCGATCCTGACGTGCCGATGCGCCGGCCGCTGTCCATCCAGCGCGTGAACGCCACCGAGGGTTGGATCGAGATCCTGTACAAGATCGTCGGCCCCGGGCTGCGCGCGCTGTCGCGCCGCCGCAGCGGGGATGACATCAGTGTGCTCGGCCCCATTGGCCAGCCCTTCCGGCCCGATCCACGCAGACCGCGCGCATTGCTCGTCGGCGGCGGCGTCGGAATTCCGCCCATGGTGTTCCTGGCCGAGTGGATGAGCGCGCAGGGAGGGCCGTGGAACCCGCTGGTGCTCATGGGGTCGGAGATTCCGTTCCCCTTCAAGACGCGGCCGTCGACCATCCTCGTGCCGGGCATACCGGCCGGCACGATTGCCGCCATGCCGCTGCTCGACGGCTGGGGAGTTCCCAGCCGGCTCGCGTCCAAGGCCGGGTTTCCCGGCTGTTACGACGGGTTCGTCACGCAACTCGCGGACGAGTGGTTAGGCGCCCTGGACCCCGGGGCGAAAGCCGAAGTCGAGATGTTCTCGTGCGGCCCCACGCCCATGCTCGAAGCCCTGGCCCGGGTGGCGGTCAAACACGACGTGCCCTGCCAGGTGTCGCTGGAAGAATTCATGGCCTGCGCGGTCGGCGGTTGCGCCGGCTGCACCGTGCGCGTGACCACGCCCGAAGGACCGGCGATGAAGCGCGTGTGCGTGGATGGGCCGGTGTTCGACTCGCGCGCGGTGTTCGGCTGAGCGGCCGCAAGCCTGCGGCAATACCGTAGGCGCATACGTAGTCCCCTTGATCGCGCCGCCCCCGGGCGCTGATTACTGTGGTTCGCATGCGCCACGCACCACTCGCTTCGATGACCCTGATGCTGGCCATTGCAGCGGCGGCGATCGCGCAATCGCCCGAGGGCAGACTCGGCGCCATCCACGAATTCAACGACGCGGCAAGGCTCAAGCCCGATCTCGCGCGCGGCGCCACGTTGTTCGAGACCTGCGCCGCCTGCCATGGTCCCGATGGCTCCGGCACCGACGACGGCGCCATTCCGGCCATCGCCGGCCAGCACGGCAGCGTGCTCCTGAAGCAGCTCACCGATTTCCGGCACGAGCAGCGCCTCGACGAGCGCATGCAGTACTTCGCGGACCGGCATCATCTGCCGGCCGCCCAGGACGTGACCGACGTCGCGGCCTATGTCGCCAGCCTGCCGAGATTCCCCCGCACCGCGGCTGGCATCGGCGACGGCACTTCCCTGGGAGAGGGCGCGAGCATCTATTTCCGGGAATGCGAACGCTGCCACGGGCCGCTCGGACAGGGCGACCTGATGAGGCGGCGGCCGCGACTGGCCGGGCAGCACTATGCCTATCTCCTGCGTCAGCTGGAGGACACGGCGCAGAAGCGCCGCCCCGGCATGGATGCCGCCCATGTCGAGATGCTGCAGCGGCTGTCGGCGCCGCAGTTGCGCGGAGTCGCCGACTATCTCTCGCGCGTGAGCCCGGACCTGAGTTCCATCGTCCGGCACTGAAGCGACAGCGGCCGCGCCCTGCCCCGGTGCACGGCGCCACGCCATGATTCGCCCGAATTCCGCCCGCAGATATCACCATTGCGAGTCGCCCGGTGCGCAGACTCTTCGCAGCCAAGCGAGGTGTGTGTGTTCGACTGGAACTATTGGCTCGATGTGTTCTCCGCCCGGGCGCGGAACCTGGTTATCCACCGGCCGCAGGAAGACGATTGGTTGACGGACGCGGAACACCGACGCATCGCCGCCTCGATCGCCACCTTCCAGCTGGGTGAACAGTCCGAGGGGCGCACGCTGCTTCGGTTCGCCGAAGCCTACGCGGCGCGCCACGGACTGCCGGCACTGCCTGCCGTCACCGCCCTGTTCATCAGGGAGGAGCAGCACCACGCCGCGCAGCTCAAGTCGTTCATGCTCGCCAACGGCATCGAGTTGAAGCAGCGCAGCTGGACGGATTCGATCTTCCGGTCCTTGCGCAAGCTCGCCGGATTCGAGGCCGCCGTGACCGTGCTCGTCACGGCGGAGATGATCGGCTTCGTGTACTACCGCGCGTTGGCCCGCGCCACGAACTCGCGATGCCTCAAGACCATCTGCCGCACGATGTGCGCCGACGAGTCATTGCACCTGCGCTACGAGACGCAGTTGCTGATGACCTTGCGAGGCGCGCACGGGCCGCTGCACCGTCGCGCCGTCGCGGCCATGCATCGCGCGCTGCTCACGATCTCGGCCTGCGTGGTGTATCACGACCACCGCCGCGTGCTGCGCCACGCCGGCTACGGCCTGCGAAGCTTCGTGCGCGACTGTCGCGCCACGTTTCGCATGGTCATGCGCGGCGGCGCGTATCGCCCGCGGGCGCGAGACTCGGCGCGCAATCCCGCCGCGTGACCCGCGCGGGATGGCCGCCGCCTGACCGAGTTGCCGCTGAACAGCGTGGCCAGCCAACCGCCACGCCAGGTATCGCCCCGTGATCCGCGCGGGAGCGATCAGCCGAAGTTGATCTTGGCCTCGAGGTTGGAGCGCGAGTCCGCGTTGGCCAGTGCTTCCTCGAGCTCGATGCGGCCCTGCTTGTACAGGTTCAGCAACGCCACGTCGAAACTCTGCACGCCGCGTTCGGAGCTGGCCACGATGGCTTCCTTGATGGCCGAGACGTCACCGCGCTTCACGAGCTCGGTGATGTAAGGCGTGTTCAGCATGACTTCGATGGCCGCCATGCGCTTGCCGTCCTTGCCGACCACCAGGCGCTGCGAAAGGATGGCGCGCAGGTACTGCGACAGATCGAGGAAGATCTGCTTGTGCTGGTCCTGCGGGAACATGTTGATGATGCGGTCGAGCGTCTCGGCGCTGTTGTTCGCATGCAGGGTCGAAAGGACGAGATGACCTGTGCCGGAAAGATTGATCGCCGCTTCCATCGTCTCGCGATCGCGGATCTCGCCGATCAGGATGACGTCGGGGGCCGCGCGCATCACTCCGCGCAGCGCACGCGCGAAGCTCTTGGTGTCCAGGCCGACTTCGCGCTGGTTGACGATGGAACGCTTGTTGGTGTGCAGGAATTCGATCGGATCCTCGATGGTCACGATGTGATCCGACGACACCTCGTTGCGATGATTGATCATCGCGGCGATGGATGTGGACTTGCCCGAGCCGGTAGCGCCCACCATCAGGATGAGCCCGCGCTTCATCATGATGAGGTCCTTGAACATGTCGGGCAGGCCGAGCTGATCCAGCTTCGGCATGTCGGCGCTGATGTAGCGCAGCACCATCGCCGGGTAGCCGCGCTGGTAGAACACGTTGACGCGGAACCGGCCGAGCCCGGGCTCGGAGATCGCGAAGTCTATTTCCAGTTCGCGCTTGAAGCTCTCGAGCTGATCCGGCGTCATGAGCCCGTAGGCGGCCTGGCGCACGGTTTCGGGCGTGAGGATCTGCTTGTTGATCGGGATGATGGCACCCTCGATCTTCACCTTGATGGGCGAGTTCGACGTGAAGAAGAGATCCGAGGCCTTGCGCTCCACCATCAGCTTGAACAGCGGACGGGTGTTGAGCACCATCGGGGCGCCTTCGCCCCGCTCCTTGACCTCGATGGTGTCGACGAGCTGCTCGTTCACTGCTGGCATGTCTGGTTAGAAGGAGCGGCCCTGCTGCTCTTCGTCGATGATGGCGAGCGCGCCGCCGTCATCGAGATTCTTCACCTCGCGCTTGCTCTCCAGCTTGATCTTGAGGCGCAGCTCGTTCTTCGAGTCGGCGTTGCGCAGCGCATCCTCGTAGGAGATGAAGCCCGCTTCGTACAGGTCGTAGAGCGCCTGGTCGAAGGTCTTCATGCCGATGCGCGTGGAGCGCGACATGACTTCTTTGATCTTGGCGACCTCACCCTTGAAGATGAGATCCTGGATCAGGGGCGAGTTCAGCATGATCTCCATGGCGGCGATGCGCCCGGAACCGGACTCGCGCGGAATCAGGCGTTGCGACACGAGCGCACGGATGTTCAGCGACAGATCCATCAGCAACTGTTCGCGGCGCTCGTCGGGGAAGAAATTGATGATGCGGTCGAGCGCCTGGTTGGAGCTGTTGGCGTGCAGCGTGGCCAGCACGAGGTGGCCGGTTTCGGCGAACTGAATGCCGTATTCCATGGTCTCGCGATCGCGGATTTCACCGATGAGGATGACGTCCGGCGCCTGGCGCAGGGTGTTCTTCAGCGCGGCGTGCCAGTTTTCGGTGTCCACGCCGACTTCGCGATGCGTGATCACGCAGCCCTTGTGCTGGTGCACGTACTCCACCGGGTCCTCGATGGTCACGATGTGGCCGCGGGTCTTCTCATTGCGGTAACCCACCATCGCCGCCAGTGAAGTCGACTTGCCCGAGCCCGTGCCGCCCACCAGGATCACGAGGCCGCGCTTCGACAGCACCACTTCCTTGAGGACGGGCGGCAGGTCGAGCTCCTCGAGCGTGGGAATCTTGGAGTTGATCAGGCGGATGACGCAGCCGGTGTTGCCCTGCTGCACGAAGGTGTTCACGCGGAAACGACCGATGCCCGGTGGCGCGATCGCGAAGTTGCACTCCTTGGTCGCGTCGAATTCCTTGGTCTGGCGGTCGTTCATGATGGCGCGCACCAGCACGGCGGCCTGCTCGGCGGTCAGCGCGCGTTCGGACTGCGGCCGCACCTCGCCGTCGATCTTGATCGCCGGCGGGAAGCCCGCGGTGATGAACAGGTCCGAGGCCTTCTTGTCGACGACTCGACGAAGAAGGTCCTGCATGAGCTTGATGCCTTGTTCCCTGTCCATGACTGGTACCTGTTCTCTTCTGCCGCGCTTCGCGGCCAAATAGACCGGTTCGCTGCCAACCGGCGTGAGTCCCGGGGCTGAACCCCGTTACAAACTATCCTTGTTGGCTGCCTTGTAGCGGGCTTCTTCCTTGCTCACCACACCCTTCTGCACCAGATCGGCGAGGCACTGATCCAGTGTTTGCATGCCCGCCGCGCCACCGGTCTGGATGGCCGAATACATCTGGGCGATCTTGCCCTCGCGAATCAGGTTCCGGATGGCCGGCGTGCCGATCATGATCTCGTGCGCGGCGATGCGGCCGCCACCGTTGCGCTTGAGCAGGGTCTGCGAAATGACCGCGCGCAGGGATTCCGACAGCATGGCGCGCACCATTTCCTTTTCCTGCGCCGGGAACACGTCGACGACACGGTCGATGGTCTTGGCGGCGGATGAGGTATGCAGCGTGCCGAACACCAGGTGTCCGGTCTCGGCGGCCGTCAGCGCCAGCCGGATGGTCTCCAGGTCGCGCATTTCGCCGACCAGCACCACGTCCGGGTCTTCGCGCAGTGCCGACCGGAGCGCCTCGGAGAAGCCGAGCGTGTCACGGTGCACTTCGCGCTGGTTCACGAGGCAGCGCTTGCTCTCGTGCACGAATTCGATGGGGTCCTCGATCGTGATGATGTGATCGGGACGGTTGTCGTTACAGTGGTTCACCATGCCGGCGAGCGTGGTGGACTTGCCCGAGCCGGTCGGTCCGGTCACGAGCACCAGGCCGCGGGGCAACATGCACAGGTCGCGGAAGATTTTCGGCGCGGCCAGGTCGTCCAGCGAGATGATGGTGGACGGGATGTTGCGGAACACGGCGCCGGCGCCGCGGTTCTGGTTGAACGCATTGACGCGGAAGCGCGCCAGCTTGGGGATTTCGAAGGAAAAGTCGGTCTCGAAGAACTCTTCGTACGCCTTGCGCTGCTTGTCGTTCATGATGTCGTACACCATGCCGTGCACCTCTTTGT
>CAMLGF010000099.1 GCA_946479515.1 uncultured Pseudomonadota bacterium | reverse complement strand
GGATTGTTACAACAATAATTAGACATGTCCCCTTTTCCTGCCCCTTTTCCTCCTCTGTTCCTAATCGCGGATGGGCCGGTCGGCGCCCTCGTTGACCCGCTCGCGCAGGTCCTTGCCGGGCTTGAAGTGTGGAACGTATTTGCCCGAGAGCGCGACGGCTTCACCCGTCTTGGGATTACGGCCCTGCCGCGGAGGCCGGAAGTGCAGCGAGAAGGAGCCGAAGCCGCGAATCTCGATGCGATCTCCCGCTGACAAAGCGTCGCTCATGATCTCGAGGATCTGCTTGAGCGCGAGCTCCACATCCTTGGCGGGCAGGTGTTTCTGTTTCGCCGTGATGATTTCGATGAGCTCGGACTTCGTCATGGGGCCGTTCTCTCGTTCGATATTGAAAAGATGAAGATCGGGGATCAACGATCCCCGATTTGCTCCTTCAGCAGGTCGCCCAGGCTGGTGCCCGACGAAGGCTGCTCGGAGCGGTAGTTGGACACCGCTTCCTGCTCTTCGTGGATCTCCTTGGCCTTGATCGACAGCGAGATCGTGCGGGTCTTGCGATCGACACCCGTGAAGCGGGCTTCGATCTCCTGACCCACCTTGAGCACGGTGCGCGCGTCTTCGACGCGGTCGCGGCTCAGGTCGCTGGCGCGCAGCTGGCCTTCGATGCCGTTGCCGAGATCGATGATGGCCGCACGCGCGTCGACTTCCTTCACGGTGCCCTTCACCACGCTGCCCTTCGGGTTGGTGGCGATGTACTCGCTGAACGGATCCTGCGCGAGCTGCTTGATGCCGAGCGAGATGCGCTCACGCTCCGGATCGATCGACAGCACCATGGCCTCGAGCTGCTGGCCCTTCTGGTAGTTGCGCACGGCTTCTTCGCCGGGCACGTCCCACGAAAGATCGCTGAGGTGCACGAGACCGTCGATGTTGCCAGCGAGCCCGATGAACACGCCGAAGTCGGTGATGGATTTGATCTGGCCCGACACCTTGTCGCCACGGTTGAAGTTCTCGGAGAACTCCTTCCACGGATTCTGCTTGCACTGCTTCAAGCCGAGCGAGATGCGACGACGCTCTTCGTCCACGTCGAGCACCATGACTTCGACTTCCTGGCCCGAGTGCACGACCTTGGCCGGGTTGACGTTCTTGTTGGTCCAGTCCATCTCGGAGACGTGGACCAGGCCTTCGACGCCGTCCTCGATCTCGACGAACGCGCCGTAGTCGGCGATGTTCGTGACCTTGCCGAACACTCGCGTGTTGGGCGGGTAACGGCGGGCAATGTTCTCCCACGGATCCGCGCCGAGCTGCTTCAAGCCCAGCGAAACGCGTGAACGCTCGCGGTCGAACTTGAGGATGCGCACATCGATCTCGTCGCCGACCTTGACCACTTCCGACGGGTGCTTGACGCGCTTCCATGCCATGTCGGTGATGTGCAGCAGGCCGTCGATGCCACCCAGGTCCACGAACGCGCCGTAGTCGGTGAGGTTCTTGACGGTGCCCTTGAGCACGGTGCCTTCCTGCAGGTTGTCCATGAGCGCGCTGCGCTCGGCGGAGAATTCCTGCTCCACGACCGCGCGGCGGCTGACCACCACGTTGTTGCGCTTCTGGTCGAGCTTGATGACCTTGAATTCGAGCGACTTGCCTTCGAGATAGGCGGTGTCACGCACCGGACGCACGTCGACGAGCGAACCCGGCAGGAACGCGCGCACGTTGTCGATCTCGACGGTGAAGCCACCCTTCACACGACCGGTAATGGTGCCGGTGACGATTTCCGACTTGTTGAACGACTCTTCGAGGCGCGTCCAGGTGCGGGCGCGTTTGGCCTTTTCGCGCGAGAGACGGGTCTCGCCGCTGCCGTCTTCCATCGCGTCGAGCGCGACTTCCACGGTATCGCCGGCCTTGACCTCGATTTCTCCACGTTCGTTCTTGAACTGTTCGAGCGGGATCACCGCTTCGGACTTCAGGCCCACGTTGACGACCACCATGTCCGAGCCCACGTCGACGACGAGGCCGGAGAGGATCATGCCGGGGCGGATGCGCTGGTTGGCGAGGCTCTGTTCGAAGAGCTGGGCAAAACTTTCTGTCATTGAGATTTCACTTCCACCACGTTGCGTGGTGTGCAATTAACGCTCTCGGGAAATCCGTCCCCTCGAGATGGTTGGACAACGCCTCGCGTCCGTGCGGGGCAACCTGAAAAATTCTCTGCCTCAAACCTTGGGCCAGAGATTGCGCTCGCGCCCGAGCAAGAGAACTCGCTCGACGACGGCGTCGATACTCAAACCAGTGGAGTCGAGTAGATGCGCGTCCGGCGCGGGCTTGAGAGGCGCGACCTGGCGGGTGGAATCCCGCAGATCACGCTCCGCGATCTCCCGCGAAAGGGCGGCAAGACTAGCAGCGGAACCCTTTTCGATCAACTGCTTATGGCGCCTTTGGGCCCTTTCTTCGGCGCTGGCCGTGAGGAACACCTTCAGCGGGGCCTCCGGGAAGATCACTGTCCCCATGTCGCGGCCGTCGGCGACCAGCCCGGGGGGCTGGGCGAAGGCCCGCTGGCGGTCGGTCAGGGCGGCGCGCACCTCCGGCCAGGCAGCCACCCGGGACGCCCCTGCTCCGGCCTCTTCGGTGCGGATCTCGCGTGTGACTTCCCGGCCGTCGAGATCCACCCGTTCCTGTCCATCGTCGGCCGACCCGAAACGCACCTCCATGGAACGCGCCACGGCCACGTGCTGCGCCACGTCGTCGGGCGCCAGGTTCCGGCGAACGCCGCCCAGGGCCACCAGCCGGTACAGGGCGCCGCTGTCGAGCAGATGCCAACCCACGCGGGCGGCGACGATGCGGCTGATGGTTCCTTTTCCGGAGCTCGAGGGTCCGTCGATGGTGACGATGGGGACGTTCGCGGTCATTGCGCGAACGTTAGCAAGACTCCCAGGCGCTGAGGAAACGATCGTTCTGTTCCACGGTGCCCAGAGTGACACGCAGGTACTCGGGCAGCTGGTAGTTGCCTACGGGTCGAACGATGACGCCCTGCTCCAGCAGACGATCGAAGCGACCGCGTGCATCGGCGCCTGCCCGCAGCAGCAGAAAATTGCCTGCCGAGGGCAGCACCGGAACGCCGAGCGCCTCGAGACGCGAGGCCACACGCGTTCTTTCCGACAAGGCCACCTGCACCGCCCGCTCGAGGTGCGCGACGTCGTCCAGTGCCGCGGCTGCCCCGGCCAGCCCCACCACCGAGACATTGAAGGCCTGGCGCACGCGGTTGAGCATGTCGGCCACGCCGGGATGGCTCACGGCATAGCCCACACGCACCCCCGCGAGCCCGTAGGCCTTGGAGAAGGTGCGCACCACGACGAGATTCGGGAAAGCGGCCAGCCAGGCGATGCCGTCCTGGATGTCCCGGTCCCCGCGATATTCGAAATAGGCCTCGTCGAGTACCACCAGTGCATGCCCGGGCACCCGCGCGACGAACTCCCGCAGCTCGCCCGACGGCACCCAGGTGCCGGTGGGATTGTTGGGGTTGGCGATGAAGATCAGGCGCGTGTGCGGCGTGATGGCGCGCGCCATGGCGGCAAGGTCGTGTCCCAGCGGCATGCGCGAATCCGCCGGCGTCGCCGGGGTGGCCACACCCCGGGCCCCGGTGGCTTGCACGGCAATGGGATAGACCGCGAAGGCGTACTGCGAGTAGATAGCTTCGAGGCCCGGCGCGAGGAAGGCCTCCGCGAGCAGCACCAGCACGTCGTTGGAGCCATTGCCCAGCGTGATCTGCGCCGCGTTCACCCCGAGTTTCGCGGCCAGTTTCTGTTTCAGCGCATGGCCGCTGCCGTCGGGGTACAGCCATGCATCCCCGAGGGCACGCCGCATGGCGTCCAGCGCACCCGGCGCCGGTCCGAACGGGTTCTCGTTGGACGCCAGCTTGACGATGTCGGTGAGACCGAGCTCGCGTTGCAGTTCTTCGATGGGTTTGCCCGGAACATAAGGCGTGAGCGAACGGACATGGTCGACGGCCAGCTGGCCGGGATCCGCGGGAATGAGCGACATGACGCGCATCGTAGTTAAAGCCACCGCAGATTGACACCGTGGACCGCCGCCGCAAGCATGCGGGCATGATCCGATGGCTGCTGGTGCTGGCGGTGGTGTGGTGCGACTTGCAGGCAGGCGCAATCGCCGCGCCGCTGCCCGACTACATCCGCTACGCCGAAGATGCGAACAGCGCGCGCCTGGAAGTCGCCATCAAGAGCTTCACGCTGCCCTCCGGAAAGACCGTCGATCTCATCGGCGCGGTACACATCGCGGACCTTGCGTATTTCCAGGAGATCAACCGCCGCTTCGAAGCGTACGACGCCGTGCTGTTCGAACTCGTCGGGGACCCGCGGCGGCTGACCGCGGCGCCACCCGCCGCGACATCGGGCTTCCAGCCGGGCGGCGGCGCCGTGGGCTTCATCCAGCAGGCCGCGAGCCGCTATCTGGATCTCACCTTCCAGCTGGGCGCCATCGACTACAGCGGCGGGAACATGGTGCATGCCGACATGAGCGCCGAAGAGTTCGCCCGCCAGCAGCAGGCCCGCGGCGAAAGCATGGCCACACTGTTCGTGCGCGCCATGCAGGTGCAGGCAAGCGGCGCGCTGGATACTGCCGCAACGGACGAGCTCGACAGCTTCGGTCTGCTCCGCATCCTCATGAGCCCGGATTCGGCCGCGGCGTTCAAGAAGTCGCTGGCGAAGATCTTCGACCAGATGGAAACGATGACGGCCGCCATCGAAGGGAATGCGGGATCGGCGATCCTCAGCGAGCGCAACGCGGTTGCGGTGGAGAAGCTGAGGCAGGTACTCGCGAACAGGCAGAAGCGCCGGGTGGCACTGTTCTATGGCGGTGCGCACATGCCGGGGATCGAGGCTGCGCTGCTCGCGGATTTCGGCGCGAAGCCGTCCGGGGAGCAGTGGCTGGCCGCGTGGACCATGAAGAAAGGCGGCGACCGCGCGCCACCAGCCGGGCAGTGAAAGCGCGCGGGCAGCGACGCGCGCCGCCCGGTCTGCCGACCCGACTCGCGGGCGGAAATTCCCCCGTCAGGAGACGGCGCGGGGATAGGAACCGAGCACGCGGAACAGCGAGGCGCGCTTCTTGAGCGCGACCAGCGCCTTGGCGACGTGCGGCTCGTCGGCGTGCCCATCGATGTCGAAGAAGAACACGTAGTCCCACTTCCTGCGGTGCGAGGGACGCGACTCGATGCGCGTGAGGCTGATCTTGTGCTTCGCCAGCGGTTCGAGCAGCCGGAACAGCGCGCCGGGCGAATCCGTGTGCAGCGCCGAACACAGCAGGGTGGTGCGATCGTCGCCCGAAGGCTTGAAGATCTTGCGGCCGACCACGAAGAACCGCGTGGTGTTGTCGTCGCGGTCCTCGATCTCGGTGGCGAGTAGTTTGAGGTTGTAGACGTGCGCGGCCGTCTCGCCGGCGATGGCCGCGGTGCCCTCCTCGTCGCGCGCGCGGCGCGCGGCTTCGGCATTGCTGGAGACCGCGATGCGCGGCACCTCCGGCAGATGCTCGTCGAGCCAGCCGCGGCATTGCGCCAGCGACTGCGGATGGCTGCAGATGCGCTTGATCTTCTCCAGCCGATCCATGCCGCCCATGAGGAACTGGTGGATGCGCAGCTCCACCTCGCCGCAGATCTTCAGGGGCGAGCCCAAAAGCTGATCCAGCGTGTGGTTGACCGACCCCTCGGTGGAGTTCTCGACGGGCACCACACCGAAATCGGCGAGCCCGGCTTCCACTTCGTGGAACACCTCGTCGACGGACTGCAACGCCAGCGCGCGCACCGAATGACCGAAATGCTTGAGCGTTGCGGTCTGCGAGAAAGTGCCCTCCGGACCTAGGTAGCCCACCTTCAGCGGCTCTTCCTGCGCCAGGCAGGCCGACATGATCTCGCGAAACAACCGCAGGATTTCTTCGTTGCGCAGCGGCCCCTTGTTGCGTTCGCGCGCCATGCGCAGCACCTGCGCCTCGCGCTCCGGACGGTAAAAATCGACCGTGTGGCCGTCGGCGTGCTTGGACACTCCCACCTGGCGCGCCAGCAAGGCGCGCTCGTTCAGCAGGCCGTGGATGCGGGCATCGACGGCATCTATCTTCGCGCGCAGGCCGGCCAACGGGTCCGGCGCACCCTTGCGCGAGGGTGCGGCCGGAGCCGCCGGCTTTCCGGATCTGCCTTGCTTGCGGGTTTTCGCCTTCGCCATAAGGCGGCAGTTATATCACCCGCGCCGCCAGCACGCCGCTGATCGCGCGGATCTTGTCCAGCACCGAGTCGTCCACCGCCCCGTCCGTGTCGATGAGCGTGTACGCATATTCGCCGCGGGACTTGTTGAGCAGCTCCGCGATGTTCAACGAGGCGCCGGCGAGCACGGTGGAGATCTGGCCCACCATGTTGGGCACGTTGCTGTTCGCGATGCAGATACGCGAGGTTTTGGGCGCACGCGGCAGGGTCACCTCGGGGAAGTTGACGCTGTTCTTGATGTTGCCGTTCTCGAGATAGTCTTTGACGGTGTCGGCCACCATCACGGCGCAGTTGTCCTCGGCCTCGTTGGTCGACGCGCCCAGATGCGGCAGCGTCACGATCTTCGGATGATCCTTGGTGGCATTGGTCGGGAAGTCGCAGACGTAGCCCTGCAGGCGCCCGGCATCGAGCGCGGACACGACTGCCTTCTCGTCGACGATCGGGGCGCGCGCGAAATTCAGGATGACGCCATTCTTCTTCATGAGCTTGAGGCGGGCCTCGTTCACCAGGCCACGGGTCTCGGGCGTGAGCGGCACGTGCACGGAAATGACGTCGGAGCGCACGAACAGGTCGTCCAGCGACAGCGCCTGTTCCACGTTCGACGACAGCTGCCAGGCGCGTTGCACGGTGATCTGCGGATCGTAGCCGAGCACCTTCATGCCGAGCGCCAGCGCCGTGTTCGCGACCTCGACGCCGATGGCGCCGAGCCCGATGACGCCCAGCGTGCGGCCCGGCATTTCGAAGCCGACGAAGTTCTTCTTGCCCTTCTCCACGGCCACGTCGATGGCGTGGTCATCACCCTGCTGCGACTTGGCGAACGCCCAGGCCTGTGTGATGTTGCGCGCGGCGAGGAACATGCCGGCGAGCACCAGTTCCTTCACGGCATTGGCGTTGGCTCCCGGCGCGTTGAACACCGGGATGCCCTTCTTGGACAGCGCCTCGACCGGGATGTTGTTGGTGCCGGCGCCGGCGCGGCCGATGGCGCGCACGGAATCCGGAATCTGCATCTTGTGCATGTCCGCCGAGCGCACCAGGATGGCGTCGGGGTTGTTGATCTCCGAGGCGACCTCGAAGCGCTCGCGCGGCAGGCGCTCGAGCCCTTTGATCGAGATGTTGTTCAGCGTCTGAATCTTGAATCGCATCGTCTATCTCCTTGCGAGGGCGTTATTGCCATGCGCATTAGGACGGTTGGCCTTATTGCCAACGGTCATCGGAACTGATGGGGACATTCCTCGCTTCGCCGCCAAGCGGCAAAACGGGGATGTGGCTCCTTCAGGCGCGTCCCCGTTTTCCAGGAAACGAGGAATGTCCCCATTTCTTCATTCCTAGGCGTTGCGAGCCTGGAACTCCTTCATGAACCTGATGAGCGCATCGATGCCCTCGGGCGGCATGGCGTTGTAGATGGACGCACGCATGCCGCCCACCGAGCGATGACCCTCGAGATTCACGAGGCCGGACTTGGCCGCTTCGGCGCAGAAGGTCTTGTCGAGATCGGCCTTTGCCAGCGTGAACGGCACGTTCATCCACGAGCGCGCGTTCTTGGCCACGGGACTCTTGTAGAAGCCGCTGCCTTCGATGAAGTCGTAGAGCTTGGCCGCCTTGGCGCGGTTGCGCTCTTCCATGGCCTTGAGGCCGCCCTGCTTCTTGAGCCACTTGAACACCAGGCCCGCGAAATACCAGCCGAAGGTGGGCGGCGTGTTGAGCATGGAGCCCTCGTCGGCCATGGACTTGAAGTCCCAGACGGCCGGCGTGCCGGGGCGCGCCTTGCCGATGAGGTCCTCACGCACGATGACGACCACGATGCCCGCCGGGCCGATGTTCTTCTGCGCGCCGGCGTAGATGAGGCCGTATTTCGCAACGTCGATGGGCCGCGACAGGATGGTGGAGCTGAAGTCGGCGACCAGCGGCACGTTGCCCACCTCGGGCACGTAGTCGAATTCCACGCCGCCGATGGTCTCGTTCGGTGTGTAGTGGAAATACGCCGCGTTCGGGCTTAGCTTGAGCGCGCCCTGCGCGGGCACGGTCGAGTAGTTGGACGCGGCTTCGTCCGCCGCGACGTTCACGTGCTTGCAGAAGCGCTTGGCTTCGCCGATGGCCTTCTTGGACCAGGCGCCCGTGTTGACATAGTCGACGGTCGAATCTGCGGTGGCAAGGTTCATCGGGATGGCCGAGAACATGCCGGTGGCGCCGCCCTGCAGGAACAGCACCTTGTAGTTCGAAGGAATGGCCAGCAGCTCGCGCAGGTCCGCTTCGGCTTCCTGGGCGACGGCGATGAACGCCTTGCTGCGGTGGGAGACTTCCATCACCGACATGCCGCTGGACTTCCAGTCGGTCATCTCGGCCTGGGCCTGCTGAAGAACTTCGAGCGGCAGCGTCGCAGGGCCCGCCGCGAAATTGAACACGCGCATTTTTCGTCCTCTGGCCGGACCTTATTGCCCGACCGGTTGTCCCCCGGACGTTATTGCCCGGGGGCGCGGACTATATCAGGACGTCGGCGTGTCGGAAGAGCCCTCGGTCGCGGAATCGCCGGACGACAGCTCCGGGGGAGTCGACCCGGCGGCGGCCTCTTCGCCCAGGGTCTCGATACGCTCGATACCCGTCAGGCGCTCGCCCTCGTCCAGCCGGATGAGGCGCACGCCCTGCGTGTTTCGGCCCACCACCGAGATTTCGGCCACCGGCGTACGCACCAGGGTGCCGGTAGAACTGATGAGCATGAGCTCATGCTCGGAATTCACTTGCAGCGCGGCCACCATCTCGCCATTGCGCTCCGTGGTCTGCAGCGCGATGACGCCCTGGCCACCGCGACCGTGGGACGGGAAGTCCTCGAGCGGCGTCAGCTTGCCGTAGCCATTGGCCGAAGCCGTGAGGATGTGGCCCTCGCCGACGACGATGAGCGAAATGAGCTCCTGCCCGGCGGCGAGCTTGATGCCGCGCACGCCCGTGGCCTCGCGGCCCATGGGCCGCACTTCCTCCTCGTTGAAGCGGATGGACTTGCCGCCGCTAGAGGACAGGATGATGTCGCGCCGTCCGTCGGTGAGCGCGACGCCGACCAGCTTGTCGTCGGTGTCGAGGCCGACGGCGATGATGCCGCTGGCGCGCGGACGCGAAAACGCCGACAACGGCGTCTTCTTCACCGTGCCCTGGCTCGTGGCCATGAACACGAAATGATCGTCGTCGTACTGCTTGATGGGCAGGATGGCGTTGATCTTCTCGCCCTCCTCCAGCGGCAGCAGGTTGACCATGGGCTTGCCGCGCGAGCCGCGGCCGGCGAGCGGCAGCTCGAACACGCGCTTCCAGTACACCTTGCCGCGATTCGAGAAGCACAGGATGGTGTCGTGCGTGTGCGCGACGAAGAGCTTCTCGACGAAGTCTTCGTCCTTCACCGAGGTGGCGGCCTTGCCGCGCCCGCCGCGGCGCTGCACCTGGTACTCGGTGACCGGTTGCGACTTCGCGTAGCCCGCGTGCGAGAGCGTGACGACCACGTCCTGCGGCTCGATCAGGTCTTCGGTGGATAGATCGAGGTGATCGCGATTGATTTCAGTGCGGCGCGCGTCACCGTACTGGTCGCGGATCGCGGTCAGTTCCTCGCGCACCACCTGCGTGAGCCGCTCGGGACGCGCCAGGATGTCGGTGAGGTCGACGATCAGCGCCAGCAGGTCCTGGTACTCGGCGATGATCTTGTCCTGCTCGAGCCCCGTGAGGCGGTGCAGGCGCATGTCGAGGATGGCCTGGGCCTGCGTCTCGGAGAGCCGGTAGCCGTGCCCACCCTCGCCCGTCACGCCGAAGTCGGCCGAAAGCGCGCCGGGGCGCGTGGAGATCTCGCCGGCACGCGCCAGCATCTGCGGGACGGCGCCGGAATTCCAGGTGCGCGCGAGCAGCCCGGCCTTGGCTTCGACCGCCGAGGGCGATGCCTTGATCAGCGCGATGACCTCGTCGATGTTGGCCAGCGCCACGGCCAGGCCTTCCAGCACATGGGCACGGTCGCGCGCCTTGGCGAGATCGAAGATCGTGCGGCGCGTGACCACTTCGCGCCGATGCCGGATGAAGGCCTCCAGCATCTCCTTGAGGCCCATGAGCTTCGGCTGGCCGTCGATGAGCGCGACCATGTTGATGCCGAACACGGTCTCGAGCGGAGTCTGCGCGAACAGATTGTTCAGCAGCACTTCCGCCACTTCGCCGCGCTTGAGCTCGATGACGATGCGCATGCCGTCCTTGTCGGACTCGTCGCGCAGGCCGTCGCTGGCGATGCCATCGATCTGCTTCTCGCGCACCAGGTCGGCGATGCGTTCGATGAGCCTTGCCTTGTTGACCTGGAAAGGCAGCTCGGTGATCACGATGGCCTGGCGGCCGCCTTTCTCCATGTCCTCGAAATGCGTGCGCGCGCGGATCGAAAGCCGGCCGCGGCCGGTGCGATAGGCCGTGGCGATCTCGGTGGCGCCATTGATGATGCCGGCGGTCGGGAAGTCCGGGCCGGGCACGTGCTGCATGAGCTCGGCGAGCGTGACCTCGGGATTTTCCAGCACCGCCAGGCAGGCGTTGATGACCTCGGTGAGGTTGTGCGGCGGAATATTGGTGGCCATGCCCACGGCGATGCCCGCAGACCCATTGACCAGCAGATTGGGGAAGCGCGCCGGCATGACCGACGGCTCGGTCTCCGTGCCGTCGTAATTCGGCACGAAGTCGTCGGTCTCCTTCTCGATGTCGGCCAGCAGCTCGCTGGTGTTGCGCGCCATG
>CAMLGF010000098.1 GCA_946479515.1 uncultured Pseudomonadota bacterium | reverse complement strand
TTCCCGCAGGGCCGCGTCACCGACCACCGCATCAACCTCACGCTCTACAAGCTCGCGGACGTCATGCAGGGCAAGCTCGGCGAGCTGCTGGACGCCCTGCAGCACGAGCACCAGGCCGAACAGCTCGCGGAGGAAGAACAGCGGGGCGCTGCGTGAGCGCGGCGCTGGCGCTGCGCTCGCCGCCCACGCTCGCAGTGCCGAGCGCCACGGGCGTCGACGCGGCCATCGTGCTCGCCGGCCCCGGCGCGCGCGCCATGGCCTTCATGCTCGACTGGCTGCTGCGCACCGCGCTGGCATTGTTCTACCTGTTCCTGGCCTCGCTGGTCCTGCTCGGCAATCTGTCGTTCAGGGTGGGACCGGGCGAGACCGCCAAGTGGTTCCTCGGCGGCGCCATGCCGGCGACGGCTATCTACTTCCTGTATCACCTGGTGCTGGAACCGCTCATGTCCGGCCGCACGCCGGGCAAACGCATGGCCGGGCTGCGCGTGCTGACTCTGGACGGCCAGGTGCCCACGACCAGCGCATTGCTGGTGCGCAACGTGTTCCGGCTCGTGGACTCCATGCCCGTGGGCTACGTCGTCGGGTTGCTGTTCGTGCTGTTCGGCCGGCGGCACCTGCGGCTCGGCGACATCGCCGCCGGCACGGTGGTGGCGGTGGAGCGCGCGCCGTTCCTGGAAAGGCTGGCGCGGGACCGCAGCGAGCCGGATGCGTACGCCACCTGGCACGCAGTGCGCCGGCGGGCGGCCTCGCTGCGCCGGCGCGCGGACAGCACCGTGGACGACGCGCTCGCGGTCGTGAACGAGTACCGCCACGCAGCGCGCATCATCAACACTGCACGGCTGGCGCACGCGCCGGCAGCCGGCGACGCCACCGAATACCTGGAGGCCGCCTACGCGGACCTGCACGATGCCATTCACCGTCCCGCGCGGCGCGGCTGGCAGGTGCTGCTGGCGCTGTTCCGCGATCGCATCCCGGCCGCCATGCACGCCATGCGCGTGCACCTGCTCGCCGTCACGCTGCTGTTCGTGGCCGCGGCCGCCACGGGCGCGTGGCTGATCTACTCGTACCCGGATCTCATCGCGATGTTCGCGCGCCCCGATCTCATCGCCACCGTGGAGCGCGGCGAGCTGTGGACCGAGGGCATGCTGAACGTGGCGCCGTCCGCCGTGCATTCGGTGGACATCCTCACCAACAACGTGGTGGTGGCGTTCTTCGCCTTCTGCCTCGGCCTGTTCTTCGGCATCGGCACGCTGTACATCATCGGCATGAACGGGCTGTCACTGGGCGCGCTGTTCGCCTTCACCGGCCAGCACGGGCTCGCCGGCGGATTGTTCGACTTCGTCATCGCACATGGCTGCGTCGAGCTGTCCTGCATCTGCATCGCCGGGGCTGCCGGCGCCTACATCGGCGAGGCGCTGGCGCGGCCCGGCCGGCGCACGCGGGCCGAGGCGTTCCGCGAATCCGCCAAGGAAGCGCTGCGCGTCATGGGTGCGGTCACCGCGCTGCTCATCGTCTGCGGCTTCATCGAAGGCTACGTGTCGCCCGATCCGGACGTGCCGCGCTGGGCGCGCGTCACCATCGGCGTGGGATTCTGGCTGTTCATGGTCAGCTTCCTGCGCGGCTACGTCTTCGGGCGCAGCCGCGGCGGCCCGGCCATCAACGCCTGACGCCGGTGGATGTCCGGCGCGTCCCGCGCTCAGACGCGCCGGCGGCGCCGCAATTGTAGATAGGCATCGAGCACGCAGCGATCGAGCCGGTCGTCGGGCTCGTCGAGCACCACCACCCCGCGGCGATTCATGTTGGCGATCTGCGCGCGGGCCCGCAGTGCGTGTTCGCGCGCGGCCAGCGCGATCGAAGGATCGCGCCAGTCGCTGGCCGGCTGCGCCGCCAGGCGCGCGATTTCCGCGGCCTGCGGCGCGGCCACGATGGGCTGATGGCGCGGCGTCAGCGCCTGCAATGCCACCAGCAGCCGGTCATTGCGCTCCGGTTCGGCCAGATCGGTGAGCCAGACCACGAGGCCGCGATGACGCAGCAGCTTGCGCACCGTGAGCGCGGCCGCCACGGGGTCCGATTCGCCGCGGTCGCTCGCCAGGGTTTCGAGCGCGTGGCGCAGGCGGGTCACCGCGCGCAGTCCGCGATCCGGGGCGCACGCGGCCAGCGTGCCGCCGGCGTACACCAGCAGCCCCACGCGATCCTCCACCGAGACCGCGTGCTCGGCCAGTCGCGCGGCGACGTTGGCGTAGAGCCCCAGGCGATCGAGCGCACCCGCGCGCACCCGGCTGGCGCGACCGGCATCGATGACCAGCAGCAGCTCCAGGTGCTGGGCCTCGCTGTATTCGCGCGAGATCAGCGAACCGTGTCGGGCCGTGGCCTTCCAGTCGATGCGCGAGAGCGCATCGCCCGAGACGTACTCGCGCAGCTGCAGGAGCTCCATGCCCACGCCCGGCAGCCGTCGCGGCGTCTCGCCGGCCGATTCACCGGCGACCGCCCGTGCGCCGCGCGGCAGGCTGTCCGGCGCCACGCGGAAAGATGCATCCTGGCGCAGGCGCCGCGACCACCAGGCCAGGCGGAAGCGGCCCAGCAATCTCGCCGGCACTTCGCCGAAACGCCCCGGCCCCAGCCGCAGCGGCACCAGCTCGGCCGGATCGCGCGTCTCCGTGTCGGGCGGCAGCGCGAGCGTGCGGATCTCGGGCGCTTGCGCCAGCGCGGCGGGCAGCACGCGTGCGTACTGCAGCACGAGCTCGCGACCGCGATTGTGCTCGAAGGCGAATGCCGCCGGCGCCGGACAGCCGAGCTTGAGCCGCTCATCCAGCCGCATGCGCAGCGCCACGCGCGTGCCACGCATATACCAGGATTCGGTGGACAGCCCGGCCAGCAGCAGGAACGCCGGCCACATCCAGGCGCCCTCGAATGCCGGTTCCTCGGACCAGGTGCCGGCGATGGCGAGCAGCGCCGTCAGGGCGATGAATAGATAGCCGCGCAGCGCCAGGTGCATACCAACCGGCGCCTCAGCGCGGAACCGCGGTGCCTTCGAGTATCGCGCCGACGATGCCGAGATCGGTGTCGCCGTCGAGCGCCGCCTCGGGCTTGAGCACCAGGCGATGCGCGAGCACCCAGCGCGCCACGGCCTGCACGTCGTCCGGCGCCACGAATTCGCCACCCCGCAGGCCGGCGTGCACGCGCGCCGCGCGCAACAGCGCCAGCGCGCCGCGCGTGGAGAGCCCCAGCGCCACGCGCGGGTGCTCGCGCGTGGCGCGGGCGAGATCGATGACGTAGTTGGACAGCGCCTCGGATACGTGCAGCGCGCTGGCAGCAGAGCGCGCCGCGTGCAGCAGCCCGCGATCGATGCCGCCGATGTCGGCCGGGATGGCGTCGCGCGCCTCGAGCTCCGTGCCATAGCGCTTGAGGATCTCCGTCTCGGCCGCGCGTTCCGGGTAGCTCATGTCGATGCGCAACATGAAGCGATCGAGCTGCGACTCGGGCAGTGGATAGGTGCCCTCGAATTCGCGCGGATTCTGCGTCGCCAGCACCAGGAAATCCTCGGGCAGCGGGTACAGGTCGCGCTCCGAGGACACCTGCCGTTCTTCCATGGCCTCGAGCAGCGCCGACTGGGTCTTGGGCCCGGTGCGATTCACCTCGTCCATGAGCAGCACGTCGGCGAACAGCGGCCCGCGCCGGAACACGAACTCGTTCTTCGATGCGTCGAACACGTGCGTGCCGACGATGTCACTGGGCATGAGGTCGGCGGTGCCCTGCACGCGCTTGAACTCGCCGCCGAGCACGCGTGCCAGCGTCTTCGCCAGCAAGGTCTTGCCGAGGCCCGGCGGGCCCTGCAGCAGCACGTGACCGCGCGCGATCAGCGCGATGCACAGTGCGCGCACCACGTCTTCCGCGCCGACGATGACGCGCGCCAGCTCGCGTTGCAGGGATTGTTCGAATGAGGCGACGGAGTTGTTCATGTGTTCAGTCGTTTTCCGAGAGTATCCAGGAGATTCTGCAATGGCACGAGCGGCACCTTGCGCTCGGCGTGGGCATCGGCGTACCAGGTCTTCAGCTGGTCCAGTTCCTGCGGCCGCACGGCCGCGTGCCGTTCCAGCCACTGCCACAGTTCACCGCGCTCGGGCTGCAGCGAGCCCGTGGCGCCGCGCACGCCGCGCGCCACACCCGCGAAGAAGCCGTCGAACAGGCGCCGCGCGGCATGATGCGGGGCCACGGTGCGGGCGATGAGACCGCCGGCCCGCCGGACCAGGTCGGCCTCGGACGGGTCGTGCTCCGCGAGCACGGGCGCGCGCAGCCGCGTCGACCCCACCACCCAGGCCAGCCACAGACCGAGCAGGATGAACAGCGTCTTGTACAGCCGCGGATCGCGATAGAACCGCGCCGGGTTGTAGCTCGCCGACAATCCCTGTCGCAGATCGTCGAACAGCACCGTGCCGCTGGCGGCGACCCGCTCGCGCACGATGTTGGCGAACAGCCGGGCGTTGTCCGCCGAACCCAGCGCGCGGTTGGTGAACAGCGAGCCGCCGGCGGAAACGATGATGTGGCCGGCGCCCAGCCGTTGCTCGAACAGCGCGCCCTCGCCGCTCGCCGTGCGCGCCAGCGTGAGCACGAAGCCGTCGTACGGAATGCGCAACGACCAGTCGCCGCTGCCGATGCGGCCGTAGTCGGTTTCGAGCTGCAACTGCGCGACCTCGCGCAGCAACACGTGCGGACCGGTGGCGGTGAGCGGGATGTCCTCGGGCACGTCCAGCGCGCCGGGCTCCTCCTCCGGCTCCGCGCGCGCGGCATCCGCTTTGTTTGCCTCGCCGGCTTCCTCGCGTGCCTCGCGCTCGTCGTTCTCGCGCACGCGCTGGGACAACGGCGTGTCATCGAGCCGTTGCGCACGGCTGTCGGCGTCTTCGAATTCGAGCCCGGTCAGCGATTCGATCTCGGCGACGGCGCCGGAGGAGCGCCGCGCACCCCAGCCGGGCTGATCGATCAACGCCGCCACGATCATCAAGGTGTTGCCCTTGCGCACCCAGCGGTCGAGCGCGCTGTATTCCTCGTGGCGGAATACATCCACCGCGGGCAGCGTGAGCACCAGCAGATTGCCACGCGGCGCGATGTCGAGCTCGGCGAGCGCGGTATAACGCTCGCGCAAGGAGCGCGCATGCACCCGGGACCGCTGCAGCCAGTCGAACAGCCCCGCATAGCCGTTGCCACGGCGCTCCGCCGTGGTGGGGCGCGCGACATCGGCGTCCGGATCGAAGGCGGAACTCGGCCGCAACCACAGGCCATAAAACGTGGCCAGCGCCGCCAGCGCGAGCAGCAGAGAGACCAGGCGCTCGCGCATCAGTCACCCCGCCGGGGCGCCGCGCCGGATCGGGCCAGCTTGTCCAACAACGCACGCGCGGCCGTCACCGCGCCTTCGAGCCGATCGCTCGCCGGCGGTCGCGGCGCGAATCTCACCGCCTCGGACGCGGTCGCCACGCTCGCGAGCTCGGCTCGGTCTTCTTCGGAGTCGAGTTCCGCCCGCCGCACCAGCGCGCCGGCGCTCAGGCCGGCCGCCGAGGGCAGGCGCTGCGCGCGGGTCAGCGCCTCACCTAACAACTTGAGCAACAGGCCGGGACGCTCGGCCAGCGGCGCCGCAAGCACGTCCGCCAGCAGCAGTCGCCGCCGCCATTCGCCTGCCGCGCTTCGTGCGGCGCTGCGCTGCCGGCCACCCAGCAATCCGGCGGCGCGCAGTTCGGACCAGATCACCACCAGCACCAGCAGAGCCACCAGCCCGTAGCCCGTGTAACTGATCACGCGCGCCACGCCTTCGCTGGTCTCGAACTGCCGCCCGAGCTCGTCGAGCCAGGAATCTTCGTCATCCTCCGGCTCGTCGCGGCGTTCCAGCTTGTCCTGCAGCCAGCGCTTGAATCGCTCCCAGCGCGTGGCCCCTTGCTGGCCCTGCTCGCCGAGCGCCGCCAGCACCGGCGCCAGCCGCGCGACTTCGAGCTCGGGACCGGCCGTCGCGACGGTGGACTCGCTCGCGAGCGCACCATTCATCTCGCGCACCATGGCCGCGAGTTCGCGCAAACCCGCGGCGGAGATCTCGTCGCGGCGCTCGCGCATGTCCTTGGGCAGCAGATTGCCCCAGGGCGCGGTCTGCAGTGCCGGCAGCAGTCCGGGACAACGCTTCTCGATGCGCACCAGTCCCACGTCGTTGCGGGCATCGAGCCGCGCGCTGCAGGCGTCGAGCGCGGCCAGCGCCGGATCCTCGGCCGCGGACGCCGCCACAGAGAACAGGACCGCGAGCCAGAGGAACGCCCGACTCATGACCGCAGCTCGCGGATACCCTGCCGCAGCTCCAGGTCCGCGTGCGCCACGATGAGGACGGCCAGCACGAACGGCACGCCCAGCGCCCCCACCACCAGGTACAGCAGGGACTGCACCGTGGCGCTCAGGAACAGATCGGCACGGCCGAACAGCGGCGACATCAGCCCGACGATGATGGACGCCAGCATCACGAACACGGCGACGATGCACAGCGAGGCGAGGATCGCCCCGACCATCCGCCAGGAGCGGCGGACGGAGATCCGCAGCGATCGCGCGATGGCGGAGAACGGCCCCCGGCCCGCGCACCAGAACGCGGGCAGCGCGGCCACGAACAGCGCGGTCGGCCAGAACAGCGGGATGGACAGGAAAATTATCGCCTCCGTGGACAGGCCGCTGGTGAACGCGGGCCCGAGCACCATCAGCCCCACCGGAATCACGAACGCGCCAATGGTGGCGATCAGGCCGGGAACCCAGCGGCGCAGCGCCACGGCGATTTCGGCCCGGAATCGCGGCCGCCGCCCGATGGCCACGGCCTGCAGCCGCAGCACGATCACGCCCATCACCGGCACCGTCGCCAGGAACACCATGCCGTAGGCAATGGATTGGTAGTGAGACACCACGAACGCCGAGCCCAGGGACGCCCGCGTGAACAAGGTGGCGTAGATGGTCGGCAGCTCGAGGATCAGCACCATCAGCCCCGAATATGGCAAGGACCGCAGGATGCCGGCGCGGAACAGCCGGAAGGCGGCGTCCAGCACCTCGCCGGTCATCAGCGGCCGGGGCAGCGGCAGCAGCCCCTCCGGCGCACTCCCGAAAGCAGCATCCATGGCCGGCGCGCTCTTCATTTGCGGCATCATACGTGCCGTATGTACCTGCCCACTACCGGAGATTCACTGCTGATGGTCGCCGCCCAATGGATCGACCGGCGCGACGCCGAGATCCTGCTGGCGAATTGCTGGGGCCTGACGCGCAGCCAGCTGCTCGCGCGCTGTGGCGAGTCGGTGCCCTCGGACGTGGCCGAATGCTTCGGCAAGGCGGTCACGAAACGATCCGAAGGGGTGTCCGTCGCCTATCTTCTGCGCCGGCGCGAGTTCTGGTCGCTCACGTTCGAGGTGTCGCCGGCCGTGCTGGTGCCACGACCCGAGACCGAGCTGGTGGTGCAACGGGCACTGGCGCTGGTGCGCCTGCCCGTGGCGGAGATCGCCGACCTGGGCACGGGTTCGGGCGCCATCGCCATCGCGCTGTCCCATGAACGGCCGCAGTGGGCGATCACCGGCACGGACGTTTCGACCGGCGCGCTCGAAGTGGCGCGGCGCAACGGCGCGGCACTGGTGGAATCGCGCGTGCGCTGGGTTCAGGGCGACTGGTACGCGGCGCTGGCGCGGCATCGTTACGATGCGCTGCTCAGCAATCCGCCGTACATCGCCGAGGACGATCCCGCGCTCCAGGGCGACGGACTGCGGCATGAACCGCGCACGGCCCTGGCGGCCGCGAACGAAGGCCTGGCGGCGCTGGAGACTCTTATTAATGGCGCTCCCCGCCACCTCAAGCCCGGCGGCTGGCTGGTGCTCGAACATGGCGCCACGCAGGCGCAAATACTGCGCTCGCTGCTTGTCGCCCGTGGCTTCACTTCCGTAACATCGCACCGCGATCTCGCCGGCCACGAGCGCGTCACCGAAGGCAAGCTGGCCGCATAGGAAATCATCCCCGTGTCATTAGTGTTCGAAACCTCGCTGGGCAACTTCGAAGTGGAGTTGTTCGAGAAAGAAGCCCCCGTTTCATCCGAGAATTTTCTCGCCTACGTCGATGATGGATTCTTCGACGGCGTCATTTTCCACCGCGTCATTCCCGGCTTCATGATCCAGGGCGGCGGCTTCGAGCCCGGCATGAAGCAGAAGAAGACCAAGGCGCCGATCAAGAACGAGGCGACCAACGGCCTCAAGAACGCACGCGGCACGCTCGCCATGGCGCGCACCAACGACATCAACAGCGCCACCGCCCAGTTCTTCGTCAACCTGGTCGACAACGACTTTCTCGATCATGCCGGGCCGTCGAACTACGGCTATGCCGTGTTCGGCAAGGTCACCAGCGGCATGGACGTGATCGACAAGATCGCCAAGGTGGCCACCACCAACCGCGCCGGTCACCAGAACGTCCCCGCTGCGGACGTGGTGATCACCAAGGCCGCCCGCAAGTAATGTGAACAAGACCTGGCCGCGGCGCCTGGCCCGATGGACGCTCATCGGGCTGGTCGCCGCGTTCGTCGTTTCGGCCCTGCCCGTCGTGGTGATGCGCTGGGTGGACCCGTGGTACAGCGCGTTCATGCTGGACGCCGCCTGGGACGCCTCGAGCGCCGGCCGGAAGAACTACCGCACCGACTACCGCTGGGTGGATCTGGAGCGCATCTCGCCGCACGCCGCGGTGGCGGTGATCGCCGCGGAGGACCAGTTCTTCCCCTTCCACATGGGCTTCGACTTCAAGTCGATCCGCGAGGCCATCCGCTACAACGAGCAGCAGGCCACGCGCAAACGCCCGCGAATGCGCGGCGCCAGCACGCTCACGCAGCAGGTGGCCAAGAACCTGTTCCTGTGGTCGGGCCGCGGCTACGTGCGCAAGGGGCTCGAAGCGTATTTCACGCTGCTGATCGAGCTCGCCTGGCCGAAGGAGCGCATCCTCGAGGTGTATCTCAACATCGCGCAGTTCGGCGACGGCATCTACGGCGTGGAAGCCGCGTCGCAGCGCTTCTGGCGCATGCCGGCCGCGCGTCTCGACCGCTACCAGGCCGCGACCCTGGCTGCGGTGCTGCCCAACCCGATCACGTTCAAGGCGAACGCCCCGTCGAACTACGTGCTCAGACGCCGTGACTGGATCCTGGCGCAGATGCGCGGCCTGGGCGGCCCCAGCTACCTGAAGGAGCTGGAGAATCCCACCGAACCACCGAGAGCCAGGCCGGCGGGGCGCCAGGGCGGCGGCTAGTTGATCGAACTACTCCCCTGCGGAGTCGTATCGGAGAACAGCTGCTCGGAGTCGATGGCGTCGAACTGGTAGGGGCGCTGGCAGAACTCGCAGGTCACCGTGACCGCGCCCTGCTCGGCGATCACCGAGCGCACTTCCTCCACGCCGAGCGAGCGCAGCATGTTCGCGACGCGCTCGCGCGAGCAGCGGCACTCGAAGCGCACGTCGTGCCCGCCGAACAACCGCACCTCGTCGGCACCGAACATGCGCACCAGGCGCTGCTCCACGTCGTCCTCCAGCAGCTGCGCCTGCGTCAGCGCCGCCAGGGCATGGTCGGCCTTCATCCACGCGGATTCGAGCGCCGCCGGGTCCACGCTCTGCGTGCCGCCCTCGCCCGGGATGCGCTGCACCAGCATGCCGCTGACCACGCCGGGCGTGGCGGCGAGCAGCACGCGCGTGGGCAGCTGCTCCGATTGCACGAAGTAGGCCTCGAGCGACTCGGCCAGCGAATCGCCGGTGATGGGCACCACGCCCTGGTAGCTGGAGGCGCGATCGGTCGCTTCGATGGTGACGATGATCTGCCCCTCGCCGGCCAGCGAGCGGAATCCCGCCTCATCGCCGCCCTCCAGGGAGGGCATGGGTTCGTGGCGCGCCATCGCGCGCACCTTGAAATCGTGCGTGCACTGGGCCACCAGCAGGTTCACCAGCCCCACGCCCTGCAATTGCAGCGTGAGCGTGCCGTCGAACTTGAGCGTGGCGGCGAGCAGCACCACCGCGCCCACGGCCTCGCCCAGCAGCTGCTGGACGGCGGGCGGATAGTCCTGGTGCTCGCGCAGCTCCAGCCACGCGCGCGTCAGGCGCGCGGCATGCCCGCGAATGGGATGCCGCTCGAGTACGAAGCGCCGGACCCGATCTGAATCACTCATCGCGCGACTGTATCAACCGGCCAGCTTCTTCTTCAGCAGCTCATTGAGCTGCGCCGGGTTGGCCTTGCCGCCGGTGGCCTTCATCACCTGTCCCACGAAGAAGCCGAAGAGCTTGTCCTTTCCGGCACGGTAATCGGCGAGCTGCCCCGGATTCTTCGCCATCACGTCCTCGATGGCCTTCTCGATGGCCCCGGTGTCGGTGATCTGCCGCAGCCCCTTGGACTCGATGATGGCGTCGGCGTCCTTGCCCTCCGCCCACATGGCCTCGAACACGTCCTTGGCGATCTTGCCGGAGATGGTGTTGTCGGCGATGCGCGCCAGCAGGCCCGCGAGGCGGCGCGCGTCGATGCGGCTCTCGGTGATCTCCAGATTGTGCTCATTGAGCGCGGCGGCGAGCGAGCCGGCCACCCAGTTGGCGGCGAGCTTGGCCTGTTCCCGGGTGGGCTTGTCGCCAGCGAGCTGCCGGACCACCTCGTCGTAGTACTCGCCGAGCTCCTTGCTGGAGGTGAGCACGGTGGCGTCGTAGCTGGACAGGTCATAGGCCAGCACAAAGCGCGCCGCCTTCTCGTCCGGAAGCTCGGGCAGCGTGGCCTTGATCTCGCCGATGTAGGCCGGCTCGAGCTCCACGGGCAGCAGGTCCGGATCCGGGAAATAGCGGTAGTCGTTGGCTTCTTCCTTCGAGCGCATGGAGCGCGTCTCGCCCTTGTCGGGATCGTAGAGCCGCGTCTCCTGCACCACCTTGCCGCCGCCCTCGAGCACGTCGATCTGGCGCGCCACCTCGTAGTTGATGGCCTTCTCCACGAAGCGGAACGAGTTGATGTTCTTGATCTCGGCGCGCGTGCCGAATTTCTCGGCGCCGACCCGGCGCACGGACACGTTCGCGTCGCAACGGAACGAGCCCTCCTGCATGTTGCCGTCGCAGATCTCGAGGTAGCGCACCAGCGTGTGCACTTTCTTCAGATAGGCCACGGCCTCCTTCGCCGAGCGCATGTCGGGCTCGGAGACGATCTCGATGAGCGGCGTGCCGGCGCGGTTGAGGTCGATGCCGGACTGCTTCGGCAGGCCCTCGTGCAGCGACTTGCCCGC
>CAMLGF010000097.1 GCA_946479515.1 uncultured Pseudomonadota bacterium | reverse complement strand
CTGCAGGCGCTGCTGGTTGGCGGTCACCACGTAACCATCACGGTTCATCTGGAACGCGCCGGCGCGCGAGTACGACAGCGCACCGTTGTCGGAGAGGATGAACATGCCCTGGCCGCTGATGGCCAGGTCCAGGTTCGAGTCGGTGAACTCGATGTTGCCCTGCGAGAACTGCTGCGTGACCGCGGCCACGCGCACGCCGTTGCCGCTGGCGTTGCTCGACGTACCCTGCAGCGACACCGCGAACAGGTCCGCGAATTCGGTGCGCGAGCCCTTGAAGCCGTTGGTCTGCGTGTTGGCGATGTTGTTGGCCGTGACGTTGAGGTCCGATTGGGCGGCATTGAGGCCGGAAAGTGCGATGCGAAAAGGCATGGGTCTTCTCCTGGAAGAGGTTCGGTCAGAGGACGCGCTCGACGGCGCTCATCTCGATCTCGCCCAGCGAGTCGGTATCGAGCATCAGGCTGCCGTTGGTCGGATCGAGCGAGACGCTCGACACATGGGCCGCGACGCTGGTGGTGAGGGATACGTTCTGGTCACCGACCTTGGCGATGACCTCGATCTGGTAGCCGCCGGCTTCCGCGGCCGCGCCTGAATTGGTGGTGCCGTCCCACGCGAAGGCCTGCAGGCCCTTGGTGCTGGCGAGCGACTGCGTCCGCACCAGCGCACCGGCCGCGTCCTTGACCACGAGCTGCACGGAGGACGCGCCGCTGGGCACGGTCACCAGTCCCTGCGGACCGCGCGCCACGCCCTCTTCGGCTTCCGGTAGATAGATCTGGTTGCCGGTGGCGATCACGCCGCGGCCGATGAGCGCGGCGCCATCGAGCACCTGGTTGCCGCGCAGCGAGTTGGTCAGGGCGCTGATCTGCTTGTTCATCTCGGCGAGGCCCGAGACCGAGCTGAACTGCGCGAGCTGGCCGACCTGCTGGGCGGGATCCATGGGCTTGAACGGGTCCTGATGCTTGAGCTGGGTGAGCATCAGCGTCAGGAAATCCTCCTGGTTGAGCTCGGTGCGCCTGGCATTGGCTTCGTTCTCGGCACGGCGCTGGGCTGCGGCCTCGGGCGACAGGTTCTGGTTCCTGACCGCCGCGTTGATGAGATCCATGTCGAACATGCGCGGGTTCCTCTATCAGCCCTGGCCGAGCCGCAGCGTGGCCAGCAGCAGGTCCTTGGACGTGTTCATGACTTCGACGTTGTTCTGGTAGGAGCGCGAGGCGGAGATCATGTTGACCATCTCCTCCACCGCATTGACCGACGGTGCATACACATAGCCGTCGGCGTTCGCGAGCGGATTGCCCGGCTCGTAGCGCGCCACGGCCGGCTCCTGCGATTCGTAGATGCCGCTGACCTTGACCGCGGCATTCGCCTCGGCCTGCGTCGGGTGCGTGCCCATGGAGGCGCGCACGGCTTCGAAGATGGGGTGGCGCGGCTTGTACACCTTGGCCGGGTCGCCGCTGACGCTCTCCGCGTTGGCGAGATTGCTGGCCGTGGTGTTGAGGCGCACCGACTGTGCGGCCATGCCGGACCCGGCGATGTCGAATGCTTTGAATGACGACATGACTGACTACCTCAGCTGCCCAGGATGGCGGTCAACAGGCCGCGGAACTTGCTGTTGAGGAAGGTGAGCGTGGCCTGGTAGCGCACCGCGTTCTCCGCGAAGCTGGCCTGCTCCACCTGCGTGTCCACGGTGTTGCCGTCGAGTGCCGGCGCCAGCGGGATGCGGTATTTGAGATCCGGATCGGCGGCGGCATTGGCGGCGGCCGTGCCGCCGATGTGGCCGGCATTGGTTGTGCTCAGCGTGACGCCCGAGGTGGGCTTCTCCCCCGCGGCGCGCGCCATGGCCTGGCGGAAGTCGATATCGCGGGCCTGATAGCCCGGCGTGTCGGCATTGGCCAGGTTGTTGGCGATGAGCTCGCCGCGGCGCGCACGCACATCGAGTGCGGTCGCGTGCACGCTCACGTACTGGTCCAGATTAAGGGGCATGAGAACTCCTCGTGTCGGTACATCGTCGTGCCGGGTGTGTGCCGGCCGGCGTACGAGGAGCAAAGCAAGCGACGTGCCACGCGGGCATTTCGCGCGTTGACGGGCGGGTTGGGGCTGGCGGGTGTCGGAGTCTGTGACGTGTCACGCGCCGCGGGGGCGGTGGCTTGCCGCCCCGCGGCCGAGGTCTGCCCAGAGCACCGCCGGGAAGCGGGTCCGCGCTCCGTGCAGCAGCGTAACGGCTCCGGATCCGCAATCTTGAGCGGCCGGCGTGGCACGTCGATTGCTAACTACAGGGCATGTTCGTCAAACGTTTGACCCCGCTGCTGATCCTGGCGGCGATGAGCCTCGCCCCGCTGTCCCTCGCCCGCGCGCAGACCGCGGTCGTTGCGACGGACGGACTGCAGCCGCTAGCCGGCATCCGCGCCGCCGCCGAGATCGCGGTGCGCGGCGTGCTCGATCCGGCGCTCGGCGGCGTGCAGCTAGCGCCCGTGACCCTCGATCCCCGCCTGCGGCTGGCAGCATGCGGCCGGAAACTCGACACCTTTGCCAATGCGCCACGAAACGCCCAGTCGCGCGTCATCGTCCGGGTGAGCTGCGCATCGCCGGCCTGGACGCTCAACGTGCCCGTGGAAATCCGCCGCACTCACACCGTGCTGGTGCTGCGGCGCGCGGTGGGCCGCGGCGAATCGCTCACGGCCGCGGACGTGGTCGCCCAGAAACGCGAGCTGCCCGGCCTGGGCTCGCCGTTCGTGTCGCGGCCGGAGGATCTGGCCGGGCGCCTGACGCGCCGGCCACTGCCGGAAGGAACGGCCGTGACGGCCGACGCGCTCAATGCGGCACTCCTTATTAAGAGAGGCCAGCAGGTCACGCTGGTGGCCCAGTCGGCCGGATTCGAAGTCCGGGCGCCCGGGAAGGCGCTGGCCGACGCCGCAGCCAACCAGCGCGTGCGGGTGCAGAACCTGAATTCGCTCAAGATCATCGAGGGCCTGGCCGACACAGACGGCGTGGTCCGGGTGCATCCTTGAATGGCGCGCTTCCCAGGGCGTCAATGGCCGCGTGATCCTGGTCACAGTGCCATAAAGCGCCAAATAATCGGCGGCGACGCTAAAGTTTCCCGGACCGGAGCCGTTATCGGGCTCGTAAGGTTAAGGAGCGAGCGATGGCCAACAAGATCAGTGGAATCGACGGACGTCCCGTGCAGGTGGGTGGCAGTGCCCCGACCTCGCGCGTACGCGACGCCGCGTCGGAAGGCAGGAAGCCCGACACCACCGGTTCGGTTTCCAATATCGACGTCTCCGACACCGCGCGTACCCTCGCGGCCCTCGAGAATCACATCGGCACGCTGCCGGTGGTCAACGAAGGCCGCGTCGACGCGGTGCGCCGCGCGATGGACGAAGGCCGCTATCACATCGATCCGCAGCGCGTCGCCGACAAGATGCTGCGCTTCGAAGTCGACCTGCTGGCCACCATCCCCGCCCACAAGTAGCACCGGGAGCTCCACCTCGTGGATGCCGCTCTGACCCGCGACACGCTCGGCCGCCTGCTCGCCGAGGAAAACGCGGCGCTCACCGAATTCGAAGCCCTGCTCGACCGCGAGTATGGCGCACTGGCCAAGCGCGACATCGACGCGCTCGAGTCCCTGGCCGACACGCGCCAGGCCAGCATCCTGCGCCTGCTCAAGATCGAAGAAGAGCGCCGCTCCGTATGCGGCATGCTCGGCTACGACACCGACCTGCAGGGTCTGGCCCGGCTGATCGCCTGGTGCGACCCCGCGCGCACCCTGGCACGTCCCTACGACGAATGCGCCACCCGCGCCCGCAAGTGCCGCGACCTGAATGACCGCAATGGCATCCTGGTCGGCGCGCAGATCAAGCGGGTGGAGGGCCTGCTCGGCGCGCTCACGGGAGCCAATCCCGAGCCGCGCGCCTATGGGCCGCGCGGGCAAGCCAACCCCTACTCCGCCGCATCCGGAACCGTTCTCTCCGCTGAGGCCTGAGGCGTCTGAACCCGCCCATGGCTCTCCTCGAACGCGCCTCACGGCGCGTTTTTTTTCGCCTGCGCTAACTACCTATGTTCCACGTGGAGCCGGAAGCCTATCTTCCGTCGCGGATGCGCCGTTGACGTAATCCGGGGATGGCGCGTGAACGCCGTCACCCGCCCGTGGACGCGTTCACGTCTAACAACTACACATAAGAGACGGGGTTCAAATAATTGCGGCTCACTCGCGACGCAGATCACACTTGCCGGCTCAATCCCGCCGCCTTGCCGCCGACAACCTTTGCAGGGTGCGGGCGCAAACCGCTTCGTACCAACGTCTCGCTGGCGGCAGCTCCGCGGGCTCGTGCACCGACCGACGGTACTCCTCTCTCGCAAGTGCTCGTGTGCTGCCGCCGGCCCCAAACAGAAGAAGCCCAAACGGAAGAAGGGAAGGCCCGTAGATGAAAGCGACAATGCTGGGGATATTGGCGGCGATGAGCCTGGCGGCCTGCGGCGGCGGCGGCGGCGGCGGCTCCGCACCGGCTTCATCCGCGCCCCAGAACGCCACGGTACCGCCCGCCTCCTCGCCCGCACCCGCGCCGAGCGTGCCCGATACCAGCGTCGCGGACCTGTCACTCGCCGGCCGGCTCTACAAGGGCGACGAGCGCACACCCGCGGGTTTCGACCTGGAAACGCGGCCCGCCAGCGTCGTGGGCACGCTGTCCACCCGCCATCTCAAGAACACGGATTTTGCCAGCGGGCCGCAGGCCGCAAGCACCACCTACGAGGTCTGCACCGACGACATGGCGCAGGCGATCGAATGGTCCGAAAGCATGGCCACCTGGAATGGCCAGTATTCTGATCTCGTCGAGGTTCGCGACGACGCGCACCTGTTCGAACTGATTCGCGTGCCGCGCGCCGACAACACGGCCATGCTGCGACACCGGGTATTCAAGTGCCAGTACCTCGACCGCTCTAGCAGCGATCTGCGGGTCGACAATGGCGCCGCCGGCGCGATGAACCAGCGCCCGCTGACCGCTGACGAACTGCAGGCGCTGGTCGAATACCTCTGGCAGTTCACGATGTTCAACAACGCGGATTACGCCGTGCAGAGCAGCACCCGCTCCGGCAGCGGCTCGCAGCTCTCGCACACGCTCAGGCTCGGCCAGCTGCTGCGGGGCGCGAACGGCGCCTGCGACACCGTGCAGCTGCGCGACTGGACGCACACCATGAATGCGGCCGACGGCACCCTGACGCGCACGCTCACCGACGTGCGCTCGTACCAGGTCCGGAACGTGGGCGGCGTGGTCGAGAGCTGCACCGGCTGATCGGCCGCGGCGCGCCGCCGATCATTTCTGCGCCGCCGCCGCTGCGGCCGCGGGCGGCACCCTGCCCAGATGCTGCGCCAGGAATTTCTCCACCTCGATGAGCATCTGCGTGCGCATGGAGGCCGTCGAGAGCCAATGGTCGTCGCCCTTGAGCTCGACATAGGTGACCGTCTTCCCCTCGCTGCGCAGCGCCGAATTCATGCGGCGCGACTGCTCGACGGGCACGACCGTGTCCTCGGTGCCGTGGATCAGCAGGATGGGTGCACGCGCGCGTGCGACCTGCGCCCTGGGGGACACCTTGTGCAGATGCTTCTCGTCGCCCATGGAACGCGCCCACCACTGGGCGGCCGTGCCGCGCTTGCCGTAGTAGGTGTTCTTTGCATCCTGCAGCATGCGTTCCGGATCGCTCACGCCGTTGACGCTGACGGCACAGGCATAGCGTTCCGGCGTGACCGTGGCGCCCGCCAGCGCGGCGTAGCCACCGTACGATGCGCCCACGATGCAGATGCGCGCGGGATCGACCAGGCCCGCCTTCACCAGGGCATCGGCGCCATCCTCGACGTCGGTCTGCATGACGCCATCACCCCAGCCGCCGCGCCCGGCATCGAACCACTCATAGCCGTAGCCGGTCGAACCGCGGTAGTTGGCCTGCAGCACGGCGTAGCCGCGCGAAACCAGGAAGCTTGACCACCAGTCGAACGTGAAATCGTCGCGCGCGTGCGGTCCGCCGTGCACCAGCAGCACCAGCGGCAGCTTGCGATGCTCCACGTTCGCGGGCAGCGTGAGATAGGCGGGAATCTGCTTGCCGTCCCGGCTGCGATACTTGATGGAACTGCGTTCTCCCAGGTGTTCCGGCGCGCGCAGCGCCGGATACAGCTTGCCGACCGAGCGCAGCCGCTGGCTCTTCGGTTCGTAGACGTAGTACGCGCCGGCGTCATCGGCATGCTCGCCGAACACCAGCACCCGTTCGAGATTCCGCGACCATGAGCTGAGCGTCGCGTACCCATCGGTGAACCGCGACTGCACGGCCTCGTAGATGCCTTGCAGCTGCGGATCCAGGAAATGCTGTTTGGGCAGGTCGTCGATCCAGTACACGCCCACGACATGTTGGGCGGAATCGCCGATGGCACTGACATCGCTGCCGCCGCTGGTGTGCAACGGCGTCGACTTCCCGGTCTTCAGGTCGATGGCGAGCAAGGTGTCGCGCTCGCCATCCTCGTGCTGATTGATCGCGGCCAGCCGGCCATCGGCCAGCAGCCCGTACATGCGCAGGGGCTGGCCTCCCTCGGACACGTCTTCGAGAACCGTGCGCGTCTTGTCACCGTCGTAGGCCACCAGCTTCCAGCGGTCGCTGCTCTCGTTGATGTCCACCCGCGCCAGGACCTTGCCGTCGTCACCCAGAAGGAACCCCCGCGTCTGCGCATTACCGTCGAACACCGGGGTGGCCTTGCCGGTGTCGAGATTCACGCGCCACACGGCCAGGCCCGGCATGGAATTCATGGTGCCCACGCCGCCCCAGGCGATCATGCGCGCGTAACCGGGATCGCCCGCGACCGGTGCAAACAGATGGGTCAGCGAAAAATTGGCGCGGTGCTCCGGATCCTGCATGAGGATGGTGATCTTGCCGGTATCCAGCGAGCTCACCGCCGTCCGCCAGAACTCCACCCGTTCGCCACGAGCCAGGATGGGCCAGGAAGCCGGCAGGGCATCCCGGGTGAATCCGGTGGCGCTGATGTAGTAGTAAGGCCGGCGGTCGTCGGCCCAACCGGCGCCACGCAGCGTGTTGCCCTTGGGTGGAGCGAGGGTCTGCTCGAACGAGCCGGTATCGACGTTGAGCACGTGAAAGGCGGTCAACTCGCGGTCCGGCTGCGAGGCGTCGTATTCGTAGCCCACCGAGAGCGCCAGCCGTTTGCCATCCGGCGACATTGCAGCCGAGGCGATGGCAGGAAGGCGACCGTAGGCCTCGGCCGGCGGCGGCGGCTCGGCCGAATGGACCGCGACCGTGGCGATCACCGCGACAATCGAGCTACTGACCACACGCATGACGACCCTCCCCTGGTGAGGGGATTCTGACCAACTTCAAGCGCGATAGGAAGAACCGGGCCGGATCGGCGGATCAGAGCCCCTGGGCCAGCCTGCGAATGTAGTTCTTGAAGGGGCCGGCGAGTTCCGGATGCTTGAGCGCGAACTCCACGTTCGCTTGTAGATAGCCCAGCTTGCTGCCGCAGTCGAAACGCTTGCCCTCGAAACGATAGGCATACACCGCCTCGTCGTTCATGAGGCGGGCAATGCCGTCGGTCAGCTGGATTTCGCCGCCAGCGCCTTCGCCGATGCGTTCCAGGTGCTCGAAGATGCGCGGCGTGAGCAGATAGCGCCCGACCACCGCCAGGTTGGACGGCGCTTTTTCGGGCTTCGGCTTCTCGACGATGCGATCGACGCGCACCAGGTCACCGCGGCGCGCGCCGCTTTTCACGATGCCGTACTTGTCGGTCTGGGACTGCGGCACCGTTTGCACGGCCACGATGCTGCCGTTGTCGAATCGATCGGCCATCTGCTTGAGACAGGAGGTCTCGCCGTCGATCAGATCGTCGGCCAGGTGCACGAAGAAGGGCGCATTGCCCACTGCCGGCTTCGCGCACAGCACGGCGTGCCCGAGGCCCAGCGGCGCCGGTTGGCGAATGTAGATGCACGAGGCATAGGCAGGCAGAACGCTGCGCAGAGTCTTGAGCAGATCGCTCTTGCCCTGTTTCATCAGCAGATGTTCGAGCTCGCCGTCGGTATCGAAGTGATCTTCGATGGCCCGTTTCGACGAACCCGTGATGAAGACGAGTCGACGCGCGCCCGCCTCGAGGGCCTCCTCCACCGCATATTGAATGAGCGGCTTGTCGACGATCGGCAACATTTCCTTCGGGCTGGCCTTGGTGGCCGGCAGGAATCGGGTGCCCCGACCTGCAACCGGGAATACAGCGACGTCGATGCGGCTCTTCTTGGCGGCCATGGTGGCTCCGTCTGACCTGGGGGGCCGGAACCATACCATGTCCCTAACGGGATGCCGCCGCCGACGGGTCGCGACGACGCGATGCCCTGCCGGCCATCACGCCGCGCGCGACCGTCGGAAAAAGCTGACTGGTCAGCCGGCCGGTTTGACCGCGGGCCTGGCCGCTGGCGCCGCCATGCCCGGCTTCTCGGCGCCCTTGTCGCCGCCGAGCCGGATGTCGGCCCGGTTCTTGTCGATGAGCTTCTGCGAAATGCCCTGGACCATGGCGAGCTGGTCTGCGCTCTTGAACGGACCGTTCTTCTCGCGGTAGCTGACGATGGCCCGCGCCTTCGCGGGACCGACGCCCGTGAGCGACTTGGCGAGCGTCGTCGCGTCGGCAGTGTTGATGTTGACCGGCTCCGCGGATGCCACCAGTGGCGCCAGCATCAGCAGCGCCATGAGCGTGGATGAAAAATGTTTGAGCGACATGAGGCCTCCTTGCCTGTGTGACCCGGCGGCGCCGGGTTGCGTGCAGACTAGCAAGGTGAAGTGCGCGGTGGCAGGCGCAAATCGGGTCGAACTGCGCCGATTCTCAGCGCGCGAGGGCGCGGTCGTCATCAAATGCGCGACGCGCGGTCGTCGTCAAATGCGCGACGCGCGGTCGTCATCAAATGCGCGACGCGCGATCGTCATCAAATGCGCGACGCGCGCAATGAATCCCAGTTGCGGCAGCTCGGGCAGCGCCAGTGCCAGGTGATGCTGGCCACACCGCACTCCTCGCAGCGGAAGCGGGCAGGTTCGGGCAACGCGCGTTCGTCGGCGGGCGGCGCGGCGCGCAGCCTGTCGGCCAGCTCGGCAGCTTCGCCGGGCAGGGACTCACGGGCTTCCTGCTCGAATGCCAGGCGTAGTCCGCGCGAAGAGCCCAGGACATCGGCATAAAGATCCACTGCCTTGTCACTCTCGCCGGCGGCCGCGGAAATGCGCGCGGCCAGCAGGGATGCGCGCGCCAGCGAGGGCGCGTGCGCACGCGCGGCAGCCAGCTGGGCGCGCGCGGTCGCGAAATCGCGTGCCGCAAGCGCGGCCTCACCCAGCTCGCAGCAGTAGTGCGCGGCCACCCCCGCCCGCTCGCGCTGCTTTTCCGACGGTAGCTCGTGCCACAGCTCGAGCGCCGCGCGCCAATCATGTTGCTGCTCATACACCCAGGCCAGGCGCTCGAGCACCGAGGGCCGGTAGCGCTCCGAATCGAGCAGGCTGCGAAGTTTCTCCTCGGCGCGATCCATGAGTCCGGCGCTCAGGTAATCGAGGCCCAGCGCGAACGTCGCCTGCTCGCGCACCGCCGGTTCGCGGTGCTGACCGAGCTCGGTATGGATGGCGATGGCGCGGTCGACTTCGCCGCGGCGGCGCATGAGGCTGCCCAGGGCGAATTGAATGTCCGCTTCGTGGGACTTGTCCGCCAGCCGCGTGAACACTTCGGTGGCGCGGTCGTAGCGGTCATTGACCAGGTGATCGAGGCCGGTGAAGTACTCGACGTCACGCCGCACGCGACGCCCGCGCGCCGTGCGGCGGCCCAGCGCGAACGCGGCCGCACCCACGACGAGAAAACACAGCAGCAATACTTCGGGACCGATGCCGCGCAGGCGCATGTCGGCACGTTACCAGATCGAGACGGCTGCAATCAGGCACGACGCGCCGGTGCCAGAGGGCCAGCCATCCGATCCTCGACGGATCATCAATTGGCGCTGTGTCTCGCGGCGTCCCGCGCAAGCTGCCAGTCGCGCCAGTAATCCGGGTAGGTTTTCGCCACGCAGCCGGGATCGAGAATCCGCAGACCGGGCAGTTTCGAGCCCAGCACGCCGAATGACATCGCCATCCGATGATCGTGGTAGGTCTCGATTTCCACGACGCGGGATGCCTGGCTGCCCGCGTGGGACCGCGCGAGATTGGACAGCGGATCGATGACCATGTAATCCGGGCCCTCCTCCACGGTGACGCCGAGCTTGCGCAACTCGCGCGTCGGGGCGGCGATGCGATCGCATTCCTTGACGCGCAAGGTCGCAAGACCGGTGATCCGCGTGGCCTTGCCGAGGAAGGGACAGATCATCATGAGCGTGGGCGCCACGTCGGGCATGGACGTCATATCGACGGCCTCATCGAAGCCGGCGCCGAGCTGGCGTGGGCCCTGGATGACCGTGCGGCCCGGCAGCCGTTGCACGCGCGCGCCCAGGCGCTCGCACAGGGCGAGAAATCCATAGTCTCCCTGGCGCGTCGCGGCACCGAGATTGGCGAGCGTGATGCTCGCGCCATGCAGCGTGGCGAGCGCCGCAAAGTACGAGGCAGCCGAGGCGTCGCCTTCCACGTCGATGGCACCGGCGCGATACGGCTGCCGGGCGACGCTGAGCTTCTGGTAGCCGCGGTTCTCGACCTGCACGCCGAACTTCGCCATCTCGTCCAGCGTGAGGTCGAGATAGGGTTTGCTGGTGAGCTCACCGCGCACTTCGATGGTGAGTCCGCCGTCGATCAGCGGCGCGATGATCAGCAGGCTGGTGAGATATTGGCTGGAGATGGCGCCGGAGACGCTGACCGGGCCGCGCAGGCGCGCGCCTCGCACCGTGGTCGGCAGGTAGCCATCGCCGGTGCATTCGAGCGCCGCGCCCAGGGTGCGCAGCGCATCCACGAGGTCCTTGTTGGGGCGCTTACGCATGGAGATGTGGCCGTCGATGACGGTCTCGTCGGGGCGCAACGTGGCGAATGCCAGCATGAGACGCGTGGTCACGGCGCTCTGGCCGACGTCGAGGTTCACGCGTCCGGGTTCGAAGCTTCCGCCGCGGCCGCAGATCACGACGCGGCCTTCCTGTGAATCGTCGACCGCGATGCCGAGTCGGCGCAGGCAATCCTTCATGCGCCAGTAGTCGTCGGCCTCACCCGGGTAGCGGATCGTGCTCGTGCCCTCCGCCAGAGCGGCGATGGCGCAATCGCGCAGTGTCAGCGACTTGCTGCCGGGGAGCGCAGTTTCGAATTGGAAATAGCCGCCGGGCCACGGCTCGAGATCGAGAAAGGCAGGAGGGGGAGGAAAAGGGGCAGGAAAAGGGGACATGTCTAATTATTGTTGTAACAATCC
>CAMLGF010000096.1 GCA_946479515.1 uncultured Pseudomonadota bacterium | reverse complement strand
GTGAAGGGCGACGTGCACGACATCGGCAAGAACATCGTGGGCGTCGTGCTCCAGTGCAACAACTTCGAGATCGTCGATCTCGGCGTCATGGTGCCCATGGAGAAGATTCTCGAGACCGCCATCCGGGAGAGTGCCGACATGATCGGCCTCTCCGGTCTCATCACGCCCTCGCTGGAGGAGATGACCCACATCGCCGGCGAAATGCAACGCCGTGGCTTCAAGATCCCGCTGCTGATCGGCGGCGCGACGACCTCGCCGGCGCACACCGCGGTGAAGATCGACCCGCAGTACGATGGTCCGGTGGTGTACGTGAAGGACGCGTCGCGCGCGGTGGGCGTGTGCCGCCAGCTGGTGACGCCCGACATGAAGCCGGGCTACGTGGCCGAGGTGAAGGCCGAGAATGTCCGCCGCCGCGAGCAGCACGCCGGCCGGAAGGTCAAGGGCGCGCATCTGTCATTGACCCAGGCCCGCGCCAACAAGCCCAAGATCGATTGGGCCAACTACACGCCACCGGTGCCGCGCTTCCTCGGCAGCAAGGTGTTCGCCGACGTGCCGCTCAAGGATCTCACGCCATACATCGACTGGATGCCGTTCTTCAACGCCTGGGAATACGGCGGCACCTTCCCCGCGGTGCTGGACGACCCGACCCGGGGCGAATCGGCCCGCTCCTTATATAAGGACGCGCAGGGCATGCTGGCCACCATCCTGCGGGAACACTGGCTCACGGCCCGCGCCGTGGTCGGTTTCTTCCCGTGCAATGCCGTGGACGAGGAAATCGAGGTGTATAGCGACGTGACACGCTCCCGCGTGTTGTATCGGCTGCATCACCTGCGCCAGCAGAAGCAGAAGCCGGCGGGGCAGCCGCACTATGCGCTGTCGGATTTCATCGCGCCCAGAGATTGCGGCAAGGTGGACTACATCGGCGCGTTCGCTGTGACCGCGGGCCTGGGTATCGAGACGCACCTCGAGCGCTTCCTGGCCGCGCATGACGACTACAACGACATCCTGCTCAAGTCGCTGGCCGATCGTCTCGCGGAGGCCTCCGCCGAGGCGCTGCACCTGCGCGTGCGGCGTGAGCTGTGGGGTTACGCGCCGGAAGAGCGCCTGACCAACGAGCAGCTCATTGCCGAGCAGTATCGCGGCATCCGTCCGGCTCCCGGCTATCCGGCGTGTCCGGATCACACGGAGAAGGGCACCCTGTGGCAGATGCTCGACGTGGAGCGCGCCATCGATCTCAAGATCACCGAGAGCTACGCCATGTATCCCACGGCGGCGGTCAGCGGCTGGTACTTCGCGCATCCGGACGCCCGGTATTTCGCTGTCGGGCCCATCGATCTGGAACAGATGCGGCACTACGCGGCGCGCAAGGGCTGGTCGGCGCAGGAGGCGCGCAAGTGGCTGATCGCCAATCTGGAGGCCAAGGCGCAGGATCCGCACGACGAAGCGGCGTGAAGCCGGGGGGCGCAGGCGCGTCCCCTTTTCCTGGAAAACGAGGAATGTCCCTATTTATTGATCAGCCACAGGCCGGCTACGCACAGCAGAATGCCGGCGACGTTCACCAGGCTGAGCTTCTCGGCGAAGAACGCCACACCGACCAGCAGCAGCAGCAGTGCGCCGGCGGATTGGGTGATGAGCTGCCCGAGGCTCACGTCGAAGCCGCCGCGGTAGAGCATCAGGAAGCCAAAGTCGAGAAAGACGACGATCGCCCCCAGCGCCAGCGCCGTCCAGTTGAGGTCGCCGAGCGCGCTCTTGAAAGGCGCCGGGCCCGGCGCGAGGGCATAGACCGCCAGGAAGGCGGCGGTGGTCACGGCGTAGGTCACGGCCAGTGACAGATAGGGGTTCGCGCCCACGGGCGTGAGTTTCAGCACTACGTGGTAACCCACGGTGGCGGCGATGGCGATGCCCAACCAGATCATTTGCATGAGGTGAGCCCCTGCGGAGAATGGCGGCGTAGTTTGCCGTCCGGATGATTGCGCGGCAAAGCCGGATGCGTTCTCATCGACGCGATGGCTCACGACGAGGTCGGCGAACCGCCGCGCAGCATCACCTTCGGCCGCTACCTGCTCGATCTGCCCGGCAGCCGGCTGACCAGCGACGGACGCGAGATTCCGCTGCGGCCGCAGACGCTCGCGGTCCTCAGTTACTTGGCGGAGCGGCCGGGGCGCCGCGTTCCGACCGAGGAGATCATCGGCGCCGTGTGGCCCGGCATCATCGGCTCGGACGATCAGCTCGTGCAGAGCATCGGCGAATTGCGCCGCGTACTGGGCGACGTGGATCACCGTCTCATCGCATACAGCCTGGAAGAAGGCGCGCTGCTCGATCCCGCGGCGGCGGCCCCCGAGCGGCGCCATGCGCACGGCGTGCGGCCGCTGCGTTTTCGCTGGATGTATGGCCTGATCGCGCCATTGGTGCTGGCCGTTGCCTTCGCCGTCATCTGGTTCGTCACGTCGCGCGGGCCGCGCGTGGCACAAGCTACCCTGCAACCGGCCCTGGCCGTGTTGCCCTTCGAGAACCAGAGTGACGATCCCGCGCTGGCGGCCGAGGCCGATCGCTTCACCCAGGATCTCATCGCGGCGCTGGTGCGCCAATCGACGCTGGCGGTGCGCCGCTGGGAAGACGTGGCGGTGTACAAGGGCGTGCTGGCACAGCCCGGCGAGGTCGCGCGCGTGCTGGCGGTGCGATTCCAGGTGACGGGCAGCGTGCGGCAGGCGCGCGACCAGCTGCGCGTCAGCGCCCAGCTCGTGGATGTGCAGGGGCGGGTGCTGTGGTCGGCCCGCTATGTCGAAGCTGCGGCCCAGGCCGCATCGGTGCGTGATCGCATGGTCGCGGACATTGTCGATGCCATTGCCGGCGCGTCGGCCGAGGTGCATTGAAGTATGCTCGCGGCACATGAAGAGCACGGTCACCCTGTGCGTGGCATTGGCCACGCTGTCATTCAGCGCCACCGCGGCCGCTGACCCTGCCACCCCGGTCTGGCGCGATCTGCTGGACGACAAGCTCGCGAACTTCGACGTGTGGCTGAGCTATCGCGGCGACCGGATCCTGAGCGTGATCGAGGGTACGGCGCCTCCCGACCTGCAGCCCGTGGGCCTGAATCCGCCCGGGCAGGATGTGTTCACCGTGCGCCGGGAATCCGGCGAGCCCGTGCTGCGCGTGAGCGGCGAGTACTACGGTTGCCTCGTGACCCGCGAGGAGTTCTCGAACTACCACTTCCGCGTGCAATTCAAATGGGGCGAGAAGAAATGGCAGCCCCGGCTCGCCGAGCTCAAGGACTCGGGCATCCTCTATCACAGCCGCGGCCCATTCGGCGTGGACTACTGGAAGACCTGGGCGCTGTCGCACGAGTTCCAGGTCATCGAGCATGGTCTCGGCGAATACTGGACGCAGGCCACGTCGGCCATGACCCTGCGTGCGACGCCGGGCGTCGCCGGCGCGCAGGGCGCGGATGCGCCGCGATGGAATCCCTCGGCGCCGTGGACGGAATTCGTGCCACCCAATAATCACGCGCTCGCGGGTTCCGACGAGGACCGCCCCGGCCAATGGAACCAGCTCGACCTGGTCTGCATCCAGGACCGCTGCCTGCACATCGTGAATGGCAAGGTGGTGATGGCGCTGAAAGAGGCGCGCCATCGTTACCAGGACGCCGGCGGCGAACGTTGGGTGCCGATGACCGGCGGCAGGCTGCAGTTCCAGAGCGAGGCGGCCGAGGTGTTCTACCGCCGCTTTCAGATCCGCGCGCTGCCCGACATGCCGGCGAAGTATCGGAAGTACTTCGACTAGCAGGATCAGCCGCGACTCAATCGACCGGCAGCTTGAAGATCAGGCCGCCCTTGATGACCACGTCGACGCGCTCGAGCACCGAGATGTCGGCGAGGGTGGCCGCGGCGTTCTCCAGCGCCTGTCGCTGCGTCTCGGCCTCGGTTCGATGAGCCTGCCGCAGCGGATGGCGATGGATCCGCTGTCGGGCGTGTACGGCACCTGGCGCACGCTGAAGCGGCCCTTGAGGGCCGTCGGGGCGGCCGCGCAACCCGCGAGTATGCCGGCGATGAGAAGTGCCAGCGCCCTCATGCCAGCGGGATGAATTCCTGGTCGTCGAGGTCGGGTAGTTTGAAGCGCCGCGCTCTCCAGTCGGCCTTGGCCTGTGCGATGCGCTCCTGCGAGGAGGACACGAAATTCCATTCGATGTAGCGCTCGCCCACCGGCTCGCCGCCGAGCGCCATCAGGGTCGCGCGTGCCGAGGCCTCGAGCGTGCTGTCTTCCCCGGGCTCGAACACCGCCATGTGGCCCGCGCCCAGGGTCTGCCCGCCCACCGAGATTTCGCCCGCCGCGACGTAGACCGCGCGCTCGGGGTACACATCGGGCAGCGCCACGCGCCGGCCGCGATCCACTTCCCAATGCGCGTAGAACAGCGGCGAGTGTGTCCGCACACCGGCGCGCAGCCCGAAGGCTTCGCCCGCGAGCAGGCGCGTGCGCACGCCGTCGTGCTCGTGGAACGGCAGATCGGCCGCGCTGTGGTGAGAGAACGCGGGCTCGGTCTCTTCATGCTCCACCGGCAATGCCACCCACGCCTGGATGCCGTGCAGCGGCCCGCCCTCGGCGCGCGCCTTTTCGAATCGCTCCGAGTGCGTGATGCCGCGCCCGGCCACCATCCAGTTGACCTCGTCGGGCTGAATGGCCTGCTCGAATGCCAGGCTGTCGCGATGCATGATCTCGCCCGCGAACAGATAGGTGACCGTCGCCAGACCGATGTGCGGATGCGGCCGCACGTCGATGCTGGGCGGGATGCCGGGTGCGAACTGCTTGGGGCCGATGTGATCGAAGAATATGAACGGCCCGACCATGTGGCGCCGCGTGTACGGCAGGACGCGCCCCACCTCGAAGCCGCCCAGATCCCTTCGGCGCTGCTCGATGACTTGCATGGGGCCGGTTTACCAGACACGTGACGAGTCGGGCAACTGTGTCGATTCACCGCGGCGTCGTCGCCGTGGTGGCGCTCCGGATCACTTCGGTCTTCCGCCGATGCCTTCGCGCGTCCACCAGTTGTCGCGGCAGGCCACGCCCCAGGGTTTCTCGCCGGTGTGGATGCGCGCGCGCAGTTTCAGCTCCGGCAGGTCGAACACGCTGAGGTCGTTGGACGGACCGTTGGCCGCGTACAGCTCGGCACCATCGGGGCTGATGGCGATGTCCCAGGGCCGATCGCCGGATTGCGCGCGCTCGACGATGCGCCCGGACACGGGTTCGATGGCGACGATGTCGCGACCGCGGCCCGTGCTCGCGTACAGCAGCGAGCCCGCCGGCGGCACGGCGATGCGCATGGGCAGGTTGCCCACCGGCAGCGACAGTGGCGGCAGGCTGCGCAGGGAAATCGTGTCGATCACGCTGATGTTGGCGCTGGCCTCGTTGGCCACATAGGCGCGCAGCCCGTCGGGAGAAAAGGCCGTCGAACGCGGACGCCGACCCACCGGCAGCGTCGCAATGGCCGCCAGCGACTTCGCGTCGAGCACCGTGACCGTGCCCTCGGCCTCGGACGTGGCATACAGCTGCACGCCGGCCGGGTCGAGATCGACGCCTTCCGCTTCGCCGCCGACTGGCGTCTGCGCCAGGCGCTCGCCGCTGGCACTGTCGAACATGACCACCGTGCCCTGATCCTCGCTGGCGACGTATAGGCGCGCGCCGCTGGCGCCGATTGCGACGCGTTCGGGATCGGAGATGCCGGTGAAGGTGCGCAGCAGGCGACGCGCGACGAGATCGACCACGCCGATGCCGTCCGCCCGCTTGTCGGCCGGCGGCAGTGTCGATTCGTCGACGCCGGGCGGCGCCGCCGGCGAGCCGCTGAGCGCGACGTACAGCAGCTGCCGATCGGGGGACAGCGCCATGCCGCGCGGCCGCTTGCCCACCGGGATCCGCGCCGTGACCGCGCCCGCCACCGGATCGACGATGGCGATGTCGCCCGAGCCTTCATTGCTGACGATCACTTCGCGACAGGCGGCCGGCCACGCGGGGTTTGCGCTCACCAGGCCGGCGATCAGCAATAGCGTGGCGGGTCGCGTCATCAGCGCAGGCTCTGTAGATAGGCCACGAGCGCGCGCAGATCCGCGCCTTCGAGCTGCCGCAGGCTGGGCATCTGCGCGCCGGGCTTGAGCGACTGTGCATCGGTGATCCACGCCGCGAGATTCGCGGCGTTGTTCTCGAACGAGCCGCCGGCGATGCGCGCGCGGCTGCCGACGTGCGTGAGATCCGGTCCCAGCAGGCCGTGCGCGCCGGTGCCGCGGATGGTGTGGCAGAGCGCGCAGGCCGCGGACAGGAACACCTCGCGTCCCTGCGCCAGTTGCGCGGCGTCGGGCGCCGGCTGCTTCGCGGGCGCGCGCTGCGCGGCCAGCCACGCCTGGTAGAAATCACGCGGCTCCGCCACGATCTCGATGCGCATGTGCGCATGCTGCACGCCGCAGAATTCCGCGCACTCGCCGCGATACACGCCCGGCTGATCCGCGACGATGCGCAGGTGGTTCACGCGGCCGGGAACCAGATCCACCTTGCCGTGCAGCCGGGGAATCCAGAACGAATGGATGACGTCGCGGGTCTGCACGGCGATGTCGACCGGCACGCCGACCGGTATGTGCAACTCGGTCGGCACGCGCACGTTCTGGTCCGGCGTGCTTCCCTGGTATTCGGCCTCGAACCACCACTGGCGGCCGGTGATCCGGATGTCGGCGGGGCGCCCGCCGCCCTCGTGCGCCGGTGTGGCCTCGAGGGGGCCGAACATGAGGAAGAAGAACGTGAAGAAGACCACCGCCGGAATGCCGAGACCGCCGATGAGTATCCACGGGCGGCCGCGTTCCTCTTCGGCCGGCTCGTGGGCGGCGAAGCTGCCGTCGCTGAATCTCAGCAGGATGCGCGCGAGCAGGACCCAGACCACGAGCGACGCGACCATGAAGCAGACCAGCACCCACCAGCCGAAGGTGGCGATCTCCCGCGCCGCGTGGTTGGCGCCGTGTAGATAGTCCTGCGGACCCGAACAGGCGCTGCACAGCAGCGGCGCCAGCCCTGCGGCGAGCGCGGCGCGGCCCGAGCATGGGAATCGCGGCGGGCGGTTCATTGCGGTGGATCCGCCTCCTGCGGCGTGCGCAGCGACTGGATGTAGGTGACCAGCTGCCAGATGTACTGTGGCGGCAGCAGCGTGCCCCAGGCCGGCATGCCGTGCGCGCGTCCCTCGGCGATCGAATCGAAGAGGTCGGCAGGTTCGCTGCCATACATCCAGTCCTCGTCGCGCAGGCTCGGGCCCATGCCGCCGCCCGCATGGCCGCCATGACACCCCGAGCAATTGAACGCCACGAACAGCTTGCGTCCGGACACCCGCGCGGACTCGTCGCCAGCGAAGGGATTGCTGAGTGCGGGACGCACGCGTCCCGGGCCGGGCACCGGTCCCAACGGTTCGCGCCCGGCGGTCGCAGCGACGCCGCGTTCGGCGCCCGCCGGCGTCTGCGCCACGGCCGCGGCGCAGGCCAATGCGATGATCAGCATGATCGCGAACAACATGGGTTTCATGACGGGGCCTCCGCACTTTCCAGGAGCGGTACGTGGAACCGCCGCAGCACGCCATCGATCTCGGCGCGGCGCACCGCCAGTACGCGCTCGACCGCGGCCTTCAGGGCATGGTCGCCATGGCGCACGCCGGCGCTGATGGCGAACTGCATGGCCGGGTCGCGATCGTTCATGCCGGCGACCGGAGTGAGCGCTAGTTGCACACCCTCGCGGCCGGCGAAGTAGCCGGCCAGCGGCCCCCAGGCGATGGCCACGTCCACCTCGCCCCGCGCCACCGCGTCGATGAGCTCGCGCGGCGGATCGGGGCGCGAGTAGTCGCCGTAGATGCTGTAGCCGCGGATGTGCGCGACTATGCCGCGCGCGGCCAGCGCCTGGGCCGGGGGCACGTTCGCGTAGTCGTCGCCGATGGCATGCAGGCCGATCACCAGCGTGGCCAGCCGCGGATCGTCGAAGCCGCTGAGGTCGAGATGCCGGTCGGCGCGCGTGACGAACACGTAGCCCGAGCGGTAGTAAGGCGCGGTCGGCTCGACCAGCTCGAAGCCGGCCGGAACGCCCATGACCAGATCGCACCGGCCGGCCTTGAGCGTCTGGCGGATGAAGCCACGGCGCTGCGGCCACCAGGTGTATTGCAGTTCGCGGCCGAGCTCGCGTGCCACGATGCGCGCCAGTTCGTTCTCGAAGCCTTCGCCGCGCAGGTTCGAGAACGGCAGGTTGTTCGGGTCGGCGCACACGCGCAACGGGCCGGCCGCGGCGCCGTCCGGCGCGGCGGCCTCGCCGGCATGCGCCTCCGGCATCAGGCGGATGAGCGGGCGGTCGCGCGTCCAGAAGTGATAGTCCATCGCCGCGAGCAGCAACGCCGTCACCAGCAACGTCAGCCACGCCTTGCTAGCGGCCGAAGACATAGAGCGCTCCGCCGGGTGAGGTGTGCTGCTTGATGCCCTTCATGGCGCCGACCACGCCGAGCGCCGCGTATGGATCGTCCTCGGATACCGACGGCAGCGCGACCGCGCCCATCCAGCCGCCGATGCCGGAATACACGGCCACGTACTGCTTGTCATCGGGGCCGCGGAAGGTGATGGGGTTGCCGACGATGCCGGAGCCGGTCTTGAACTGCCAGAGTAGTTTGCCCGAACGCGCGTCCAGCGCCCGGAACCAGCCGTCCATGGTGCCGTAGAACACCACGTCGCCGGCCGTGGCGAGCACGCCGCTGTACACCGGGAACTTCTCTTCCTTCACGCCCCACGCGGCGCGGCCCGCCACCGGGTCCCAGGCGATGAGTTCGCCCTGGAAGCCATCCGGGCCGGGATACATCTTGACGCTGGCGCCGAGGTAAGGGGTGCCGGCGATGTAGTTAGCCTCGATTCCCTCGTAGTCCATGCAGGTGTTGTGTGCCGGGATGTACAGCAGCCCGGTGCGTGGCGAGAACGCCGACGGTACGAATTCCTTGGCGCCGGTCGAGGAGGGGCAGATATCGCGCGTGACCACGCCGTAGCGCGTGCGCTTCCCGGCGTTCTCGCGGGGCTTGCCGGTTTTCAGGTCGAAGCCATCGGCCCAGTTGGTGGACGGCATGAATTTCTCGGCCGACAGCAGCTCGCCCGTGGCCCGGTCGAGCACGAACACGAAGCCGGTGCGGCCCGGGTGGATGAGCAGCTTGCGCGTCTTGCCGCCGAACGGCATGTCGACGAGCACGTTCTCCATGATTTCGTCGTAGTCCCAGGCGTCGTGCGCGGAGATCTGGTACGCCCAGCGCATCTCGCCGTCATCGGGGTCGCGCGCGATGATGCTGCACGACCACTTGTTGTCACCGGGCCTGAGGTCGGGGTTCCAGACACCGGGGTTGCCGGTGCCGTAGTAGATGAGGTCCAGTTCCGGGTCGTAGGAGATCCAGCCCCAAACCGTGCCGCCGCCGAACTTCCATTGTTCGGCGGGCCAGGAGGTCGCGCCGAGATCCTTGCCGCGATCCTTGTCGTAGAACGGCCGGTAGCCTGCGCCTATCTTCACGTCGGCGTCGGGACCGGTGTTGTACGCACGCCAGAGTACGCGGCCATCGGCCACCGCGAGCGCGGTCACCCAGCCGCGCACGCCGAGCTCGCCGCCGGAGTTGCCGACGATCACCTTGTCCTTGACCACCAGCGGCGCCATGGTGATGGTTTCGCCCTTGTTGATGTCGCCGAGGCGGGTCTTCCACACTTCCTTGCCGGTCCTGGCATCCACCGCCACGGTCTGCGCGTCGAGCGTGTTGTAGATGATCTTGCCGTCGGCGTACGAGGCGCCGCGGTTCACCACGTCGCAACAGGCGATGCCAACCGAGCGCGGATCGGGATGCGGCGCATAGCTCCACTTGACCGGTCCCTTGGGATCCTCCAGGTCGATGGCAATGAGCTTGTTGGGAAACGGCGTCACGACGTACATCGTGTGGCCGACCACGAGCGGGCTGCCCTCGTGTCCCTGCGGAATGCCGGTGTGCATGACGTTCACCGGCTTCAGCTCGCCGACGTTGGCGGTGGTGATCTGCTCGAGCGTGCTGTAACGCGTGTTGGCCAGGTCGCCGTTGGGCAGCGTCCATTCCGCGCCGGGAAGCGGCGAGATCATGCGAATGCCCGCCGGCGGCGCGGCCGTCTGCGCCGAGGACGGCGAGCTCATGAAACCGCAGATGCCGGCGAGGGCGAGACTGGCTAGCGACGGCGTGCGCATGGTTACCTCGGATCAGTGCAGCGTGTAGAGATAGGCCGCGATGTCGCGCGCATCCCGTTCGCTGACGTTCAGATTGGGCATCGCGGTGGCGGGAATCAGGCTCGGCGCGTCCATGATCCAGCGCACCAGGGTTTCGGGCCGGTTCGGCAGCTGTCCGCCGATGAACGAGCGCTCGGCGAAGAAGTCGAGCGGCGGGCCGACGCGGCCACGCGCCCGGTACGGCCCGGGCACGGTATGGCAGGCGCCGCAGCCGTGTTGCACCAGGAGCCGGCCGCCGCGCTCGGCGGCGCCACCGGCCACCTGCGCGGTGAATTGGCCGTCGTAGCCGGTGTGACGCCGGCCCGAGTGGCCGCAGCCCGCGAGCAGTGCGCTGGCGACGAGCGTGAACATCAGGCATCGCGTGCTCATGCGGACCGCCAGTGCGGCACGAGGTACAGCAGCAGCACGATGAAGATCCATACGGCGTCGACGAAATGCCAGTAGAGGGCGGCGGCGTGCAGCGGACGATGCGGCGGCCGATCCGCACCCGGACTGGGTCTCGGCAGGCATGCCACGTACGCCAGCATGAGCAGCCCGATCAGCACGTGCAGGCCGTGGATGCTGGTGATCACGTAGAAGATGGATCCGTAGGCATCGCTGGTCGGCAGGACCGACTTCAGCCGGTCGCGATACTCCAGCGTCTGCAGTCCGAGGAACAGCACGCCCAACAGCACGGCACAGAGGATGGCGATGCGCAGCGGTCCATTCCGGGAACGCTTGCCGAAATGACGGGCGACTTCCAGGCAGGCGCTGCTGGCGAGCAGGATCACGAGCATGCCGAGCGCCAGCTTCAGTTTTGGCGGCGCGTCCAGCGGCCACTTCGGATTGTGGGCGGCGAGCAGGTAGTAAGAGAAGAACAGGGACACGAACAGCAGTGCTTCGGTGACGATGAGCCAGGCCATGGCCTGGGTGCCACGCTTCTCGTCCCAGCCCAGGCGGCGGATCAGTTCGGCGGAGCCGCTTCCCGGACCCGTCGCGGAGTGTTTCGGCCAGAGCCAGTAGCCGATCAGGGCCAGCGTGACCAGGCTGGTGAGCGCGAGCCAGCCGGGCGCATGCAGTAATCCGGCGGTGAATACGGCCGTGAGCGCCAGCGCGACCAGTAACGGCGCCAGGGTATCCTCGGGCATGCGTGCCACTGCCCGCGGGTTGGCATGTCGCCAGTCGGTGG
>CAMLGF010000095.1 GCA_946479515.1 uncultured Pseudomonadota bacterium | reverse complement strand
CTATGAAGGCCGGCTGGCGCTGGCGAATTCCGCTCCAGCATCGGACCGGCAACGGCTACGTTTTCTCGAGCCGGTTCATCGATGAAGACAAGGCGCGCGAGGAGCTTCTGGCGAGCCTCGACGAACCCCTGCTCGCCGAGCCGCGCCTGCTCAAGTTCGAAGCCGGCAGGCGGGTCAGGTCATGGGAGCGCAATTGCGTCGCGCTCGGGCTGTCCAGCGGCTTCCTCGAGCCGCTCGAGTCGACCAGCATCTACCTGATCCAGATCGCGATCACGACCTTCATCGACTATCTCACCGATCGCGCGGTGGCGACGCGCGAGTTCGATCCGCGCACCGTGGAGGCCTTCAACCGCTGGATCGAAATGGAATACGACCGCGTGCGCGACTTCCTGATCCTGCACTACCACGCCACCGAGCGTGACGACGCGCCGATCTGGAACTACTGCCGCAACATGTCCATCCCCGACAGCCTGCGCCACAAGATGGAGTTGTTCCGCGAGCGCGGGCACATCATCACCTACAAGGACGGTTTGTTCCTCGAGCCAAGCTGGGTCGCGGTGTATCTCGGCCAGCGGGTGATGCCGCGCGGCCACGATCTGCGGGCCGACGCGGTGGACGGCGCGAAGCTGGCCGCCGAGCTCACGCGCGTGCGCGAGCAGGTACGCGCGGCGGCGGTACGCATGCCCGGCCACGAGGAATTCATCGCCCAGTACTGCCCGGCGCGCAGCGCCGCCCAGCCGGGAGTCATGGCGTGAGCGAACCGATTCGCACCGTCATCGTCGCCGGTTCCGGGTCCGTCGCCTGGATCACGGCCGCCGGCCTGCGCCGGGCGCTCGCGCGGCGCGAGCTCGAGGTCACCGTGGTCGATACCGGTGCGGATGGCTCAGCGGCCGGCCATTGGACGCTGCCCTCGCAGCGCGGCATGCACGGCCTGCTCGGCATCCAAGAGGCGCATTTCATCCAGCACACCGGCGCCACGTTCCGGCTGGGTACCGAGCACTGGGGATGGCAGGGCGACGGCAGCCGCTTCCTGCATGCGCATGGCGATTTGGGTACCGATCTCGGCGGCACGCCTTTCTATCGATATCTGCAGGCGGAAAGCATCGCCGGCCGGTCCGGCGCGCCCGAGGAGTGGTCGCTGGCCGGCGCGGCCGCGCGCCTCGGCCGCTTCGCGCGACCCATGGGCAAGGATCTCACCGCCAGCTTCACCTATGGCTATCACGTCGGCGAGGCGCGTTACGCCGCCTATGTGCGCGCGCATGCCGAGCGCCTGGGCGTACGGGCCGGCGCCGCGCCGTGGTCGAAAACCCTGCTGGCCGAGGGAGGACGCATCGCTGGACTGCGCCTCGCGGACGAGTCCGTGGTGCAGGCCGACCTCTACATCGACTGCTCGGGCGCCGCCGCGAAGCTGCTCGGCGAGATTTCCCCACAACGCGAGGATTGGTCGGCCTGGCTGCCCTGCGACCGCATGCTCTCCGCGTTCGCGCCCGCGCAGCGCGACCCGGCCGCGGTGACCCAGACCGTGGCCGGCGACGGAGGATGGGCATGGCGCGCGCCGCTCGCGGATCGCACGCTCGTGGGTCTGGTGTACTGCAGCCGATTTCTCGATGACGACCGCGCACTCGCGGCGCTCCGCACCGCGGCGCCAGCATTGGAGGCGGATCCCCTCCACACGAGCTTCGCATCGGGTCGGCGCCACCGCTTCTGGGTAGGCAACTGCCTCGGACTCGGCGCTGCGGCCATGGAGCTCGAGCCGCTGGTCGGCGCTGGCCTGCATTTCTCGCAACTCGGCCTCGCGACCCTGGTCGAGCTGTTCCCGCGCGGGCGCGAAAGCAGTGTGGAGTCGGTGGAATTCAATCGTGTGATGGGCGAGCAGGCGGACTCGTTGCGAGATTTCACGCTGGCGCACTATCTCGCCGGACGCGCCCGGCCAGGCGAGCCGTGGGCGTCGATCCGAGCCAAGGAGCCGCCCGCGCGCCTGGCGCACAAGCTTTCGTTGTACGCGTCCGCCGGCCGCCTCGTGTTGCAGGATCACGAGACCTTCGAGGAAACCGACTGGGCCTGGTTGCTGCTCGGCGCCGGCGTGGTTCCCGATGCCGTGGAGCTGTCCGTGCGCGACCAGATCGCCAGGCTCTCGTCGCGCGACCTGCAGGCGCTGCACGCGCGCATCCAGCAGTTGGTCACCTCCATGCCGCCGCACGCCGAGTTCGTGCGCCGGCTCGCGGCAACGGCGGGGCAGTAGCAATGATGCAGCTCGGCCTGAAGAAAGTGGTGATCGTGGGCGGCGGAACCGCGGGCTGGATGGCCGCCGCCTATTTTTCCCAATTGGCAAAGGGCTCGGGGCTCGCCATCGAGCTCGTGGAATCCGAGGAGATCGGCATCGTCGGCGTCGGCGAAGCCACCATTCCGCCGATCACCGATTACAACCGGCTGATGCAGATCGACGAGAATGAATTCATCCGCGCCACGCAGGCGACGTTCAAGGTGGGCATCCAGTTCGTCGACTGGCATCGCAGGGGGCACTCGTACATCCACCCCTTCGGGCACTACGGCGTGCAGATGCACGGCATCTATTTCCACCACTTCTGGCTGCGGCATCACCTGCAGGGCGGCACGATGCAGCCCGGCGAATTCAACATGCACATCACGGCATGCAGGGACGGCAGGTTCGGCCGCATCCAGCCCGACGACCGCCTGCCGCTGCCGGAAATGGCGTACGCGTATCATTTCGACGCGTCGCTGTACGCGCGCTTCCTGCGCGGCCTGTCCGAGTCGCGCGGGGTGACGCGTACCGAAGGCAAGATCGTCCACGTTCAGCAGAATGCCGAGAGCGGCTTCGTCGAGTCCGTGAAGCTCGAAGACGGCCGGGTCGTCGCCGGCGAGCTGTTCATCGACTGCTCGGGTTTCCGCGGCCTGCTCATCGAGCAGACGCTGCACGCTGGCTACGAAGACTGGAGTCACTGGTTGCCCTGCGACCGCGCCCTCGCGGTGCCCTGCGATCGCGTCGCGCACACCACGCCCTACACGCGCTCCACGTCGCGGGACTCGGGCTGGCAGTGGCGCATACCGCTGCAGCACCGCACCGGCAATGGCCACGTGTACTGCAGCGGATTCATCAGCGACGACGAGGCGGCGAGCCAATTGCTCGCCAATCTCGACGGCGCACCGCAGGCCGCGCCGCGTCCGCTGCGTTTCGTCGCGGGCAGGCGCAAGGAAGTATGGAAGAAGAACGTGGTGGCCGTGGGCCTCGCCAGCGGCTTCCTCGAACCCCTGGAGTCGACCAGCATTCACCTCGTGCAGTCCATGCTGGCGAGGCTGCTGTTCATGCTGCCGGGAGGCGGCTTCGACCAGGCCACGCTCGACAAATTCAACGCGCTGGCGCGCAACGAGATCGAGGACATCCGCGACTTCATCATCCTGCACTACGCGGCCACGGAGCGCGACGACACGCCCTTCTGGCGGCACTGCCGCGCCATCCGGATACCGGACTCGCTGCGGCAGCGCTGGGAGATGTACGAGCGCAGCGGCCACATCATCGTGCTGCCGCAGGACCTGTTCAAGGAGGCGAGCTGGTTCGCCGTGTTCCAGGGGCAGGGCGTGCGGGCGCGTGCGTATCACCCGTTCGCCAACATACCGTCGGACCAGGAGCTGCAGCGCCGCTTCGATCTCATGGCCGGTGACGTGAAGAAGCGCGTCGCCACCTTCCCGTTGCACGACGATTACATCCGCATGCATTGCGCCGCGCCGCCGATGCCCGCGCCGAAGGCGATGTGATGAGCGGGCCGACGCGCGCCGAGAAGATAGCGGGCCGCGACGTGTTCGTGTTCGATGGTCTCGTGCCCGTGGAAGAGTCCGCGCGGTACTTCAACGCCATCTTGCAGGCGGCGTTCACGCGCACCGAGAGCGCGCGCGGCGACACCACCGAGTTCCGGCACTGGGTGTGCGAGATGCCGCTCGAGAACCTGCCGCGTACCAGCCTCTGGCAGGCGACGGATGCCGCCATCCGGCAGGTGCGGCCGCAGGAGCGCTTCGTCCCATATCGCGTGTACACCAACTACGCGACTTTCGGCGACACCTTGCTCACGCACGTGGACGCGGCCAGCGAGCTGCGCGAGCTCACCGCGCTCTGGTACCTGTGTGAGCGCTGGGACCGGGAGTGGGGTGGTGAGACGTTGTTCTATGAACCGGATGGTGATGCGCGTATCGCCGTGAGCCCAAAACCCGGGCGACTGGTGTTGTTCGACGGCGCGATACGGCATGCCGGCAAGCCGCCCAACAGGAACTGCCCGGTGGCGCGTTATACGTTCGCGATCAAGCTGCGGACTGCCTGACTAGTCCCGGAAGTTCTTGAACTGCAGCGGCCGATCCAGCTCCGCCCTCTTCATCAACGCAATCGCCGCCTGCAGGTCATCGCGTGACTTGCCCGTCACTCGCAGTTGCGTGCCCTGGATCTGCGCCGTCACCTTGAGCTTCGATTCCTTGACGATCTTCTGCAGCTTCTTGCCCGTATCCTGGTCGATGCCCTGACGCAGTACCACGTCCTGGCGTGCCTCGGCGAGATTGGTCACAGGGTCCTTCTTCTCCATGCAGCGCGCCTCGATGCCGCGCTTACCTAGCCTTTGCGTGAGGATGTCCATCATCTGCTTGAGCTGGAACTCGGCCGGCGCTTTCAGGCTCACGGTGAATTCCTTCTCCTTGAGCGTGAAGGTGGCGCCCGTGTCCTTGAAATCGAAGCGGGTGGCCAGCTCGCGATTCGCCTGGTCCACGGCATTGGTGAGCTCGTGCGTGTCGAGTTCGGAAACAGCGTCGAAAGAAGGCATGGGCTCAGGCTCGCAGGGTGCTTTCCAGCTTGGCGGCGACGTCGGGTTCGACCCGGGCTCTCAGGAATTCCATGATCACCGGCGCGAACTTCCTGGCGTGCTCGGCCGTGAGCCCGAGCTTGCCGAAGCCACTGACGATCGTCGCGATGAGGCCCGCGTTGCCGCCCACGGCGCCCGCGAGTCCGCCCAGCAATCCTCCGAGGCCACCGCCGGTGGACGGAGCCTTCATCATGAGATCTCCAAGGCCGGGGAGCCCGCCCAGCAACCGGTCGAATTCCGGGCCACCGAGCTTGTCACGCGCGGCCTTGAACAACACGCCGGCACCGCCCTCGGCCTGCGCGGGGCTCACGCCCAGACTGGTCGTGAGCCTGTCGATGAGTTCTTTCATGGTCGCTCCTGTTTATCGTAGGCGGGTGCCGGGAAGCCATCGGCGCCGTTGCGCCACGGCACCCAGACCAGTGCCACCTCGCCCACGGCAATGTCGGACTTGCGCGCCGGCACCTCGAGGGAGCGCAGCGCGATGCTGCCGGCGTCGAGCGCACTCTCGAGCTGCGCGACTTCCGCCTCAACCCGCTGCTGCGTGTCGGTCTGCCGTTGCCGCAACACTTCGATGCTCTCCTCGGCGCGCGTGACGTCCTGTGACTCGTGGCCCCACCGCGACGCCGAGCGCGCGGCCGAGCCGGCGCGGCCGATATTGGTGGAGGACAAGGCCTTGCGCCCGAACAGCGCGCCCAGGATGGTGGTGCCCAGGTTCACCGCAGTCTGCATGCGCGACTGATTGAGCTGCTGCTGTTCGCGTTCACGGCGGTCCTCGGCGCGACGGATCTGGTCCTGCAGCTGCAGTAGTTTGGCGGCCCACTTCTGCCGCAGCGCCGCCACGGCGGCATCGCGTTTCTCGCGCGCCAGCAGCGTGAGACGTGCGCGGAAGTCGCCCTCGCTCTCGCCCGGCCTGGACGCTGTCTTGAAGGCGTCGGCATAGTGCACGGCGGCGCGCGCGGTTTCATACAAGTACGACTGCAGCGACTTTCCCCAGGCGGCGTAGCTCGCGGCACGCAGCGCGGGCGCGGGCAGCTCCGCATAGGACGCATCCGCCGCGGGCGTGGTGGCCAGGCGCGCCTTGAGCTGGGGATCGCGTGTCGCATCTTCCCAGGACGCGTTGCCGCCGCCGTCGGCCAGCGGCGCCAGCCAGCCGGCAGTCTGCCACTCGTCAAGCGCCAGCCGGCTATCGACGAAATGCAGCTTGGCGAATCCCGCGATCATGGGCTTGTAGAGCACGGGGCCCGCGCCTCTGGTCGGCGCGAGGAAGTATTCATCGATGCCGGCGCCGACGGCGGGCCGGCCGGCGCCCGGGGTTGTCTCGCCTGACGCGAATGGCGGCGCGGAGACGGTGCCTGCGGCCGCGGGCGGTGTGTAGACGGCCGCAGGCGCGGGCGTCACACCGGGCGATGCGGCCTTGCGCGCCGTCATCACGCGGGCAATCTCTGGCCCGGTGAGCGGACCGCGCAGATAGGACAGCGCCCAGCGCGTCTTCATGAGCACTGGTGCGTCGTCGTGCACATTGCGCATGAGAAACACGCGCTGCGTCAGATTGCCCAGCAGCGCCTCGAGATTGCCGCCGTCGGCGTCGGGCAGCGCGGATTTCAGGCCTTCGATGACGCGCAGTTTGTCGCGCTCGGTCTGCAGCCGGCCGATGAACCAGGTGCCGCAGTTCGCCAACCCCTTGTAGTCGAGGTCCACCGGATTCTGGGTCGCCAGCACGATGCCCAGCCCGAAGGCGCGCGCCTGCTTGAGCAACGTGAGCATGGGCGGCTTGGACGGTGGGTTCGCCGACGGCGGAAAGAACCCGAAGATCTCGTCCATGTAGAGGATGGCGCGCAACGACCCGGTGCCGGACTGGGTGCGCATCCACGCGATGACCTCGTTCAGCACCAGCGTCACGACGAACATGCGCTCGGCGTCGTTGAGATGCGCGATCGAGATGATGGAAATGCGTGGCTTGCCCTCGGGCGTGAACAGCAGGCGCTGGGCATCGAGGGGTTCTCCGGCCATCCACGTGGCGAAGCCGGGCGCGGCGATGAGATTGTTGAGCTGCATCGCGAGCCTGAGGCGATCCTTCGCCGGGAAGAAAGTCTCGAGATCGAAGGCGCCCAGCTTGTCGAACGGTGGCTTCTGCACGGCCTGGATGAGGCCCGTCATGTCCAGCGACAGCCCCTGGCGCCACGCGCCTTCGAGGATGTTGGCCAGCAGAATGTGTTCGCGCGAACCAATGGGGTCGGCGTCGACGCCCAAGAGACTCAGCAGTCCGGAGACCACCGCTCCGACCCGGTCGCGCAGCGCGCCGGCTTCGGCTACGTCCGAGCCGGCAGCGGGCGCGAACGAACGCAGCACCGACAGCGGAATGCCCGTCTCGGCGCCCGGCGTGTAGATAGCCACGTCGGCGGCCGCCCGGAGTCGCGCGATCCGTTCCGGCGGCTGGTCCCACTCGGCGAGACCCTTGCGCCACGACTCCGCCGCCTGCGCGGCCAGGTCCGCCAGGGACACGCCCTTGCGCGCCGCATCGCCGGCGTCCACCCAGGGTTCGAAATCCTTCGCGGCCAGCTCGGGGAAGGTGAGCATCAGGTTGGCGAGATCGCCCTTGGGGTCGATGCAGATCGCCGGCACGCCGTCGATGGCGGCCTCTTCCAGCAGGGAAATGCACAAGCCCGTCTTGCCTGAGCCGGTCATCCCCAGGCACACCGCGTGCGTGGTCAGGTCCTTGGAATCGTAGAGTACGAGATCGTCTGCGAGTGCATTCGCGGCGGGGTCGAACTCCCGCCCGAGATAGAACACCCCTAACTTCTCGTAATCGGCCGTCATTTCTTGCGTCGGGCGGCGGCGGCCGGCTTGTGCCGCACAGCGGGGCGGGCGCGCCTGCCGGCGTTTCTGGCAGGGCGCACCCGTGCCGTCACCTCGATCTCGATTTTCATGCGCGGATCGGTGAGGCCGACCACCATGACCACGATGGCGGGGCGCACGGTGCCGAAGGCCCTGCCTACCACGGGCCAGCACTTCTCGAAGTCCTCGGCCCTGGTGATCAGGTAATGCACGCGGACCACGTCCTCGAATCTCGCGCCCGCCTGGGCCAGGGCGGCGGCGATGTTCTTCAGGGTCTGTTCGCACTGAGCCACGACGTCGTCGTCGATGGTCATGGTGGCGTAGTTGAAGCCGGTGGTGCCGGAGACGAACACCCATTCGCCGTCGACCACGGCGCGCGAATAGCCGATATCCGCCTCGAACTTCGAACCCGAGGAAATCAGTCGCCTGGCCATCCGTACTCCCGTGATATGTCCGCGGCGGATTCTGCCACTTTTGACGCGGCAATCCTTGACGGCGACTTCGCCGCTTGGCGATACTCGCCGCCCCATGATCCAGAACGGCTCGAACAAGGTTTGGTGGTGGCGCCTCCCGTAAGGAGAGGGGCCTCGATCGTTTTGCTGTTCTAAACAGGGCGAATTCCAGAAACCCATCTCCGGCCAGGCCTGAGATGGGTTTTTTGTTGTCTGCGTGCGGCGCCAGCCGCCAATGGTGAGGGAGAGGAACGCGGTGAAACCGCCATTCGATATTGCCGGCGATCTCGACACCCCGGTGTCGGCCTTCGCCAAGCTGGGCGCCTTCGATCCGCGCTTCCTGCTCGAGAGCGTCGAGGGCGGCGAACGCCTGGCGCGCTATTCCTTCATCGGCTTCGGCAAGTGCCTGGAGGTGCGGCTCGATCAGGCCGGCCTGACGGTTGGCAACTCGACGCTGCCGCGCCCGGCCAACAAGGCAGCCTTGTTAGACGCCCTGCGCCAGGCGCTGGCCGCTGCCCCCAAGCCCCTGCCCGAAATGGCGGGCGTGCCGCTCGCCGGCGGGCTCGTCGGCTACTCCTCGTACGACGTGGTGCGCTACTTCGAGCGCCTGCCGGCCAAGGCCCGGTCGGACCAGCCCGTGCCGGATCTGCACTACGTCGCGCCGGAATCCCTGCTGGTCTTCGATCACCTCACGCGCGGCATCGCCCTGCTGCATGCGGGTACCGAGGCAGAGCGGCAGGCGCTGCGCCGCGAAGTCATCAAGGCGTTGCGCGGCGGCCTGCCTAACCACGTGCAGCCCGCGACTTCCACGGCGGCCCGCCATTCGCCGGCCGTGGCCTCGCTGAGTCCCGACGAGTACCGGGCGGGGGTGCGGCGCACACAGGAATACATCGCCGCGGGCGACGTCTATCAGCTGGTGCTCGCGGCCCGTTTCTCGGGCCGGCATTCGCTGGATCCGTTCGAGGCCTATCGCGCACTGCGCCTGATCAATCCTTCTCCTTATATGTATTACTGCCGGCTGGGCGATCTCACCGTGGTGGGTTCCTCGCCCGAGGCGCTGGTCAGGATCAACGCGCGCGGCGAGGCGCAGCTGCGCCCGATCGCCGGCACGCGTCCGCGCGCCGATGATGCGGACGAAGACGCGCGCCGCGAGCAGGATCTGCTCGCCGACGTCAAGGAGAACGCCGAGCACGTGATGCTGGTGGACCTGGCGCGCAACGACCTCGGGCGCGTGGCCGCGGCCGGCAGCGTGCACGTGGATCCGTATCGCGTCATCGAGCGCTACAGCCACGTCATGCACATCGTGAGCGGGGTGAAGGGCCGCATCGCACCGGGCCGCGACGCCTTCGACCTGTTCGCCGCCTGCTTTCCCGCCGGCACGCTCGTCGGCGCGCCCAAGGTGCGCGCCATGGAAATCATCGACGAGCTCGAACCGGTGCGGCGCGGCCTGTACGGCGGCACGGTCGGCTACTTCGGTGCGCGCGGCGACATGGACCAGGCCATCACCATTCGCACGCTGGTGTTCCGCGGCGACGAGTATTCCTACCAGGCGGGCGCCGGCATCGTCGCCGACAGCGTGCCGCAGACCGAATACGAAGAAGTACTGGCCAAGAGCGGCGCCATGGCGCGCGCGCTCAAGCTGGCGTCCGAGGGCCTATGAGCAGCGTGCGGCTTCTGTTGATCGACAACTACGATTCCTTCACCTACAACCTGGTGCAGGCCTTCCTGGTGCTGGGCGCCGACGTGGACGTGCGACGCAACGACGAGATCACCGTGGAGCAGGCCAGGGCGCTCGATCCGACGCATCTGTGTATCTCCCCCGGGCCGGGCACTCCCTACGATGCGGGCGTCTCCATGGACATGATCCGGGTCTTCGCGGGCCAGGTGCCGGTGTTTGGCGTGTGCCTCGGCCACCAGTCCATCGTCGAGGTGTTCGGCGGCAAGGTAGTGAGGGCGCCACGCCTCATGCACGGCAAGACTTCGCCCGTGACCCACGACGGCAAGGGTCTGTTCGCGGGCCTGCCCGCGACCACGGAGGTGGGCCGCTATCACTCGCTGATCGCCCAGGCGGATACTCTGCCCGCGGATCTGCTGGTGACCGCGCGCACTGCCGAGGGCGAGATCATGGGCGTCCGGCACAAGTTGCTGAAGGTCGAAGGCGTGCAGTTCCACCCGGAGAGCGTGCTCACGCCCGATGGCCCGCAGCTCATCGGCAATTTCCTGAAGATGTCGGGCGGCCGCCAATGAGCCTGCGCGATACGCTCGAGTCCCTGCTGTCCGGCAAATCGCTGAGCGAGAGCGAGGCGGGCGATCTGCTGCGTGCCCTGACCCACGCGGACACGCCGCCGGCCATGGGTGGCGCGCTGCTGGCCGCGCTGCGCAGCAAGGGCGTGACCGCCGAGGAGGTGCGCGGCTTCGCGCGGGCGATGCGATCGCTGGCGCGCCAGCCGGCCATCGCGCCCGGGCCGCGCGCCATCGACATCGTGGGCACGGGCGGCGATGCCTCGGGCAGTTTCAATCTATCCACCGGCGCCGCGCTGTTGACCGCGGCCTGCGGCGTGGACGTGGTCAAGCACGGCAATCGTTCGGTGTCGAGCAAGTCCGGCAGCGCCGACGTGCTCGAGCAGCTCGGCCTCAAACTACCGCTGGACGAATCCGCTGCCGGCGCCTGTCTCGCCGCCACGCGCTTCACGTTCCTGTTCGCGCCGCATTACCACCCGGCGATGAAGGCCGTGGGCCCCATTCGCCAGGCAATGGGCGTGCGCACCGTGTTCAACATCCTGGGGCCGCTCACCAACCCGGCGGCGCCGCTGTTCCAGCTCACCGGCGCATTCAACCTGCCCACGGCGCAGCTCATGGCCGATGCGCTCTCGGGCCTGCCCATCGAGCGGGCCTTCGTGGTGCATGGCGCAGAGGGCTGGGACGAGCCGACGCCGCTCGGGCCGTTCACCGTGCTCGACGTGCGCCCCGGCAAAGTCACCGCCGAAATCCGCTCGCCCTCGGACTACGGTCTCGACCTCTGCGGCGCGCGTGACCTGGCCGGCGGCGACGCGGCGACCAATGCGCGCGCGCTGCGCGCCGTGCTCTGCGGCGAGGAAAACGGCGCGCATCGCGATGCGCTTCTGCTCGGCGCGGCGCTGGCGCTGGAGATCGTCGGCAAGGCCGCGACGCCTCGCGAGGGTGTCGCACTGGCACGCCAGGCCATCGCCAGCGGCGCGGCACGCCGCACGCTGGATGCCATTGCCGGATTCGGTGCCAGAGGTGCCGCGTGAGCGGCGCCTCGGAAAGAAAGACAGGTGCCGCGTGAGCGGCGCCTCGGA
>CAMLGF010000094.1 GCA_946479515.1 uncultured Pseudomonadota bacterium | reverse complement strand
CGAGGCCGCGCGCCGCGGCCTCACGGTGTTCGACGCCACCTGTCCGCTGGTCACCAAGGTACACATGGAAGTCGCGCGCTATGCGCGCGAGGGGCGCGACGTGGTGTTGATCGGGCATGCGGGCCACCCCGAAGTGGAGGGCACCATGGGCCGATTCGACACGGCCAACGGCGGGCGCATGCATCTCATCGAGAACGTCGAACAGGCCCACCGCCTGCAGGTGCGCGATCCGGTGAAGCTGGCGTTCGTCACCCAGACCACGCTCTCGGTGGACGATACCGCCGCCATCGTCGCGGCACTGCGGGAACGTTTTCCCGCGCTCGCCAGTCCGCGCCGCGAGGACATCTGCTACGCCACGCAAAACCGCCAGGACGCCGTGAAGGAGCTGATCGCGAAGTGCGACGTGCTCATCGTCGTCGGGTCGATCACCAGTTCCAACTCCAACCGCCTGCGGGAGCTCGCCGAGCGCGCCGGGCTGCCGGGCTATCTCATCGACGATGCCTCGTTCCTGCAGCGCGAGTGGTTCGACGGTAAGCAGGCGGTCGGCGTCACGGCCGGAGCCTCCGCGCCCGAAGAGCTGGTACAGCAGGTGGTGGCACGGCTGCGCGAATGGGGCGGCAGCGGCGCCGAAGAACTCACGGGTCGCGAAGAGCGCGTGGTGTTCTCGCTGCCGCGCACGCTGCGCGGTGACGGGCGAAGCGGGCTGCCCGGCGAACCCTCGGCCTGACCGGTTACTTGCGGTCCCAGCAGTCGCCGGTCGAATCCTTGCCCGCATCGTCGCGCGCGGACCGACGGCCGTGCTGATCGATGCTCATCTGCGCGCAACGTCGATCGGGCTGGCCGTCCGCACCAGCGAGCGCGGTCGCGGTGGCGACATAGCCCAGTGAGTCTTCGCTGCGCGTCACCTGCAACCGGTAGCGCGGCGCCCGCATTGCCACTTTCAGTTGCTCGAGGTCGGCATAGCGGGCGTGCTCGCCGAAGTGGCGGTCCTGTGCCGCCTGGATGGCTTGCAGCACGTCCATGGCCTGGCGCCGCTGCTCGCGCAATCGATGCGTATGCCATAGAGGGATGGCCACGGCCGCGATCACCACCAGCGCCACGAGCAGGGTGAGGACTTCGACCAGCGTGACGCGCGGGCCGCGGGACATCAGTCCATCGCCAGGCGTTGCCAGCCGAGCCGGCGCAGCTCGCCCGCGGCCACGCAGTCCACGTCCGCCGCCACCGGCGCGCAGTCCGCACCCGTCGCCCCTGCCACCTCGACGACCCGGCTGATGCGCGCACGCTGCCGGTCGACGGCGCCGCGCTTCGCGCGGCCGGTGCTCAATATTTCAAAACGCGCGGCGGCAAGCTGGGCACCGGGAGCCTGCGGCAGGCCGTACTCGTAGCCGAGCAGCCGGATCTCGATCTCGATATCGGCGGGGCCGGGCGCGCCCGCCATCGCGGCGAAAAGGCGCGTGGGAACGGTCTCGGGTTCGGACGCGGTCACGTGTCTGATGGCGATCTCGATGCCGGCACTCGCGGCGGACGCGGCATTCTCGCGAAACTGCTCGTTGTGCGCCAGTTGCAGCTCCACGCGGGCCGACGACGCGCCGGCCAGGCCTAACAGAGTGATCAGCGTCAGCAGCAGCAGGCCCACGGTGAGCGCGGTGCCGGTCTGCCGCGCTCTCATGAGGAACCCGCATTGCGCACGGCCACGGTGCGCTCGAGCAGCAGGCGGCGCTGCCGGGACTCGGCGGCATCGGGAGTGAACTCGACGTTCGCATAGCGCAGCGTGCGCTCATCGAGATAGCCGGGCTCGGTGACGTCGGCGCGCACCCTGAGCCAGAGCCGTACGGCGATGATGCAGCCGGTCTCGGCGCGCGGCGAATCCGCGGCGACGAAACGCACCCTGGGTGTGCCGCCTTCGAGCGATGACACTCCGAACTCCACCTGCAGGTCTTCGACTCCCGGCATGACTTCCTCGTCGCGGAACTGCACCGCGCCGCGCGATTCGGTGAGCGACTTGACGCGCAGCGCCGGCCAGTCCGGCCGGCCCACCGAATGATTCGCGATGTAGTAGCTGCGCACCTCGAGGTCGCGGACTTCATGATCCTCATCGACTGGGCCGGGCGGCTGGCCGTCGGCAAACAACAAGAGCAGCGCGGTCGAAGGCGCGGCGACATAGAGCTGCAGGCGCCCCGCGCGCGGCACGGCCGTCTGCCCGGAGGCATGTCGCAACGTGAGCGTGTCCGCCAGGGGCGCGGCGCCGCCCGCGGCGCTCGTCGGCGCACAGTTCCGGGCGTCGCGCCCGAGCACGAACGCATTGTCGCTGCCCTGCACGGGACGCAGCACATCCAGCGCGAAGTTCGTGCCGCAGTCGTGGGCGCCGGCCGGCAGACCGGCGACTGCCGGCACCGTGCCGGTCGCGCCCGGCTGCGACAAGCCATACCCCTCGGCCAGCGTGGCGCCGCCCTGGACCAGGCGCGCGCCGACGGCGGGCGCGAAGCCGTAGAAACCCGCATGCTCGATGTCCCATCGCACGATGCCGAGCGCGTGGCGTGCCGAATCCTGCAGGCGCGCCAGGCTTTCGCCCGCCGTGAAATCACGCCGGCTGCGCTGCAGGACCACGAGGAAGGCGGCGAGCAGCGTGAGGCCGATGGCCATGGCGACCAGCACTTCGAGCAGGCCGAAGCCGCGCCCGGCGCGCGGCGCGGCGCTTCTCACGGCCCGCCCGCCACCGGCTGTGCCAGCACGACGAGAGTGGCTTCGTCGGCGGCATCCGGATCGCGTGCGTCGGTCCAGCGCAGCGAGACGACGTAGCGATCCGGCGCGGTGGAGCCGGTGGCGGGCTCGAAGTCGATGGCCGGGCGCGGGCGCTGGCGGGGCAGCAGCGCGCGCGCGGCGGACTGGAAATGGGCGATGTCATGCGCGGCGAGGCTCGGCGCGTCGCAGGCGTTCTCGCCATCGCAGGTGACGATGCCGGAGCGTTCGGTGCGCGTGTCATAGGCGGCCCGGGCCGTGGGATTGGCGCGGATGCGATCGGCCATGTCGGCGAGCAATGCCGTGGCCGTGCCGTGGCGCAAGGCCTGTGCCTGGTCGCGAAGCCCGCGCAGCAGCATGGCCGCGGCGCCGAGCAGACCTACGGAGAGCACCGCGAGCGCCACCAGTGTCTCGATCAGGGAGAATCCGCGGCTCATGAGCGGCATGCGGCCGCCTCGCCGATGGCCATGCGCGCGCGCCCGGTGACACTGATGACGATGGCGCGCGGCCGCGCCACGCGCTGTTCGTCGCAAATAGTTAGAGTGCCCGCGCTGGCGAGGGCCGAGTCGGGCCAGAAGCGGATGAGCGGGCGGTTCGACCAGAGCACCACGCCGGCCGGCAGGCTCTGTCCGCCCAGTTCCTCGCGGGCCGAACCCACTTGCAGGAAGCTGCGCCAACCGGCGGCGGCCCCGGTCGCGAGGCAGTTGCCCGACGAATCCGCCGCGCAGAGCAGGGCGGGCCGCGACTCCAGGATGGCATGCGCGCGCGTCTGCTCGAGGCCGGCCGCCAGCTCGAATGCCGCGGAGCGCACGGCTGACTCGCGCAGGCTGGCCCGGAACCCCGGCGCCGCGAGCCCGGCGAGCAGGGCCAGCAGACCCAGGCTGAACAGCAGCTCGAGTAGCGTGACTCCCGATCGCGCGCACCGTGCTCGTGTGGCCCCGTTCATGCGGCCAGTGTGCCGTGCGCGCGGCCGGCGCCAGGACTCGCAAAACCGCTGTATTCAGCCGGTTTTGCGTTGCCGGGCAGTTTGCCGCGCGTATACTGGCCGCATGCCAATGACAGAGCTCGAGCCGGGCGTCGCCGAGAACCTGATCCAGCGGCTGCTGGGTCACGGCGTCAGGCCCACCGCTCAACGCCTGCGAATAGCGTCGTTGCTCCTGGGAAAGCCGCAGCACCTGTCCGCTGAGCAGGTGCTCGCCGGTCTGCGCAGCCAGGGCATGCGGGTCTCCAAGGCCACCATCTACAACACGCTCAACCTGTTCGCGGCCTCGGGCCTCATCCGGCAGCTCTCGGTGGGCAACGACCGGTGCTGGTTCGACTCGAACACCGATGCGCACTATCACTTCCACGATCTCGACACCGGCGCCCTCATGGACGTGTCGCTGCGCGACGTGGAATTCCAGCGCTTGCCGGAACCCCCTGCGGGAATGCAGGTTGACGGCATCGACCTCGTGATCCGCCTGCGGCGCAAATCTGCCGCCTGAGGTGAACGGCCGCACGCGTGGCACCGGCATGGCTCCGAACCGCCAGCGGATGGGCCCGATGACCGGGTCCGGATTTCGCCTCGCGGCGCTTCCCAGGCCCGCCGGGCGCCATTAGAATGCGCGCCCTCTGCACGAGTCGCCCCTATAGCTCAGCTGGTAGAGCACATCATTCGTAATGATGGGGTCGTCTGTTCGAATCAGACTGGGGGCACCATTTCCCGACCTGAATCCATGAAGAGCTCGCTGTGGATACGCGTGTTGTCGCGGGTGCCGCTCTTCATCTGGTATCCCATCGCGCGCTTCCTGGCCTGGATGTCCTGGCGCGTGATCCCCTACCGCCGGCACGTGGTCGTGGCCAATCTCACCGCCAGCTTTCCGCAGTGGACCGAGCAGCAGCGCGAACGCGTGATGCGCGACTATTACCGGGGCTTTGCCGACATGCTGGTGGAGATCGTGCACAGCCTGCGGCTCACGCCGAGCGAGCTGGAACAGCGGGTGGTGCTGCGCAATCCGCAACTGGTGCGCGACGAGATCGCCAAGGGCAGGCCCGTGTTGCTGGTGGCCGCGCATCAGGCGAACTGGGAGTGGATGCTTCTGGGCCTGTCGACGCAGCTCGGCTACCCGGTGGACGCCGCCTACAAGCCGCTGGTCGACAACTGGGCGGAGATCGAGATGCGCAAGCTGCGCAGCCGGTTCGGCGCGCGACTCATTCCGGCGCAGGAGTTGTTAGGCGACATCATCCGCCAGCGCCACGTGCCGCGCGCCATCGCCATGGTGGCCGACCAGGAACCGGTGACCAGCGAGCGCAAGCAGTGGGTGCGATTCCTCAATCGCGACACGGCTTTCTTCCTCGGCCCCGAGGAGATCACGCGCACCACCCGTTACGCCTCGTTCTTCCTCAGCCTGAAACGCACGTCGCGCGGCCACTACGAGGTGGGCTTCGCGCCGCTGTCCGCGGCGGGTGAAAAGCTGCCGAGCGGCGAGTACACGCAGCGCTATGCGAGGCTGGTCGAAGAGCAGATTTGCGCGGCGCCGGCCGACTGGCCGTGGTCGCACAAGCGCTGGAAGCTCAACAAGCCGCTGTACGGCAACTGACATCGGCGCGCCGTGCGCGCCGGGCAGGGCCGCCAGCGGAATATGTGGCAGGCGGGATTTGACCTAACCCGCGCAATGGGGCGTCCGTCGCCCGAACCCTACGTCGCCGCACTGCGACGACCGCGTCCGCCGGCGCAGCGCCTAACCTTCTCCCCACGTATGACACACCACCCGCACGACCATGAAAATGCCGCTTCGCTGCTCGCGCCGCTGGCGCGCGGACTCCTGCGCCGCACTCCCGAAATACTCTCCCTGTCGATCCACGACGGTAAGGGGCGCGCGCTCTGGTCGAGTGGCGACTTCCTGCTCGCGGAAGACCACGCGCTGATCGCCGAGGTGGTCGAGGACTCGTCCTTGCGGAATGTGCACGACGTGCGCGGGCTCGGCTGCGGCCTGTGGTGGGAGAGCGCAGACACTGCCCGCGCACGTTGTGCCTTGCCCCTGTTCGAAGGCGCCGAATTCCACGGCGTGGTGCTGCTGGCTTACTCCGGGTTGAACGCCTGCGAGGAGGACCGCGCCGTGCGCGTCGCGACCGTGGCGCCGGTGCTGCCGGTGCTGGCGCGCGCCATTCGCATGCTCGCCCCCGACAGCGTGGTGGCCGGGGAAGATGCAGGCATCGTGCTGGAAAGCGGGGAGTCGGAACTCGCCTCGCTGGAATTCTCCGCCGGCGACGCCGATGACTCGCTTATCCGTGATCTGGCGCTGCTCGAACGCGAAGAGACGCTGCTGGGCATCATCGACTCCGCGCTGCGCCAGGACGAATTCGAGCTGCACCTGCAGCCCATCGTGAGCCTGCGCGATGACCGCGGCCCGCTGATCGTCGAAGTGCTGATCCGCCTGCCCACGCGCGAATTCGGCGTGCTGTCTTCGCACGAATTCCTCGATACCGCCGAGCGCAACGGCCGCATGCCCGCCATCGACCGCTGGGTGATCCGCGCGCTGCTGGTTTGGATGCAGCGCAACGGCGACCGTTGGGCGGAGGCCAACGCGGTGTTCTGCGTGAACCTGTCCGGCAAATCGGTCGTCCGTCCCGATTTTCGGGACTACCTCGCGAGCTGTCTCGACAAGTCGGGGCTGCCCATGTCCGCGCTGCGTTTCGAAGTGTCGGAGCTGGATTTCAGCATCGCACCCCAGGAATTCTCGGCGCTGGCGCGCGCGCTCATCGACCGCGGCTGCGAAGTGTCCGTGGACAACGCCGGCACGGGCACCGGCAAGTTCGAGTTCCTGCGCGAGGTGAATGCCGACACGCTGAAGATCGACGGTTCGCTGGTGCAGGGCGCTTCCGATGACATCGTCTCGCGGGCGCGCATCAACGGACTGGTGCACATGGCGGACACGCTGGGCATGCGAACCGTGGCGAGTCACGTGGACAGCACCAACCGGTTCCACGCCGTGAAGCAGCTGGGTGTCGACTACGTGCAGGGCAACAGGCTGCACATACCCGAGCACATCGACTCGTTCGATTTCGTGGATTGCGGCATTCAGTTGCCGCGCGCCGCCGACGCGAGCGCCTGAGCGGATTCTACAGTTCGGTGGTCGGGTGGCGCCCGCGTGCCTGGTAGTTGCGCATGATTTCCGCGGCGAACTCGGCGAACACGCGCACCTTGGCGAGGTGCTGCGTGGCGCGTGGATAGACCACGCTCAAGGGCGGGCCTTCGCACGAGTATTCCTTCAGTATTTCAACCACGCGTCCGTCGGCGATCGCGCGGCCGAGCAGCAGGTCAGTGGTCTGAATGATGCCCTGGCCCTCGTAAGCCGACATCACCATGGGCTCGGAAGTGTTGAACGACAGCGCGAAGGCGAACTTCATCTTCTGAATCCCCGTGCGCCCCTGGCGGAATTTCCATTCCGCGGGCCGCGAGGTGTCGGCGCGCAGATAGCCGATGGTGCGATGCTGGCGCAGGTCGGCCGGCGTCCGGGGCAGGCCATGGCGCGCGATGTAGGCGGGCGCCGCGCAGGTGACCAGGCGCGAGCTGGCGATGCGGCGCGCGATGAGGTCCGGTGAGCTGATCTCGCCGGAACGCAACACCACGTCGATGTGCTCGGCCGCCAGATCCACGTAGCGGTCGTTGAAGCGCACTTCCAGCGCCATCTCGGGATAGCGTTCGGTGAACGTGGGCAGCGCGGGCATCAGCAGGTAGCGGCCGAAAGCCACCGGCACGTCGACCCGCAGCCGACCCTGGGGCCGGGCGCGCGCATGGCGCATCTCGTCGTCGGCGGCCTGTATCTCGGCAAGGATTCGCTTGCAGCGCTCCAGGTAGACCGCGCCCTCGGGCGACACGGTAACTCTTCGAGTCGTCCGGTGAAGCAAACGTGTACCGAGGTGTTTCTCGAGCTGGGCAACATAGCTCGAGGCCATGGCGCGCGACATGTCCAGGTCATTGGCGGCGCGGGCAAAGGAGCCCAGCTGCGCCACCCGCGCGAAGACCCGCATTCCCTGGAGCTGATCCATGGCGCGGGATTGTAAAGCAACTACAGACAATGAATTCTGGTTTGTCTGGTTTTTCGGAGGAGCCACCTCCGCTAACCTGCAGACGCTCACCGCAACCGTTCCCCTGGAGATGCCGCAATGTTCGCCTTCGACCGATCCGCCATGGCCGTCCTGATTCCGCTGGCTTTGCTGCTGGCGGTGGTGATCTGGTCCAACCAGCCGCACGCGCCCGCCGCGGCGCGGCAAGCGCAGGCTGCGCACGGCGAGCGTGCGGGGGCTGGTGGCGACCGACCCGGCCAGACCGTCGCGACGGTGCCGCGCAGTCAGACGATCTCGGCGGTGCCGCGCAGTTAGACCGTCGCCGCCAGCTTGGCTTCCAGGTGGCGCGACAGTTCGGCGATGGTCGGGAAATCGAACAGCTCGGTGAGATCGACCATCCCGGGATAGATGCGGTCGATCTGCTCGTGGATCTCGATGAGCTTGAGCGAGCTCGCGCCGATTTCGAAAAGATTGTCGTCCACGCCGATGTTGCGCTCGAGCGCGGCATCGCAGATGTCCTTGATGCGGCGCTCGATCTCGCCGTGGGTGACCTTGCCGCCAGCGGCCTCCAACTGCGCGCGCAGCGCGGCGAGCTCGGCAAGCTCCGCGTCGTACACGCCGTTGACGTAGTCCTCTTCGAGCAGGTGGCGCTGGATCTTGCCGCTGGTGGTCTTGGGAATGCGCTTGACCGGCACCACGTGCGAGACCTCTAGACCGGTGTGCTCGTTCACGAGACGCGTGAGCTGCGCGGCAATGGGCAGGAATTCCTTCATGTCCATCCGGTGCAACACGAACAGGATGAGATCGTCGGTGCTCGCGCCCTTGGCGCGCACGCCCGCCGCGACCACCTTGCCCAGATCCATGCCTTCGGCGCGGATGGCCACGCTCTCGATGTCGTGCGGGTAGTAGTTCTGGCCATTGACGAAGATGATCTCCTTCGCACGGCCGGTGATGAACAGCTTGCCGCCTTTCATCAGGCCGAGGTCCCCGGTGCGCAGCCACGACGTGCCATTCGCGTCAGGCGCGGTGAAACCCCGCGCATTGGCTTCCGGGTTCTCGAAGTAACCCTTGGTGACGTTGTCACCCGAGATCAGCACGTGGCCGACATGGCCCTCGGGCAGTTCGTTGTCGGCGTCGTCGGCAATGCGCACGAAGCTGTAGGGAATGGGCTGCCCCACGGCCATGATCGACAGCGCGTCCGGATGCTCGCGCAGCAGCGGGGCAGGCTGTTTGCCCACGGCGAGCTCATGGCGGTTCACGGCGATGGATTCGTACATCTGCCCCGGCGGCTGCGGGAAGCTCACCACCAGCGTGGCCTCGGCGAGACCGTATACCGGGTACATGGCTTCACGCCGCAGCTGCGCCGGCGCCAGCCGCGCCATGAATTCGTCGGCGAGCTCCACGGAGATGGGCTCGGCGCCGTTGTAGACCAGGCGCACCCTCGACAGGTCGAGGTCGTCCACCGTGCGCTCGCCCAGCACTTTCAGATAGTGCCGGTAGCCGAAGTTCGGCGAGCTCGTGATGGTCACGCCCTTGCGCGCGGCAAAGGTCATCCACAGCAGCGGCCGGCGGATGAACAGCTCCGTGGGCATGACATTCAGCTGCATGCGATGCGCGAACATCATGATGTGCATGCCGATGAGGCCCATGTCATGGGTCAGCGGCATCCAGGTGAGATTGATGTCGCTTTCGTTCCACAGCGATGCCTCGCCGGCGCCACGCGCATTGGTGAGGATATTCCGGTGCGTGAGCACGATGCCCTTGGGCTCGCTGGTCGAGCCGGACGAGAACTGGATGAAGGCCATGTCGTCCGGCCGGACGTCGTGCACCTTGCCGGCCTTGGAGATGTCGGCGACGTTCTCGGCGAAAAAGGCTCGGGCGACCAGGCCGTCGAACGTCGCCTGTTCACCGGCTGCGCCGGCGAATGCGCCGATGCGATCCAGGGTCTTGCGGTCCGTGTAGATGAACGGCTTGCCCAGCTTCTTCGCGATGCGCAGCAGCTTGTGCTTGTGCTCGTCGCTGATGCCGAGCGCCACGGGCACGGGCACGATGCCGCCGAGCATGCCGGCCCAGAACGCGTCGAGGAACTGCTCGTTGTTGGCGAGATAGATGATGAGCTTGTCGCCCGGCTTCGCGCCGAGCTTCTGCAGGTGGAACAGGATGCCGAGCGCGCGCTCGTACAGCTCGCCATAGCCGACGACCCGTTCGCTGTTTTCGGCTTCGAGATAACTGATGGTGCGCTTGACCGCCCGGTTGTTGGCGATCAGTTCGGCCAGCGTCTGCGCTTGTGTCATCGCGGTCATCGGCGTCAATTCCTGCGTTCCAGCTTCATCATCAGGGGGTGTTTCGTGCGCAGATTGATCTGCGCCTCGAGCTCCAGCGGCCGGTCGGGGACGTAGGTCAGCCGGTAGCGGCGCGCCACCTTATACAAGTGCATGTACATTTCGTACAGGGCCAGGGTTTCGCCGATGCAATGCCGCGGACCGGCGGCGAACGGCATGTAGGCGAAGCGCGGGCGTTCGGCTTCGTGCGCCGCGTCGAACCGCTCGGGGCGGAACGCGTCCGGGTCCTTCCAGTAGCGCGGGTGCCGGTGCAGTAGATAGGGGCAGAGCAGCACGTCCGTGCCCGGCGGCACCTGGTAGCCCGACAGCGCGTCCGGGCCGAGCGTGCGGCGCGACAGCAGCCACCCGGGCGGATACAGGCGCAGCGCCTCGTCCACCACGTTCTTCGTGTACGAAAGCTGCTCCATCTCGGCCAGCGAGGGCGCGGCCTTCTCGGCCGCCGCGTCGATCTCCGCGTGCAGCAGCTTCTCGGCCTCGCGGTTCTGCGAGAGCAGGTACCAGGTCCAGTTCAGTCCGCTGGCGGTGGTCTCGTGGCCGGCGACGATGAGCGTCATCGCCTCGTCGATGAGTTCCTTCTCGCTCATGGGCGAGCCGGTCTCCTTGTCGCGCGCGTCGATCAGCATCTGCAGGAAATCGAAGTGCTGCGACTGCTCCTTGCGGCGGCGCATGGCCAGCGCACCGACCAGTTTGGCCAGCTGGCGGAACCGGTAGGCGAACTTCAGATCGCGCGCCGGTTCCTTGGTGACGATGTCGAAAGGATTGCCGCCCATCTCCTTGCCGAGTCGTTCCAGGTCGGTGCCGAAAATGGACAGCAGCACGATCTCCAGCGTGAGCTCGCTCATGTCGTCGGTGACATTGATGAGCGCGCCTTGCGCGGCCTGCTTCTCCCACTTGGCGATGAAGCGCTCATTGCAGGCGTCGATGAGCTCGTTGAACTGCGTGATCATGCGCCGGTGGAACATGGGCTGCATCATGTAGCGCTGGCGCTTCCAGAGGTCGCCCTCGCTGGTCATGATGCCGTGGCCCAGCAGGATCTTGACGCGATCGAGCCCGGAGCCCTTGGTGTAGTTGCGGTGATTGGCGACCAGCACCCGCTTGACGTCGTCGGGGTGGTTGATCACCCACATCTCGGCCTTGCGCGCCGGGGAGTAGAACCGGTAGACGTCGCCATGCCGCGCGAACAGATCCGTCATCCGGTGGATGGCATCGTCGTCGCCGCCGATGTCGAACTGCACGTCCGCGAGGGGCGGCAGACGTGCGGCATTGGCTTCATCCTGGGGAGTCGCAGACATGCGCCATTATCAATGGGCCGCGCCCGTGGACTCAACGGCAGTGACGCGCCGTCACCCGGGAATGGTCTGCCCGGCTTCATTGCAGATATGGGGCGATTCACCGACAATTCGCGCCTCATTTTGCCGGCCGCTAACGTGCCCAACGATTCGAAAGACGCAGGCGGACTGCGCAACACCCTCTACAAGAAGGAGACCCGCTCCAAGCGTCGGATGACGCCGATGCGGCGACTGGCATGGCGTGTGGTCGCAGCGGTGGGCGTGTTCCTCATCAGAATGTTCTGGCGCACCTGCCGCGTGGTGCGCGTGGTGGGCGATGAGCACACGGCGCAGGCGCT
>CAMLGF010000093.1 GCA_946479515.1 uncultured Pseudomonadota bacterium | reverse complement strand
ATCGCGGCCTTCGGGGCCGTGATTGACAGAAAGCAATCATCGCGGCCTTCGGGGCCGTGATTGACAGTAGTAAGGAGAACGCAATGAATGACGTCGTCATCCTCGCCGCCACCCGAACGCCCATCGGCGCGTTCCAGGGCGTGCTGTCCCCCGCCACGGCGCCGCAACTGGGTGCGGCGGCCATCCGGGGTGCGCTCGCCGCGGCGAAATTGGGCGGTGCCGATCTGCAGGAAGTCATCATGGGCTGCGTGCTGTCCGCGGGACTCGGCCAGGCGCCGGCGCGCCAGGCGTCGCTGGGCGCCGGGATTCCGCAGGGTGTTCCCACCACCACCATCAACAAGATGTGCGGCTCGGGGATGAAGGCCATCATGATGGCGGCGGACCAGATCCGCACCGGTGACGTGCAGTTGTCCGTGGCGGGCGGCCTCGAGTCGATGAGCAACGCGCCCTATCTATTGCCCAAGGCGCGCGGCGGCATGCGCATGGGCCACGGTGAAGTGCTCGATCACATGTTTTTCGACGGCCTGCAGAGCCCGTTCGACGGCCAGCTCATGGGTGCCTTTGCCGAGGCCACGGCGCAGAAGTACTCCTTCTCGCGCGCCGAGCAGGACGCCTTCGCCACGGAATCCACGCAGCGGGCATTGCAGGCGGTGAACTCCGGCGCCTTCGCCGCGGAGATCACGCCGGTGACCATCAAGGGCCGCAAGGGTGAGACCGTGGTCGAGCGGGACGAAACGCCCTTCACCGTCGATCTCGCCAAGATCGCCACGCTCAGGCCCGCCTTCCGCAAGGATGGAACGGTGACGGCCGCTTCGTCGTCGTCCATTTCCGACGGCGCCGCCGCCGTGGTGCTGGCCGACGGATCCGCCGCGAGAAGCCGCGGGCTCACGCCGCTGGCGCGCATCCTCGGCTACGCCAGCTTCGCGCGCGAACCCGAGTGGTTCACCACGGCCCCTGCCGGAGCCATTCAGAAGCTGCTGGCGCAGCTCGGCTGGCAGCCCGACGACGTGGCGCTCTACGAGGTCAACGAAGCATTCGCCGTCGTGACGATGGCCGCCATGCGCGACGTGGGCTTCGGCCATGCACGCACCAATGTCAATGGCGGCGCCTGCGCGCTGGGGCATCCCATCGGCGCCACCGGCGCGCGGATCGTCGCGACGCTGGTGCATGCGCTGCGGGCGCGTGGCGGCGGGCGCGGCATTGCATCGCTGTGCATCGGCGGCGGCGAGGCCACCGCCATCGCCGTCGAAGTCGCCTGAAGCCGACGCGGACTGACGCTGCCACGGCGGTCCGCTATGCTGTGCGGCGTGCCGACAATGGGTGAACAATGAACATATCCGACGCGCGCGCCGTGATCACCGGCGGTGCCTCCGGGCTCGGTCATGCGGTTGCCCGGCACATCGTCGGCGCCGGCGGCCGCGTGTGTTTGTTAGACGTGCAGGAAGGTCCAGGCCAGGCGGCCGCGACCGCCCTGGGCGCGAATGCCTCCTATGCGAAGTGCGACGTCACGTCCGAGACCGAGGTGAACTCCGCGATGCAGATCGCCGCGCAGAACCTCGGCGGAATCAACCTGCTGGTCAACTGCGCCGGCGTCATCGGCGCCGGCCGGGTGCTGGGCAAGAACGGCCCCATGGCGGGCGATTTCTTCACTCGCGTGGTGATGATCAACCTGGTCGGCACCTTCCTGTGCGACAAGGCGGCGGCTGCGATCATGCAGGGCAACCCGCCCACGGCCGACGGCGAGCGCGGCGTCATCATCCACACCTCCTCGGTTGCCGCCTTCGAGGGCCAGATCGGCCAGGCCGCGTATTCGGCCACCAAGGCCGCCGTCGCCGGCATGACGCTGCCGATCGCGCGTGAGCTCGCCATGTTCGGCATCCGCGTCTGTTCGCTGGCGCCGGGCATCTTCGCCACGCCCATGCTGGCCGGCATGCCGCAGGAGGTGCAGGACTCTCTGGGCAGGCAGGTGCCCTTTCCGGCGCGTCTCGGCAAACCCGAGGAATTCGCCGCACTGGTACAGACCATATTCGAAGTCTCCTACCTCAATGGCGAGACCATCCGGCTCGATGGCGCGATCCGGATGCAGCCGAAGTAGATGGCACAGGGTCCGGCACAACGCGACGTGATGGAATACGACGTCGCCGTCGTCGGCGGCGGGCCGGCGGGCCTCGCCACCGCGATCCGGCTGAAGCAGCGCAAGCCCGAGCTCACGGTCTGTGTGCTCGAAAAGGGCTCGACCATCGGCGCGCACATCCTGTCGGGCGCGGTGCTCGAGCCCGGCCCGCTCGACGTGCTGCTCCCGGAATGGCGCAACGCGCCGCTGCCCATACGCGTACCCGTGACGCGCGACGAGTTCCTGTGGCTGGGACGCAAACGCGCGTCGCGCGTGCCCTGGATACCGGGCCATCTGCACAATCAGGGCAACTTCATCGTTTCCCTGGGCGGTCTGTGCGCCTGGCTGGCGACCCAGGCCGAGGCGCTGGGGGTCGACGTATTCGCCGGCTTCGCGGCCGCGGTACCGCTGTTCGACGACGACGGCTCGGTGGCCGGCGTGCAGATCGGCGACATGGGCGTGCAGCACGACGGCTCGCGTGGGCCTAACTACACTCCCGGAGCCGAGGTGCGTGCGCGGCTGACCGTGGTGGCCGAGGGCTGCCGGGGCAGCCTCGCCAAGGTGCTCATCGGTCGCTACAAGCTCGACGCCGCTGCCGATCCGCAGGTCTATGCGCTCGGCATGAAGGAGCTCTGGCAACTGCCGCCCGGCCGTGTCACGCCGGGCCTGGTGCAGCACTCGGTCGGCTGGCCGCTGGATTCACGCACCTATGGCGGCAGCTTCGTCTACCACCTGAACGACGACCGAGCCTACGTGGGCTTCGTGACCGGCCTCGACTATCGCGATCCGCGCTTCTTCCCCTTCGAGGCCTTCCAGCAGTTCAAGCATCACCCGGTGATGCACGACTTCCTGAAGGGCGGCGAAATCCTTTCGGCCGGCGCGCGCGCCATATCCGCCGGTGGCTTCCAGTCGCTGCCCAAGCTCGAGATGCCGGGCGCGGTGCTCGTGGGCGACGCCGCCGGCACGCTCAACGTGCCGAAGATCAAGGGCATCCACCAGGCGCTGCGCTGCGCGATGGCGGCAGCCGATTACTTCGCCGAGAACGACACCTCGATCGGCTTCGACGCCGTCTGGCGCAAGACCGAGGCCGTGGCCGAGCTGCGCGAAGTGCGCAACATCAAGCCCGGCTTCAAGCGCGGCCTGAGGTTCGGGATGCTCAACGCCGGCCTCGAGAGCGTGCTCGGCGGCAGGACGCCGTGGACGCTCAAGAACGACGCGTCCTTTCCACTGGAGAAGCTGGACGACTATTCCTCGCCCAATCGCCATTGGCTGCAGCGTGACCTGCCGCCGCGCGACCGCCTGTCGTCGGTTTTCTTCGCGGTCACCGCCCACGATGAAGTGCAACCGGCGCATCTGAAGGTGCGCGACACCGCCATCTGCGCCACGCGCTGTGCCGTGGAATACGGCAACCCCTGCACGCGCTTCTGTCCCGCGAGCGTCTACGAAATGGTGGACGACGGTGCCGGCGGCAAACGCCTGCAGATCAACGCCGCCAACTGCGTGCACTGCAAGGCCTGCGACATCAAGGACCCCTACCAGATCATCGACTGGACCACGCCCGAAGGCGGATCCGGCCCCAACTACCAACTGCTGTGAAATCGACCCAAGACGTCCTCGGCGCGCTGTACGCCGCGGAGATCGCCAAGCGCGGCTTTGCCGCCGACAACTCCCAGCTTGCCGCCATCCGTCAGCTCGAGCGCCTGCGTGCCGAGCTCACGGAGGCGGCTGCGGCGCCAATCGGCAAACGCCTGCTGCGCGGGCTCACCAGCAACGGCGACGCCCCGCGCGGCGTGTACCTGTGGGGCGGTGTCGGCCGCGGCAAGACCTGGGTCATGGATCTCTTCTACGCCAGCCTCACGATCGGAGCCAAACGCCGCACGCATTTCTATCGCTTCATGCAGGAAGTCCACGCCGACCTCAAGCGCCTCAAGGGAATGCAGTCGCCGCTCGAAGGCGCGGCCGACAAGATCGCCCGGAAGGCGCGCGTGATCTGTTTCGACGAATTGTTCGTCTCCGACATCGCCGACGCGATGATCCTCGCCGGGCTGTTCACCGCCCTGGTCAAGCGCGGTGTGGCACTGGTGTTCACGTCGAACGTGAAACCCAGGGACCTGTACAAGAACGGCCTGCAGCGCGATCGCTTCGTGCCCACCATCGCGCTGATCGAGAAGAACTGCGAGGTCATCCACCTGGACGGTGGCACCGACTACCGCCTCCGCCAGCTCACCGCCGCGCCCATCTACCTGCTGGCCGCTGCCGCCGATACGCAGAAACGCCTCGAGGAACTGTTCGATGACCTGTCCGACGACGACGTCGAATCCGACGGGACGATCACCATCCACAACCGCAAGATCAAGGTGGTGCGCGAGAGCGAGAACGTCATCTGGTTCGACTTCGCCGCCCTGTGCGAGGGCCCGCGCAGCCCGGCGGACTACGTATCCATTGCCAGCGAGTACCAGTCGGTGATCATCGCCAACGTGCCGGTGTTCGGTGTGGATGCGGACAACGCGGCGCGGCGTTTCATTTCCGTGATCGACGAATTCTACGATCGTGGCGTCAAGGTGGTGCTGTCGGCGGCGGCGGCACCGGCCGAGCTGTACAAGGGAGAGAAGCTCAAGTTCGAATTCCAGCGTACCGCGAGCCGGCTGATCGAAATGCAGAGCGAGGAATATCTCGCTCGCGCGCACCGCGCCGCCTGAGGCGGGCCGGCGACGGCTCGCCGGCCCGGGGTGCAGCTGCCCGGCGCTCAGGCCGCGGCGACGGCCTGCTCGGCGCAGGCCCTGGCCGCGGCCGCGATCTCGTCCTGCGACAGATCCTTCACCTGCGTGGCCACGGACCACGAGTGCCCGTAGGGATCCTTGAGCACACCGTAGCGCGCGCCCCAGAACATTTCCGTGACCGGCATGAGCGGCGCGGCGCCGGCGGCGGTGGCGCGCGCGAAGGACGCATCCGCGTCCGCCACGGAAAGATGGACCGTGACCGAGGTGCCGCCATAGTGCTGCGGCCCGAAACCGCCCATCACGGGACACTCGTCGGTCAGCATGAAAATGGAATCGCCGACGCGCAGCGCCGCGTGCATCAGCGCACCGTTCGGGCCGACCAGCCGGGAGATCTCCTCGGCCCCGAAGGCGCGCTGGTAGAAGTCGAGCGCCTGCAGGGCATCCTTGCAGATCAGGAAAGGCGTGAGCGTGTGATAGCCATCGGGAATCGGCCTGGCAGCGGGACGCGGCATCTGGTTCTCCTGGTGAGTGAATCGGGAAACTTCACTCACTGGTCGAACGGGCGAAGCGCAGTTCGACACGGCCCGCGCATTCTCCTCAGCTCAGGAACCTGGCGCTGGTTCGGGACAGGATCTCGTCGGCGCTGACGCCGGGCGCAAGCTCGATCAGCCGGAACGGACTCTTGCGGTCCGCCCGCTCGAAGACGCCCAGATCGGTGATCAGCATGTCGACACAATTGGCGCCGGTGAGCGGCAGATCGCAGCGCGGCTTGAATTTGGGAGAGCCGTCCTTGGAATTGTGTTCCATGACCACGACCACGCGGCGCACGCCTGCGACCAGGTCCATGGCGCCGCCCATGCCCTTGACCATCTTGCCGGGCACCATCCAGTTGGCTAGATCCCCGTTCTCGGCCACTTCCAGCGCGCCGAGCACGGACAGATCGATGTGTCCGCCGCGGATCATGCCGAAGCTGTCGGACGAGGAGAAATAGGCGGAGATCGGCAGCTCGGTGATTGTCTGCTTGCCGGCATTGATGAGATCGGGATCTTCCTCGCCCTCGTACGGGAACGGGCCCATGCCGAGCATGCCATTCTCGGACTGCAGCACGACTTTCATGCCGGCGGGAATGTAGTTGGCGACCAGCGTGGGAATGCCGATGCCGAGATTCACGTAGTAGCCGTCGCGCAGCTCCTTGGCCGCCCGCTGCGCCAGGTCGTCGCGATTCCAGGGCATCAGGCACCCTCCCGTGCGGGCGCGGCCGGCCGGCCTCGCACCGTGCGCTGCTCGATGCGCTTTTGGTAGTTGGCGCCCTGGACGATGCGTTGCACGAAGATGCCGGGCGTGTGGATGTGATCCGGATCGAGCCTGCCGGGTTCGACCAGTTCCTCGACCTCCGCGACAGTAACCCGGCCGGCCGTGGCCATCATGGGATTGAAGTTGCGCGCGGTCTTGCGATACACGAGGTTGCCCTCGCTGTCGCCCTTCCAGGCCTTGACGATCGCGAGGTCGGCAGTGATGCCGGTTTCCAGCACGTACGTCTCGCCGTTCACCTCGCGCGTCTCCTTGCCCTCGGCCACCACCGTGCCGGCGCCGGTGCGCGTGTAAAAGCCCCAGATGCCGGCGCCGCCCGCGCGGATGCGCTCGGCCAGCGTGCCCTGCGGATTGAATTCCAGCTCGAGCTCACGGGCCAGGTATTGGCGCTCGAACTCCCGGTTCTCGCCCACGTAGGAGGAAACCATCTTGCGGATCTGGCGCGTTTCGAGCAGCAGGCCGAGACCGAAACCATCGACGCCCGCATTGTTGGAGATGACGGTGAGCTCGCGCGCACCGCTGTCGCGCAGCGCGAGAATGAGATTCTCCGGAATACCGCACAGGCCGAAGCCCCCGGACATGACCGTCATGCCGTCGCGGGTGAGACCGGCGAGCGCGGACTTCGCGTCCGGGTAGACCTTGTCAGTGTGCATCGCTCTGTTTCGCAGGATGCGCGTGCTGGAACGCCGCGAGGGCGCTGCAATTCTCGGCGATCAATGCGAGACGCGGATAGCGCGCGACGGACACGCCGCATCTCTCGGCCGCGAACAGCTGCGGCACGAGACAGCAGTCCGCCAGGGTCGGGGTGTCACCGTGACAGAACCTGCCCGAGAGAGAGTCCCGCTCCAGGTGCGCATTGAAGGCGTCCAGCCCACGGGTGATCCAGTCGCGCAGCCAGGTGGCCACCGCGGCCTCCGCGACGTGCAGCGTCTCCCGCAGGTACTTCGTGGTGCTGGTGTTCTGCAGAGGCTGGATGTCGCAGGCGATGAGTTGCGCCAGCGCGCGCACGCGCGCGCGATCGACCGGGTCCCGGGGAATCAGGCGCACGCCGGGAAACGCCTCGTCGAGGTACTCGATGATGGCCAGCGACTGTGTGAATCTCTGGCCGTTGTGCACCAGCACGGGCACGCGGCTCTGCGGGTTCACCTCGCGGTACTCCGGCGTCCACTGCTGCCCGCCGTCCTTCAGCAGATCGACCGCGTGCGCGACGTACGGCAGAGATTTCAGATTGAGGGCGATGCGCACCCGGTACGAAGCGGAGCTGCGCCAGTAGGTGTAGAGCTCGAGAGTCAAATCACACCCCGCCGAATCTGGTCCAGCTCGATGGATTCGAACAGGGCCTTGAAATTGCCCTCGCCGAAACCCTGGTTGCCCTTGCGCTGGATGATCTCGAAGAAGATGGGCCCGATCACGTTGGTCGTGAAGATCTGCAGGAGCACACTCTCGTCGGTCTCGGCATTTCCGTCAATCAGAATGCGGCGCTTGCGCAGTTCTTCCAGATCTTCGCGATGTCCCACGACGCGCGCGTTCACGCCCTCGTAATAGGTTTCGGGCGTGTCCTGGAAGACCACGCCGCGGTCGCGCAGCACGTCCACGGTGCGGTAGATGTCGTCGGTGGACAGCGCGATGTGCTGGATCCCCTCGCCCCGGTACTCGCGCAGGTATTCCTCGATCTGTGACTTGTCGTCCTGCGACTCGTTGATGGGAATGCGGATCTTGCCGCACGGGCTGGTGAGCGCGCGCGACAGCAGTCCGGTCTTCTGGCCCTCGATGTCGAAGTAGCGGATCTCGCGGAAGTTGAACAGCTTCTCGTAGAACGCCGTCCACTTGTTCATGTTGCCGCGATGGACGTTGTGCGTGAGATGATCGATTTGCAGCAGCCCGGCGGGCGCGAGCGGCTGCGTCTGCACCGGCTTGAAATCCACGTCGTAGATGGACTGTCCACCGTAGCGATCGACGAAGTAGATGAGCGAACCACCGATGCCGACGATGGCCGGGATGTTCAGTTCCATGGGGCCGACGCTGCCCCGGTGGGCCTCGGCACCCAGGGATACGGCCCGCTCGAAGGCGGCGGCCGCATCGCGCACCCGGAACGCCATGGCGCACACCGATGGACCGTGCGCCTGCGCGAACCGCCGGCCGAAGGAATCCGGCTCGGCATTGATCACGAAATTGATGTCGCCCTGGGAGTGCAGGGTCACGTTCTTGCTGCGGTGGCGCGCCACGACCGGGAAACCCAGCCGTTCGAAAACGCTGCGCAGCTGCTGCGGGTCGGGCGCGGTGTACTCGATGAACTCGAAGCCGTCGGTGCCCATGGGGTTGGCCGACGTGTCGAAAGTGGCAGCCATCTCTGGCCTCCGGTGCGAAATTGATTTAGTTTCAATTGTAACCAATGGCCGCGCCATCGAAACTGCACCTGGAGAATTTCCTGCCCTACCGGCTGTCGGTGTTGTCCAACACCGTGAGCGGCGCGATCGCCGCGGCTTATTTCGCCCACTTCGGTCTGTCGATTCCCGAATGGCGCGTGATGGCCGTGCTGGCAGCCAATCCCGGCCTGTCGGCCGCGGAGGTCACGGCGCGCACGGCAATGGACAAGGTTGCCGTGAGCCGTGCCGTGGCCACCTTGCTGGCCGCCGGCAGGCTGCGCCGCACAATGGCCAAGGCCGACCGCCGCCGCACGCACCTCGGGCTCACGCCGGCCGGCAGCCGCGTGTACGCACAGGTGGTGCCCATGGCGCTCAACTATGAGAAGCACCTGGTCGCGCCACTGTCCGCCCGGGACCGCGCGACCCTCGACCGCATCCTGCGCATCCTGCTGGGCCGTGCCGTCGAGCTCGGCCCCGTGCATGCCGAATGAACCAGCCCTCTTCATGTCGTACCCAAAAGGACGTGCCGCCGACCGCGCGCCTTCCGCTCCGGAGAGACACCCCCAGATGCTTGGCAAGATTCCCGCAGCGCGGCTCGCGCTCATCGAAAAGATAGTCGCGCGCGCCGAGCGCGGACTCGCAAGGAAATCGCAGCGGCTGGCGGCGGACTTCCTGCGCGCCTTCTTCCGCGGCGTGGCCGAGGAGGATCTGCGCGCCCACCGCCCGGCTGATCTCGCGGCCGCCGCACTCGCGCACCTGGAATTCGGCCGGCAGCGCACCGGCAACCGCGTACTCGTCGACCTGGGCCCGCCACTGCACGGCGACGACCCGGCCGCGGCGCATCGCGCGGTGCTGCACGTGATCGCCCCGGACATGCCCTTCCTGGTGGATTCGATCGGCATCGTCTTCAGCCAGATGAACATCGCCGTGCATCTCATCGTGCACCCGGTACTGGCGGTGAAGCGCGATGCGCGCGGCACGCTGAAGTCCGTGAGCGCCGACGGCCCGGACGGACGGCTGGAGTCCTGGCAGATGATGGAGATCGACCGGCCTCGCGACGCATCCCAGGCGCGCGAGCTGGAGCGCCGCATTCACGCGGCCCTGGAAGACGTGCGGCGCGCCGTGGCCGACTTCCGGCCGATGCTGGAGCGGATCCGTGCCGTGGCGAATGAGCTCGGCCAGGCCAAACTACCCGTGCCGCGCTCGCACGCCAGCGAGGCGCGCGCACTGCTCTCCTGGATGCACGACGGCCACTTCGTCTTCCTCGGTTACCGGTATTACCGGCTGAAGCGCGGTCGCTCGCGCGACGCGCTGGTGCGCGACCCGGGCAGCGGGCTCGGCATCCTGCGCGATTCCGCCGGCCGCGTGCGCAAAGGCTCGCCGAGGCCCGCACCGATCGTTCTCTCGGGCCGCCTGCGCAGCCAGGCGCGCGCACCGGAGCTGCTGGTGCTCACCAAGGCGAATACGCCGTCCACAGTCCACCGCGGCAGCTACCTCGATTACGTGGGCGTCAAGACCTTCGACGCAGCCGGCAAGGTGACCGGCGAGCATCGCTTCCTCGGCCTGTGGACCTCGAGTGCCTATCACAAGCCGCCCGCCGAGATTCCCCTGCTGCGCCGCAAGCTCGAAGCCGTCATCGCGCATTTCGGGTTGCCGCCGCAGAGCCACGATGCCAAGTCCGTGGTCAACGTGGTCGAGACCTTTCCACGCGACGAACTGTTCCAGACTCCCGCCTCCGAGCTCATCCCCATCGTGCGCGGCGTGGTCAACCTGTACGAGCGCCGCCGCGTGCGGCTGTTCGCGCGGCGTGACAGCTACGAGCGCTTCTATTCCTGCCTGGTCTACGTGCCACGCGATCGATACAACACCGAGGTGCGCGAGCGCATCGAGCGCATTGTGCTCGATCGCTTCCACGGCACGCACGTGGAGAGCCAGGTGCAGATTTCCGATTCAATGCTCGCGCGGCTGCACCTGCTGGTGCGCACCGCGCAGGGCGCGCCGCCCGTGCAGGATGTCGGCGCCATCGAACATGCCATCGCCGCGGCGGCCGAAACCTGGGAGGACCGGCTGCAACAGGCGCTGATCGCGCGCGGCGAGGCGTATGACGCGGTCGGGCTGGCGGCGCGGTACGCGCGGCTGTTCCCTCCCGCCTATCGGGCCGACGTCGAGCCCGCGCAGGCGCTCGAGGACATCGCCGATCTCGAGGCGCTCGCCGCCAACCCGGCCACGCCGCAGATCAACCTGCGCGCGGACGGCCGCGGACGACAGGATCTGCGGCTGCGCATCCTGCAGTCCGGCGACCCGATATCGATTTCCGACATCCTGCCCATGCTCGAGAACTTCGGGCTGCGTGTGGTCGCCGAGCATCCCTATGACCTGCAGACCGACGGGCGCAAGGTGTCAATCCAGGAATTCGAGCTGCAGGCGCGCGACGTGCGTCGCGTGGATGCCATCGCCCTCGAGCCGTTGTTCAAGGAGGCATTCCTGGCCACCTGGCACGGCGAAGTGGAGAACGACGGCTTCAATCGCCTGTTGCTGTGCGCGGGTCTCACCGCCCGCGAGATCGTCGTGCTGCGTGCCTACTGCCGCTACCTGCTGCAGACCGGCATTCCCTTCAGCCAGGCCTACATGGAGCGCGTGCTGGTCGCGCAGGCGCCCATCGCACGCCAGCTGGTGCGGCTGTTCGAGACCCAGTTCGCGCCCCAGGGCAGATCGCGCGAGGCGGCCGCCGAGCGCATCCGCACGGCCATCGTGCGCGCGCTCGACCGGGTCCGGAGTCTGGACGAGGACCGGATCCTGCGCAGCTACCTGCACGTGATCAGGGCGACGCTGCGGACCAACTATTATCAGTCCACAGGCCAGTCCCTGGAAGGCGGCGGCCTGTCCGGCACGCCGAAGAGCTGGGTGTCGTTCAAGTTCGATTCGCAGGCCATTCCCGATCTGCCGCTGCCCAGGCCCAAGTTCGAGATCTTCGTCTACAGCCCGCGCGTCGAGGGCGTGCACCTGCGCATGGGCTACGTGGCGCGCGGCGGCCTGCGCTGGTCGGACCGGCGCGAAGACTTCCGCACGGAAGTGCTTGGCCTGATGAAGGCGCAGAACGTGAAGAACACCGTGATCGTGCCGGCCGGCGCCAAGGGCGGTTTCTATCCCAAGCGCCTGCCGGCGAACGGCACGCGCGAAGACATCCAGAAGGAAGGCATCGAGAGCTACAAGACCTTCATCCGCGGTCTGCTCGACATCACCGACAACATCGTGCGCGGCAAGACGGTGGTGCGCCCGGGCGTCGTGCGCCGCGACGGCGACGACGCCTATCTGGTGGTGGCGGCCGACAAGGGCACGGCCACGTTCTCCGACATCGCCAATGCGATCTCGCTCGAGTACGGCCACTGGCTCGGCGACGCCTTCGCTTCCGGCGGATCGGCGGGCTACGACCACAAGGGCATGGGCATCACCGCGCGCGGCGCCTGGGAGTGCGTGAAGCGCCACTTCCGCGAGCTCGGCGTCGACATACAGTCTCAGGATTTCACCTGCGCCGGCATCGGCGACATGTCGGGCGACGTGTTCGGCAACGGCATGCTGCTCTCGAAGC
>CAMLGF010000092.1 GCA_946479515.1 uncultured Pseudomonadota bacterium | reverse complement strand
GTGTAGATGATGTCGTAGGTGTTCCAGGTCTCCGCCGGGTTCGTGGCATTCACCAGCGGCGGGTATTGCTTGTAGATCGAGCCCACCATGCCGTTCACGTAGGTGGGATTCTCGAAATTGTCGAGCACCTGCACCTCGTAGATGTCCTGCAGGAAGATGCCGCTGTTGCCGCGATCCTGGTTCACCTTGTCGGCGGGCAGCACCGGATCTGTCCATTCCACGTGCAACTGCACGTCGCCGAATTTCTCACGCGTCTGGATGTCGCCGGTGCCGGGCTTCACGACCAGCTCGCCATTGGCCACGGTCCACTGCGCGCCGCCCTCGCCGCGCGTGCTCTTCCAGGCATCGAGATTCTTGCCGTCGAACAGGATCACGGCATCCGAAGGCGGTGCACCGGGAGTTGTGCCGGGGGTGACCTTGCGCGGCACGGGGAACCAGACTTCCGTGACCTTGGGTTCCGGATCCAGCGCGTCTGCCTTGGTGAGCGGACGGATGCGGATGTTGCGGTAGTAGAGCTCGGCGGCCTCGGCCTGCAAGGCGATGCGGCCCTTGTCCACTTTCACCCAGTTCACCGTGTCGGGATTCCACGCCTTCATGTCGCCGACGCGCATGTTGGGCACACCGTTGACGATGTGCATGGCGCGGTCGCCCTGCACGATCACCTCGAGCGTGTTCCAGCCCGGGAACTCGTTCACCCGGCCGTGGCGCACGCGCTCGAATTTCCCGTCATTGCCGACGGTCACCGGCACGCCGCCGTCCTCCAGCAGCGTGAAGCGCTGCGTCCGGGGATCGATGCTGCTCGATGCCCGCGCGGACACCGCCCACAGATCGCCGACGTCGCCCTCCTGGATCTGCGCCTCGAGCGAGGCCGGCCAGTCGCCGTCGCGCAGTCGATGCACGTGATACAGAAGACCGGCATCGCGCAGCTGGTTGGCGCGCGGCGCAAACTTCTTCTCGCCCCACTTGTACTCGAGGCTGATCCGGTAGTTCTGGTACTCGCCGTTGCTCAGCAGATAGGCATTGGGTTGCTCGCTGCCCGCGCTCTCGTTCGCGTAGACGTGGATGACGCCGTCTTCCACCTTGAAGAATTTCGCCGGATCGGGCGCGCCTTCCGGCACCTTCGAGGCGTACCGGACCGTCCAGCCGTTGAGATTCCGGCCATTGAACAACGGCTTCCAGGCCGCCGCATCGTCGGCCGGCATCGCGACCTGGGCCAGAACCATTCCCGCGAGTCCCGCGGCCAGCACCATGAGCTTGCGCATGCATCTCCCCCTGTGTGACGCCGGGATGATGCGTGGCAGGCGCGCCCGGCGCAAGTCGGCACGCGGCGGTGCGGACCGGCGGCCGTCCGAAAGGGCATGGCGGATGCGCCGGGTTCCGCGCGGACCGGCGTCGCGTGCTGCCGCAAGCTAACTAGTCGCGCGGCTGCCGCTGCCGGATTCGATGGTGGGTCGGGTGGGAATCGAACCCACGACCAATGGATTAAAAGTCCAGTGCTCTACCGACTGAGCTACCGACCCCGGGGAGTGCCCAAGCGAGGGCGCGCAGTCTACACATACCGTGTCGGATCAGCGACCCCCGCGGCGGCAAAGCCTTCGCGCCGCAGTCGGCAGGAATCGCAGGCCGCGCAGGCCCGGCCCTGGGCGTCAGCCTGGTAACAGGACACCGTCAGGCCATAGTCCACGCCGAGCCGGGTGCCCGTGCGGATGATGTCCGCCTTGCTCAGGCTCAAGAGAGGCGCGCGGATGACCGGTCCTCGACCTTCCACGCCGGCCTTGGTGGCCACGTCGGCGAGATTCTGGAAAGCCGCGATGAACTCGGGGCGGCAATCGGGATACCCGGAATAATCCACGGCATTCACGCCCACGTGGATTTCCCGTGCATCGAGCACCTCCGCCCAGGCCAGGGCGAGGGACAACATGAGAGTATTGCGCGCCGGCACGTAGGTCACCGGAATGCCCTCGCTGGCCGCCGTGGGCACGTCGATCGAGCGGTCGGTGAGAGCCGAGCCACCGATACGCGCCAGGTCCACGTGCATGACCCGGTGCTCGCGCGCGCCCAGTGCCCGCGCCACGCGGCTGGCGGCCTCGAGTTCCGCGTGATGACGCTGCCCATAGGACACCGACAATGCGTAGCACTCGAGTTGTGCCGCGCGCGCCAGGCCGAGCACGGTGGCCGAGTCGAGTCCACCGGACAGCAGGATGACCGCGCGGGGGTTCATGACATCCGTGGCGGCATCGCGCTCACTTTCCCGGCACGTTGCCCCAGAGCACCTTGTGCAGCTGAAGCTGGAAGCGCACCGGCAAGCGGTCCGCGAGAATCCAGTCGGCGAGTTCGCGCGGCGGCAGCTGCTCCGCGCTGGGCGAGAACAGCACCGTGCAGCGGCCCACGAGCCCGAGCTCGTCGAGCCTGGCGCACGCCCAGTCGTAATCGGCGCGATCGCAGATCACGAACTTGACCTGCTCCTCCGGACGCAGCAGTGCCAGGTCCTGGTAACGATTGCGGTGCTCCTCGCGCGAGCCCGGCGTCTTCACGTCCACCACGCGGATCACGCGCGGATCGACGCCCTCGATGGGCAGGGCGCCGCTGGTTTCCAGCGACACGCGGTGGCCGGCATCGCACAGCGCCGTGAGCAGCGGCAGGCAGTTCTTCTGCGCCAGCGGCTCGCCCCCGGTGACACACACGTGACGCGTGGGCCAGCTGGCGACCCTGGCCAACACCGCCTCGAGGCCGAGCCATTCGCCGCCATGGAAGGCATACGCCGTGTCGCAGAACTGGCAGCGCAACGGGCAGCCGGTGAGCCGCACGAACACCGTGGGGAAACCCACGGAATCGGCCTCGCCCTGCAGCGAGTAGAAGATCTCCGTGATCTTGAGACGGGTCTGGCTCTCGGGTTCGACCCGCGCCGCATTCATCTGCGGGCGGCGCTCAACGGCCGGGCAGGCGCTTCAGGCGATCGCTCGCGAGCTGCGCGGCCTCACTACCGGGAAAACGCCGCGTGACGTCTTCGAGCGTGGCGCGCGCCTCGGAGTTCTTGCCCTGCGCCGCCTGCGTAAAGCCCACCTTGACCAGGGCATCGGGCGCCTTGCGCGAATCCGGCCAGTTCGTGGCGACCTTGCGGAACGCCTGGATGGCCGCGTCGTATTCGCGCGTGACGTAGAACGCCTCGCCTAACCAGTACTGCGCATTGCTGGCGAGCGGGCTGGTCGGATACGCGGTGAGAAAGGCGCGGAAACTGCCGATGGCCTTGGGATAGTCCGCGCCCTTCAGTGCATCGAAGGCCGCGTCGTACATCGCCTGCTCGCCGCCGGCAGCCGCGCCTGGCAGCGCCGATCCAGCCGCCGGCGCAGCCCCGGGCGAGCCGACGCCACCGAGGGTTTCCAGCGCGGCGATGCGTTTCTCGAGGTCGCCATACAACGAGCGTGACTGCGCCTTGCCGCCCTCGGTCTGGTTCTGCAGCAGCTCCACTTCACCACGCAGCGTGCGCACGTCGGCCTGCAGGCGGTCGATGCGCTGCGCCAGCTCGAGCAGGCTGTTGTTGGTGAGCACGCGCTCCATGCGCTGCACCCGCTGGTCCAGGTCGTTGAGGCGGATGAACATCGGGTCTTCCTCGGGCGGCGTGGCGCAGCCGCCGAGGAGAAGTCCGCTGAATCCGAGCGCCAGGAGTTGATATCGCATCGCTGCCGTTCCCCGGAAGTTGCAGGATTACTTGAGGTAGACGATTTCGACGCGGCGATTCTGGGCGTACGCCTGCTCGTCGCTGCCGGCGGACGCCGGGCGCTCCTCGCCATAACTCACCGTGCTCAGCTGGGCCTCGGCCACGCCCTGCAGCAACAAGGCGCGGCGCACGGCCTGCGCGCGGCGTTCGCCGAGGCCGATGTTGTACTCGCGCGAACCGCGCTCATCGGCATGGCCTTCCAGGCGCACCTTGACGTTGGGGGCCTTGGCGAGGAACGCGGCATGGGCCGTGACGATGGACTGGGAATCCGCACGGATTTCGGCGCGGTCGAAGTCGAAGTAGACGATGCGCCTGGAGAGCAGCTCGCCCGAGGGGCCCTGGATGGCGGTCTCGTCCGAGGAGACGGGCGAGGTGTCGAGGCCCGCGGTGTCGCTGGTGGTCGCGGGGGTCTGCGCCTGCGGCGGCTGCTCCGGTGGTTTGGTCTTGCAGCCGGCGGCGAACAAGGCAAGCGAGGCGACGAGCGCCGTGACGATGGCGGAGTGTTTCATGGGCATACCTTTGTTGTTTCGTAGCTCAGTTCAAGGAAGATAGGGTCCCCAGACGGGCTCGCGAACCTCGCCCGCATCGGCGTCCAGGCGACCGAGCGTCAGGCCATCCGTGGAAACGGTCTGCAACACGCCCTGGCCGCGCTCGCGGCCCGCGAATATCAGCATGGCGCCATTGGGCGCGAAACTCGGGGATTCTTCCTGGCGTCCCTTGGAAAGCACGGTGACGGTGCCCGAGGCGAGGTCCTGCACGGCGATGCGATACGCGCCATCGGCGAGCGTCAGTATCGCCAGCAGCTTGCCGTCCGGCGACACCCGCGGGCGGGCATTGTAGGTACCCGTGAAAGTCACGCGGCGCGGGCGTTCGGCGCTTCCCGGCGTCAGACGATAGATCTGCGGGCTGCCGGAGCGGTCCGACGTGAAGTACACGCTGCCGTCGGCGCCGAAGCTCGCCTCTGTGTCGATGCCCGGATCGTCGGTGAGGCGGGTGAGTTGCTGGGTGGCCAGGTCCAGTAGATAGATGTCCAGGTTGCCATTGCTGCCCGAGAGCGTGAGCGCGAGCTTCCGACCGTCGCGCGAATAGGTGGGCGCGCCGTTGATGCCCGCGCGCGCCGACACCAGGATCTTGCGGCCGGTGCGCACTTCCTGCACGTAGACCGCGGACGTGCGCCGCTCGAAGGACACGTACGCCAGCCACTCGCCGTCCGGCGACCAGGCTGGCGACATCAGCGGCAACGTCGAGGTACCGATGCGCCGGCGGTTGGCGCCATCCGAGTCCGCCACGTACAGCTCGTACTTCTGGCTGGGCGGGCGGCCATCGACCGAAATGTAGGCGATGCGCGTGGCGAACGCGCCGCGCACGCCGAGAATCTTCAGATGCAGTGCGTCGGCGATGCGATGCGCTGCCATGCGCAGGTTGTCGGCCTGCGCCGTGGAGCTGGTGGAATCCATGTGCAGGCCGGTGAGCGCGTTGACCAGGTCCGCTTCGGCCCGCACCCGGCCGTCGGCCAGTGGCACCACGCGCCCGACGACCACGTAGTCGTTGCGCATCTGCTTCCATTCGGCCGCGACCACGCTGGCGGCAGTGGTCGGCTTGTTGATCATGTCGGCGCGGTCCATGCCCTTGAAACGGCCGGTGCTCTCCAGGTCCTTCTGGATGATGCTCGCGACGTCGAGCGAACCGTCGGCCGGCGCCGCACCCGCGAACGGCACCACCGCGATCGGGATGGGGTCGGTGACGCCCGAGGAAATGGTGAGGCGCAACTGCGCATGGGCCGGCGCCATGGCGGCCAGCAACGTCGATACGAACAACAGCGTGATGAGTTTCTTCATGAGTTCACGAGCTCGGGGCGAATGTTAGCTCCAAATTGCGTTCGAACGGCACGCCCGCGGGCGGCGTGGGCAGGGGCGAAGCGCGCAGAACCGCGGACTCCACCGATTCGCGCAGCGCGGCATCGTTCACGCTGCAACTGTCGACCTTGACCGACGTGACCTCGCCGCCCGGCACCTGGCTGACCCGCACGACGCAGGTGACACCCGGAACCGCCGTGGCGGGCTTGATCCACGCGCGCTCAATGCGCGAGACGATGGCACCATACCAGCGCGCGGCTTCCGCGCTGTTGCGCGCCGCGTTACCCCGCTCTTCGGCCTCGAGACTGCGCCTGAGTTCCGCTTCGCGGGCCAGGCGGGCCTTTTCCTCCGCGGCCTTGCGCGCGGCGGCGGCCTCCTCCGCCTTCTTCTTCTCCGCTGCCCTCTTCTCAGCCGCGGCTTTTTCTGCCGCGGCCTTCTCCGCGGCCGCGCGCGCCGCCGCCTGCTTTTCGGCCTCGAGGCGCTGTTGTTCCAGCCGTTCCTGTTCGACCTTTTCCTGTTCTGTCTTTTCCAGGGCGGCCTGCTCGGCCGCGAGCCGTTCTTCCTCCTTGCGCCGCAGCTCCTCCGGATCGGGTGCGGGAGGTCCCTGCTCCTCAGGTGGCGAGGGCTGTACTTCGGGAGCCGGCTCCGGCTCGGGTTCGGGCGGCACCGGCTCCGGCGCCGCTTCGGGCAGCTTGTCGATACCGCGCAGCTCGCGCGGGTCGACCACAGTGCCCTGCACCGCCAGCGTTTCCGGCGGCGGCGGCTCGTGCTTCCACGTGAACCAGCCGAGCACGGCGGCGGCCACGATCAACCCGTGCACGAGCACGGACAGCGCGATCGCGCGCCATCTACCCTGGGTTTGTGACTGCTTCGAGGCCGGCGGCATCCCGCTACCGTTTGCGCTCGGGAGGCTGGGTCACGAAGCCGACCTTGTCGGCGCCCGCGCGCTGCAGAAGCACCATCGCCGCCACCACTTCGCCGTAAGCCACGCGATAGTCGCCGCGCACCAGCACCACCGTCTCCGGCGCGCGCCTCAGCACCGCGGCGGCCTGCGCCTCGACGGTCGCGGCATCGAGCGGTGCATCCTCGGGCTGGTTGTAGTTGAGGAACAGGCGGCCCTCGGCATCGATGGACAACACGATGGGCTTGGTGTCCTTGAGCATGTCCGGCGGAATCGCCTGCGCCCCCGCCTTGGGCAGTTCGACCTTGACGCCCTCGGCAAGCAACGGCGCGGTGATCATGAAGATGATGAGCAGCACCAGCATCACGTCGATGTACGGCACGACGTTGATCTCACCCATGAGGCGGCGGCGGCGACCCTTCTGCTGCACGGAAGCCATGGGCGTCTCCTCAGGCCGCGCGGCCGGCGCCCGCGCCGGCGTAACGCTGCAGGATGGTCGAGAACTCGTCCATGAACGCCTCGTAGCGCAGCTCGAGCCGGCTCACCTGGTCCGCATAGCGGTTGTAGGCGATCACGGCCGGAATGGCCGCGAACAGGCCGATGGCCGTGGCGATCAGCGCTTCGGCGATGCCCGGCGCCACCATCGCGAGCGTGGCCTGTTGCACGCCACCCAGCGCGACGAAGGCACTCATGATGCCCCACACCGTGCCGAACAATCCGACGTAGGGACTGGTCGATCCGATGGTCGCGAGGTTGGACAGGCTCTCCTCCAGCCGCTCCAGCTCCTTCAGCTGGCCTACGCGCATCGCCCGCCGGGCGCCCTCCAGCAACTGGTCCGGCGGGATGCCGCCCTGCTTCAGCCGCGCGAACTCGCGAAAGCCGAACTCGAAGATGCTGGACATGCCCGTGGCGCCGCCACGGCCCTCGATCTGGCGATACAGCGCGGTGAGATCGCCGCCTTTCCAGAAACTGGTTTCGAAGGTCTCGGCCTCGTCCTGCGCCCGCGACAGCAACGACCGCTTGCGAAAGATTATGGTCCAGGACACCAGCGAGGCGAGCAGCAACAGGCCCATCACGCCCTGCACCACGGGGCTGGCGTTCATCACCAGCCGGACAATGCTCAGTTCATTTTCCATCGTTCACCCTTCGGCCACCCGTATGAAGTCCGGCAGCCGCCGCGGCCGGAAAGTCCTGGCATCGACACAGGCCACGCGCACTTCGCCCTCGACCAGCACCTCCTCACCACGACGGATGAGCTGCTGGAACCGGATCGTCGCCCGTCCTTCCGGAACGGGCACGCAGGACACTTCCAGCTCGTCGTCGAGTCGCGCGGGCCGGCGGTACTGCAGCTTCACTTCCGCCACCGCGAACACGAAGCCGAACTTCTCGGCGAGCTCACTCTGCGCATGGCCCATGGCACGCAGCCACTCGGTGCGCGCGCGCTCCAGGTACTTGAGATAGTTGGCGTAGAAGACGACACCCCCGCCATCCGTGTCCTCCCAGTAGACACGGATCCGCCATCGGAATTCCATGTCAGCCGCCCCGGGCCAGACAGAAGCCGAGGCCGCTGGTGCGGCGAGGTGCCGGGATGGTGCTCAACTCTGGCCCTCGAACAACGGCAAGCTGGCGAGCGCGCGCTCCGGCATCTTGAGGCCGAAATGCAGATAGGCGGCACGCGTCGCCATGCGGCCGCGCGCCGTGCGCATGAGGAAGCCTTGCTGGATGAGGAAAGGCTCGATCACGTCCTCGAGCGTGCCGCGCTCCTCGCCCACGGCGGCCGCCAGGCTTTCGATGCCGACCGGGCCGCCGTCGAACTTCTCGATGATGGTGCCTAACAACTTTCGATCGAGGGCATCGAAGCCCTGCGGATCGACCTCGAGCAGGTCGAGGGCGGCACGAGCCGTGACCTCGTCCACGCGTCCGCCGCCCTTGACTTCCGCGTAGTCGCGCGCGCGGCGCAGCAGCCGGTTGGCGATGCGCGGCGTGCCGCGCGAACGCTGTGCGATGCGTTGCGCGCCGTCGGCATCGATGGGCACGCCGAGAATGCCCGCCGAACGCGTGACGATGCGCTCCAGCTCGGGCGTCGTGTAGAACTCGAGCCGCTGCACGATGCCGAAACGGTCGCGCAGCGGCGAGGTCAGCAGTCCCGCGCGCGTGGTGGCGCCGATCAACGTGAACGGCTGCAATGCGAGCTTGATCGAGCGCGCCGCGGGCCCCTCGCCGATCATGATGTCGAGCTGGTAGTCCTCCATCGCGGGATAGAGAACCTCCTCGACCACGGCGCTCAGGCGATGGATCTCGTCGATGAACAGCACATCGCGCGGCTGCAGGTTGGTCAGCAATGCCGCGAGATCGCCCGGGCGCTCGAGCACTGGCCCCGAGGTCTGGCGCAGGTTCACCCCCAGCTCGCTGGCCAGGATGTTGGCGAGCGTGGTCTTGCCGAGACCGGGCGGCCCGAAGATGAGCGTATGGTCGAGCGCTTCGCCGCGCTTCACCGCGGCCTGCACGAAGATCTCGAGCTGCGCCTTGACCTGCTCCTGCCCGACATAGTCGGCGAGCTTCTTCGGCCGGATGGCGCGATCGACGGCTTCCTCGGCGACTGTGCCCGTGGCGGTGACCAGCCTCTCGACCGGTTTGTCCGGCGCCGCGTTCATTGCGCCCGCACCGTGCCCTGCAGGGCGCGGCGGATGAGGTCTTCGGTCGTGCCGCCCTGGCCTGCCAGGGGTTTGAGCATGGCGGTGACTTCGGCGGGCTTGTAGCCCAGTGCCACCAGCGCATTCCAGGCCTCACCCTGTTCGCGGTTCTCGCCGCTGGCCGGCGGCGCGCCCGCGGCGCCCTCCTCGAGCTTTTCCAGGCGGTCCTTCATTTCCATGATCACGCGCTCGGCCGTCTTGCGCCCCACGCCCGGAATGCGCGTGAGCGTGGCGGCATCCTGCAGTTTCACCAGCGTCGCAAAGCCTTCCACGCTGGTGCCGGAAAGAATGGCCAGCGCGAGCTTGGGACCGACCTGCGACACCTTGAGCAGATTGCGGAACAGCGCGCGCTCTTCCTGCGTGCCGAAGCCGTAGAGGATGTGCGCATCCTCGCGCACCACCAGGTGCGTGAGCAGGCGCACTTCGCTGCCCAGCGCCGGCAGCGTATAGAACGTGGACAGCGGAGCCTCGATGTCGTAACCCACGCCGCCCACGTCCACCGTGAGATGCGGCGGGGTCCTGACCACGAGCTTGCCGCGCACGAAGCCGATCATGCGGGCAGAGAATTCCGGTTGTGCGCGTGACAGACCGCGATCGCCAGCGCATCGGCCGCGTCGGCCGCGAGCCGCAGCTCGACGCGCAGCAGTTGCCGGACCATGTGCGCGACCTGGGATTTTTCCGCGCCGCCCACGCCGACCACGGCGAGCTTCACCGCGCGCGGTGCGTATTCGTGCACTCCGAGCGTGGCCGGCACCGCGGCCAGCGCTGCGCCGCGTGCCTGCCCGAGCTTCAGCGCGCTGTCGGCGTTCTTCGACAGGAACACCCGTTCCACCGCCACCTCCTGGGGGCGGTGCATGCGGATGAGCTCCGCCACGCGCGCGTGGATCAGTCGCAGACGGTCGGCCAGCGGTCCACCGGACGTGGCGATGCAGCCCTGCGCAACGATGGTGAGGCTGCCGCCGTCGCAATCGATGACGCCAAAACCGGTACGCAGCGAGCCGGGATCGAGACCCAGGATGCGAGCCCGCCCTCGCGGCGACAGCCGGACCACGGCGGGCGCCACGGGCGCGACTCTTCCGGCCTCGGGCCGGTAGCTGCGCCATGATGTCCCTGGGTAACGCGCCATCAGTAGTATCGACCTGCGTAACAGCCTGCGCGGATTGAGAAAACCTGCGGGTATCATACACTGCAAAATTGTCGCGCCTCACTCGTTGGCGCGACCGACGAATCCCGTGCACAACCTTCATTCCTGCGCCGCCCACCTCCAGCAAGCGATCGATGCGCACGCCGCCTGGCTCGAGTCCTGGGGCGTACCGCGCGAAGCCATCGCGCGCGCGTCGGAAGCCGCCGTCATCGTCGCCTCGCTGACCGAGGATGGCACGCTGTCCGCGGCGCTGCTGGCGCAGGCGGCATTCGCCGCGCTGCCCGCCGGAAACGACTCGCGACCGCCGGACGCCGCGGAAGAACGGTGGCGCGAAGTGGAGCTGCATTTCGGGCACGAGCCCTGTGCGCTCGCCCAGGAGCTCGCCCACTTCGGCGACATCCGCCTCACACCCGTGGCCGCCGCCTCGCATCACCTGGAACCCGCGCAGGCCGAAGCGCTGCGCAAGATGCTGCTGTCCGTGGTGAGCGATCCGCGGCTGGTGCTCGCGCGGCTGGCATGGCAGCTCGTGGATCTGCTCGCCGCCAAGGACGGGCACGCGGCCATTCGCGAGCGGCTGGCGCTGGAGACCCGTGAAGTCTTCGCGCCGCTCGCCAATCGCCTCGGCCTGTGGCAGCTCAAGTGGGAGCTGGAAGACCTGGCCTTCCGCTACCTGCAACCGGATGACTACCGGCGCATCGCGGCGGCGCTCGCCGAGAAGCGCGCCGACCGCGAACGGTACATCGCCGATTTCTGCCGCTCGCTCGATGCGATGATGAAGTCGGCGGGCATCGCCGGCGAAGTCTACGGCCGGCCGAAACACATCTACAGCATCCACCGGAAGATGGAGCGCAAGCAGCTGACCTTCGAGCAAGTGTTCGATCTGCGCGCGGTGCGCATCGTGGTCGAGTCCGTGCCCGAGTGCTACACCGCGCTCGGCCTGGTGCACGGCGCCTATACGTACATCCGCGGCGAATTCGACGATTACATCGCCACGCCCAAGGACAACTTCTACCGCTCGATCCACACGGCCGTGCTCGGACCCGAGGGCAAGGCCGTCGAGGTGCAGATTCGCACGCGCGAGATGCACGACCAGGCCGAGCTCGGTCTCGCGGCGCACTGGAAGTACAAGGAAGGGCGCGCGCCGCGGGCGCACGACGTGAGCTACGACCGCAAGATCGAATGGGTGCGCAGATTGCTCGAACCGCAGACCGGCGGCGGCTCTGCGGACGACGGCGACTTCCTCGATCAGGTGCGTTCGGAGCTGTTCGAGGACCGCGTCTATGCGCTCACGCCCAAGGGCGAAGTCGTGGACCTGCCGCACGGCGCGACGCCGCTCGACTTCGCCTATCACGTGCACACCGATCTGGGTCATCGCTGCCGCGGCGCACGCGTCAATGGCCGCATCGTTCCGCTGACCCGCGCGCTGGCCAATGGCGAGATCGTCGAGATCATCACGCACAAGCAGCCGCAGCCGAGCCGCGACTGGCTCTCGGAGACCCAGGGCTTCCTGAATTCCGCCCGGGCGCGCTCCAAGGTGCGCGCCTGGTTCCGGAAGTTAGACGAAGAGGCGGCGCAGAAGGCGGGCGCGACACCCGAGCCGGCCGCGGGACCCGCGCACGCGCCGCCCGCGCCACGCCGTCGCGCCGGTACGCGCAAGGCGGCACGGTCGCCGGTACTGGTCGGCGGCGTCGATGACCTGCCCATCAGCTTCGCGCGCTGCTGCGCGCCGGTGAAACCCGAGCCCATCGCCGGTTACACCACCGTGGGGCGCGGCGTGACCATTCATCGTGCGGATTGCCCCGGACTGAGGCGCATGAGCGCCAGCCGACCTGAGCGCCTGATCGCGGCCAGCTGGACGGCGGCCGAGAGCACGCAGCCCGTGACACTCACCATTGTCGCCATAGACCGACAGGGCCTGGTCCGCGACGTGGGTGATCTGCTGGCCAGTGAAAAAATGAGCATCGAGATGATGCACACCACTACCGACA
>CAMLGF010000091.1 GCA_946479515.1 uncultured Pseudomonadota bacterium | reverse complement strand
CGCAGGCCGATGTTGCCGCGCACGCTGACGTTGCCGATCTTGGACTCGTCACCGCCGAACTTCAGCATGACGTAGGCCGCGCGCGTGTCTTCGGTCACGTCGAGCTGTTCGACCGGGCAGTACAAGCCGCCGGGTCCGCTGGTGGGGATGTCATTCCCGTTGTCGTCAAGCCCGCACGAGCGCTCGCCCAGCGCCACCCAGCTGTTGCTGCGACCGCCGCCGTACAGCGCGCGCGTGGCCTCGTAGTTGCGCACGTCGCTGTAGCGCGGATGCAGGAAGGTGCCGCCTTCGAACACGCCGCCGCCGACCAGGTCGGAGCCCAGGTCTTTCGGCGTGTACGTGCCGTCCCAGTAGCCCTGGTTCAGGAAGAACGGAACGTCGTCCTGCAGGCCCCAGAGCGGCTGCACCGAACCCCAGTTGTACGTGGACCAGTTCACCTGCTGGTCGCGATCCGCACTGCGGACGCCGACGCGCAGGGCGTCCATCCAGCCGTCGCCGATGTCGATGTCGGCGTCGATGCGCGCAGCCGTCTCCTGGCCTTCGCTGTTCTCGGTGTGCTCCATGGTCCATTCATGGAAGTAGTTCTGCGGATCCGCAAAACCACCTTCGGTCCAGCCGTAGCCCGTGGGCGCCGAGAAGCTGAACTTGGGCTTGCCGCCGCTGATGTCGAGATGGATGTCGGCCGCGGTCTTGTTGTCCGAGCTGTTGTCGAAGTTGACGACGCTCGAATCGATGCGCTGCACATCGAAGTTCAGGCCGACCCTTTCGTTGACGTTCCAACGCAGGTTCAACGAGTAGTCTTCGGTGAGGTTGGTCTGCGTCGACGCGCGTGTGTCGGCACTCAGGCCGGCGCCGCGCGAATTCGGGCAGGGCTTGTTGGTGGCGCCGCCCCAGGTGTAGCAGACCCAGTCCGGGCTGTTGGTGTCGCTGCCCTGCGTGTAGCCATCGGGATGCGCGATGGTCGGGTTGTTGGTCGGACCGGCCCAGCCATCCGGCACGTCGTTGATGACGCCGCTCATGAACACGCCACGGCTGTCGAACTCGTACGCCGGGGTGCCCGGGGCGGGACGCGAGAACTGGTTGTTGATGACCAGCGCCTGCGGCTGCTGCGAATTACCCACGCCCGAGGTGAGTGAATACTCTTCCCAGTCGTTCTGGTACTCGGAGCGGTTGTACTGCAGGGTGGCGGTGAGCGACTCGTCGGGCGAGCGCCACTGGCCGGCGAGCGACGCGCCCTTGCGGGTGCGGTAGTACAGGTTGTCGCGGATGTCGATGCCGCCCGGGATCCACTTCGTGCCACCGCCGTATTCCGGAACGTCCGTGGCATTGAAGAAGCGCAGCAACTGCACGCCCTGCGACTCGGTGGTCGCCTCGGAGTACGCGGCGTTGACCATGAGGCCGAATTCGCCGGCACCGGTGTCCCAGCGATTGCTGATGAGCACGGAGCCCGCGGGCTTGGCGTCCTCGGCGAGATCGCCGTAGTCGACCGCGCCCGAGAACGCGGCCACGAAGCCTTCGGAGTCGAAGGGCACGTGCGTGCGCAGATTGACCGTGCCGGCGAGACCGCCTTCGATCATGTCGGCGGTCATGTTCTTGTAGGTGTCGACACCCGCCATGAGCTCTGGCGAGACGTCGCTGAACGACAGGCCGCGCGAGCTGTTGGCGTTGAAGCTGTCACGACCGTTGAACTCGCTGCGCACCTGCGGCAAGCCGCGGATCACGACGCCCGAGGGTTCGGCCGAGAAGTGCGAGGTGTCACCGGCCGCGGCGAAGCGAGTGACGGCGATGCCGGTCATGCGCTGCAACGCTTCGGCCACCGACTTGTCGGGGAAGGCGCCGATGTCCGTGGCGGTGATCGAATCCACCACCGTGTCGGCTTCCTTCTTGATCTCCTGCGAGGTCTGCAGCGCGCGGCGGATGCCCGTCACCAGGATCTCGGTGAGGTCCTCCGACTTCTGCGCTGATTGCTCGCCTTGCGGGCTTGCACCCGCCGCGGCAGCGTCCTGCTCTTGCGCGATGGCGTATGGCGCCAACAACGCGGCGCTGATCGCAAATGCTGAAATTTCCGTCGCGCGGGCGCGAACGGCACTCACGGCCTTGGGCCGCACTCTCTTCGATGCCTTGGACACTGCAATGCCCCCCCTGTATAAAAAATTACTCGGCCTGAATTCGAATACCGATTGTTTGAATTTTTTTGGAATGTATCAGGATCGTATTCACAAGCAAGAGCCCTTTTGCCAATAGTTGCGGACGTGCGTCATGTCTCGTGAAGCCAATGTTGTCGCGTCATTCATGACGGGCGGCGACCACCCGTGAGCGGCCCGGATTCCGCGGACACTCTGCAACTCGTTGTTTCACTTGCGAACAGCGGGAAACTCGATGCCGCCGAGGACCTGGCCCGTCGCATCCAGGACAAAGCCATCGCCGTCGAGGCATGGCGTTTGCTGAGTTCCGCGAATGCGAATTTGCAACGCCTGGAGCCGGCCCGCTCGGCCATCGAAACGGCCTTGCGGATGTTCCCGGGAACGCCCGCACTGCGTTTTCAGCGCGCCCTGGTGCTCGAGGCCCAGGAGCAGATCGATGAGGCGCTCGCGGAATTCGCCGACCTGGCGCGTGGCCCGCAGGTCTCGCCCAAGCTCCTGGTGCATCTCGGGCGCGCACTCGAGTGCGCGGGGCGCGCGTCGGAAGCCGAAGCCAGCATCGAGCAGGCATTGGGTCGCTGGCCCACCGACGCGCAGCTGCACGCGCTGCTCGCCGAGCTGCGTTGGAGTCGCGGAGCGGGCGCGGCGCTCACCGAGCCGTTGGAGCGCGCCATCGAATCGCACCCGCAGGAACTCGGACTACGCCTGGTGGCCGCCGACGCGCTGCGCAACGCGGGGTTTGCCGAACGCGCGCTCGCGTTGCTGCAGGAAGGTTTGCAGCGCGCACCGCGGTCCGCGGCCTTCCTGACCTCGATAGGCGTACTGACCGATTCGCTCGGGCAGCCTGAGGACGCGCTTCCCTATCTACTCGCGGCGGTAGGGCACGCGCCGGCATCGGTGCCCGCGCGGCGCAACCTGGTGCCGACGCTGCTGAAATGCGGCCGCGCCGGCGAAGCCCTCGCGGCCTGCGATGCGCTCCTGGCGCAGCTGCCCGACGACCAGTTGTTGATCGCCTGGCGGGCGACCGCGCTGCGCGCGCTGGGCGATGCGCAGTACCGGCGCCTGCACGACTACGCGCAACTGGTGCGCACGTACCGCCTGGCGACCCGGCGGCCCGGCGGCATCGCGGAATTCAACGCGGTGTTCGCCCGCGAGCTGAGTGCGCGCCATCAGCGCGAACGGCGACCGCTGGCGCAGTCGCTGCGCGGCGGCACGCAGACCGAACGCAATCTGCCGGCGAGCAATCCGCTGTTCGCCGAGTTCTTCGCCATGCTCGACGCGCCGATCCGCGACTACATCGCGCGCCTCGCGGAACTGGATCCACGGCACCCCACGGCACGGCGTGTCGCGGCGGGGGGCGGCTACCGGATCTCGGGGTCATGGTCCGTGCAGCTGCAACCCGGGGGATTCCACGTGAGCCACGTGCATCCCGCAGGCTGGTTGAGCTCGGCCTACTACGTGGAGTTGCCGCCGGTGACCGATGCCGTCTCGCGCGCGGGTTGGATTTCTTTCGGCGAGCCGGGCATTGCGGTGCCGGGGCTGGGCCCGGAGCACTTCGTGCAGCCCGAGCCGGGTCTGCTGGTGCTGTTCCCTTCTTATCTCTGGCACGGCACCGTGCCCTTCGAGGCCGGCGACCGCCGCTTGACGGCCGCCTTCGATGTCGTGCCCGCCTGACTAGCGGGTGCCCTGCGCCGGTGGCGCCTTGCCCAGCGAGTACAGGTATTCGTGATACTCGTTGCTGCCGGTCTTGAGCGTGCCCAGATGTGCACGTTGCTCGGGAGTCAGATCGAACTCCGTGTATCCGCGCTCGAGGAGGCAGCTGCGAAAAGCTTCGGCCTGGGCCCGCTTCTGGGCCATCTCCTGCGTGCGCTGCTGTGTGGCGGCGCGCTGCGCGAAGTCGGACGAAACCACGCCGGAGTACATGCCGTTGGCGGGAAGCTGCGCACTGGTGGCCGCCGTACCCGCCGGTTGTGGATCGGTCGGTCCGCGCGGCAGGACGGTGCCCCTGGTGTCGCGCTCCATCACCGGCGTGTTGTTGCTGCCCTGCACGCCGCCGGCAGTGCGATAGCCTGCACCGGCGCCCACCTGCACGGCGCGGCCGGAACACAGGCCGATGTCCGTGCCGTAGTCGATGCGGGAAACGCCCGGCTTGCCCCAGGCGGTGGGCGGACCCGACGCTGCGCAGCCGGCGAGCATGGCGGCCACGCAGGCCGCGGCAATCAGCGTCTTCATCGTCGCCTCCCGCCGCGGCGTCCGCGGTCTAACTATTTCGAGCCGTTCACGACCTTCGGATCCGAGCCGAGCATGTACAGGTATTCGTAGTACTCGCTGCTGCCGTGCTTGAGCGAGCCGAGCTTGGCGCGCTGCTCGGGCGTCAGCGTGAATTCCCGGTAGCCGCGCTCGACGATGCAATTGCGGAAAGCATCGGCCTGCATGCGCTTGGCGGCCATCTCCTGCGCGCGCTGCTGGGTGGCCGCGCGCTGGGCGAAGTCCCCGCTGGCCATGCCCTGGTACGTGCCGCCGGCAACGGTGCCCGAGCTGGCGCCGGCGGTCGCCGCGCCCGCCTGGCCGGAATTGTTGCGGCCATTGACGCCGCCGGCCGTGTTCGAGCCATTGCCGCTCGCCATCTGGGAGGCCAGACCGGTGCACATGCCGATGTCATTGCCATAATCCGCCTTGGAAACGCCGGCCTTGCCCCAGGCGGTCGGTTGGCCGGTGGCCGCACAGGCGCTGAGCGCCACGACAACGCCCGCCGCAAACAACGAAGACTTCATCAGATTTCTCCCTCTTGCCGAGACGTCGGCAATCCTTCGACTGGTGCCGCGTCGAAAAATTCCGCCCGCGGTTCGCTGCGGAAGATAACCGCCGTGCGCGCGGGCCGACAAGCCAGCCGCCGGCCGGGGCCGTCCTCGCACCGGGAAAGGTTATTTCGCGGCGGACGCCGGCGCGATCGCCTGGCGCGCTCTATCTATGACCGCGCACAGGCTGCCGGTCGCGCCGATCAGCGACGGCCCCATGCGATCGATGCGCTCGTCGGTGTGGGCCACCAGTTGGCCGCGTCGCACCGCGCTGACCGTGGGGAATCGCCGCCATTCCTCGAGCCAGGCGGCGGCCGTTTTCGCGGGTCCGGAAGCGATGATCAGTTCCGGGTCGCGCGCCAGCACCGATTCACGAGTCACGGCCGGGGCGGCCGTTTCGAGGTCATCGAACACATTGCGCGCGCCGCACAGCCGCAGCGCGTCATCGATCACGTGCCGCCCTCCGATCGTGTAGATAGGCTGATCCCAGATCTGATAGAGCACGCGCAGCGTACGGCTGGCCTGGTAGCGCCGGCGCAGCGCGGCCAGTTCGGCCTCGAGAGCGGTGGCGGCTCGCCCGGCGGCCTCGGCGGAGCCGGCGAGCGCGCCGAGGCGCCGCAGCGACTGCGGCATGCCGGCGAGGCGGGTCACGTGCACCTGATAGACGGGAAGCCCGAGCGCACGGATGCGATCGATGCGCACGCGCTGCACCACGTCCACCGCAACCACCACCACCGTCGGGCGCAGCGCGAGCAGTTGCTCGAAGTCGAGCGTCTCGGCATCGCCGACCACCGGCAGGTCGGCCGCCTCGGCCGGTTCGGAGGAATGAGCGATCGTACCGATGAGACAACGGCCCGCGCCTGCCGCGTACAGCATGGCCGTGGTGCCCGGCGCGAGTGAGACGATGCGGCAGGCGGAGTCGTCCACGGTGAGCGACGCGCCGGCATCGTCGTGCACTTTGCGCCCGGCAGCGACGGCATGCACCGAAACGCACAACAATGCGCACAGCAGTGCGACGTGCGACCGGCTCATCGCTGCCGCGGTCGCGGCTGGCCGCCGGTATTGGCGGCGCAGCCGGCGCAACCTGCGCCCGCGGCGGCCTGGATGCGACGCGCGAGCACGCGCGTGCGCCAGCCCTGCAGGAAGTCCTTGTGCGCCAGCCAGGCATCCAGCGCCATCATGACCTTCAGACGGCGGCGCGCCGGCATGAGCTTCCACACGCTGACCAGCGTGGCGCCGAGAACCAGCAGGATCACGATGACTTCCTGCATGCTCAGCTCCAGCCGTTGACCACGCGATACGTGATGAACGACGCCAGGTAGGCGAGCGCGAACAGGTAGCCGGCCATCATCAGTGGATAGCGCCAGGAGTTGGTCTCGCGCTTGACCACCGCGAGTGTCGACAGGCATTGCGGCGCGAACACATACCAGGCAAGCAGGCTGCAGGCGGTCGCCAGACTCCAGCTGTGCGCGATCAGCGGCTCGAGCTGGCCGGCGACGTCGTCACCGGCAACCGAAAGCGCGTACACGGTGCCGAGCGCGCTCACGGCGACTTCGCGCGCTGCGAGACCCGGCACCAGCGCGATGGAAATCTGCCAGTTGAAGCCGATGGGCGCGAACAGGTATTCGAGCGCGGCGCCGAGCCTGCCCGCGAAGCTGTACTGGATGGCGGGCCCGGCGGCATCCGCCGGCGGCGCCGGGTAGCTCGACAGGAACCACAGCACGATGGTCAGCGCGAGGATGATGCCGCCGACGCGGCGCAGGAAGATCTTCACCCGCTCCCAGAGCCCGAGCAGCAGGTTGGCGGCGTTGGGCCACTGGTAGTCAGGCAGCTCCAGCATCAGCGGTGAATAGCGGCGTGCGCCGGAGAACACCTTGGCCACCCAGGCCACCAGCAGTGCCGAGAGCACGCCGGCCGCGTACAGCCCGAACATCACCAGCCCCTGGAGATTGAACGGGCCGACGGGACGGTCGGGTATGAAGGCCGCGATCAGCAGCGCGTACACCGGCAGGCGCGCCGAGCAGGTCATCAGCGGCGCAATCATGATGGTGGTGAGGCGGTCACGCCAGCTGGGTATGGTGCGCGCCGCCATGATGCCCGGGATGGCGCAGGCGAAACTCGACAGCAGCGGGATGAATGCCCGGCCGGACAGGCCGACGCCGCCCATGAGCCGGTCGAGTAGGTAGGCCGCGCGCGGCAGGTAGCCGGAATCCTCGAGCGCCAGAATGAACAAGAACAGGATGATGATCTGCGGCAGGAACACCAGCACGCTGCCGGCGCCGGCGATCACGCCGTCGACCAGCAGGCTGTTGAGCGGCCCGGCAGGCATGGCGTCCCCCACCCATGCGCCGAGCGCAGCCATGCCGCGGTCGATCAGGTCCATGGGCAGCTCGGCCCAGCTGAACACCGCCTGGAACATGAGGAACATGACGCCGGCCAGCACCAGCATGCCGGCGAACGGATCCATCAGCAGTGCATCCAGGCGCTGCCCGAGGCGATTGTCCGGCGGCGCGCGATAGCCGACGGCGTCGAGCAGCGCGCGCAGTTCGATCTGCGTGCGTTGCGCCTCTTCGGCGCCGGGCGCGGCCCAGGCCAGGGCGCCGGCGCCGCGCATCGCCCGCCAGTGGCCGGACTCGATGGCCGCGATGAGTGCGTCGGCGCCGCCGCGTCGCACCGCGACGGAAGGCACTACCGCGATGCGAAGCTCGCGGGCGAGCCGGTCGAGGTCGACGTGCACGCCGCGTTTTTTCGCGACGTCCATGCGATTGAGCGCGAGCACTGTCGGCAGGCCGAGCCGCTTCACCTCGAGCGCGAGCCGCAGCCCGATCGGCAGATGCACGGCGTCCACCACGCAGACCACGAGATCCGGGGCCGATTCCCCGGCGACCCGGCCGAGCAGAACGTCGCGGGTGATCGCTTCGTCCAGCGTGGTGGGATTCAGCGAATAGGTGCCGGGCAGGTCCAGCACGCGCAGCTCGCGGCCATCGGCCGCGCGGCGCGCGCCTTCGCGCCGCTCCACCGTGACGCCGGGGTAGTTAGCCACCTTCTGGCGGCTGCCGGTGAGGCGGTTGAACAGCGCAGTCTTGCCGCAATTGGGCACGCCGACCAGCGCGATACGCAGTGGCCGCGTTGCGACGGCGGCGTCCATGGTCACGCCAGTTGCACGGCCGACGCTTCCGCGCGCCGCAGCGCGAAGGTGGAACCGCCGACGCGAACCGCAATGGGATCGCCGCCCGGCCACATGCGCGCCACCACCCTGCATCGCGCCCCCGTGACGAAACCGAGATCGCGCAGACGCGAGACCAGCGACGAGGCCTGGTCGCCGGTGAGTCCGGAGACCTGGGTCAGGCCGGTGACCGTCGCTTCCTTGCCGTCGGCGAGTTCAGCGAGGGTGGCCACCGCCGCACGGGCCGAGCACGCAGGCGAATCAGGGGTTTTCACGCGCGGAAGTATGGGTTCGCGGCCCCTGGATGTAAATGCGAGGGGTTCGCATTTGCGTATGCGCGTGAATTGCACACTTCTCTAGTAATTGACATTGCGTCAGAACCCGGCCTAGGCTTCGCGCCCATGAGCTACATCGCAGAACGCAGACTCGAGGAAAAGGAACGCCGCCGCGCCGAGATCGTCGACGCCGCGGAGGCCGCCGGGCGCGAGGTCGGCCTCGACGCCCTCACCATGGACGACGTCGCCCGGCGCGCGCGCCTGTCGCGCGCCCTGCTGTACGTGTACTTCCAGGACCGCTCCGATCTCATGTTCGGGCTCGCCGAGCGCGCCATGAACATGCTGCACGCGCGCTTCGTGGAGGCCGCGGAGCGCAACAGGACGGGACTCGAACAGGTGAGCGCCATCGGCCGGGCATATGTGGCGTTTTCGCAGGAATTTCCCACGCTTTTCGACGCGCTGGCCCGCTGCGAGCTGAAGAGTCCGGACCCCACGCAATTCTCGCCCTCGGAGCAGGCCTGCGCCGCCGGCGGCGATCGCCTGCAGGCCACTCTGGTCGCATGCATCGAGAACGGCATCCGCGATGGCAGCATCCGCGGCGACATCTCGTCCGCCATGCTCATGAGCGTGACGCTGTGGGGATTCATGCACGGCATCATCCAGCTCACCACCACCAAGACCCACGCGCTCACCCATCACGGCGTCAGCGCCCGCGCGCTCATCGATCACGCGATCAGCATGATCACGCGGGACTTGAAGGCCTGATCATCGCCATCTGAAACAGGGATTGTTCGCCTCCAAGGCTAGACATGCGTCCAGCGAATCGACATTTGAGGGTGTTGGCACTGCCGGCACTGGCATTGCTGTGGAGCTCGGCCGCCCTCGCGCAGCTCGTGCCGGTCCAGCCCGATTCGGAATCCGCCATGGCCGACTCGCGCCCGCTGGCGCAGATCGTCGACGAGTACGTCCGCGAGGGGCTGCGGTCGAATCTCTCGCTGCAGTCGCAAACCCTGGAGGTCGAACGCAGCGCCGCCGCACTCGATCAGGCGCGAGCGCGCTATTTCCCCGAGCTCGGGCTGGCGGCGCGCTACTCGCGCTCCGAAGGCGGCCGCACCATCGATCTACCGCTCGGCGATGCGCTCAACCCCGCCTACCAGACGCTCAACGATCTGCTCGTACAGCAGGGCCAGCAACCTCAGTTCCCGGTGGTGCAGAACGAGACCGTGGCCTTCCTGCGCGAACGCGAGCAGGACACTCATCTCACGCTGCGCATGCCGCTGATTGCCCCGGTGATTCCCGCGGCGGTGCGCGCTCAACGCGAGCTGCTCGGTGCCAGCGAGTACGCGCGCACGGCGCTGGCCCGACGATTGAAGCGCGACATCACGGTCGGTTATCTCGACTGGCTGTCAGCCATGCGCACGCGCGGCATCGTCGACGCCAGCCTGGCGCTGCTCAATGAGAACCTGCGCGTCAACGATTCGCTGTATCGCAACGGCAAGATCACCCAGGACCAGGTGTTGCGCGCCCGGGCCGAACTACTGGCGGTCACGCAACAGTCGACGGAGGCGCGCAACGGAGCGCGCCAGGCGCAGAGCTACCTGAACTTTCTGCTGAATCGCCCGCTCGACGCGCCGCTCGAGGAAGCCGACGTCACCGCCAACGTGAGCGCCGCCAGCCGCGCACTGGATGAGCTACGGGCCGCGGCGCTGGCCAATCGCCCGGAGCTGGCGCAACTACAGCATCTCTCGCGCGCCAGCGAGGCCCAGGTGCGCGCCGCGCGCGCGGACCGGTGGCCGACGCTGTCGCTGGGCGCCGATGGCGGCATCCAGGGCGAGGAGTACAGATTCGGGCGCGGCGCCAACTACGCCACCGTGTCGCTGCTGCTCAATTGGACGTTCTTCGACGGCGGCGCGCGCCGCGCCGCGGTTCGCCAGGCGCACGCGGCGGCCCGCAAGACGGAGGCGCAACTGAGCTCGCTCACTCAGCAGGTGCAGCTCGAGGTGCAGCAGTCGCTCGACCGGCTCACCACCAGCGCCGATTCGCTCGCCACTGCGGAGGCCCGCGCCGAGGCTGCGCGCGCCGCCTTCCGCATCGCCAGCCGCAAGCGCGATGAAGGCGCGATCAGCCAGGTCGAGTTCATCGACGCGCGCTCGAGCCTCACCAGCGCCGAGCTGAATCTCAATGTCACGCGCTTCGACGTGCTCGCACGCCAGGCCGATCTCGATTACGCCACCGCCAACGGCAACCTGCCGCTCGGAAACCTGCCATGAACCAATACGAAAAAAGGTCTCCTGCCAGCAGGGGCACGCCCCTGCTCCTGCTCGCCGCGCTGTGGGCGAGCCTGTTGACGGGTTGCGGCCGAAACGAGGCCCCGGAAGCACCGAAGCCCAGTCCCGTGCGCGTGGCCAGCGCCAGCGACGGCCCTGCGGTGCCGCCCATCGACACCAACGGCATGGTCGCGACCCGGCACGAACTGCGACTGTCGTTCAAGGTAGGCGGACTGGTGCGCAAGATCCACGTGCAGGAAGGCGACGTGGTCAGGAAGGGGCAGCGGCTCGCGGAGATCGAGTTGACCGAAGTTTCCGCGCAGGTCGAACAGGCGCGGCAGCTGGCGCAGAAGGCGGCGCGCGACCTGGCGCGCGGCGAGAACCTGTATCGCGACCAGGTCATCAGCCTCGAGCAGCTGCAGGATCTGCGCACGCAATCGGCGATGGCCGAGGCGCAGTTCGAGTCGGCGCGATTCAATCTGGGCTATGCGGTGATCACGGCGCCGCGCGACGGGCGCGTGCTGCGCAAGCTGGTCGAGGAGCGCGAGCTGGTGCCGGCGGGCGCCCCGGTGCTGTTGTTCGGCGAGAGCGGTCGCGGCTTCGTGGTGCGCGCCGCGCTGGCCGACCGAGAGATCGTGAACGTGAAGCTGGGCGACAAGGGCCGTATCCGCATGGACGCCTTTCCCGGCCAGGTCATGACCGGCACGCTGGTTGAAGCAGCCAGCGCCGCCGATGAGCGCAGCGGCATGTTTCCCGTCGAAGTGCAGTTCGACTCCCCGCCGCCCCGGCTGGTGAGCGGCCTGGTCGCGCGCCTGCACCTGGAGCCGAACACGGGGGCACCGCCGCTCACGTATGTGCCCATGTCCGCGCTGGTCGAAGGCAATGGCGATCGCGCCAGCGTGTTCGTGATCGACCAGGCGAACGGGCAGGACGTGGCCCGGCGCCGCGACGTGCAGGTTGCCTTCATCACCGCGGACAGCATCGCGCTCGAGAGCGGCCTCCGCCCCGGTGAGACCGTGATCACCGACGGCGCGCTGTTCCTCGAGAACGGCGACGCGGTGGAGGTGCTGCGCGAGGCCACGCAGCAGGCCGACAACCTCACCGCGCCCGCGAGTGAAGGCTGAGCGATGTCTTCGCTGCTCGAATTTCCCATCCGCCGCTATCAGTTCACGCTGGTCGCATTCCTGTGCCTGGTGGCGCTCGGCTGGTTCGCCTTCAGCAGCGTGCCGCGCGAGGAGGACCCGTACTTCAAGATTCCGGGTTACACCATTGCGGCCATCTACCCCGGTGCAGATCCGAAGGATCTCGAACGCCTGATCGCCAAGCCCATCGAGGACAAGCTGGCGGCGCTCGACGACGTACTCAAGATGGAGACCTCGATCCGCGACGGCGTGTCGTTCACGGCCATCGAGTTCCAGGCATCGGTCGACGCGGACAAGAAATACGACGAGGTCACGCGGGAGCTGAACGCACTGCGGCCGGAGTTCCCGCCCGAGGTGCAGTTCATCGTCCGGCGCTTCTCGCCGGGCCTGGTGAACACCGTGCAGATCGCGCTGGTGTCCGAGGAAGCGCCATATCGCGAGCTGGAGGATTACGCGCGCGAGCTCAAGGATGCGCTCAAGACCGTGGACGGGGTCCGCACGGCGGAAACCTGGGCCTATCCCTCGCGCGAGTTGCGCGTCGCGCTGGACCTGAAGCGCGTGGCCGAGCTCAACCTGGCGCCGACGCAGATCATCGCCGCGATCCAGAGCGAGAATGCCAACATTCCCGCGGGCTTCATCGATCTCGGCCCGCGCAGTTTCTCGTTGAAGACCTCCGGCAGCTACACCACGCTCGACCAGGTGCGCGATACCGTGGTCGCTTCCAGCGAGGGGCGCATCGTGCGCATCCGCGACGTCGCCGAGGTGAACTGGAACACGGGCGCCTACAGTTACACCGGCCGCTACATGGGCAAGCGCGCGGTGTTCGTCACCGCCAACCAGAAGGATGGCTACAACATCCTCAAGGTGCGCGAGA
>CAMLGF010000090.1 GCA_946479515.1 uncultured Pseudomonadota bacterium | reverse complement strand
AAGCGGTTGGCGCACACGCAGGTCTGGCCGGTGTTGCGGTACTTGCTGGCGATGGCGCCGGCCACAGCGGCATCCAGGTCGGCGTCGTCGAGCACGATGAACGGTGCATTGCCGCCCAGCTCCAGCGCCACCTTCTTCACGGTTCCCGCGCACTGCGACATGAGTAGTTTGCCCACGGCGGTCGAGCCGGTGAACGACAGTTTGCGCACCTTGGCGTTGCCGGTGAACTCGCCGCCGATGGCGGCCGCATCTCCGGTGACCACGTTGAACACGCCCGGTGGCAGGCCGGCGCGCTGCGCGAGCTCGGCCATGGCGAGCGCCGAAAACGGCGTCTGCGGCGCGGGCTTGACCACGATGGTGCAGCCGGCGGCGATCGCCGGACCCGCCTTGCGGGTGATCATCGCCGCCGGGAAATTCCAGGGCGTGATCGCCGCCACCACACCGATGGGCTGGCGCAGCACCAGGATCCGCTTGTCAGCCTGGTGGCCCGGAATCACGTCGCCGTAGACGCGCTTGGCTTCCTCGGCGAACCATTCTATGAACGAGGCCGCGTAGGCGATCTCGCCCCGGGACTCGGCCAGCGGCTTGCCCTGCTCGGCGGTCATGATGACGGCGAGGTCCTGCTGGTTCGCCAGCATGAGATCGAACCATTTGCGCATGATGCGCGCGCGCTCGCCCGCGGTCTTGTTCGCCCAACCGGGCAGCGCGGCATGCGCGGCATCGATGGCGCGGCGCGCTTCGGCCGCGCCCATGTTCGGCACGGCGCCGATTCTGTCGCCATTGGCCGGGTTCAGGATTGCGGTAGTTTGGCCGGAGTCCGCCATGGACCAGGCGCCATCGACGTACCCCTGCTCCTTCCAGAGCGTGCGGTCGTTGAGCTGCATCATCTGCTCTCCATTCTGGCGGCGAGGAATGCCAGCGTGCGTTCGCGTGCCAGTGCCGCGCTGGCGGCATCGTACGTGTCCCGGTCCTCGCAATTGAAGCCATGATCGGCGGGGTAGAGGTGGAATATGCCGTCCGGGTCCGCGGCGCGGATCCGTTCCACGTCGCTCGCGGGAATGTGCGGGTCGCGTTCGCCGAAGTGATACATCACGGGGTGGCGCGGCGACTGGTCGAGATGGTCCTTGATCTGCCCGCCGTAATACGACACGGCGCAGCAGATGGGCAGCGCGCAGGCGGCCAGATAGGCGAGCGTGCCGCCCCAGCAGTATCCGATCACCGCCACCCGCCCCGCGTGCCGTACCACGTTGATAGAGGCGGCCAGATCGAGTCGCGTCTTCTCCTCGGGGATCTGCAAACGGTACCCGCGGCCTTGCTGCCGCTCCGGCTCGGAATAGCCGAGCTCGATGCCCCGGCGCACTCGATCGAACAGGCAGGGCGCGATCACCACGTAACCCTGCGCCGCGTAGTCGTCGGCAATGCGCCGGATGTGCCGGTTGACGCCGAAAATTTCCTGGGCGATGACCAGCGCGCCGCGCGCGCCCGCTGGCGGCGCCGGTGAAAGCCAGGCATTGAACTCATGCCCGTCGCGGGACATGAGCGTGGTGAACTCACCCATTGAAATCGGCTCCAGGAGTGCGGCGGCCAGGGGTTGGGTGCATTGTGCCACTGTGCGGCGCGGTCGCTCCTGCCCCGAAGGTGATATCGACCCGGACCCGTTGTAGGGGGCGGCCGGTATGGGCGCCGGACGGCGTCAGCCGCGCGCGGGCTCGCGCCCCGACCGCAGCGCGCCGAGATGCGCGCCGTCGCATCGGGCAGCAACGGCACGGCAGCCTCGAGGCTGACGTTGAGGGCGCGGTGCGAGACGTACGGAATGTTCAGGCAGGCGACAGCCTGGCCGGGCTACCGCCCGAACACCGGCGCCGACACGTCACGGATTCTGGAAGTTAGGCGGATCGGTTCGCACCATGGCCCTGACGCGCGATGCGCGCAGCCGAGGTGCGTAAGCGGCGCAGTGCCGCCGAATCCCTGTTCCGCGATCGCCGCCGGCTGAGCAGCAGCTGCTGGCGTGCCGCGTCCTGGAAGGCGAAATACACGCGCCCGGAAGGCGACTGCACCATGACGGGCGGAATCCCACCTGCACGGCGAAGCCGATGGCCGCGGGGCTTTCCTGGTGCGCGACGCATACCATGTGCGCGCCACTGTTCACCATGAGATGGCAAGACTGCTGCGTGCGTTCGGCCAGCTCTTCCATGATGGGGCGCACGGCGGCGATGACATTGCGCTTGGGAGCGTGCAGGCTCGCGATGTCGAACTTCATTAGAGAATCCGATCTGGGGGACAGCATGGTCACGCGACGAGAGGCTTTGCAGGGTGGCATCGCCGTGGGTGCCTGGATGGCGCGAGGCGCCCCGGTGCTGGCGGCGGACACGCCTGCCGGCGCCGCGCCGGACCTGCGGCTCTGGTACACGCGACCGGCCGAAACCTGGACCGAGGCGCTGCCCATCGGCAATGGACGCCTGGGCGCCATGATCTACGGCGGCGTCGCGCGCGAGCGCCTGCAGCTCAACGAGGACACGCTGTTCGCCGGCGGCCCTTACGACCCCTCGAGCCCCGATGCCCGCCAGGCATTGCCCCGCGTGCGCGAGCTCGTCGCGCAGGGCAGATACGCCGAAGCGCAGGCACTCGCCGACGAGAAGCTGATGGGCAGGCCCCTGCGCATGCCCTCGTACCAGACCGTGGGCGAGCTCATCCTCACATTCGGCGCGTCGTCGCTCGCCGACGACTATCGCCGCGACCTCGATCTCGATGCGGCGCTGGCGACGGTGCGCTTCGTGCGCGAGGACATCACCTTCACTCGCGAGGCCTTCGCCTCCGCTGCCGACGACCTCATCGTCATCCGGCTCACGGCGAATCGGCCCGCGGCACTCGCCTTCCAGGCATCCTTCGAGACCCCCATGCCGGGCGCGGCCGGTTCCTCGGGTGACGAACTCACGCTCACCGGCAACAACACTTCGCAGCAGGGCATCGCTGCCGCCTTGCGCTACGAAGCCAGGGTCAGGGTATTGCACGAGGGCGGCACGCTGCGCGCGCGCGATGGCGAGATCGCGGTCGAGGGCGCCGACGCGGCCGTGCTGCTGGTTTCCGCGGCCACCAGCTTCCGCCGGTTCGACGATGTCGGCGGCGATCCCGGGGCCGCGAACCGCGCACGGCTGGCCGCCGCGGCGGCAAAGACGTATCCGGAGCTGCTGGGCGCGCACCTCGCGAACCATCGCCGACTGTTCCGGCGGGTGTCGCTGGATCTCGGATCCACGCCGGCGGCCGCGCTGCCCACGGACCAGCGAATCCGCGGTTCGCAGACGAGCGACGACCCGCAGCTTGCCGCCCTGTATTTCCAGTACGCGCGCTATCTGCTCATCAGTTGTTCCCGTCCGGGCACGCAGCCCGCGAATCTGCAGGGGCTGTGGAACGACAAGCTCTCGGCGCCCTGGGGCTCGAAGTACACCATCAACATCAACACCGAGATGAACTACTGGCCGGCCGAGCCCACGAACCTCGCCGAGTGCGTTCAGCCGCTGGTGGCGATGGTCAAGGATCTGGCGATCACGGGCGCCCGCACCGCGCGTGTGAACTACGGCGCGCGCGGCTGGGTGGCGCATCACAACACCGACCTGTGGCGTGCGACCGCGCCGATCGACGCGGCGCGCTACGGACTGTGGCCGACCGGCGGCGCCTGGCTCTGCAAGCATCTCTGGGACCACTACGACTACTCGCGCGACCGCGCCTATCTTGCCGACGTCTACCCGGTGATGAAGGGCGCGGCGGAGTTCTTTCTCGACACGCTGGTGCCGGATTCCTCCGGGCAATATCGCATCACCAGCCCGTCCATGTCGCCCGAGAACAATCATCAGCCGGACGTGTCCATCTGCGCGGGCCCAGCCATGGACAGCCAGATTCTGCGCGACCTGTTCGCCAACTGCATGCGGGCCGCGGAACTGCTGGGCACCGATGCGCAATTCCAGGCCGCCTGCGCCGCGGCGCGCGCCAAACTACCGCCCGACCGCATCGGCAAGGCGGGGCAGCTCCAGGAATGGCTCGAGGATTGGGACATGGAAGCGCCGGAGCGCGAGCACCGACACGTCTCCCATCTGTATGCGCTGTTCCCGGGCGAGCAGATCACCGTGCGGCGCACGCCGCAGCTCGCGGCGGCCGCCCGCAAGTCGCTGGAGTTGCGCGGCGACCTCTCCACCGGATGGGCCATCGCCTGGCGCATCAACCTGTGGGCGCGCCTGCGCGAAGCCGAGCACACGCACGCCGTGATCAAGCTGTTGCTGGATCCCTCGCGCACCTACCCGAACATGTTCGATGCCCACCCGCCGTTCCAGATCGACGGCAACTTCGGCGGCGCCAATGGCATCGCGGAAATGCTGCTGCAGAGCATCGACGGCGAGATCGAGTTGCTGCCGGCGTTGCCGAAGGCCTGGCCCACAGGCTCGGTGCGCGGGCTGCGTGCGCGCGGTGGCGTCGAGCTCGACATTGCGTGGGCCGAGGGCGAGCTGCGCTCCGCGCAGCTGCGGCCGACCGTCGACGGCCAGGCGCGGCTGCGATACCGGGACAGGTCGCACGCGCGCAGGCTGCACGCGGGGCGGCCCATCACGCTGCGGGTGGCGGATTTCCGCTGAGCCGACGGCACGAGACGAGCCGCGATGGCCACGGATCATCCCGTCACGATGGCGGTTCGCGTGCTGCGCCAGCACCACGTGGCATTCACCCCGCATCTGTATGCCTACGAGGAGCGCGGCGGTACGCGCGTCTCCGCGCAGCAGCTGGGCGTCGACGAACACGCCGTGATCAAGACGCTGATCTTCGAGGACGACGCCAGGAAGCCGCTGTGCGTTCTCATGCATGGCGACCGGGAAGTGTCCGCGAAAAACCTGGCGCGCCAGCTGGGGCGCAAAAGCGTGGCGCCGTGCGCGCCGGAGATCGCGGATCGTCACTCCGGCTACCAGGTGGGCGGAACCTCGCCGTTCGGACTGAAGCGCGCCATGCCGGTGTACATGGAGAAGAGCATCGCCTCGCTGCCACGCATCTACATCAATGGCGGTGCGCGCGGCTTCCTGGTGAGCATCGATCCCGCGGACCTGCAGCGGGTGCTGGCGCCCACGCCGGTCGAGGTCGCAATCGGCTAACGCTCGAAGCGGACCACGCGATTGTCGAGCGTGCCGAACAGGTTGTTGCCGCGCGCATCGCGCATCTCGATCGCGACGCGGTCGCCGAATTTCAGGAAAGGCGTGCGCGGCGCGCCGGACTCGAGCTGTTCGAGCGTGCGCCTTTCGGCGAGGCAGCTGCTGCCACGGCTGCGGTCGTAGTTGGACACCGTGCCGGAGCCAACGATGGCGCCGGCCCCGAGGCGGCGCGTCTTCGTGGCGTGCGCGATGAGCTGGGCAAAATTGAAGGTCATGTCCACCCCGGCGTCGGGACGCCCGAACTCCTGGCCGTTGATGCGACTCAGCAGCGGCAGATGCACGCGCGAGTCGCGCCAGGCGTCACCGAGCTCGTCGGGCGTGACCACCACCGGCGAGAACGAGGTCGCGGGCTTGGACTGATAGAAGCCGAAGCCCTTGGCAAGCTCACCGGGGATGAGCCCGCGCAGCGACCAGTCGTTGACCAGCGCGATCAGCTTGATGTGCCCGTGTGCCTCCGCGGCCGAGGCGCCCATGGGTACGTCGTCGGTGATGACCGCCACCTCGGCCTCGAGATCGATGCCCCAGGATTCGTCCGCGAACGGCACGTCGTCGTGAGCGCCTAACAAGTCGTCCGACCCTCCCTGGTAGACCAGGGGATCGGTCCAGAACGAGGCAGGCATGTCCGCGCCGCGAGCCTTGCGGACCAGCTCGACGTGGTTCACGTAGGCGCTGCCATCCACCCACTGATAGGCGCGCGGCAGCGGCGCCGCGCACTGGCTGGGATCGAAGGGCATCACGTCGGCATGTGCGGCGGGAATCTCCAGTGTGGCGGCGCGGTCGGCCAGGCGCGGGGCGACCGTGGCCCAGTCGTCTAGCGCCGCCTGCAGCGTTGGCGCGATGCCGGGTACCAGCAGGCAGCGCGTGAGATCGCGGCTCACCAGGGCGAGGCGACCATCGCGGCCACCGCGCTTGAGCGTGGCCAACTTCACGCCGGCGACTTCCAGCTGTCGACGTAGCCGGCCCATTCGATGCCCGTGGCGGCCGGTGCGATCTCGAGCGCATCGCGGGCATCCACCATCACGGCATATTCGTCGGTGCCGGCCTTGCTCGGCGTGAGCACATTTTTCAGCGCCTTGGGGTGCGGTCCATGAGTGAAGCCGGCCGGGTGCAGCGTGATCATTCCCGGGTGGATGTTGTCGCGACTGAAGAAGCTTCCCGCGTGATAGAACAGCACTTCGTCGTAGTCGTCGTTGTTGTGGAAGAACGGCACCTTCATCGCGCCCGGATCCGTCTCGAAGGGGCGTGGCACGAAACTGCACACCACGAAGCGATCCGAGACGAACGTGGTGTGCGCCGAGGGTGGCAGGTGATAGCGGTGGCTCATCAACGGGCGCAGGTCGCGCAGATTGATGCGCGCCACCGACAGGTCGCCGTGCCAGCCCACCGCGTCGAGCGGATTGAAGGGATAGGTGACCGTGGATATCTCGCCACGCCGCTTGATGTTCACCCGCCACGCGCTTTCTTCCTGCTGGGCCCGGAATGCGTCATCGATGCGCGGCGTGTCCAGCATCGCGGGGTCGAAGATGGCATGCGGACCAACCAGTCCCTTGTCGGGCAGGCGGAAGGAATTGTTGGTCGCCTCGATGAGCAATGCCGCGAGCGGCGTGGCGCACTCCACGCGCCACATCGTGCCGCGCGGAATCAGGATGTAGTCTCCGGCCGCGAACGACAGGTGTCCGTAGTCGCAGAAGAATTCGCCGCTGCCGGCATGCACGAACAGCAATTCGTCGCCGTCCGCATTGCGCGCCAGCGCCGGCATGCGTTTTTCGCAGCGCCAGTAGCGCAGGCGCACCGACGCGTTGTGCAACAGACTGGTGGCCGACCAGGGCGAGTCCTGGGCGGCGGTCAGCAGCGAGCAGTCGAAGGCGTGCGGGCGAAGGGGACCCTCGAAATCCACCCAGGCCGTGGGCGGATGGCGGTGGTAAAGATGCGCGGCAGGGCCGAAGAAGCCCTCCTTGCTGATCTCACGCTCGTAGGTGCCCTCCGGCAGATCGGCATGCGCCTGCCGCGACGCCTGGCCCTCGATTCTCGGGAACTGGACGTAGTGCTTCATGGAACACCTCGCCCGCCAATTTAGTTTCAAATGAAACCAATGGGAAGGGCTAGGCCTTCTCGAGGATGGCGACCACGCCCATGCCGCCCGCCGTACACACCGAGATCAGCCCGCGCCGGGCCGTCGCCGATTCCGACAGCTGCTTGGCGAGCGAGGCGACGATGCGCGTGCCCGTGGCGGCGAACGGATGGCCGATGGCCAGGCTCGAGCCGTTCACGTTGAGCTTGTCGCGATCGATGCTGCCCAGCGGCCGCTCCAGCCCCAGGCGCTCCCTGCAGTATTCGGGCGACTCCCAGGCCTTGAGCGTGCACAGCACCTGGGCCGCGAACGCCTCGTGGATCTCGTAGAAGTCGAAATCCTGCAGCGCGAGATTCGCGTCCCTCAGCATGGCCGGCACGGCGTAGGCTGGGGCCATGAGCAGACCCTCGTGGCCGCTCACGTAGTCCACGGCCCACTGCTTGCTGAAGCTGAACCACGCCAGGATGGGCAGATTGCGCGCGCGCGCCCATTCTTCGGACGCGAGCAACACCGCGGACGCACCGTCGGTGAGCGGGGTCGAATTTCCGGCGGTGAGCGTGCCGAGGCCGCTGCGGCGGTCGAACGCCGGCTTGAGCGTGGCCAGCTTTTCCACGGTGCTGTCGGGGCGCACGTTGTTGTCCATCCTCAGGCCCTGGTACTCGCTCACCACCAGGTCGCTGAAGAAACCGCGGGCCCAGGCCTTGCCGGCGTTCACGTGGCTGGCGTTCGCCAGCGCGTCCTGCTCGGCGCGCGGAATCTGCCAGGTCTTGGCCATCTGCTCGCAGTGCTCGCCCATCGACATGCCGGTGCGTGGCTCGAGCACACCGGGCATCACCGGCTTGAAGTGGCGCGGGCGGATCGACAGGAACGGCCTGATGCGCTGCGCGAGCGTCTTGCCCCGATAGGCGCGCAACAGCAGCTGCTGATACTCGCGCGAGAACACGACCGGCGGGTCGCTCACCGTGTCGAAGCCACCGGCGATGCCGGCGTCGATCTGCCCCAGCGCGATTTTCATGGCGATGGAGACCGCCGCGTCCAGACCGGTGCCGCAGGCGCGCTGCATGTCGATGCCCGGCGTGGCGGGATCCAACCCGGATGACAGCACGCATTCGCGCACCAGGTTGAAGTCTCTGGAATGCTTGAGCACCGCGCCGCCGGTGACGTCGCCGAGGCGCTCGCCGGCAATGCGAAAGCGGGCCACCAATGCCTGCAGCACCGCCGTGAACATGTCCTGATTGCCGACTTTCGCGTAGGCGCCATGACCACGGGCGAAGGGAATGCGCATGCCGCCGATCACGGCGACGCGACGAACCTGGGATCCGACCAGCATGGGGTGCTCCGGCGAGTGGCAGGCTCGTTAGGATGCCACGCGACCGCCCGGGATCACAGGTTGCTGCCGGAGGCGCCCGGCTGTTTCCGTACGGCAGTTGCTACCATGCGGCGATGAAAAAATGCATCGTGCTGGCCGCGGCCGCGCTCACCGCCTGCGCCGCCATGCCGTCCGCCCGCCCGGGCGACGCGGCCTTGAACGCGCTGGTCGAGGAATACTTCGACCGCCAGCTCGAGCTGATGCCGATGAGCGCGACCGCCATCGGCGACTCGCGTTACGACGACCGGCTCGACGAGAGCACCAGCCCGGGGTTTCGCGCAAGGGCGCTCGCCATCCAGCGCGCCTATCTCGACCGGGCGCGCCGCCTCGACACGACTGGATTATCGCCGCAAGGCCGCATCACCTACGACGTCTTCGTCGCCGAGCGGGAGCAGACGCTCGCGGGACAGCGATTCCCGGAAGAGTTGCTGCCCTTCAACCAGATGGGCGGTCTGCCGCTGGATCTCGCGGTCTATGGCTCCGGTACGGGGCCGCAGCCATTCAGGACCGCGCGGGACTACGACCGCTTCCTCGCGCGCGTACGCGAATTCCCGCGCTGGGTGGAGGGCGCCATCGCCCTGATGCACCAAGGCATGTCGCGCGGCGTCACGGTGCCGCGGCCGGCGATCGCCAAGGCGGTGCCGCAACTGCGCGAGATCGTCACGGCGCGGATCGAGGACAGTCTGTTCTGGGGGCCGATCGCGGCGATGCCTGGCACGATCCCCGTGCGGGAGCGCGAACGCATCGCAGCGGCATACCGCACCGCACTCGGCGCCGAGGTACTTCCGGCCTACCGCCGGCTGGCAGATTTCGTCGAGCGCGACTATCTACCCGCGGCGCGCGCCAGCGTGGGCTGGTCCGACCTGCCCAACGGCCCCGACTGGTATCGCTGGCGGGTGCGCGAAGCCACCACAATGGATCTCGCGCCCGCGCAGATCCATGCGCTCGGCCTCGCCGAGGTCGCGCGCATCCGTCGCGAGATGACGGCGGTGAAGGATCAGGTCGGCTTTCAGGGCGACCTCGATGCCTTCTTCGCGCACCTGGAGGAAGACCCGCGGTTCTATTTCGACGACGAGAACGAGCTGCTCGAGGCGTATCGCGAGGTCAAGCAGGACATCGACGCGCGACTGCCCCGGCTGTTCGCCGACTTCCCCAGGGCCGATTACGAAATTCGCGCGGTCGAGCCGTTTCGCGCCGCCTCGGCGGCCGGCGCGTCGTACCAGGCGCCGTCGGCGGATGGCAAGCGGCCCGGCATCTTCTACATCAACACCTTCAATCTGAAGGCGCAGCCCCGTTTCGGGATCGAGACCCTGTCGCTGCACGAGGCCGCGCCGGGGCACCATTTCCAGATCTCCCTTCAGCAGGAGTTGCGCGGCTTGCCGCGCCTGCGCCGCTTCAACAACTACGTCGCCTATGCCGAGGGTTGGGCGCTGTACGCGGAGTCGCTGGGAAAAGAGCTGGGGCTATTCACCGATCCGTACCAGTGGTACGGGCGGCTTTCCGATGAGATGCTGCGCGCCATGCGGCTGGTGGTCGATACCGGTCTGCACGCCAAGGGTTGGACCCGCGAGCAGGCCATCCGCTACATGCTCGACAATTCATCGATGGCCGAGAGCGACGTCACCGCCGAGGTGGAACGCTACATCGTCTGGCCCGGGCAGGCGCTCGGTTACAAGCTGGGCCAGCTGCAGATCACCGCGCTGCGCGCCCGGGCGCAAGCCGAGCTGGGTGCGCGCTTCGACGTGCGCGAGTTCCACCGCGAGGTTCTGCGCGACGGCGCGCTGCCCATGGACGTGCTGAGCGCCAAGATCGACCGGTGGATCGCCGCAGGCAGGCGCTGACTAGCTACTCGTTGTAGCCGTAGTCCAGGGTCTCGATCTCGGCGAGGATGCCGTCCTCGAAGCGCAGGCGCCGCATCAGCTTGTTCGGCCCGAAGTTGTACACCCAGGCCTCCACGGCGACTTCGATGAAGTCTTCGCCGATGTACTGCGGCCGGCCCCGGATCCAGATCACCGGGCGGCGGTAGAGGCTGCCCATCTGGATGACGTCGGTGGGCTCGCCGCACCTGGCGGCCACTTTCGCGCGGGTGTCCCCCTCGGTCACTATCGTGCTGCCACAGCGAAGCGCCGCGAACGCCGGCGGGCAGGCCAGCATTCCGAGGATCAGCGCGGTGGCGAAGCGGAACATGAGACAACCTTAGGCGCGTGGGACTTAACCGGCAATGAATGACGGTCCATCCGGCGAACCTTTTCGCCGGCCCGGCGGACTCATGGTCATGAGACTCGCCCGCGTGACACTGGTTTCATGCGTGCCGCTGCTGCTGGCGGGGCTCGCCGGCGCCCGTGCTTCGGATTTCACGCTCACGGCCGCCGAGGCGGCGCGCGTCGATCAGGGTGAGACCGTGATCCGCGCCGATCTGGATGCCGCCCAGCGCAGCGGCACGGTGCAGGCCGCGCTGCTGGTGAGCGCGCCCCCCGAAGTCGTATTCCAGGCCATGACCCGTTGTGAAGATGCCCTGAAGTACGTCCCGCACCTGCGTCACTGCCGCGTCCTGCCGCCAGCCGCCGATGACGGTGCGCGCCTGGTCGAGCACGAGATCGACTTCGGGTGGTACGCCCCGCGCATCCGTTACGTGTTTCGCGCCGACGTGGTCACCGACCAGCGCATCGCCTTCCGGCAGGTGAGCGGCGACTTCAAGGTGAACGAAGGCGTGTGGGAGTTCGAGCCCCGCGCCGGCGGCCGCACGCTGGTGCGGTATCGGGTGCAGATCGACCCGCCGGCTTATGTCCCGAACTGGCTCGCACGCTCGACCTTCCGGCGCGAGCTGCCGAAGATGCTCGGCGACCTGCGGCGCCATTGCGAATCCGAACAGCGGCAGCGGCTGCACGCAAACATCATTCCTTACTGACTCTCCACTCAGACTGATTGCGCTACTCGGTGGGCTACCGGCAAGATGCCGGCCCTCATGAGCACCGCCATCGATCGCAAGTTCGAGCAGACTCTCGCGGCGCTCATCAATAGTGGCGAGCCGCAGATCATCCAGGGCGGCCGCAAGGGCGTGGAGAAGGAATCCCTGCGGGTCAGTCCGGACGGCCGCATCGCGCGCACGCCGCATCCGGCGGCGCTCGGCAGCGCGCTCACCAACGACAACATCACCACCGATTTTTCCGAGGCGCTGATCGAGCTGGTCTCGCCCACTTTCCGGACCAGCTGGGAACTGCTGCAGTACCTGCTGGACCTGCACCAGTTCGTCTACCAGCACATGGGCGAAGAGCTGCTCTGGGCCACGTCCATGCCGTCGCGCATCGAGGGCGACGAGGACATCCCGATCGCGCAATTCGGCAGCTCCAACGTCGGCCGCATGAAGACCGTGTACCGCAACGGCCTGAGCGTGCGCTACGGCCGGATGATGCAGGCCATCTCGGGAGTGCATTTCAACTACTCCTTCCCGGCGCAGATGTGGGATGCCTGGGCGGAGCTTCTTCAGTCGCGCCAGCGTGGCCAGGACTTCGTCTCCGATCGCTACTTCCATCTGTTGCGCAACTACCGGCGCTACGGCTGGCTGGTGCTCTATCTATTCGGCGTCTCGCCGGTGGTGTGCAATTCCTTCCTGCGCGGCCGCAACGTCACCCTGCCGGGATTGTCGAAGGACACCTCGTACGAGCCCTACGCCACGTCGTTGCGCATGAGCGACTTGGGATACCGCAACCGCACCCAGGCGGGGCTCGCCGTGTCGGTCAACAGCCTCGAGGAATACGTGCGCGACCTGTCGCGCGCCATCACCACGGTTCATCCGCCGTATGAACAGCTGGGTGTGGAAGTGAACGGTGAGTGGCGGCAGCTCAACGCCAACATCCTGCAGATCGAGAACGAGTACTACAGCTTCATACGACCGAAGCGCGTGGCGCGTTCGGGCGAGCGGCCCACCAAGGCGCTGCTGCGAGCCGGCGTCGAGTACGTCGAGGTGCGCGCGCTCGACGTGAGCGCCTTCGATCCGGTCGGCGTCAACCAGAACAAGCTGCGCTTCCTCGAGATGTTCCTCGCGCTGTGCCTGATGAAGGATTCGCCGCCCATCGCCACCTGGGAGCACGA
>CAMLGF010000089.1 GCA_946479515.1 uncultured Pseudomonadota bacterium | reverse complement strand
CGAAAAAGAATGGTCGGGGTGAAAGGATTTGAACCTTCGACTCCTACGTCCCGAACGTAGTGCTCTACCAGGCTGAGCTACACCCCGAATGACCCGCCGGCTTCTGGACTGCGCTGCGGGGCGCGCAGTCTACTGAAGCGCCTGCCGGCATTCAAATCAGCCGGGGGCCGGGCTGCCCTGTACGATCCGGACGCCGGATCCAGGGGAGCCACCACATTTTGTCCAGCGATGCCGCGCCGGTGAGCGCCGAGGAGCGCGTCCAGGTCCTGGACGTGCTGCGCGGCGTCGCGCTGTTCGGTGTCTTCGTCATGAACCTGGCGCCGTTCGCGGGCGCGCCCATCATGGCCACGGAGCAGCAGCTGCTCTCGCTGCCCACGGCCGCCTGGGATTTCGCGCTGCTCGACGTGTTGCGCTGGCTGGTCATGGACAAGGCCAACACGATGTTCGCGTTCCTGTTCGGGCTCGGCTTTTATCTGCAGATGCGGCGCCTGGAGGCGCGCGGCGCGGACTTCGAACGCCTCTACCGGCGGCGTCTCGTGGTGCTGCTGGTGTTCGGCTGTTTCAACCTCATCTTCCTGTGGACCTGGGACATCCTGCACCTGTACGCGCTGGCGGGATTCGCATTGCTGGCGATGCGCAGACTCTCGACGCGAGACCTGCTGGGTGTCGGCATCATCCTCGCGCTGCTGGGTCGCACGGGAGAGAAAGCGCTCGCGGAGTTCCTGCCGTCCGGCAACTGGCTGGGACTGCCGGGCGGCTATTCCGACGCCGACGTGCTGCTTCGCCAGCAGCTCTCCGAGCGCGGCGACTATTTCGGCATCGTCGCCAACTTCTTCGACTGGGTGGTCGTCGACTACCTGGCGAGCGGCATGATTCTCGGATGGCTGTGCTACGCGCTCGGGCGTTTCCTGATCGGCGCCTGGGTGGGACGCCACGGCTGGATCACGCGCGCACGTGAGTTCCTGCCGGGCTGGCGCCGCGTGCGCAATGGGAGCCTGCTCGTCGGTCTCGTCACCGAAGCCGTTGCGGTGATGCTCGCGCGAGCCACATGGCTGCCCGAGTGGCCGCATCGCGAGTTCCAGGCCGAATGCCTGCATTTCGTCGCCGTGCCGGTGCTGGCCGCGGGGTACGTGGCCGCCATCGTCACCGGGTTCGAGGGCGGACGGCTGCGCCGCTGGCTGGCGCCCTTTTCCTGGGCCGGCCGCATGGCGCTGACTAACTACCTGGCGCAGGGCCCGATCATCGGGTTCGTGCTGTTCGGAGTGGGGCCCGGGCTCGCGCTGGCGGGCAGGGCGGGCACGTGCATCATGGTCGGCATCGCGAGCGCGGGTTTCGGGCTGCAGATGCTCTTCAGCCGTTGGTGGCTGTCCCGGTTCGCCTACGGCCCGATGGAGTGGCTGTGGCGGACGCTCACCTACGGCAAGGCGCCGGGTTAGCTGGTCCGATCCTGCGCGAAGCGCGCCAGCCCGGTGAGCGCCTGGCGGAAGGGCGTATCCGGCAGCGCGTCGAGCGCGCCCAGTGCCTGGTCGGTTTCACGTTGCGCGAAGTGCGTGGCGTACTCGAGCCCGCCGGTCGCTTCGATGGCTTCGACAATCGGGCCGAGCTGCGCGAGCCCGCCCTGCTCGATGGCCAGCCGGATCAGCGCACGCTGCTCGTCGTTGCCGTGGCGCAGCGCGTGCAGCAGCGGCAGCGTCGGCTTGCCCTCGGCGAGATCGTCGCCGAGATTCTTGCCGCGCGTGGCCGGGTCGCTCTTGTAGTCGAGCACGTCGTCGATGAGCTGGTAGGCGGTGCCGAGATGTTTGCCGAAGCGTGCCAGCGCCGCCTGCTGCGCGATGCTCGCGCCGGCCAGCACCGCGGCGACTTCCGCGCCGGCCTCGAACAGCCGCCCGGTCTTGCGATAGATGACTTCGAGGTAGCGTTGCTCGGTGGTCTCGGGATCGTGCGCATTCATGAGCTGCAGCACCTCGCCTTCGGCGATGACGTTGGTGGCGTCGGCCATGATCTCCATGACGCGCTGGGAACCCACCGTGGCCATCATCTGAAAGGCGCGCGAATAGACGAAGTCGCCGACCAGCACGCTGGCCTGGTTGCCGAAGAGATTGTTGGCCGTGGCCCGGCCGCGGCGCTTCTGCGAGCTGTCCACGACATCGTCGTGCAGCAGCGTGGCGGTGTGCACGAACTCGATGAAAGCGGCCGCTTCGATGTGCTTGTCGTTGTCGATGCCGCAGGCGCGGCCCGCGAGCACGCAGAGCAGGGGGCGCAGGCGTTTGCCGCCGCCGCCGATGATGTGCTCCGCCACCTGATCGACCAGCGGCACCGCGCTCTTGAGGCGCGCGCGGATCATGGCGTCCACCGCCAGAAGATCGGCCCGGACGGGGGCGCGGATGTCGTCCAGCGACGGGGCCGGGGCCTCGGCAGGGCGCGGGGCGGGGCGTGAGGTGGGCAGCGGAGTGACGTTGGAGCTCATTCAGGGCGTTGATCTTACTGGAGAATTTAGGCTTTGACCGGCCTTTGAGCCTTCCGTAGAATGCGCGTCCCTTCGGGATGGCACACGGCTTTAAGGCTTTGGTCCCGCAAGGTTTTTTTGGAGATTCACGATGTACGCGGTCATCACCACGGGCGGCAAGCAGTATCGGGTCGAGAAAGGCACCGTCCTCAAGGTCGAAAGCCTCGCGGGCGAGCCGGGCTCGACGATCGAATTCGGCGATGTGCTGCTCATCGGTGACGGCAGCGACATCAAGGTCGGCGCGCCGTTGCTCAAGGGCGCCAAGGTCTCGGCCACGGTCGAGAAGCACGGCAAGGGTGACAAGAAGGTCATCGTCAAATTCCGCCGCCGCAAGCACTACCTGCGCCAGGGCACGCACCGCCAGCAGTACACGCAGGTCAAGATCACCGGCATCAGCGCCTGAGCGCTGGCCTAACTACGCAGATTACGGAGCCACAGTCACATGGCACATAAAAAGGCAGGCGGCAGCACTCGCAACGGCCGCGAATCGCACAGCAAGCGCCTCGGCGTGAAGAAGTTCGGCGGCGAAGCCGTGCTCGCCGGCAACATCCTGGTCCGCCAGCGCGGCACCACCTGGCGCCCGGGCACCAATGTCGGCATCGGCACGGACCACACGCTGTTCGCCCTGAAGAACGGCCGCGTGAAGTTCGCCAAGAAGGGCGCCGAGGGTCACACCTTCGTGAGCGTGGAATAGACAGACAGGGGATTGGCTCCATTTTCCGTCCGGAAAATGGTGCCTGTCCCCCTTCCACCCCAACGGTCAAGTTCACAGAAGCCCGGCTAGAAGCCGGGTTTTTTGTTGCCGGAGCCCCCATGAAATTCGTCGACGAAGCGCGCATCAAGGTCCAGGCCGGCAACGGCGGTCGCGGCTGCGTGAGCTTCCGCCGCGAGAAGTTCGTGCCCTTCGGCGGCCCGGACGGCGGCGACGGCGGCGACGGCGGCAGCGTGACGCTGCGCTCGCGTGACGGCATCAACACGCTCGCGGATTTCCGCATCGTGCGCACGTTCCGCGCGGAGAACGGCCAGCCCGGCGGCGGCAAGGACATGACCGGACGCGGCGGCACCGACACCTTCATCGACGTGCCCGTGGGCACCATCGTGCGCGACTCGGACACGGGCGAGGTGCTCGGCGATCTGGCCCGGCCCGGCATCGACCTGCTGGTGGCCAAGGGCGGCAAGGGCGGCTGGGGCAACCAGCGCTTCAAGTCCAGCAAGAACCGCAGTCCGCGGCAGTTCGGGCCCGGGCTGCCCGGTGAGGCGCGCGAGCTCGAGCTCGAGCTCAAGGTCATCGCCGACGTGGGCTTGTTAGGCCTGCCGAATGCGGGCAAGTCGACGCTGATCTCGGCGGTGTCCGCGGCTCGGCCGAAGATCGCCGACTACCCCTTCACCACGCTGTATCCGAATCTCGGCGTCATCTACTGCGGCAACCAGCGCAGCTTCGTGATGGCCGACATCCCCGGGCTCATCGAAGGCGCGGCGGAGGGCGCGGGGCTCGGCATCCGCTTCCTCAAGCATCTGCAGCGCACGCGCGTGCTGTTGCATCTGGTCGACCTCCTGCCCGTGGATCCGGATGCGGACCCGGTGCGCGATGCGAAGTCCATCGTGGCCGAGCTCGGCAAGTTCAGCGCAGACCTGCTCGACAAGCCGCGCTGGCTGGTGCTCAACAAGAGCGATCTGCTGCCGGAGGACGAGGCGCGCGCCAAGGCCATCGGCATCGCGCAGGCGCTCGGGTATCGCGGGCCGGCGTTCCTGATCTCGGGGGTGTCGCGTCAGGGGACGACGGATCTGACCGAGGCGGTGATGCGGTTCATCGAGACGGGTGAGGCGCCTGCGAAGGGCAATCTCGACGTTCCGGTGCCGATCGCGAGGAAGTCGCCATTGGCGACGCGCAAGCCAGCTGTCCGGAAGAAGACGGTTACGAAGAAGACAGCGGCAAAGCAGTCAGCGAGCCGGCGCAAGCAGCCTGCCGCGAAGAGGAAACCCGCCAAGCGGGCTGCGATGAAGACGGCCAGGAAGAAGAAGCGCCGGCGCTAGGACGAGCCAGCCGCGACCGGTACTGGCTGCGCAGCGGTCGCGTCGGGTTTGAAAGCGGGTTGCGGCGGGCACCCCTGAGAAAGGGTCCATAACAACAATCGACATTGTTTTAGGTTAGGAGCCTAACCTAAAATAACGGCCACCGTTATTTTAGGATGCCAGTTTGGACCGACCTCCGCAGGGCCGATACGTCGAGGTAACCACCACCGGTGATCCCTTCCGCGCCTATGTACCGTTGCCATTGCCGCCGGTACCTCCCGTACATTGGAGCCACACCCTGCATGCCCGCTACGACTCGGCGCTGCTGGCGTTAGGTCGGCTGGATGCAGTGACCGATCAGCTCCCCAATGCCTCGCTGCTGCTCTACAGCTTCGTCCGCAAAGAGGCTGTGCTGTCTTCGATGATCGAGGGCACACAGTCTTCGCTGTCGGACCTGATGCTGTACGAACTGGACGAACAGCCTGGCGTCCCGTCCAAAGACGCAGAAGAAGTCAGCCGGTATGTGGCGGCGCTGGAGCATGGCCTGAAACGCCTGCCAAAACTCCCACTGTCCCAGCGTCTGATTCGAGAGATCCACCGGGTACTGCTGGGTGGGGGCAAAGGCTCCAACCTCACGCCCGGCGAATTCCGCCGCTCGCAGGTGTGGATCGGCGGCACCCGGCCTGGTAACGCGGCTTTCGTTCCACCTCCAGCCGAACATGTTCCAGACTGCATCGCCGCCTTCGAGCGTTTTCTGCATGACGATCCGCAGCCTACCCCCTCGCTGGTGAAGGCGGCGTTGGCCCATGTGCAGTTCGAGACCATCCATCCATTTCTCGACGGCAATGGCCGGGTGGGGCGATTGCTCATCGCGCTGCAATTGGCCGCGGATGGCCTCTTGCGCCAGCCGCTGCTGTACATCAGCTTGCATTTCAAGGAGCACCGCGCGGCGTACTACGAACTGCTCAACAGGGTACGCGAGCGAGGGGACTGGGAAACGTGGCTGGAGTTCTTCGCCGATGCATTGATCGCCAGTGCCGCTCAGGCCCTGAGCTCGGCCAGACGCCTCCTGGAGCTGGGGGCGGAGGACGCCAGGAAGATAGAAAAGCTGGGTCGCGCTTCGGCTTCGGCACTGGCGGTGCATCGCCGATTGCTGGGCCAACCGCTAGCTACTTCCGGGTCCCTGGTGAAGGCCACCGGACTGACTCCCGCCACGGTGAACAAGAGCCTGGCGCACCTGGAGCGACTCGGCATCGTGACAGAGCTCACCAGCAGACAACGTGGGCGGGTGTTCAGCTATGCGCGATACACCGCGATCCTGAACGAAGGCATGGAACTGCCGGACAGCCGATCCAGGCGATGAGACGAATCGCCCTTTCGCTGCGGTGACGAATGCAGATTCCGGAAACAAAAAACCCGCCGTGAGGCGGGTGTTTCGTGCTCCGGCCTTTGGGGCCTCGGAGGCTTGATCGTCTTGAGGTGGATGGGGGCAGGCACCCTTTCGCGAGGACGCGAACGTGAGCCAGTCGCCGGCTACTTCATCGCCTTGACGCGGGCCGACAGCGCGCTCTTGTGGCGGGCGGCCTTGTTGCGATGGATGACGTTCTTGTTGACCAGCGAATCGATCATCGGCTGGGCGTCCTTCAGCGCGGCGGTGGCGTCAGCCTTGTTGCCGGCGGCGAGGGCGTCGTTCACCTTGCGCAGCGCCGTGCGCATGCGCGAACGCAGCGCCACGTTGCGGGCTCGGTTGGTCTCAGCTCGACGGGCGGCCTTCTCGGCCGACTTGGTATTCGCCACAAAAACTCCGAAATCCGGGTCGTTTGAAGGGCGCGTAGTGTGCTGAGGCACCCCCACCTTGTCAACGCTCGCCCTCATTAATGTGCAGGGTTCCGGTATAGTGCGCGGCTGCCGGCGTTTTTCCCTTATTTTCCGGGTGCTTGCCCGAGTGGTTGGCCGAGTGATTGGCAATTGAGCGGACGCATTTTCAAGAGCACCCTGGTGACGGGCAGCGCCACGCTGGTCTCGCGAATCACCGGCCTCGCCCGCGAGATCGTCTACGCCGTGGCCTTCGGCGCCAGCGCGTTCATGGACGCCTGGCTGGTGGCCTTCAAGATCCCGAATTTCCTGCGCCGCCTGTTCGCCGAAGGCTCGTTCAGCCAGGCCTTCGTGCCGGTCATCAGCGAGTACAAGGTCAAGCGGCCGCATGACGAAGTGCGCGACCTCGTGGACGACGTGGCCGGCACCTTCGGCGTGCTGCTCTGCGTGTTCACGCTGCTGGGGGTCATCGCCGCGCCGCTGATCATCCTGCTGTTCGCGCCGGGCTGGCATGCCGACGCCAACAAGTTCGACCTCGCGGTGTCGATGCTGCGCTGGACGTTCCCCTATCTATTCTTCATCTCGATGAGCGCGCTGTTCTCGGGCGTGCTCAACAGCTACAACCGTTTCGCGCTGCCGGCCTACACGCAGGTGATCATGAACGTGGTGATGGTCATCACCGCGCTGTGGATCGCGCCGCACACGGAAAGGCCCGGCATCGCGCTGGCCATGGGCGTGTTCGTCAGCGGCATGCTGCAGGTGGCTTTCCAGATTCCGACGGTGGTGCGGCTCGGGCTGTTCCGCTGGCCGCGCTGGCGCCCGGCGGCCGAGGGCGTGCGCCGCATCGGCAGGCTCATGATGCCGGGAATATTCGGCTCGTCGGTGGCACAGGTCAGCCTGTTGCTGGACACGGTGATCGCGAGTTTTCTCGTCACGGGCAGCGTCTCGTGGCTGTATTACGCCGATCGGCTCATGGAATTCCCGCTGGGCGTGTTCAGCATCGCGCTGGCCACGGTGATCCTGCCCAGCCTCTCGCGGCATCACGCCGCCGAGTCCATGGAGCATTTCTCGGGGACGCTGGACTGGGCGTTGCGGCTGGTCATCGTGCTCGTGTCGCCGGCGGCGGTCGCCATGCTGGTGTTCGCGGGCCCGCTCACGGCGACGACGTTCGGCTACGGCAAGTTCGACGTGCAGGACGTGCACATGGCCACCTACGCGCTCATGGCGTACTCGTGGGGATTGCTGGGCTTCAGCCTGGTGAAAGTGCTGGCGCCGGGCTACTTCGCTCGCCAGGACACGAAGACACCGGTGCGCGTGGGCCTCATCGCGCTGGGCGTGAACATGGCCATCAACGCGGGCGTGGTACTGCCCGCCAAGCATTTCGGCTTTCCCTATCCGCACATCCTCATCGCCACCTCGACCTGTATCGCCGCGGCGGTGAACACCACACTCTTGTGGACGGGCCTGCGGCGCGCTGGCGTGTTTCGGGCGCGTCCGGGCTGGAGCGCGCTCATGACGCGCGTGCTGTTCGCGAACGCGGTCATGTCAGGCGTGCTGATCTGGCTGGGCGGCGATCTCGAGGGCTGGCTGTCCCTGTCGCACTGGGCGCGCGCCGGCCGCCTGGCGCTGTGCATCGTGGCTGGCGCGGCCGCCTATTTCGGCGCGCTGCTGATGGCCGGCACGCGTTTGCGCCACCTGCGCAACGTGGCGGGGGCATAATCGCGTGCGAATCATCCGGGGATTGCAGGGGCTGAAGGCCGCCCACCGCGGCGCCGCCATCACCATCGGCAGTTTCGATGGCATCCACCTCGGGCACGGCGCGCTCATCGCCAGTGCCTGCGGACTGGCCCGTCAGCTCGGCAAGCCCTCGATGATGCTGACCTTCGAGCCCTTGCCGCGCGAATACCTGGCCTCACAGTCGAAGCCAGCGGGCGAGTCGCCGGCGAGGCTCACGGATTTCCGCGAGCGCTGCCAGGTGCTGGAGCGCTCGGATCTCGATTACCTGTGCGTGTTGCGCTTCGACGAGAAGCTGCGTTCGCTCACGGGGGAGCAGTTCGTGGCGCTGCTCACGGACCACTTCCAGGCCTCGGCCGTGGTAGTGGGTCAGGACTTCCGGTTCGGGCGCGGCGGCGCCGGCAGCATCGCGCTGCTGCGCGCGGCCGCGGATGCGGGGCAGTTCGCGCTCGAACTGGTGCCGTCGGTGTGCATCGACGACGTGCGAGTGAGCTCGAGCGGTGTGCGCGCGGCGCTGGCCGCGGGCGATTTCGCGAAGGCGCGCGATCTGCTCGGGCGGCCGTATTCGATGCGCGGGCGGGTGGTGCGGGGTGAGCAGCTGGGGCGGCGACTGGGATATCCCACGGCGAACATTCGCATGCGCCGCCGTCGCCTGCCGTTCACCGGCATCCACGCGGTGCGCGTGCGCGGCGTGGACCCGGCGAATGCCCACAAGCCCTTCGCGGGCGTGTCGAGCCTCGGCGTGCGGCCCACGGTGGGCGGCGGCGAGCCGCTGCTCGAGGCGCACGTGTTCGATTTCGATGGCTCGCTGTACGGACGCGAGCTGGAAGTGGAGTTCGTCGCGAAGATCCGCGACGAGGAGAAGTTCGCCGATCTCGACGCGCTGGTGCGGCAGATGCACCATGACGCGGCCGAAGCGCGGCGGCTTCTGTAATAGCTAGAGGACGAGACGCTTGGCAGACTACAAGAGCACGATCAACCTTCCCGAAACCGCCTTCCCGATGAAGGCCGACCTGGCGCAGCGCGAGCCGAAGATGCTCGCGGCCTGGGAGCAGAAGGACCTCTACGGCCAGTTGCGCAAGATCGCCATGGGCCGGCCGCGCTTCGTGCTGCACGACGGGCCGCCGTACGCCAACGGCGCGCCGCACCTGGGGCATTTCCTCAACAAGGTGCTCAAGGACATCGTGGTCAAGTCGCACACGCTCGACGGGTACGACTCGCCGTACATTCCCGGCTGGGACTGCCACGGCCTGCCCATCGAGCACCAGGTCGAGAAGAAACACGGCCGCGTCGGCGCCAAGCTCGACGCCAAGGCATTCCGCGCCGCCTGCCGCAAGTTCGCGCAGGAGCAGGTGGACCTGCAGCGCGCGGGGTTCAAACGCTTCGGCGTGCTCGCGGACTGGGACCGCCCGTACCTGACGATGGATCCGCGCTTCGAGGCGCAGCAGATCCGCGCGCTGGGGCACATCATCCGCAACGGACATCTCTACAAGGGCGCGAAGCCTGTCTACTGGTGCGTCGACTGCCGCTCGTCGCTGGCCGAGGCCGAGGTCGAGTATGAGGACAAGACCTCGCCCGCCGTCGACGTGGCCTTCCGCGTGGCCGACAACGGCGAGCTCGCGCGCCGCGTGGGCGTGAAGCCCGATGTAATCGGCGCCTTCCCGGCGTCGCTGGTGATCTGGACCACCACGCCCTGGACGTTGCCCGCCAACGAAGCGGTCGCGCTCGGTCCCAAGATCGAATACGTGCTGCTCTGGGTGTCGCGCAACGGACAGTCCGAACTACTCGTGCTTGCCAACGAACTGCTGGATGCCTGTCTCAAGCGCTATGGGCTCGGCAAGGGCCAGGTGCTGGGCCAGTTCACGGGCGACCAGCTCGAACATCTGCAGCTGCAGCATCCGTTCCTGGCCAAGCACGTGCCGGTGATCCTCGGCGATCACGTCACGCTCGACGCAGGTACCGGCGCCGTACACACCGCGCCTGCGCATGGCCAGGAAGACTTCGTGGTGGGGACGAAGTACAGCCTGCCCGTCGACAACCCCGTGATGGGCGATGGCCGCTTCCGCGAAGGCACGCCGTTCGTGGCCGGCATGAAGGTCAGCGATGCCAACCCGGTGCTCATCGACGAGCTGGCGCAGCGCGGGCGGCTGCTCAAGCACGAGCCCTTCCAGCACAGCTATCCGTGCTGCTGGCGTCACAAGACGCCGCTGATCTTCCGCGCCACGCCGCAGTGGTTCATCTCGATGGAGCAGAAGGGTCTGCGCGCCAACGCGCTGCGCGACATCAAGAAGACGCAGTGGGTGCCCGAGTGGGGCGAGCAACGCATCTACAACATGATCGAGAACCGCCCGGACTGGTGCCTCTCGCGCCAGCGCACCTGGGGCGTGCCCATCACGCTGTTCGTGCACAAGCAGACCCAGGAGCTGCATCCGCGCACCCAGGAGCTGATCGACCTCGTTGCCAGTCGCGTCGAGAAGGACGGCATCGACGCATGGTTCGATCTCGACGCCAAAGAGTTGTTAGGCGCCGAGGCCGATGCCTACGAGAAGGTCACCGACGTCATGGACGTGTGGGCCGATTCGGGCCTGTCGTTCGAGTGCGTGCATCACACGCATCCGGAGGAGGTGCAGCCGCCAGTGGACCTGTACCTCGAAGGCTCGGACCAGCATCGCGGCTGGTTCCACTCGTCGCTGCTCATGTCCGAGGCGCTGTACGCGCGCGCACCGTACAAGGGCGTGCTCACGCATGGTTTCACGGTCGACGAGAACGGCCGCAAGATGTCCAAGTCGCTGGGCAACGTCATCGAGCCGCAGAAGGTGATGGCAACGCTGGGCGCCGACGTGCTGCGCCTGTGGGTGGCGGCGACGGATTACGCCAATGAAATGGCGCTCACGGAGGAAATCCTCAAGCGCACCACGGATTCGTATCGACGCATCCGCAACACGGTGCGTTACTTGTTGGGCAGCTTCGCGGGCTTCGATCCCGCGACGGACACGGTGCCGGTCGACGAGCTCGTGGCCATCGATCGCTGGGCACTGGCGCGTACCGCAGCGTTGCACGAGGAGATCGTCGACGCGTACCGCAAATACCAGTACCACCTCATCTACCAGAAAGTGCACAACTTCTGCGTGGTCGACCTCGGTGGCTTCTACCTCGATCTGCTCAAGGACCGTCTCTACACCACGCCGAAGCAGGGCCGGCCGCGCCGCTCGGCGCAGACCGCGCTGTTCCACATCGCCGAGAGCATGGTGCGCTGGCTCGCGCCCATCCTGTCGTACACGGCGGACGAGATCTGGGGCTTCCTGCCGGCGGGCACGGCCGGCGGCGGCAAGCGAGGCGCGTCGGTGTTCCTCGAGACCTGGCATCCGCTGCCGAAAGTGCCCGAGAGCGCCATCGACTGGAACCTGTTCATTCAGCTCAAGGCCGCCGTGGCCGCCGAACTCGAGAAGCTGCGCGTCGCCGGTACCATCGGCGGCTCGCTCGACGCCGAGGTCGAAGTGTTCGCACGCGACGAATTCCGCGAGAAGCTCATGGCGCTGGGCGCCGAGCTGCGCTTCCTGTTGATCACGTCGGAGGCCACGGTGAAGCGCGTCAGCAATGCCGCGGGTCCGCCCGTGGGTGCGATCAAGGTCGGCGCCATATCCAAGGAAGAGGGGGCCAAGGACGGCGGCGTCTGGGTGCGCGCGCAGGCATCGGCGGCGCCGAAGTGCGAGCGTTGCTGGCACCATCGCCCGGACGTGGGCAGCCACGCCGGGCACGAGACGATCTGCGGCCGCTGCGTGGAAAACGTGACCGGCGCGGGTGAACCCCGGCAGTTCGTATAGTCAAAGAGGAATGGCCGAGACCATGGGCATGAACGACAAGATCTCCTGGGAGGAAAGCGGTTGGCGCTGGCTGTGGATCACGGTCGTCATGATCGTGCTCGACCAGGTCAGCAAGCTCTTGATCGTCGCCAGCGTCACGCATGACATCTACGTCCTGCCCGTGCTCAACATCATCCACACCGTGAATTACGGCGCGGCGTGGAGCATGTTCGACGACTGGGGCGGTTCACAGCGGTGGCTGCTCTCGGCGCTGGCCATCGGCGTGTCGATTGCCATCCTCGTGTGGCTGCGCCGGCTCGAGCTTGCCAGCCACCGGCTGCTGGCGGGCGGGCTGGTGCTCATCCTCGGCGGCGCCATCGGCAATGTCATCGATCGGTTGCGCCTCGGTCATGTCATCGACTTCGTGCAGGTGCACTGGGGCAACTCTTATTTTCCGGCGTTCAACGTGGCGGATTCCGCCATCAGCGTGGGTGCCGTACTCGTGATCCTGGACTCCCTGCTCGAGCATCGGCGCGAGAAGCGCGCCGCGGCCGGTTAGATGCGCATTCTCCTGGCCAATCCGCGTGGGTTCTGTGCCGGCGTCGACCGCGCCATCGACATCGTCGAGCGGGCCATCGCGCTGTTCGGCGCGCCCATTCACGTGCGTCACGAGGTGGTGCACAACGTGCACGTCGTGGACCGGCTGCGCCGCATGGGTGCGGTGTTCGTAGACGAGCTCGACCAGGTGCCCGATGGCGCCACCGTGATCTTTTCGGCCCACGGCGTGCCGGCCGCCGTCGAGAACGAGGCCGCGCGCCGCGGCCTCACGGTGTTCGACGCCACCTGTCCGCTGGTCACC
>CAMLGF010000088.1 GCA_946479515.1 uncultured Pseudomonadota bacterium | reverse complement strand
CTGCGCGGCATGCCCGCGTCCGATGGCGCGGGCGTCAAGCTCACGCGCGTCATCGGCCAGCCGCGGCTGCCGGACCTCGATCCCTTCCTGATGCTCGACGAATTCGGCACCGACAAAGCCGAGGACTACATCGCAGGCTTTCCGGACCATCCGCATCGCGGTTTCGAGACCGTCACGTACATGCTCGACGGCCGCATGCGCCACAAGGACAACCACGGTAACGAGGGCGTGCTGGTGCCCGGCGCGGTGCAATGGATGACCGCGGGACGCGGCATCGTGCACTCGGAGATGCCCGAGCAGAGCGAGGGCCGGATGCGCGGCTTCCAGCTGTGGCTCAACCTGCCGGCCCGCGACAAGATGACGGCGCCTAACTACCAGGAGTTCGGACCGGATCAGCTGCCGGTGGTCGAGCGCCCGGGCGTGCGCGTCAAGGTGATCGCCGGCAGCCTCGACGGCGTCGCCGGCCCGGTGCGCCAGCCGGCCACCGATCCCACCTATCTCGACATCCGCATCGATGCCGGCGTGGATTTCACATTGCCGATACCGGCGGGTCATTCGGCCTTCATCTACGTGTACGAAGGTAGCGCCGCCGTTGGAACGGGCCCGGAGGCCGCGACCATCGGCGCGCAGGAACTCGCGGTGATGGCGGATGGCGACGGTGTCCGCCTCGAAGGCCGCGCGCCGCGCAGCCGGGCCATCCTCGTGGCCGGCCGGCCGCTGCGCGAGCCCGTGGCGCGTTACGGGCCGTTCGTGATGAACACGCGCGAGGAGATCATGCAGGCCTTCGCGGACTACCAGGGCGGCAGGTTCTAACTGTTCGAGCGTCGCCATTTGGCGTCGCTCGCCGGTCCCTCGATGAGCATTCCCCCCCGCTCGTCGAGTTCATTGGCGGCGCAGGCAACTGCGCCGTCATTTTTTCTGCAGCCCGTCCTACAGCTCTCGGCAATCGGTGCGGGCACGCTGTGCGCCGCTTACTTGGGGACGGACGACGGGGCCAATGGAACGGCGAATGCTTCGCGCCATCGATCGGGCGCTCAAACCTCTCGGTGCGCTGCTGCCTCGCCATCGGGCCGTCGACCGGCTGTATCACCAGCTGCTGTTCCTGTGGAAACACGGCCGGCTGCCGCGGCGCGACGCGCTGCTCTGGAACGACATGTGGTTTCGCGTGAAGACCACGGACGAGATCCTTCACCCCCTGCGCGTATTCGTCACCGACAAGGAGAATCTCAAGGCGTACGTGCGATGCACCGTCGGCGACCGGTACAACGTGCCCACGCTCGCCGTGCTGACCCAGCCCGAGCAGGTGGACGACTGGGATTTCCCCGCGCAGTGCTGCATCAAGCCCACGCATGCCAGCGCGGAGGTCCTCTTCCGCACGCACGGCGAGGCGATCGACCGCGACCGCATCAAGGGATGGTTCGGACTCGATTACTACCTGACGAGCCGCGAGCCTCACTACCGGCGCCTTACGCGCAAGGTGATCGTCGAGCCGCTGATCTTCGGCAGCGCCAACGTCGAGGACTACAAGATCTTTTGTTACGAAGGCGAGCCGCGCATCATCCAGGTGGACGTCGACCGCTTCGTCGATCATCGCCGCAAGTTCTTCGACGCCGACTGGCACGAGCTCGATTTCTCCATCATCTATCCCAGGGCCGTGCAGGGCATCGCGAAGCCGGACACGCTCGGCGAGATGCTCGCGGTGGCGCGCGCCTTGAGCCGGCCCTTCTCCATCGTCCGCGTCGACCTGTACACCGACAATCGGCGCGTGCTCGTGGGCGAGATCACGCATTGCAGCGACAACGCGGGCGGCATCTTCCTGCCGCGGTCGGCGGAAGCGACCGCTTCACGCTACATGTTCGGCTGAGCGCCCCAGTCGCCCATCACTTGGGTTCGACGAATTCCCTGGGCTTCTCCGAGCCCTCTCCGAAGAGAAATTTCTCCATCTCGTATTCGAGGCGCTTGCGGTGCGCCGGCTCCACGGGCGTGAGCCGATACTCATTGAGCAGCATCACCTGGTGCCGCACCCACATCTGCCAGGCTTCCTTCGACACGTTCTCGTAGATGCGCTTGCCCAGCTCGCCGCCATACGGCGGTTTGTCGAGGCCCGGAGCCTCCTTCTTGAGCAACACGCAGTTCACCATCCTAGTCACGATTCTTCTCCAGCAAACTACTCAGCAGGGTCTTGATGGGCGCCGGCAGGCCGATGCGCGCGGGATCGGTGAGGTCATACCACAGGGATCCGGGCTGGCGCACGCGTGTCTCGCCGCGACAGCGCGCCACCAGCGGCGTGATCACCAGATCGAAGTGCGTGAAACTGTGCTCGATGTCGGGCAACGCCGCGTCTGCGAGCCGGTCGGCGGCGAGCGAACTCATCGCATACGACTCCGCGCCCATGCGATCCGCGAACTCCGGCAGGCACCACAGTCCGCCCCAGATTCCCGATGCCGGCCTCTGCACCAGCAGCACCCGTGATTCGCTGCGCGCCACCAGCATGACGGCGCGCCGCAGGGTGCGCGTGGCCTTGCGGCGCTTGCCGGCCGGCAATTGCGCCTGCCGGCCCGCGATGCGAGCGCGACAACTCGAATGAATCGGGCACTCTGCGCAACGTGGCTGGGCGCGCGTGCACAGGGTGGCGCCCAGGTCCATGATGGCCTGCGTGTAGGTCGCCACCTCGTCCACGGGCGTGTTCCGTTCCGCGAGCGCCCAGAGCTCCTCGAGCGTGGCGTGATCGTCGATGGGGCCCGCCACGCCGTACTGCCGCGCCAGGACGCGCTTCACGTTGCCATCCAGGATGGCGTGGCGCGCGCCGGTGGCGATGGCCAGGATGGCGCCCGCCGTCGATCGGCCGATGCCCGGCAGGGCCATCACCTCAGCGAGTGAGCGCGGGAATTCTCCGCCATGCGCATCACGGATGATCCGCGCGGCGCGATGCAGGTTGCGCGCGCGCGCGTAGTAGCCCAGGCCGGTCCACAGGTGCAGCACCTCGTCGAGAGAGGCGTCGGCCAATGAGCGCGCGTCGGGAAAGCGCGCCAGGAAACGCTCGAAATAAGGGATGACGGTCGCCACCTGGGTCTGCTGCAGCATTATCTCCGACACCCACACGCGGTACGGTGAACGATCCCGCTGCCACGGCAGATCGTGCCGGCCCGATTTCGCGTGCCACGCGAGCAGGCGCGGCGCCAGAGCAGCGGTGTGCTTCATCGCGCCGGCCCCGGCACCGCACCGGCCGCCGCCGGCGGATGCAGACCCTGCTCGTCGAGCACCAGCCGCACGATGACGCCCTTCAGGATGACGTCATCGTAGGTGGCTCGATCCAGCTCGAGAACTCCTCGGAACTGCAACCGCTTGAGCGCCGCCGTGGGCAGCACGAAGGGCTCACTGGCGGGGTCGGCGGGCGGCACGTACCGCGCCACATCCAGCGAATCGCCGTGCAGCGCGAACTCGCCGAGCGCGTTCTCGCCGGCCGCGCGCCGGATGCTGCCGCTGAAGCGGGTGTCGTCGAGCGTCAATGCCAGCGGATCGACGGCGATTGCGCCGCCCTCGTACCGCCACGCCGCATTGAACTGCAGCCTGCCGAGCGCCGCCGGGTCCGTGGTTTTCGGCGGCGACATGCCGACCGAAGTCATCAGCGAGCGCAGATCGAATTCATTGCTGTCGATGCTGCCGGCCAGCTTCTGCGGCTCGCCCAGCGTTCCCTGCACGCCGCCCTGAACCTCTAGGACGCCGAAGCCGACGGAGAAGCGTTCGATCTCGACGGAGCTCATGTCCTTGGCCACCACGGCCCTGGGCACGGCGATTTCGAATGGCACGCCCGCTTCCGCGAAACCATCCAGATGCAACACGCCGGATATTTCGCTGTCGGTGAAGGGCTCGCCCGGCGCGATGCCATCGGTGGACAGATTCAGCGCGGTGACTTGCACGCGGCGCGGCGCGGTCTCGTCGACGAATGTGATGCGCGTGTCGCGCACCTCGATACCGTCGATGCGCAGCTCCATGGGTTCGGCGTTCGCATCGGCGGGCTTATCGCCGCCGAGCCCCTGCCAGTTGGCACGGCCGTCGGCCTGGCGCGTGAGCCGGATGTCGGCGCCCTCGAGAATCACACGATCGGCCACGAGTCGCCCGCGCAACAACGGAATCAGCCGGGCGCCCAGCTGGGCGCGCTGCCACGTGATCATCGGCTCGCTGCCGAAACCCGGCGCATTGCCGAAACGGCCTTCCCCGGTGCGCAGCGCCAGCCACGGAAAAAAGCCGAGATCGATGTCACCGACCAGCGTGAATTCCCGCCCGGTGGCATTGCGCACGGCCGCCTCGATGCGCGACTTGAAGCTGTTGGGGTCGACCAGCCAGACGATCACGAGAATCGCGATCACGACCAGCGCGACGAGGGCTCCGAGGGCGAGTGAAATCCATTTGAGAAGGCGGAAACGCACGCGGCCGACATTGTAAATGCCGGCCGCGCGAATTGCCGGACAGGCCGGCCGTCAGCAGGTCATTTGTCGCAGATGTCGATGTCGCCCGACAGCGTCTTGGCGCGGATGCGCGGACCGTTCTCCACGGTACGCAGGGCAAGGCGCGTGCCCGGGCCGTACTTGCTCATCCGTTCCACGCCCTTGGCGAGGCAGCCTTCGATGTCGCCGCTGAAGGATTCGATGTCGGCATTGAGTCCGCCGGGACCGGAGAGCCGCAATGTGAGATCGCCGCTGACGCCTTCGACGTCCACCCGCGCGTCACGCGTGAGCTTGCCGTGCAACTCCAGGTTGCCCGAGGTGGTGCGCCCGCGGATCTCGCTGGCTTCACTCGCCTGCACGCGTGCATCGCCGCTCACCGTGACCACTTCGATCTTGCCGCCCAAGTTGCTCACGTCGAGGCTGCCGCTCACCGAGCTCACGCGCAGTGACTCGGGCTTGCCGACGCCACGCACGGTCACGTCGCCGCTCACCGATTTCACGTCCGAATCGTTGCCGGAGATGTCGGCGGTCACTTCTCCGCTCACGCTCTTGAGGCGCTGGGTACCCAGCACGCCGCGCGAGGACACGTCGGCACTCACGCCGGACACGTCCAGGCTGCTGTTCCTGGGCACCTGCACTTCGATTTCCGCGTCGCCGTCGCGCGAGCTGCGGCCCGGGAGCACCACCTTCACCACGGTGCGGCCGCCGCTGGATTCCACGTCCACGCGTTCGACACCGCTGCCGAGCGTGCCGGTGACCTGCACTTCGTTGCGGTCCCAGCCGCGCACATCGATGGTGCCCGACACGTTGGAGATGACGACCTCGCCGTTGGGATCGGCGGCGACCTTGCGATCGATGTCTTCGTCGCGCGCGGACGCGGCCACGGGCAGGGCAATGGCCAGAAACAGGGCCGCGCGTCGAATGATCCGGAAGTCTTTCATGATCAGGTCTCCTGGCTGCCGGAATCACGCACCGCGGTCAACGCGCGCATTTCTTCCTGGCAGGAATTCACCAACAACTCTTGCAGCAGCGCATTCGCCGGGTCCTTGCCGAGCGCCGTCTCGATGTCACTGATCGAGCGCCGCAGCGTCTCGAGACTGGCCGCCACCTTCGCCCGCTCTTCCTCCGGCAGGGTCTTCAGCCGGTTGTTCGCCTCCACCAGCAGCGCGTCGCGCTGCTGGCGATAGTTCGCCTCTCGCAGGGCCGCGGGGATCACGCCGATCTCGCGGGGTTCGGAGGTACCCGCCGGCACGTTGGTCGCCAACGTGACCGTGCCGCCGAACTGCTTGCCGATGAGCACCCCGAAGGACACCAGTGCCACGGCGGCGGCCATGCCCACCGCAGGCATCCACCAGCCGCGCCGCCGGCCGGCGGGCGCCTGGCCCGCGGCTGTGCCGGCTTCGCTGGCACCGTCTTCGATGGATCGGGCGATGGCCGGCCACAGGTCACGTGGTGGCGGCGCGCTCTGCGCCAGTTCATCCAGTCGTGTCACTCGCCTCGTCATCGCACACCTCTTTCGAGTCTGTCTCTCAGCAGGCCGCGCGCCCGATGCAGCTGCGCCTTGCAGGTTCCCACGGCGATGCCCAGCATCGTCGCGGCCTCGGAATGTTCATAGCCATACACACCGCACAGCACCAGCGCATCGCGTGCGCCCTGCGGCAACGAGGAAATGGCCGCCTCCAGCTCCTCCTCTTCCACCGGCGTATCGAGCACCACAGCCGAATCCGTCTCGTACTCGGTGGGGTCTTCCACCGGCACCTCGGCTTTCGCCGGCCCGCGGCGCTTCTCGAGCACCGTGTTCACCGCGATGCGATGCAGCCAGGTGGAAAACGACGCGCGGGCCTCGAACTTCGGCAGCGCCTTCCAGGCCTTGATGAAGGTGTCCTGGGCACAGTCCGCCGCCAGTTCCGGGTTGCGCGTCATGCGCAGGCAAAGCCCGTGCACGCGCCCCACATGGTCGCGGTAGAGACGTTCGAAGGCCCGGGAGTCGCCCTTGCGGGCCCGCTCGACAAGCCCCACGTCGAAACCCACGACGGTGTCGGTGCTCGTCATTCGCGCTGTTGATCCATCGGCCAAGCGTCTCTCCCTCGTACGTATCTTGGAGGGAGTCCAGGCGTCATGGGTTTGAATCGGGACGGACCCGGAGCAGGCACGTCCCTGTTTTCATTGGAAAAATGAGCGAGTTTCTCAGCTGCGCTGAGTGCCGCCGGAAAACCACTTCATCGCATACTGCAGCAGCTGGCTGTTGGTCGCCAACCCGAGCTTGTGCTTGATGGTCTGGCGATGGGACTCGATGGTCTTCACCGACAGCGTGAATTCCTGCGCGATCTCGCGCGAGCTCATACCGCGGCCGATCATGTTGAGGATCTGCACCTCGCGGTTCGACAGCCGCGCCACCGGATCGTTGGTCTCGGAGCGGCTGTTCTCGCCGGCGCGCTGGTCCAGCGATCGCTGCACGGTTTCGCTGACGTAGGTGCGGCCATCGAGCACGCGGCGGACCGCGATGAGCAGCTGATCGGAAGCCGCCTGTTTCATGATGTAGCCCATGGCCCCGGCGGCGAGCAGCCGCTCGGCGTAGATCGTTTCGTCGTGCATGGACAGCACCAGCATGCGCAGATCGGGCATCTCGGCATGCATCTGGCGGACGAGTTCGATGCCATCGCCGCGCTCCAGCGAAAGGTCGACGACGACGATGTCCGGCTTCTTCGCGCGGATGGCTTCGCGAGCCGCGGGCTCGCTGTCCGCCTCGCCGCACACGGCCAGATCCGGCTCCGCTTCGAACATGCGCCGCAGCCCCTGACGCACGATGGGGTGGTCATCGACGATGAGAATCTGGCGCTTCGTGGCCATCGTTGCGGTCATGATCGATCCCCTACGAACATTTATTAGGCATGAATCGTGACGAAGATACTGCGGAGCGTCAATCCTGCCCCTACGTATACGTCACATAGTTAGGCACACTTGATCTGGATTTAGTCGTCAGTCCTTGAGCGGAAACCCGCCGCGTGGGACGAGGTCGCCGGCGACGGGCGCGCGATGCGGACACGTGCAGCGGACGATGACGCCGCCACCCTTGTCATTGGCGATGGTCACGTCTCCGCCCAGCATCTGCGCGCGATAGCGCATGAGCTTGAGTCCCAATCCGTTGTTGCTCGCGTTTCGCTCATCGAAACCCCTACCATTGTCCTGCACGCTGAGTGTCAACGTTCCTTCTGCCGTGGCGAGGTCAATCGTGACTTGCGTGACCCGGCCGTGCCGGATCGCATTGGTGAACGCTTCCTGGGCAATTCGATAAAGGTGCGTTGCAGCACCGTCGTCCAGCGTCAGCGGCTCCTTCAGCGACGTATTGAAATGCGCGCGCACACCATAGCGCTCCATGCCGCGCACCGCCATCGACTGCAGGCCGGCGATCAGGCCGCCGCGATCCGCGCCCACGGGCGCCAGCCCGCGCGCCATGGCGCGCGTGCTCTCGATGGCGCCGTTGACGAGACTGATGATGTCTTCGACGTCGGCACGGGCCGCGGAATTCTCCTTGCGAAGCTGCGCCACCACGCTGCGCAGCATGAGTGCGACGCCGGTGAGGTCCTGGCCCAGGCCGTCGTGCAGGTCAGAGCCGATGCGCAGCTGCTCGCGACCGGCGATCTCCAGGATCTCGCGTTCGAGCTGGCGGCGTTCGGTGACGTCGGTGACCACCGCCAGGCGATGGGTATCGCCGCCGAGATGCGTGAGCGTGGCCACCCACGCGGCGTCGAAGGTGGAGCCGTCGCGCCGGCGGCATTTGAACTCCACGGGCGCCAGCGGCGGGGAATCCCCGAGCAAATGCCGGTCGATGCGGTCGCGATGCAGACCCGTCGTCTGCGCGATCAGGTCGTCGATGGGCGTGTCCACCGCCCCGCCAGGCGCGAAGCCGAACATGCGCTCGAAGGCGGGGTTGGCCATGAGGATGTTGTTGAGGTTGTCGATCACCACGACACCCTCGTGCAGCAGCTCGAACATGCGCGCCTGGGTCTCGCGCAACTGCGAGGCCGCGCGGCGATCGGTGATCTCGGTGACGTTGATGACCGCGCCCTTGATGCCCTGGCCCATGAGCACCGGCCGAATGCGCGCGTCGAAGAATCGCAGGGCCTCGGGTGAGTTGCCGAGTTCCACGTCCACCGGCTCGCCGGTGTCGAGCACGCGCTGCACCGCTTCGCGCAGCGCGTCCCGATCCTGGGGCTCGGCGATTTCGTCGATACGATGCCCGACCACCTGCTCGCGCGGCAGATTGCGCATGCAACGATTGAGGAACTGCACGCGGCGGTCCGCGTCGACCAGGTAGAGCCAGTCGCCAGTGCCCTCGGCGACCACCTGCAACATTTCGCGCGACTGGCGCAGTGCTTCCTGCGCGCCCGCCTGGGCGGTGATGTCGATGGCCACGCCGACGATGCGCACCACTTTTCCGGACGCATCGCGCACGACGCAGGGCGAATCCAGCAGCGTGACCCAGTGTCCGTCGCGATGTCGGATGCGGTACTGCAGGGCCGACATCGATTCCGCATGCCGGTCGAACCACTGCTGCAGCAATGGCTGGTCGTCCGGGTGCACCAGCGCGGCCCAATCCGCGGCGCGCGGCAGATCGGCGACCGAGTAGCCGATGACGCGCTCGGAGCCTTCGCTGGTGGACAGCCCCGTCTCGGCGTCGATTTCGTAGATCACGCAGCGCAACTCGCGCGCCACGGCGCGAAAGCGCTGGTCGGCCGCGGACAACGCGGTCTCGCGGATCTTGCGCGCGGTGATGTCCACCACCAGGCCGAGCGCGCGGCGCGTGTTGCCGTTCTCGTCCCGGTCGACCACGAAGGCCCGGTCCAGCGCCCAGTGCCAGGAACCGTCCGTATGCCGGAAGCGGTACTCGGTCTCGAGTACCCGCGCGGAAGGGTCGACGTTGCGCAGGCGTTCGCGGAATTTCTCGATCTCTCCTTCCGGATCGGTGCCGAGCAGCTGGCGCCAGGTGCGCACGTTGGTGCGGCCGAACTCCGGATCCACGCCGAACACGTGATAGTAGCCGTCGGTGTGATTGGTCTGGTTTTGCGCCACGTCCCAGTCCCAGACGCCGGCGGTGGTCAGCTGCAGGGCGTGCTCGACGCGCTCGTTGCGGGCGTTGGCGCGCCGCTCGGCCACCTTGGTCTCGTCGAGGTCCATGCACACGCCGAGCATGCGCACCGCCTTGCCCTGCGCGTCGCGCTCGACCACGCGGCCGCGTTCGAATACCCAGCGCCACTGGCCGCTGCGCGTGCGGATGCGGTACTCGGCATCGTAGTAGTCCGCCTTGCCGTTGACGTGCTCGTAGAAGCGGCGCGCGGCGTCCGGCCCTTCCTCGGGGTGCAGGTTTTCATCCCAGCGACCCACGTGGCCGCTGCCGTCGCAGGGATCGATGTCGTGTCGCTCGCACCAGTCGTTGAACCAGCGCGTGGTGTCGGTGACGAAATTGGTTTCCCACAGGCCGATGCCCGCGCCCCAGGCCGCGGTCTCCAGCATGTGGTCGGCGGAGCGCAGATTCGCTTCGGCACGCTTGGCGGCGTCGATGTCGAGCGTGACGCCGATGACCAGCACCGGACGTCCCTGCAGATCCCACTCCACCGCGCGTCCGCGATCCTGCATCCAGCGGTATTCGCCGCTCGCGGTCTGGAAGCGGTATTCGAATTCGACCGAGTCGCGCAGGCCGTGCGCGTGCTCCTGCAGCTGGCGATCCACGCGCTCGCGGTCGTCAGGATGCAGATTGCTGTACCACGGGTTGGGCACGGCTTCCCATTGGGCGCGCGAATAACCGGTCATCGCCAGCCACAACGGGCTCGCGGTGCGCGCATTGCTGGGCACGTGCCATTGCCAGAAGGCCGCGCGCGCACCCCAGAGCGCGGTGGCCAGGCGCGACTCGCTGTCGCTGCGCGCGACCTCCTCGCCCTTGCGTCGGTCGATGTCCAGCAGCAATCCGCCCAGCCGCAGCGCCGATCCGTCGCGGTCGCGCTGCGCAACCCGTCCACGGTGCAGCACCCACAGCCAGCGATGGCCGGCCGCTAACAACCGGTACTCGCATTCGAAGCGTTCACCGCCGTGATGACAGGACTCGGTGGCCGCGACGAAGGCCCCGTGGTCGTCCGGGTGAATGCAGCGCTTCCAGTCGGCGATGCTCACCCCGCCAGAGGCGATGGCGATATCCACGCCCAGTGTGCGCAGCCAGGATTCATCGACTGCGAATCGGTCGGCGGCGACCTGCCAGTCCCAGACCGCCGCCTGCGCGCTGTCGAGCACCGAGCGCAGCTCGGCGTCCACGGCGGAAGCCAGGGAATCGGGGCGGGCATTCATGGCCGATTATTGTTACCTGCCGGCCGACGCACACACTTTGATGCAATTCCGGATTTGCGGAGCGGCGCCGACCGAAAACGGCCAAATCGCCCGTAGTTTCATCGCCTTCGGCGCGGGTCGGGAGGTGGAACCAGGCATTCCTGTAAGGGTCGTTCGGCTATTGCCCTTCCAAAGGTGTCAGTAGTCTCTGACATAAGGAATTTTTACAGAAACCTTTCTGTAGAAGGGTTCAGGGAGTGGAACGTGGTGGACGGAAGCTCGACTCGAAATCCTCTGGTGGCCGACTACTCGGAATGGCGCGCCCGGGACTACTTCCAGACTTACTACAGCGAGGTCGTGCTGCCCGACGAACAGGCAGTTCTCGCCTATCAGATCGACGTGTTGCGAGCCGCGCGCGCGCGCTTCGGCCGCGGTCTCGAGTACGGTTGTGGTCCCACCCTGCATCGCGCCATCGCCGCCGCCAAATATGCCTTCCGCATCGACATGGCGGATTGGCTGGCCGACAACCTCGCCGAAGCGCGCAACTGGTTGTGTGCCGATGACAGCGCACCCGAGTGGAAGCGTTTCACCCGCTACGTGCTGGCCTGCGAAGGCAACACCCGGCCTAACAACCGGAAGCTGGTGCAGCGCGAAGCGCTGACCCGCAAGGTGGTGCGCGGCCTGTACGTGAGCGATGCGCGTCTGCGCCAGCCGCTCGGCCCGGCGCGCGAAGGCTTCTACGATCTCATCATCACCGGCTTCTGCATCGACGCGATCTCGAGCGATCCGCGCGTGTTCCGCCGCTGCCTGCGCAACGTCACCTCGATGCTGCAGCCCGGCGGCACCTTCATCATCCACGCGTTGCATCAGTGCAGGGCTTACAAGTGCGGGGACCGCATGTTCCCGGGGTCGAATCTCAGCATCGATACCCTGCGCGACTGCATGCTGGAGAACGATTTCGCCAATTCGAGCATCGACGTCCAGGTCATTCCGTGCCCCGACAATCGCCCGTACGGCTACTCGGGCATCCTCACCGCCTCGGCGCGCAAGATCACGAAGAAGAAGTCGGGCTGAACACGGGCGAGCGGCACTCGATGCCGCTTTTGCGCGACGCGACGACTACAGGCGCTGGATCATCCAGACCAGACCCGCCGCACCGAGCGCGCAGGAACCGAGCGGCAGCACGCCTCCGGAATACCAGCGCCGGCTGCGTGCGTGATAGATGAGCGGCAGCACCATCGCCACGAGGCCGAGCTGTGCCAGCTCGACGCCGACGTTGAACCCGGCGAGCAATGGCAGCAGCGTGGTGCCGGAGGCGTCGAGCTCGCCGAGCGCATTCGCGAACCCGAAGCCATGCACGAAGCCGAATCCGAAGGCCAGTGGCAGGCGCCACGCCGAAAGCCTCGGCACCAGGTTCATCGCTGCCGCGATGGCAATGGACGCGGCGATCGCCACTTCGATGGGCCGCGTCGGCAGTACCAGGATGCCGGTCACGGCCAGCGCCAAAGTGATGGAGTGCGCGAGAGTGAAAGCAGTGACGATGGTGACGATGTCGCGCGTCACCGGCGCGAGACCCGCGGCGCCGTGCCAGCGGCCCGCCACGGGGTGCAGCAGCACGGACGGCAGGAGTAGCAACAGTATGAACGCGATGTGGTCATAGCCAATGGCCACGTGCAATACCCCCTCGCCGACGAAGCGGGCAAAGCTCTCCCAGGCGGAGGCGCGTGCCGGCTCGGTCCACGACGGCGTGGCGGCGCCGAGCACGGCGGTCAGAGTCTCGCCGCCACGCTGCGCGCTGAGCAGCGCGCGTTGCGCGGCCCCGCCATTCATGAAGAGCGCGCCGCCGATGGTGAGCCTGCCCGGTCGCGGACACTCTGCCCGCAAGTGCAGGGCGAGATAATCCTGCCCGTCGCGTCGGGCCGGAGTGAGGTGGTGCACGCTCAGCGTGCAATTGGCGCCGCCGCGTGCCACGGCGACCTGCGCCCGCACGGCACTGTCGATGGCCGGCCGCGCGGCGTCTATCTCCTGCACGGTCGCGACTCCGTCGAAATCGGCGTCGATGAACACCGACCAGATGAGATCATGCAGCGGCAGATCCCAGCGCAGCGCCGGCGTCACGGGGTCGCGCAGATCGATGGCCAGAAAGCTGGTGCTTTGCGAGTGCGCGCGCGCCGGATGGCATGCACCCATGAATGACAGAATGCAGAACACCGCGCACAGCCTGGCCACGCGACACTGTAACCGCGCAAGGCGCGGGCGAGAATGCCCATTGCATTCACGCGGCCGCGGCGAGTCCGTGCGCTAAGATTCACCGCAATGAGCGCGCAGCCAACCACCCGACTGACCGCCCTGTCACGGCTCATCGGCGGCACACCCCTGCTCGAAATCCAATGTCGCTATCGGGGTCGCGAGCACCGCGTCTACGCCAAGCACGAGGCCTACAATTTCACGGGCAGCATCAAGGACC
>CAMLGF010000087.1 GCA_946479515.1 uncultured Pseudomonadota bacterium | reverse complement strand
CGGCGCTGCCATCGGTCATTCCCGTCTACTGGCACCAGCATCAGCTGTTCTGCGCCAAGTATCTGCTCGAGCAGCGGGCCCGCGGCCTCAAGCTCGGCTTCCTCATCAGCCCCTCGGTGGATGGCGAGATCGGCGTGATGATCGTCGACCGCTTCGGTGGGCATTCCATCCGCGGTTCCGCCTCGCACACCGGTGCGCGCGCGCTGCGCGATTATTACGACGCGCTGGTGAAGCAGGGCGTGTCGCCGTCGATCACGCCCGACGGACCCAAGGGACCGCGCTTCGTGTTCAAGCCGGGCGCCATCCTGCTGTCACAGATGTCGCAGCGTCCCATGTTGCCGCTGGCCTACTACGCCAGCCGCGCCTCGCTCATCGCCTGGGACAAGTTCGTGATCCCCTGGCCGTTCTCGAAGATCGTCATCGCGGTCGGTGCCCCGCGCCAGGTGCCGCGCACCCTGCAGCCCGCGGCACTCGCGGGACTGCAGACGGAAATGGCGCTGGAGCTGAAAAGATTGTTTGCGGTGGCGCGTGATGCCTGCCATTCGAGGGTGGCTGCATGACGCTGGAATTCTCCGTGGTGGTGCCGGTGTGCAACGAGGCCGAGAACGTCGACCCGCTGGTGCGCGAGATCCATGCCGCCATGGCCACGCGCGAATACGAGATGATCTTCGTGAACGATGGCAGCAGCGACGACACGGCGCGCCTGCTGGGGCAGCTCAAGCACGAGTTCCCGGCGCTGCGCGTGCTGCACCATTCGTTCCGCAGCGGGCAGAGCGCGGCGGTGGCGAGCGGCGTGCGCGCGGCGCGCGGTCCGTGGATCGCGACGCTCGATGGCGACGGGCAGAACGATCCGGCCGACATCCCGAAGCTGATCGCCGAGCGCGATGCGCCGGGCAACCGCGGCGTGCAGCTCTTCATGGGCAATCGCAAGGCCAGCCGCAAGGACACCGCGTTCCGCAAACTGCAGTCCAGCATCGCCAACGGCGTCCGCTCCGGCCTGCTCGGCGATGGCACGCCGGACACCGGCTGCGGCATCAAGCTGTTCTCGCGCGAGGTGTTCATGGAGCTGCCGCGCTTCGATCACATGCATCGATTCCTGCCGGCGTTGTTCCAGCGGCAGGGCGCGCGCGTGATCTCGGTGCCCGTCGGTCACCGTCCGCGGCTGCGCGGCACTTCCAAGTACGGAATGCTCAACCGCCTGTGGGTGGGCATCGTCGACATCCTTGGCGTGATGTGGCTGCGCCGGCGTTACAAGCCGGGCCTGCTGGTCAGGGAAGATTGAGAGGTTTCCATGAGAGGCGTCATCGGCATCTGGTTCGGCATCGTCGTCACCCCGTGGAAGCTGATCGGCTTTCTCGGCGCGTTGATGTTCGCGGGTCGCTGGCTCGTGCAGGCCTGGGCGACCCGGCGGGCGGGGCGGCCGACCATACCGCGCAGTTTCTGGATCATCAGCCTCATGGGCAGCGCGATGGTCACCTCGTATTTCGTCTGGGGCAAGAACGATGCGGTCGGCGTGCTGACCAATTTGTTGCCCTCGAGCGTGGCCCTGTACAACCTCGTCATGGACATCCGCTCGGCACGCGCGCGCGACCATGCCTGACATCGGGCTATTGCAAGGTCCGCCGCGGACAGGGGGAATACCGGTTCGTCCACCGGCGGCGCCTGCGCTCGACAGCGCGCCGGAAGAATCACCCATGGCGCTGCCGCTCGCCGCGGAACCTCGGGCCATCAGGGTGGCCGCGCACGCGGCGGTAGTTAGCGTCGACGGGCCGGTGGCGGTGTTGAACGCTTCCGCTCCGGCACTCGTATCCGCTCCGGCGTCCGCATCCGCTCCGACACCCCTGCATCCTGTCGTGAGGGAGCTGCACCGAGGTCCCAAAGCCGCAATCGCGCCGCCCCCCATCCGTTGGAGCGATCTGCTGTGGCTGCTGCTGGCGCTGGCGGTGATCGTCGGCACCGGGCTCGGCATCCGCGATCCGTGGCCGGCGGACGAGCCGCGCTTCGCCTCCCTGGCGCGCGACATGGCGCAATCGGGCGAGTGGCTGTTCCCGCGCGTGGGCGGCGACCTCTACCAGGACAAGCCGCCGCTCTTCTTCTGGTTGCTGGCGATCTGTTACGCGCTGCTCGGCTCGGTGCGGGCCTCGTTCCTGATCCCCTCGCTACTGGCCGCCGGTGGCGTGCTGTTCCTGATCTACGATTTCGGGCGCCGTACCGTGAGCCGCGAGGCCGGGTTGGCCGCGGCGATCGCGGTGTTGTGCTCGCTGCAGTTCGTCCTGGCGTTTCGTGGCGCGCAGATCGACCCCACACTCTGCCTGCTGACCACTTTCTCGCTGTACGCACTGCTGCGCCATCTGCTGCTCTGCGATGGCTGGCACTGGTACGTGCTCGGTGGTTTCGCCGCCGGCCTCGGCGTGTTCACCAAGGGGGTGGGGTTCCTGCCCGTGCTGCTGCTGATCCCCTACTTCGCACTGCGCGCTTTCCGCTGGAACGGGCTGGCGTTGCCGGATGCGGGCAGGGGAGGCTGGCGCTGGTGGCTGGCGCCGCTGGCCATGCTGCTCGCCATTTCGTTGTGGTTCGTGCCCATGCTGATCGCCGCCGCGAACGGGCCCGCCGATTACGCGGCCTATCGCGACGAAATCCTGTTCAAGCAGACCGTGGGCCGTTATGCCGCCGCCTGGCATCACGTGAAGGGTTGGTACTACTTCCTCATCGAAGTGATTCCGCCGCTGTGGCTGCCCTGGAGTCCGCTGCTGTTCTGGCTGGTGCCGCGCTTCAAGACGGCATTCCACGAACGCAATGCGCGCATCTGGCTGCCCTTGTCGTGGGTGATGCTCGTGCTGCTGTTCTTTTCGATGAGCCCTGGCAAGCGCGGCATCTACATCCTGCCCGCGTTGCCGGCGCTGGCGCTGGCGTCGCTGCCCGTGCTGTCCGACGTGCTGTCGAGGCGCGGCCCGCGCATCGCAGGTTTCGTACTCGGCATTGCATTCTTTCTCGCCGCGCTGGCGCTGGCCGTGGCCCACGCGAGCGGCGCGGGTTTCGCGGTCAAGGCGCTGGCTGCCGCCAACCTGCCCAATGCCGCATCGCTGTACGTCTACTTGGTGCTGTGCGGGGCGGGGCTGTTCCTGGCCTGGCGGCGCGCGCCGCTGCTGGCCTGGCCTGCGGCTCTGGGCGCGCTGGCCATCGTGTTCTCGTATTTCATCGCTCCGGCCATGAACGGCGAACGCTCGGGCGCGGATTTCACCCGCGCGGCGATCGCGCAGGTGAAGCCGGGCGAAGATCTCGCGCTGGTCGCCTACAAGGAGCAGTTTCTGCTGTACCTGGATCGGCCCACCTACAACTTCGGCCATCGGCGCTGGCAGGAAGGCCCACAGGAATACTTCGATGCCGCCGCCTGGCTGAATGCCGGCTCGCATCGTGTGCTGCTCGTGCCCGAAGAGGCGCTGGTTCCCAAAGATCGATTCAAGCCGCGGCAGCCGGCCATTCCCTGTTTCACGAGTGACGTGACACTGGCGGGCACGAGCTCCGGTACGCGTTGGTTTCTCGTGCGCTCGCCGGCCGAAGCAGCCTGCGCGGCCCTGGGCGATCCCGCGCGCGCCATTCGCTATCACTGAATTATGTCTTCTGGCGTCGACGTTCGTCGGCGCATTTCTCAAACAGCACTTGCACTTAGCTTGTGTTCCTAAATCCTTGTGACAGAATGCATCGCAACTTTGGGAGGAGTCAGGCGCCGTAGATCTGTGGGCCGCGTCGCCGCGGTCGCGGATGATCGGCGCTAGCGTCGCAAGAAGAGTGGCTCAAACACCTGAAAATCCTGAACTAACCGCATCCGACGTGTTCTCGACCGGCGTGTGGTCGGCGCGCGGCGGCAAGCCGACGCTGGGCGTCGACATCGCCTGCACCAAGATTTCCGTCGATTTACAGAACGTGAGACGCGGCACGGTGGAAACCGTGATCCGCGACAGTCTCGCCTCGCTGCGCGATTCGACGGGCGTCGACACCGCCTTCGTGTGGATGTTCGGTGCCGACGGCAACACCATCGATGAGGTGTATGCCTCGCATGGCGCACTGGCCCAATGCCGCGTCGAAGCCTGGCGCAGCGCCACCCTCGACTCCTATCCCTGGCTCAAGGGCCGTCTGGAGCACCTGCGCCTCACCGAGATTCGCGATACCGCGGCCGCGAGGCGCGATCAGCAGGTGGAGAGCCAGCGGCTGGCCGAGCTGCAGATCGGCTCGGTGCTGCTCATCTCGATTGGCGTCTGCGGCCAGCCTGCGGGAATCCTCGGCCTCGCCAATGCACTGCCGCGCGGCGCGTGGGACGTGAACCTGCAGCTGCTGCTCAAGCTGCTGGGCAACTCGCTGGCCACTGGGCTCGAGAAGCTGCGCATCGAGGCGCGCCTGCGCAAGCTGGAAGAGCGGCTGGAACTGGCGCAGGGCGCGGCCAACGACGGCCTCTGGGATTTCGACATCGAGAGCAACGAAGTCCACTTCTCGCCGCGCTGGAAGCAGATGCTCGGCTACCCGGCCGACGCCGAGCTGGATTCGCCCGATTGGCGCAGCCTGGTGCACCCCGAAGACATGTCACGCGTGCAGAGCGCGATCCGCGATCACGTCGCCGGCAAGTCGCCGATCTTCGAAAGCGTGCATCGCATGAAGCACCGCAACGGCGACTGGCGCTGGGTGGTGAGCCGCGCCAAGGCGCGCGTCGACGAACATGGGCGCCTGCTACGCCTGGTCGGTGTCGAGCTCGACATCACCGAACGCAAGCTCTACGAGGAAGCGCTGTTCCGCGAGAAGGAGAGCGCGCAGATCACGCTGCAGTCCATCGGCGACGGCGTGATCACGACGGATGCCAACAGCACCGTGGATTACATCAACCCCGTGGCCGAGCAGCTCACCGGCTGGCGGCTCGAGGATGCGATGGGCCGGCCCATCGAAGAGATCTACCGCGCCTTCCACGAGGAAACCTGCGAGCCGCTGGAAAATCCGCTCAGCGTGTCGATCCGCCGCACGCGTCCGGTGAAATCCGTGCGTCCCATGCTGCTGATCCGCCGCGACGGCAACGAGCTGTACGTGGAGAGCACCGCGGCGCCGATCCGCGACGGGCAGGGCGCCGTGTCGGGCGGCGTGCTCGTGTTCCATGACGTGACCGAGAGCCGCGAGCTCAATCGCCGTCTCTCATATCACGCCTCGCACGACCTGCTCACCGGCCTGGTCAACCGCCGCGAATTCGAGAGCCGCGTCGAGCGTGCGCTCAAGAGCGCCAAGGCGCGCGAGTCGTCGTACGCGCTGTGCTATCTCGACATCGACCAGTTCAAGATCATCAACGACACCTGCGGACACTCCGCCGGCGACGTGCTGCTCGGCCAGGTGGGCGCGCTGCTCAAGAGCAAGGTGCGCTGGCGCGACACGCTGGCGCGACTGGGCGGCGACGAGTTCGGCATCCTGCTCGAGGCCTGCTCGCTCGACGAAGCGCTGCGCACGGCCGAAGTGCTGCGCGAAGCCGTGCGCAATTTCCGCTTCACCTGGGAAGACCGCGTGTTCCGTCTCGGCGCGTCCGTGGGCGTGGTGCCCATCTCGGCCGACAACGAGGACGTGGCGTCGATACTCTCGGCCGCGGACAGCGCCTGCGCCGCCGCCAAGGAAGCCGGCCGCAACCGCGTGCACAGCTTCGCCGAGAACGACATCGAGCTCATGCGCCGCCGCCGCGAGATGCAGTGGGCCGCGCGCATCAATTCGGCGCTGGAGGAAGGCCGCTTCGAGCTTTACCGCATGCAGATCCAGCCCCTGCAGCGCAACGAGCCCGGTCAGCATTACGAGCTGCTGCTGCGCATGCGCGATGAATCGGGGCGCATGGTCTCGCCGGACAACTTCATCGCCGCCGCCGAACGCTATGGTCTGACGCCGGCGATCGACCGCTGGGTCATCGAGGCGGCGCTGCGCTGGCTGGTCAGCGAGGCCGACGAACGCGAGAAGCTCGCGATGTGCTCCATCAATCTGTCGGGCCAGAGCCTGGGCGACGACAAGTTCCTGCCCTTCGTCATCGAGCAGTTCCAGAAGAGCGGCATCGACGCCTCGAAAATCTGCTTCGAGATCACCGAGACCGCGGCAGTGGCGAGCTTCAGCCAGGCCAACCGCTTCATCCAGGCGCTGCGCGAGCTGGGCTGCCGTTTCGCGCTCGACGACTTCGGCACGGGTTTGAGCTCGTTCGGCTACCTCAAGCACTTCCCGGTGGACTTCCTCAAGATCGACGGCTCGTTCGTGCGGGAAATCCTGCACGACCCCATCGACCGCGAGATGGTGCGCTCGATCAACGAGATCGGGCATCTCACCGGCAAGAAGACCATCGCCGAGTTCGCCGAGAACGCCGAGATCATCCAGATGCTCACCTCGCTGGGCGTGGACTACGCGCAGGGCTATGGCATCGCGCAGCCGCAGCGCGTGCTCAAGGCCGTCAATGCCTGAGGGCGAGCCCAAGCCCTCCGACTGTCTCAACTGCGGTGCGCCAATCGGCGGCTTGAACTTCTGCGGCGCCTGCGGTCAGCGCACGGACATCCATCCGCAGCTCACCATGCGCGACATTGGCCGTGATCTCGTGCATGCCATCACGCATGCCGACCACAGCATATTCGCGCTGGTGCGGGCCTTGCTGTTTCGCCCGGGGCACGTCGCTCGCGACTTCATCGCCGGCCGGCGCAAACGGCACTTCGGCCCGTTCGCATTCCTGCTGATCACCGTCGGTCTCGCCAGCGCCGTCATCTTGCTCTGCGGCGTGGAGTGGTTCTCTCCCTTCGAACATGGCTCGCCGGATGACCTCCTGCAACGACACGTCAACCTCGTGATACTGCTGCAGGCGCCGATGCTGGCGGGCTGTTCCGCCCTCCTGTTTCTTCGCGATCGGCTCAGCTTCGCGGATCACCTGGTGCTCGCCGTGTACACGACCGGCTTTCATGCGTTGTTTCTGGCGCTCATCGAGACCCCGCTGCTGGCGCTCACGCGCGCGAACACCACCAATCCGTTGCTCGCTGCCGGCTATCTCGGCGCCTGGTTCGCCTACTTCGGGTTCGCGGCCTCGCAGTTCTTTGGCGGCAACCGCTGGTGGTCGGCTGGCAAAGGTCTTTTCGCGTGCCTGCTGAGCCAGGCCACCGTGGTTGGTCTCGCCATGGCGTTGCTCTTCTTCATGAGCCATTGACGTTATGATCCCCCGGATCACCGGGGGTCACATGTCGCCGCGAAACTGGTTGCCCGTATGCGCGTTGCTCGCGATACCGTCGCTCGCCGGCGCGCAGGTGCCCTCTCTACTCTGGTACGACAAGCCCGCCGCCGACTGGGAAAGGGAGGCGCTGCCCATCGGCAACGGCCGCATCGGCGCCATGGTGTTCGGTGGCCCGGCATCGGAACACCTGCAGATCGCCGAGAAGACGCTCTGGACCGGTGGACCCGGCACCGAGGGCGGCTACGACTACGGCCTGCCCGCGAGCCCGCAGGTCGAGCAGGTGAAGGCCATCGGCAAACAACTGGTGGAGGGTGCGCAGTTCGAGCCCGAGGCCGTGGCGAAGCAGCTCGGCCGCGGCATGCACAATTACGGCGACTACCAGAGCTTCGGCGACCTGCGCATCGAGGCGCAGCTGCCAGCCGGCGCAACTCCCACGGACTATCGCCGCGAGCTGGACCTCGATGCAGGCGTCGCGCGCGTCGAGTTCAAGCAGGGCGCGGTGGGGTATCGCCGCGAATACTTCGTGTCGTATCCCGACCAGGTGCTCGTGGGCCGCTGGTACGCCACCGCGGCGCAGACGCTGCGCGTGAGCTACGCGGTGCCGGACAACCGCAGCGCCGTGTACCAGGTGAGCGATGGCGTGATTCGCGTCTCCGGCGCGCTGAAATCCAATGGCCTCAGGTACGCGGTCGCCCTGAGCGTGAAGCCGGAGTGCGGCACGGTGACCGCGGACGGTGATTCGCTGCGAGTCGCAACCGATTGTCCCGTGACCTTCACGCTCGCGGCGCGCACCGACTACCGCATGGCGTATCCGGACTATCGCTCGCCCGGAGATCCGCTGGCCGCCGCCGTCAAGGACCTGCGGGCCGCGCGGGGCGACTTCGCGCACAGCCGCGCGCGCCATGCGGCCGACTATCTACCGCTGATTCGCCGCGTGGCGCTCTCGCTCACGCCCGGCGCGAGCCCGCTGCCCACCGATCAGTTGCGCGCGCGCTATGGCACGGGCGACGCCGCCGCCGACCGCCAGCTCGAGCAGCTGTATTTCCAGTACGGCCGCTACCTGCTGATTGCCTCGTCGCGCGCGGGGTCGTTGCCCGCGAACCTGCAGGGCGTGTGGAACCGATACGCCACGCCACCCTGGAATTCGGACTACCACGTCAACATCAATCTGCAGATGAACTATTGGCTCGCGGAGCCGGCCAACCTCGCCGAGACCACGCCTCCGCTGTTCGACTTCGTCGAGCACCTGATGACGCCGGGCAGCCTGTCGGCGCGGCGGTACTTCGGCGCGCGCGGCTGGACCCTGTTTCTCAACACCAACATCTGGGGCTACGTCGGGCCCATCGACTGGCCCACCGCCTTCTGGCAGCCGGAAGGCAATGCCTGGCTGGCGCAGCACTTCTACGAGCACTATTGTTTTAGCCGCGACCGGGCATTCCTCGAAAAACGCGCCTGGCCCGTCATGAAGGGCGCGGCGGAATTCTGGCTGGACGCCCTGGTCGACGATCCGAACACCGGCAGGCTCGTGGTGTCGCCGAGCTATTCCCCCGAGCACGGGCCGTTCACCGCGGGCGCGTCCATGTCGCAGCAGATCGTCGCCGATCTGTTCGTCAACACGGTGGCCGCCGCGCGCGTGGTCGGTGACGAGCCCTTCGCCACGCGCGTCGAGGCCGCCCTGGCCCGCCTCGATCCGGGACTGCGCATCGGCTCGTGGGGTCAGCTGCAGGAGTGGCGGCCGGATCTCGACGTGCGTCAGGACGACCATCGTCACGTGTCGCACCTGTTCGCGTTGCATCCCGGCCGGGCCATCGATCCGGTGAGGAATCCGCAGCTGGCCCGCGCCGCGCGCGTCACGCTGGACGCGCGCGGCGATGCCAGCACCGGCTGGAGCCGCGCCTGGAAGATCAACTTCTGGGCCCGGCTCCTCGATGGCGACCGCGCCCACAAACTACTCGCCGGGCTTCTGCGCGACAGTACGCTGCCCAATCTCTGGGATACGCACCCGCCGTTCCAGATCGACGGGAACTTCGGCGCTGCCGCGGGCATGATCGAGATGCTGTTGCAGAGCCAGAATGACGAAATACGCATCCTGCCGGCCCTGCCCGGGGCCTGGCACGACGGCAGCGTCAGCGGCCTGCGCGCTCGTGGCGACGTCACCGTGGGCATCGACTGGGATGGGTGCGGCGCCAAGCAGTTCGTGCTCGACGCGGGTCACGACGGCGCCATCGCATTGCGCTCGCGGATGTTCGCGACACCCTACGACGTGCGTTTCGCCAAGGACAGCAAGCCCCGTTCGCTGAGCACCGAGGGCGACCTGTTCCGGTTCCAGGCCCGCAAGGGCGGCCGATATACGTTCACCCGCCGCGCGGCCTGCGAATGATCGTCCCCGGCAGCTGTCACTGCGGCAATCTCACCTTCACGCTCGACTGGCAACCGGACCCGATCGAGATCCCCGCGCGGGCCTGCGGCTGCTCCTTCTGCGTGAAGCATGGCGGGGTCTGGACGTCGTGTCCGGGCGGTAGTCTGCGCGTGCGGACCCGGCGCCCTGACCGCGTGGCGCGCTACACCTTCGGCACGAAGAGCGCGGATTTCCACCTGTGTTCCGATTGCGGCGTGGTGCCGCTGGTGACCAGTGCGATCGGGGGGCGCGTCTACGCCGTGGTCAACGTGAACGCCTTCGACGACGTGGCCGCGTCGAAACTCAGGCGATCGCCGGCCTCGTTCGAAGGCGAAAGCACCGGCGACCGCCTGGCGCGGCGGCAGCGCCACTGGATCGGCGACGTGCAGTTCGTCTTCGCATGAGGTGGCTGCGGGCATCGCGGGTATCCCGCGGTGCGGCGCAAGGTCCTCGCGAAGTGCCGCGTCCCGTGGGAATCTCCGCGTACCGGTGCCGCGAGACTTGCAGAGCGGCCGCGTCGCCCCTACAGAGACGACTGTCATCGGTACCACAGGGAGCAAATATGTCTCGCTACCATCTCGCCCAGGTCAACATTGCTCGTCTCAAGGCGCCGCTCGATTCCCCGCAGCTCAAGGATTTTGTCGACAATCTCGACCGCATCAATGAGCTGGCGGAGAACTCGGACGGATTCGTCTGGCGGCTCAAAGGGGAGGGCAACGATGCCACGGCGCTGCGGCCTTTCGGCGAGGACGTCATAGTCAACATGACGGTGTGGCGCGACGCGGAATCGCTGCGCAACTACGTGTACCGATCGCCGCATGCGGCCATCATGAAGCGCCGCCGCGAATGGTTCATGCGCATGGCCGAGGCGTATACCTGCCTGTGGTGGATTCCCGCCGGCCACGTGCCGACGGTGGAGGAGGCCGCGCAGCGTCTCGAGCTCATTCGCCGGCAGGGTCCCACGCCCGAGTCCTTCCATTTCGGTGAGGCCTTCTCCGCGCCCGATACGGCCGCGGGCGGCGAACCCTTCACGTTCAAGGACACCTGTCCGGCGTGAACGGGCCGCCGATATCGCCGCGCGAGTGGCGGCTCGGCTCGACGGTCCGCGGCGCATTTATCGGTGCGCTCCTGGCGCTGTATGCCTTCGCGTTGGATCGACCGGGGACGACGCTGGCGGTGACGCTGTTGATCGCCGCCGGCCTGCAGCTCGCCGTGATCCTGTTGCGCCGTTTCGTGCCGGCCGACCTGCTGCCGCAGGTGCTGCAGGTGTTCGAGCTGCTGGTGGATGCCGCGACGGTGCTGCTGTTCGCGATGGGCGTGTTTGGCGCCATTGCGAGTTTCGAGACGGAAGTCTGATGTCCTGGTCAGGCTGGTTGTTCGGCAGATCCCGGCAGAACGCGCCCGCGGCGCCGTCGGTTGCGCGAGTGCCGCCGGCCGACGATTTCAGTGGCGCCCGGCGTGCCGGCCGCGAAATGCTGGGCATGACCATGGCGGCGCTCCGGGACGCGCGTGGCATTCACCTGGAGTCCTTGTTCTGCGCTCTGGGCGCGCTCGCAGGGCGCGCCTGCCAGGACAGCGTGCGGGCGCGCGCGCTGGCGGAGGGCAAGGCCGCCGATGCGCATTTCACGGTGGCCATCGCCAACGGCCGCCGGTACTTCTTCGGCGACGCGCTCAACCAGCCGCTGGCCGAAGATCGCTTGTCCATCTGGAGCCTGGTGGCCGGCGCGGCGGCGCATGACGGGGCGCGCGAGCTTCCCAGCCTGGAGGACATGTTCCGGCACACGGCGGCGGTGCTGGGCAGCGAGAGTTTCGGCGTGCCGCGCCTGCCGGCGGCGCATCCGGTGCAGGCCATGCCGCTCGAGTACGCCGATCGCCTCTGGCCGCAGGTGCGGCCTGTCCTGGCCGAATTCGCGGGCGAGCCGCGGCTGTGGCCCGTGGCGGCCGGCCTGGCGATTCAGGATCTGATGGCGCAGACGCGTGGCCAGCTACCGCCGGAGGTCGCGGCCCGCATCGTCATGGAATCGGCCATCCCGGTATCGAAGGTGCCGATACCCGGCTGAGCTCAGTCCTTTTTGACCGGCGCCTTGGTGAACGACTTCTTGTCGGTCTCGATTTCGAGATCCGGCACACCGAGACTCTTCAGATCGTGCAGCTGCTCCAGGTCGATGCTGCCGACGATGTTGACGATGGTGAACTCGCGCGGCTCGCTGGCGATGATGGACAGGCCTCGTGCCTGGTCGCCTTCGATGAGCACGTACACGTCCACGTCCGACTTCTCCTTGTTGCTGCGGACATTCACCATCTGGCTCCAGCCCGGCGCGTTCAACTGGCGACGCACGGCGTCGATGTCGGCCTTGGGATAGGCGAACTCGTCATCGAAGGTGAAGTGCCGCACGAAGATGCCGCGCAAGCCGGCGCACAACTTTTTGACCTGCGCCTCCTCGGGATCATCGGAGCTGAGGAACCGGCAGGCCATGCCGAGCAGCCGCGGATCGAAGTTGACGTTGACCACTTCACTGGCCTTCTTGGCCAGGGCGGAAAACTCCGGCAATTTCAGCTGGCCGTGCAGCGGCGCGGCCGTGGCGGAAGTCTGCGCCTGCGCGAATGTGGGCGCCGCCAGCCAGCCGGCCATGGCCAGGGCGATGACGCGAAGATAGAGACACGGGTTCATGACGGATTCTCCTCACCCTGCGCATTGCCGCGGGGCGGGTTGTTCACGGCCTGATAGGCCAAATCGAGTTTCTGGCTGGTGACGCGCAGCGCTTCCATGAGCTCACGGCTGGCCGCGCGCCCTGCGGCGAGCTCTCGCTCCTGGAGGTCGAGCTCGCTCCGCATCGCCGCGTGCCGTCCCAGCAACACGGCCACGAGCAGCGAGGCAGCCAGCGCCGCGGGCAGCGTGAAATTGCGCGGCCGCCGCGTCGCCGGCACCGGTAGTGGGACGAGAACGGGCGCCTTGCGCTCGGGCAGGCGGCTCATGAGCCTTTCGGTGAAGCCATCGGGTGCCGCCACCGGGCGCAGTGCGCGGCGCAAGCGGCTTTCGAGTTCGTCAGTCATGGGCCTGTCCTCGCATCTCATGAGGCTCGCAATCCACGAGCTTCGCGCCGACCATCCGGCTGCGCAGTGCGGTCAACGACCGCTTGATGTGGCTCTTCACGGTGTTCACCGGCATGTCGAGCATCGCGCCGATCTCGGCGAGGTCGCGATCCTCCTGGTATCTCAGCAGCATCACGGCGCGCGCGGCCGGAGTGAGCTCGTTGAGCAGGCGCGCGAGTTCGCGGTCCAGCAACGGGTCCGGCGCGCTTTCCTGGACGGGCTCGGGCACGTCGTCGTCGAGCGGCTGCGTGCCCGCATATGGCAGCCGCCGCAGCCAGTCGATGGCCAGGTTCGAGGCCACGCGTCGCAGCCAGAATCCCAGATGCTCCAGCGATTCGATGTCGCCGAGCCGGCGATACAGCTGCAGGAAGACGTCCTGAGCCAGGTCTTCGGCCGCATCGCGCCGATTGAGCATGCGCAGGCCGATGCTGAACACCGAGCCCTGGTGCGCGCGCACCAGGGCGGCGAAGGCATCGGCGTCTCCGGCCCGGGCCTGCGTGAGCAGCGAGTCAGGCATTGCGGGCGCAGGCTCCATCGACGTGGGTCAATTGGCTTCCGGGGTCTCTTCCGCGTGATCGCCGAGCTTCGGTATGCCGAATTCTCCTTCGAGCTGCGCGAGCTTGTCGATGTCGATGTTGCCGGTGATGCTCACCACGGTGAACTCACGCGGCTGGGTGGCGATCAC
>CAMLGF010000086.1 GCA_946479515.1 uncultured Pseudomonadota bacterium | reverse complement strand
GTTAGACGGCTTTCCAGAGGTCACATGAAAAACATCTCGCTTCTTTTCGCGGCGCTGCTTCTATGCAGGGTTGCTGGGGCAGGTCCGATCGCGGATCAGTTCCAAGGAGGCTTCAACGGCGCGACTTGGACGACCTCCATCGACAGCCTCGTTGGCATGTTCCCGCCGGGCGAACACGTTTTCGCAACCACACCGGGCGGTCGGGCGTACTGGGTCAAGGATCAAACGCCACTATTGAATGTGCCGCGGGATGGCCAAAGCATCCTCTTCGGGTTCAATGAGCAAGACTTGCTTGAGAGCATTACGCTCGGGTTCGCATTCGATCGCAAAGAGCAAGTTCTCGGAGCTTTAATATCTGCGTTCGGCGCGGCTACAAAGTCGGGGTTCAAAGGCACAAAAAGCTTCAACTGCTGGAAGCCAGACGCAAAGATTGCACTTTGCTTCTGGGCTTCGAAGGAGGCGAAGCATGGCATCGCTTGGTTGGCTATCTATGGCCCAAACCATGACTGGCGTCAGGTCAAAGCGCCGTCTAACACCCCGCTGGAGCGGTCGCGTGAAAGATAAAGTGCCAAGCCCAGACGCCGGCGCGCGCGTCGCTCAACTCAACCGTTAGGCCGCGCGAATCTAGCGAATCACGGAGCATTCCCGAGTTGCGGAGCCATGGGCCAACGTTACCGTTGGCGCATGAAGGTCCGTGAGGTGATACGACTGCTGCAGAACGACGGCTGGTGCCACCTTCGCACCAGGGGCAGCCCTCGGCAGTTTCAGCACGCTGAAAAGGCAGGAATGGTCACGGTCGCGGGAAAACTTGGCATAGACATCCCTGCGGGTACACTCAACAGCATTCTCAAGAGCGCAGGCCTCAAGAAGTGAGAAAAGGACGAGTTATGGAATATCTCGTTGTTGTTGAAAAGGGCAGGTCTAGTTACGGCGCATACGTTCCAGACTTGCCTGGTTGTGTCGCGGCCGGCGGCACTCGGCGTGAGGTCCTAAAGCTCATTCGTGCCGCCGTTAAGCTGCACATTGAGGCACTGCGTGAATCTGGCCAGTCAGTTCCTGAGCCAACATCCAAGAGCGACGTGGTCAGGGTACGCGCTGCCTAACAACTCGTTCGAGCGGACGCGTGAGGGATAAAGTGCCATTCGCACCTGCCGGTGTGCCCGCCGCTCAACTCAACCGTTAGGCGCCTTACAGGCTCTCAATCCTGACCATGCAGATCCAAGTACACCGAGCGACCAGCGCCGATGTTGGGTCGCTGCTAGCCCTTATGCATGACTTCTACGCTGAGTCCGGCTTTGTCCTGAATCACACATCCGCCGCGGCGGCACTTCAGTCCCTACTGTCTAGCCCTGCGCTCGGCTGCATTTGGATTGCACGTGCGAGCAATGTCGCCATCGGACACGCGGTGCTCACTGTCAGGTTCACTATGGAACACGAGGGACTGAGCGGCTACATCGACGATCTGTACGTACAACCAACGCAACGCCGCCTGGGCGCTGGTCGTAGCCTCGTCAAGGAGTTGCTCACCGAGTGCAGAGCAAGGCATTGCAAGGCGCTTCATGTCGAAGTCGGCAAGTCGAACGCGGCAGCAATTGCCCTCTACGCAGAGTTTGGTCTTCACCCAGCTACCGATGGTCGAATCCTGGCAAGTGGTCCCGTCGTTAGAGAAGATGCCTAACCCTCACGTTAGGCGGCAAATCTACGATCCACAAAGAATTCGAAGGTTCACGGAAGCACACGCCAACCATAGCGTTGGCGGATGGAAGTGAGTGAGCTGCTCCGTCTCCTGCACGCAGGCGGATGGTTCTTGGTCGCAACTGGCCGGAGTTACCGCCAATTCAAGCACCTAGCGAATTCCGGAAGAGTTACGGTCCCGGGCAAGCCCAGCGACGATTTGGCTCCGGACACGCTCAACAGTATCCTCAAGCAGGCCGACCTGAGGCGAAATTCAGGTAACTGCGATGCGCTACGCCGTCGTCATTGAAAATGCGGGCCCGAACTACTCGGCCTATGTTCCCAACCTTCCGGGGTGTGTCGCCACTGACTGCATCGCTGTTGCCGCCTAACACCTCGTCGGAGCGGACGCGTGAGAGATAAAGTGCCAAGCTCAAACGTCGGCGTGCGTGCCGCTCAACCCAACCGTTAGCCGCCAATGCAAGGGAAACGCATGAGTCTCAACCCAGACGAGATCTACCGAGCAAAGGCGGCTGTGGAGCCGGCGGCCCCGGTGACGCTCTGGCTGTATCCGCACCTTAAGTTGGTAAAAGGTCCTATGCAACGGACGATCCTCAGCAATGCAAAGCGCAAGGCTTCAATGCCTTGGCTGTATAGATTGCTGATGTTCGGGTGGCTCACGGTGTTAACGGTGAAAACTTGGGCCCGTGAGACTGGCCGAACTGAGATCTGGAGAGGCGCTGATTACGCACTGCTTCTGGTTCTTCTGGCCCTCTTGGCGCTGTTGGTATTTCAGTTTCTGCGGACTCGCAAGCTTGTGCGGCACGAAGTGTCATTTCCAGGCGGCGGTGATGTTGACGGCTAACGTGAATGATGACGCGCCGGGCGTTGAAGTCGGTCGCGGTGGAGCATCAGCAGCTGGTGGTAACTCTCGGGATTGGGCCTTAACATCTCGTTGAAACGGTCACGCGAGAGATAGAGTACCAAGCCCAATCTTCGGCTCCGCGCCCGCTCAACTCCTCCACTAACACCAACGTGACGATCCGCGAACTCCAATCACACGACCTTCATTCTTTGCTTGGTCTGTATGTGCATCTGCACGAGCACGACGACCCGCCGCCTTCGGCAGCAATGGCTGAAGCAGTATGGTCGGAAGCTCTTGCGAACCCGCGGATCAAGTACTTTGGCGGGTTCACTGCGGACTCGCTCGTTTCCAGCTGCACGCTCACGGTCATCCCAAACCTCACGCGCGCTTGCCGTCCTTATGGCGTGGTGGAGAATGTCGTGACGCATGCCGCGCACCGAGGCCAGGGATGGGGAAAAGCAGTGCTCGCGCATGCACTCGGCGAAGCTTGGCGCCAGAATTGCTACAAGGTGATGTTGCTCACTGGCCGAAAAGATGAGGCCACACTGCAGTTCTATCAGCGGGCGGGATTCGATCAGAATGACAAGCAAGCATTCGTGGCGAAGCCGGCGGCCGTGCGCCCCAGCACCTCATTCGAGCGACCTTGTGAGAAGTAGAGTGTTCGAGCGGAAGACAACATGAGCAGGAGACACCAACAATGATCATTTGGAATGGCTTGGGGTTTCTGGTGGTGGTCTTCGTCTTTGGAGCGGCACTGCTCTGCAATTGGGCGATTGATGCGAATTGGGGGGCAGGCTACTACTCGTCGCATATGTGGACAGTGGGAGTGGCGATGCTGATTGGATCGGGGCCGACGTGGGTAGTCGGAGATATTTTGCGCAAACGTAGTGCGCAGGTTGTCGTCGATAAAGCAACGGGAGAGGAGTTGGTTCTCGATCGAGCCAATCACCGACTATTCTTTGTGCCGATGTACTATTGGGGGCCCATCCTCGGAGTTCTTGGCATAGGTTTGTGCGCCACCGAGTTTATCAAGTGACCGCGGCATTCCCGCGATAGCGGGCGAGATCACGCCGACTCCACTGGACTTCACTTGAGTAATGATGGTGGATGCCGCTGACACCCGGAGCATGGACTCCTTTAAGTACTGTTTGACCATCCTGCTGGCGCTGTTTTTGGCGCCTGCCCTGGCCCTTGGCCATGGCATCACCTTCGGAAAAACCGTCGACACGCCGCAGGGCCGTTACGCGCAGCGTCGTCTGCTCGACGCCGCGCCGCCGGCGCGCAGCGCCATCGTGCCGGTGCGTTTCGATCTCGCCATCGACCCCGCGGTGGGCGCGGAAGCCTATGACATCACCGCCACGAACAACTGCATATCCATCGTCGGCGGCGACCCGCGCGGCCTGATCTACGGCGCACTCGAGGCTCGCGAACAGCTGCGCAACTGGGTACCGGCGGCGCAGGTGCGCGCGCGCTCGCACACCCCTCACCTCGCCTTTCGCGGCATCAAGTTGAATACGCCCTGGGACAGCTACCGGCCGAGCTCGGCCATCGACCAGCATGCGGCCACCATGCACGACCTGGCGTTCTGGGAGGCGTACCTGGACATGATGGTCGAGAACCGTTTCAACGCGTTCACGCTGTGGACGATGCATCCGTTCACCTACATGATCCGGCCGAAGAACTTCCCCGAGGCCAGCAAGTGGAGCGACGCCGAGTTCGCCGAGTGGCGGCATCTCTACGGCGAGATCTTCCGCATGGCGAAGGAGCGCGGGCTCGACACCTACGTGGTCTTCTGGAGCATCTTCGTGAGCGAGGAGTTCGAGAAGGCGCACAACCCGGACGCGAAGAACTTCTACCCGCACTACTACGTCGCGGGCGACACGTCGGAGGTGACCCGGCGCTATCTGCGCGAAAGCATCACGCAGATGCTGCTCGAATACCCGGACCTGGACGGCATCGGCGTGTCGCACGGCGAAGGCATGGCGGGCATGACGCCGCTGCAGCGCCAGCAGTTCGTGGACGAGGTGTACATTGCGGGCGCACTGGAAGCCAACCGGACGCGGCCGGTGAAGCTCATCCATCGAGTACCGTTCTCCTCGGGCCTGAGCTCCGGCCCCGGGGTCAGCGGCGACGTTGAACGGCTCACGCGCGATGCGATGGAGAAGCTGGGACACCAGTTCTCCGGGCCGATCTGGGTGGAGATGAAGTTCAACTGGTCGCACGGCCATTCCACGCCGAAGCTCATCAAGGTGCATGGCGGCAAGCTCGGTGACACCTATTTCAAGCCGGCGCCGTCCAACTACCGGGTGGTCTGGCAGGTGCGCAACGAGGATTTCTTCGCGCTGCGCTGGGGTGATGCGTCGTTCATCCGTGCGCACATCGCGGCCAACGGCCGGGCCGGTTACGTGGGCGGGTATTTCGTCGGCTCGGAAACCTACATTCCGGCGCTGGACTACTTCACCGCGGTGCAGGCGCCCGTGGCCTGGAAGTGGGCGTTCCAGCGTCAGTGGTTGTTCTACGCGCTCTGGGGCCGCCTGCTCTACGATCCGGAGACGCCGGACGCGGTGTTCGAGGCGGACTTCGTGCGTCGCTACGGTGCGCAGGCTGCGCCGCTGCTGCGGGCCTACTCGCTGGCGAGCCAGGTACCGCTCACGCTGGCGAAGATCTACGACTCGCGCTGGGATTTCACGCTGTACGCCGAAGGATTCCTCGCACTGCAGGGCGAGATCACCCGGTACATCGGCATCGATGCGCTCATCGATCAGCCGGTGCTCGACCCGGCGTACCTTTCGATCAGGGATTTCGTCGCGGGCGGAAAGGCGCCGGCCGGAAAGTCATCGCCGCTGATGACGGCCGACGCCTTGCAGAACGCGAGCGCACAGGCCCTGCTGGCCGTGGCGAAGATCGACACGGCGCATGACCCCTCGCTGATGTACGAGGTCGCTGATGTGCGCACCTGGGCCAATCTCGGCCTGCACCTCGCGGAAAAGCTGCGCGGCGGCGTGGAACTGCAGACCTTTCGCCTGCGCGGCGGCGAGTCTCATCGACGGGCCGCCATCGCGCATCTGACGCGGGCGCTCGAATACTGGGACGAGGTCATCCGCATCACGCGCCCGCTCTATCGGGACATGCGGCTGACTCACTACAACCACAATTCGTTCGACGCCAATCCGGACAACCTGTTCCATTGGGCGTTGATCCGCGAACAGGTGGCGCATGACGTGGAGGTGGCGCGCAACGCCGTGCCGCACGGCTCAGGCTCATGACACATCGACGCAATTGCGCGTGAATGCGGCCGGCGGCTACGCCGACTGCGCATCGAGCCGGGTAATCGCCCGGCGCGTCGCGAAATGCCGATAACTCTCGATGATGAAGTCGCGCAGCTCCGCATCGCTCACCGCCTTGCGGACGTCGAGCGCGATCCAGCCCTTGCCACCCGTGAAGGCCGGAATCGAGAAGCGCGGGTCCATTTCCAGCGGTCCCTGTCGCTCGATGCCCACCCAGAACGAGGCCGCGAGGCCCTTGCCATAGTCGTACAGCGTGGCGAAGGTCTTCTGGCCCACTCGCCAGACCGGGCTGCCGAAGCTGGCACCTTCCACGGTCTCGGGCAGGGCGAGGCAGATCCTGCGCAGACGCGCCAGCATCCGCAGCGCGGCCGGCGCCTGCAACCGATCGATCTCGGCAGGCGTCATCTTGCGCGTCGGCGCGGCGACGTCGGGCTTGCGGGCCTGGGCGGCCAGCCTGGCCGGTGTGCTGTTGAGATATGCCATGTGCACGAGCTCGATGACCCGGCGCCAGGAGAAGCCCCGATTGAGCTCCACGCCTATCCACCCGGACGGCCCCACGTACTGCGGCTTGAACAGGTGTTTCGGTGCGGACTCGATCAACCGCGACTGTTCCAGCGCCGGCGTGTTGAGCCACAGCGCCACGTGGCCATCACCGTGATGGTTGAGCGCGAAGACGGCGAACACCCTGCCCTTGCGCGCGCGGAAGTTGGGCGAGCCATGGGACTGGAACTCCTCCACCTCCGGGAACGCGAGGCACAGCTCGCGCACCGCCTGCGGTATGGAACGCGAGGCGGTGCGCGATGGCCTGCTAGCCGGCGCAGAACGCGAGCTTGCTCTGGTCATAGCCCTGGCCGAAGTTGAACACCAGCACCGGCCCGAGATCGATGACCTGCTGGGCCGTGGCGAGATGGATCGACACGTTGCTCTTCTTCTCCGGAATGCTGGCATTCGCGACCCTGAATGCACAGTAGCTCTGCCATTCGCCCGTGATGGCCGAGGTGGTCTCCAGCAAGGAGGTCCACGGCGGACTGTTGAGCTGAATACGCGCGGTGAGCTTGCTGCCGCCCTCGGCGGGCTGCTCGGCGCGCGCGTAGTACATCAGCATGATCACGTCGCCTTCGTTGATGGCGCCCGCCACCGGTGAGCTGGCCTGCACGTCCCACGGGTTCGCACCCTTGTGCGCCTTGATGCGGAAGGCATAACCGCCGGGCAGCTCGGGTACCTTGAAGTGCTTGGCCTTGGGCTTGTCCGGCAGCACATTCCAGGTTCCGTTGGTTTCCTTGTTGATCATCTTGCTCATCAGGTCCACTTCCTGAGCAAGACTCACGGCGCCCATCAAAGCGAGCACGGGCGCGACAGCCAGCGCGCCCCACCACGTCTTCTTCATGTTTCCCCCTGTTGATACTTTCTCTTTCTTGTCCGCGCTCCGTGCTTATTGTTTTGGATACCCGGCGGAAATGCCATGCCGGGCGGTATCTCGAGCCGGACGGCACGCCTTGTGCATGCGGCGCCGCTCGAGCGCGATCGCTGGCGTCACTCCCAATAAACGGGTTTCGGCAACTGCGACAGGGGCACGCAGCCGTGGTACGCGGTGGGCACGGCCTGATATTCCATGTTCTCCGTGATGCCGGGCCGCGACGTGTAGAAGCCGAGCAGCGTGAGTTCGCGGGCCATCAGGATGAAGGGCCGCGGCTGCGCGCCGGACGCGACGGCGGCTTCCAGCGCCTGTCTCACCGCCAGGGTCTGCCCGGCGCGGTCCTGTTCGAGAAAAGCCTTGCCGCCCGCCGGAGCGGCCGCGAACTGCGCGCAGCCCTGGCGGAAACGCTCCTGCTCCTCCGGCGCATACACGGTCGCGAGCACCGAATCGATGAAGGCCGGCACGTTCGCATCGAGTGCGCCGCTGGTGTCGGTGTGCGGCAGGATGATGTCGGCCACCGCCGTGACCACCTTCGCTTCGTCGCCGCGAAGGAATCGCGGCTGCCAGTCGGCGGCGGCCGGGGCGTCCTTGGCCGAACACCCCTGCAGTATGGCCAGCGCCGCGGGCGCCGACACGGCGCCGCCCAGTATCCAGGCCACGCGCCGCAGTAGCTCACGGCGATGGATCATCTCGGGAGCCTCGTTCGCGGATTCCGGGTTCATAGATTGCCCCTCTTCAGTTCTTCCACCGCGTGGTGCGCGGCGCGCGCCGTGAACGCCATGTAGGTGAGCGACGGGTTCTGGCAGCCCGACGACACCATGAACGAGCCGTCGGTGACGAACACGTTCTTGCAGGCATGCACCTGGTTGTACTTGTTCAGCACCGACTTCTTCGGATCATTGCCCATGCGCGCCGTGCCCATCTCGTGGATGCTGTTGCCGAGGTGGTAGGAATCGCTCCTCACCGTGACGTTGCGGTAACCCGCGGCCTCGAGCATTTCCGCGGCGTCGGCGGCCATGTCCTTTTCCATGCGGCGTTCGTTGTCGCGCACGACGGCGTTCACCACCAGCAGCGGCAGGCCGTGCTTGTCCTTCCTGGTGCGGTCGAGGCGCATGTGGTTCTCGTGGTACGGCAGGATCTCGCCGAAGGCCGTCATGCCGATCACCCAGGGGCCGGCCTCGCGCACCGACCGCTTGAGCTCGTCGCCTATCAACGTGCTGTGGTTGAAGCGGCTGAAGTTGAGGCGCTGCGCACGGCCCTGGTAGCCGAAGCCGCGTAGATAATCGCGCTGGTCCGCGCCCACATTGCGATAGCGCGGAATGTAGAAGCCGTTCGGACGGCGGCCGGTGTAGGCCTCGTCGAGATGGCCTTCCACCTGGGCGTTCGAGTTGCCCGGCTTGTTGTGGTCCATGATGTTGTGGCCCAGCTCGCCCGAGTCGTTGCCGAAGCCATTCGGGAATCGCGTGGAGACCGAGTTCAGCATGATGTATGCCGAGCCGAGCGCCGAGGCGCACAGAAAGAGGACCTTGGCGAAGTAGTCGGTGGTCTTGCCGGTGTTCGCATCGATGACGCGCACGCCGGTGGCCCTGCCCTTGTCGTTGTCATAGATGACTTCGTAGACGATCTGGTCGGACTTGAGCGTCAGGTTGCCGGTGCGCTCGGCCGAGGGCAGCGTGGCCGACACGCTCGAGAAATAGCCGCCGAAGGGACAGCCGCGGATGCACATGTTGCGCGCCTGGCAGGTACCCCGCTGCGGGCTCTCGTCGTGCGTGAGCGGCGCGGTGAGATTGGCGCAACGGCCGATGATGAGCTTGCGGCCCATCTTCTCGGCGATGCGCTGCTTGAACTCGATTTCCACGCAGTTGAGATCGTGCGGCGGCAGGTAATGGCCGTCGGGAAGCTGGGGCAGACCTTCCTTGCTGCCGCTGATGCCGGCGAAGATCTCCGCCTTGTCGTACCAGGGTGCGATTTCGTCATAGGTGACGGGCCAGGGCACGCCCACGCCTTCACGGCCGTTGGCATCGAAGTCCATGGGACTGAAGCGGTAGCTCTGCCGCGCCCAGAGCAGCGAACGGCCACCGACGTGATACCCGCGCAGCCAGTCGAAGGGCTGCTCCTCCACGTACGGGTTGTCGAGATCGTCGACGAACCAGTGTTCATTGGCGGGCGTGGGATATCCGGTGCGCGTCTGCACCGGCTTGCGGTGGCGGGTTTCCTGGGTGATGCGGTTGCCATAAGGCAGGTCCCAGGGGTCCTTGGTGGCGGTGGGGTAGTCGGGATGGCGGACCATGCGGCCGCGCTCCAGAACCAGTGTCTTCAGGCCCTTCTCGGTGAGCTCCTTGGCGGCCCAGCCGCCGCTCATGCCCGAGCCCACGACGATCGCATCGAACGAATTCGTTTCCATGACCCCTCGAGTTCAGATTCACTGCCGACGATGGCGAACGCCGCTCGCGCTCCGTGCCCGCAGGGGATATCGTCGCCGGACGGACCAATCCCCCCTCGGGCAATTATGGACCACCTGCGCGTTCTGCTCGTTCCGTTTCGCCCTACCAGCTTGATGCTGGTCGCGACGTTTTCCGTGGTCATCTCCTTCACGCTCTGGATCGTCGGTTTCTTCGCCACGATGGGACTGTGGGGACTCATCGCGGTGTTCCTGATGAACACCTGGGTGCTGAAATATTGCTTCGTGCTCGTCGAGCACCTGGCCGATGGCGCCACCGAGCCACCGGTGATGGACGCGGACATGCTCAGCCCTTTCGAAACGCGTCCGCTGGCGCAGACCGCCGTGCTCATCTTCGGCGCCACGCTTTGCTGGAAAGTGGGGGGCGAGGCCGGCCTGGCACTCGCCGGTGTGCTGCTGCTGATGTTCCCCGCGCAAACCGCGCTCATCGCGATGGGCGACAACGTGTTCCAGGCGCTGAACCCGCTGGCCTGGCTGCGCGTGATCCGCGGGCTGGGTCCGTTCTATCTTCTGCTGCTGGCTGTGCTTGCCGTGGCGGCCGGCGCGAACGTGCTCGCGGCCAGGTTCACCGGCACCACATTCGTGCGCGTGGTCATTTTCCTGCTGTCGGAGGTGGGCTTCTTCGGGCTCATCGGCGCGTGCATCTGGCTGCGCCGGCGGCAATTGGGATACGAACCCAGCCGCAGTCCGGAGCGCAGCGCCGCACGCGCCGAGTCCGAGCGCATCAAGCAACGCGCGCGAATGATGGACGAGGTCTTCGAGCAGGCCCGCATCGGCAAGTACGTGGACGCCACGGCTCCGCTGGCGCGCTGGTTGCGGGACCTGGAGGGCGATTACGCCGTTCGCGATTCCCTGCATGCCGCCGAGCAGACACTCAAGTGGCAGCTGCCGCTGGCGTTGAATCCCATCGGCAGCACGCTGATCCGCCACCTGCTGCGCTTCGGCCGGCCCGATGCCGCGTTGTCGGTGTACGAGTCGTTCCGGCAGCGCTCGGCACGCTTCACCATGGATTCGGTCTCCGACCTGCGCACGCTGGCCGAATACGCCGAGAGCGTGGGCAAGCAGGAACTGGCGACGTCGATGCGGCTGGAGACACCGGTCGTGCATCCCCCCGTCTGAGCCCGGCGCCACCCGCGCGCCGGCGAATGACAGTTGTCAGCCGGGCCGGCTGACAGGGTGGACTTCAAGGCTCGCACCCCGTTTCGGCATGCTTCTTCCACGGAGGGCTCATGTCGCAACCCACACTGGCCAGTCTCACCCGCATCCACAAGCGCTACGGCAAGCTGGCCGCGCTCGATGGTTTCGATCTCACCGCCCGGCGCGGTGAACTGCTGGCCCTGCTGGGCCCGAACGGCGCCGGCAAGTCGACGGCCATCTCCATCCTGTTGGGACTGCAGAATGCAGACCAGGGTGAGGCGCGCTTGTTCGGCCACCCACCGCAGGACATCGAGGGGCGCCGCCGCATCGGCGTGATGATGCAGGAAGTGATGCTGCCCGGCGTGATGCGCTGCCGGGAGCTGCTGGAACAGGTCGCCGGCTACTATCCCATGCCCTACGAAGTGGACATGGTGATCGAGCGCCTGGGGCTCGCAGAGCTCGCGCAGCGCCGCTACGACAAACTCTCCGGCGGGCAGAAGCGGCAGGTGCAGTTCGCGCTCGCGCTGGTGGGACGGCCCGAGCTGTTGTTCCTGGACGAGCCCACCGTGGGCATGGACATCCAGGCACGCGAGGCGCTGTGGCGCGTGATCCGCGAGCTGCTGCACGAAGGTTGCTCCATCGTGCTCACCACTCACTACCTGGAAGAAGCCGAAGCGCTGGCCAATCGCGTGGTCGTGATGGCGCGCGGCAAGGTCGTGACCACGGGCACCGTCGATGAGATCCGCGCCAGCGTGTCGCGCAAGCAGGTGAGCCTGATCAGCAGGCTGTCCGCGGACGCAGTGCGCGGCTGGCCCGACGTGCTGGCGGTGGCCGTGGAACGCGATCGCCTGCAGATCACCACGCGCGCCGCCGAGCCGCTGCTGCAGCGCCTGTTCCGCGAAGACCCGGAACTGGGCGACATCGAGGTGAAGCGCGCCGGCCTCGCGGAGGCTTTCAACGAACTCACCAACGACAACGCGGAGGCCCGCTCGTGAACGCCACCGTCACCATGCCCGCCGCCCGCCTCTGGACGGCCTACTTCCGCGAGATGCGCTTCGAATTCCTGAAGGCCCTGCGAACACCGGCGTTTTCGGTGCCCACGCTGTTCTTCCCGGTGATGTTCTATCTGCTCTTCGGCGTGGTCCTCGGGCCCATGATGGGCGCGAACGCCGGGCTGAACACCTTCGTGAGATTCGGCGTATTCGGCGCCATGGGCCCGGGCCTGTTCGGCTTCGGGGTCTCGATCGCCATGGAGCGCGAGTACGGCCTGCTGCGGCTGAAGCAGGCGCTGCCGCAACCGGCGGGCGCCTATCTGATCGCGCGCGCCTTCATGACCATGGTGTTCGTGGCCATCATCGCCGTGTTGCTCACCCTCCTGGCGCTGACGCTCGGCAACGTGTCGTTGAGCGCCGGACAGCTCGTGCAACTGTTCCTCATCGACGTGCTGGGCGCGCTGCCCTTCTGCGCCATCGGCATGTACCTGGGCTGGATACTCTCGGGCCAGGGCGCGCCGGCGGTGATCAACTTCGTGTTCCTGCCCATGGCGTTCCTGTCGGGCATTTTCATGCCGCTGCAGGTGTTCCCGGCGGTGATCCAGTCGCTGGCGCCGGTGTTCCCTTCCTACCATCTCGCGCAGATGGCCTCGCACGTGGCCGGCATGCCGAGCACGGGCAGCACCGGGGTGCATGTGGCCGTGCTCGCCGGCATCACGCTGTTCTTCTTCATCCTCGCGGTGCGCCGCATGCAGGGCAGCGGATTCCGCCTGCTCGGGCGGAACCCGAAGCGCACCGTGGCCGTGGCCGCAGGGCTGGCGGCCGCGGTCGTCGCGCTGTCGTTATCGGGCGTGTTCGGTGGCAAGCCGGCAGAGACGGAGGACGCCACCGCTGCAACGGATGCGGCTTCCGCTGCCGCCGACACGCCCGCCCCCGCGGCCGCAGCCGCGAGTGAAGTGCCGCCCGCGGCGCCCGCCCCGGCCATCCCGGTGCTCGCCGATTTCGACAGCGGCAGCGAGCGCACGGCCTATGGCAACGGCATGCTGGCCGCCGGCGACCAGAACCAGAACGGCAAGTCCACGGCCTCGCAGCAGGTGATCGCAGGCGGCGCGCAGGGCAGCCAGGGTGCGCTCGAGGTGGTGGGCGAGGTGCGGCCGGGCGCGCCGTATCCGTCGGCCGGCACGTACTTCTTTCCCGACGGCGAGATCATGAAGTCGGCCATCGACATTTCCGGCAAGAAGACTCTGAGCTTCCAGGTGCGCGGCGATGGCAGGCAGTACACGCTGATGATCTTCACCGCCGCCAGCTACATCCCGCTGATGAAGACCGTGGAAACCGGGCCGCAGTGGCAGACGGTGACGTTCGAGCTGGCGAAATATGTCGGCGCGGACTTCCAGCACGTGAAGGGTTTCGGGCTGGTGTCCATGGCCATGGGGCCGTTCCGGTTCCAGATGGATGAGCTGAGGCTGGAATGAGCTAGCATTCGCCGCTGGCGGCCGTCATGCGTCCTTCGAAACTGATAACGAACATCCGTAACCCACCGCAGTCATCGGTGGTGGGCTACCTGACGCGCGCCGACGGACGGGTCATGCACATGATGCCGTTCGTCGTCCTCATCAATCTGGTGTGGCTGTTCGTCTGGGCCGTGCTCTCGCGCCAG
>CAMLGF010000085.1 GCA_946479515.1 uncultured Pseudomonadota bacterium | reverse complement strand
TCGCTGTGGAAATGCACGGTGATGTTCTGCTGCACCTTGCGCACGCCACCGATCTGGTACAGGAAATCCATGTGCCACGAGGACCGGCGGAATTCGCCATCGGTGATGCCCTGCAACCCGACGTCCTCCTGCATGCGCACCACGTCGCGGATCGCCTGGTCCTCGCACTCCTGGAGCTGCGCGGCGCTGAGGCGCCCGGCGGCGTATTCGGCGCGCGCTCGGCTCAACGCCGGCGGCCGCAACAGGCTGCCGACGTGATCGGCGCGAAATGGCGGTTGAGTCAGCGGCATGGTCATGTCCCCTTGTTCACCTTTCCTGGATCATCGGCCGTCGAGCTGGCGCTCGAGTTCATGCAGGGTGCGATAACAGGGCAGCACCTTGGCCACGCTGGCGTTCGGCTCGCGCCCTTCGCGAATGGCCGCAAAGAACTCCCGGTCCTGCAGCTCGATGCCGTTCATCGAAACGTCCACTTGCGAGACGTCGATGGCGGCGTTCTTGCCGTCCACCAGTTCGTCGTAGCGCGCGATGTAGGTGCCGTTGTCGCAGATGTACCGGAAGAAAGTGCCGAGCGGCCCATCGTTGTTGAAACTCAGCGACAGCGTGCAGATGGCGCCGTTCGCGGCCTGCAGCTGGATCGACATGTCCATGGCGATGCCCAGCGTCGGGTGGATGGGGCCCTGTATGGCGTTGGCGCGCACGATCTCGGCGCCCGCCTGGTAGCGGAACAGATCCACGGTGTGCGCGGCGTGGTGCCAGAGCAGATGGTCGGTCCACGAGCGCGGCTGCCCGAGCGCATTGATGTTGCTGCGGCGGAAGAAATACGTCTGCACGTCCATCTGCTGCAGTGTGAGCTCGCCGGCGGCGATGCGCCGGTGCAGCCATTGATGCGAAGGATTGAAGCGGCGCGTGTGACCCACCATGGCCACCAGGCCGGTTTCCTGCGCGCGCCGGGCCACGGCTTCGGCTCCCTGCCAGCTGTCCGCCAGCGGGATCTCCACCTGCACGTGTTTGCCGGCCTCGAGACATTGCATGGACTGCGCCGCGTGCAGCGGCGTGGGCGTGGCGAGGATGGCCGCCTGCACGCCGGGCAGCGCCAGCGCGGCGGCGAGATCCTGCGTGGCATGCGGCACGCCATACTTGCGCGCCACGTCCTGGGTGGCGGGCAGCTCACGGCCCACCAGCGACGCGACTTCGATGCCGTCTATCTTTCGAATGGCGTCGAGATGCTTCACGCCGAAGGCACCGGCGCCCGCGAGAACTATCTTCATGCGCTCTCTCCCGCCGCAGGCTCGAGGATGAGGTGACCGACCGCCGTGTTGGATGCGGGCACATGGTAGAAGCGATGCACCTGCCTCACGGCGCCGCCGAGCGCACCGCGCATGATCAGCCACATCACGAGTTCGATGCCTTCCGAGCCGGCCTCGCGCAGGTAGCGGTCGCGCGGAATTCTGGCCAGCGCCTCCGGATCGGCGACCAGCTCATCGAGAAAGCGGTTGTCGAACTGCGGATTGATGAGCCCGGCGCGCGGACCCTGGAGCTGATGACTCATGCCTCCGGTTCCCCAGACCTGCACGTCGAGGTCGCCGGGAAAACTCTCGATGGCGCGGCGAATCGCCTGGCCCAGCGCATGGCAACGTGCACCGGAGGGCGGCGGGTACTGCACCACGTTCACCGCGAATGGGATGACGCGCACCGGCCATGCGGCCGGTTGGCCGAACATCAGCGACAGCGGCACCGTGAGACCGTGATCGACCTCCATGCGATTGACCAGCGTGAGATCGAAATCCTGCTCGATGACGCTGGCGGCGATGTGGCTGGCGAGTTCCGCGTGGCCCTGAACCATCGGCACCGGCCGCGCGCCCCACCCTTCGTCCGCCGGCGCGAACTGCTCGGCGCAGCCGATCGCGAACGTGGGAATGCAGTCGAGACTGAACGAGGTGGCATGATCGTTGTAGACGAGGAACACCACGTCCGGGAGGTTCGCCGCCATCCATTGCCGGGAGAACTCGAAGCCCTTGAACAGCGGTACCCAGTACGGCTCCTGGGTCTTGCCCAGATCGATGGCCGCGCCAATGGCGGGCACGTGCGAACAGGCGATGCCGGCGGTGACGCGCGCCATCATGCACCTCCTTTTTGGTCCGGCGCGTACGGGCGGCCGCCGGACAACATCATCTTCGCGTAATCCTCCTGGCTCATGCCGGTCATCAGCGCCGCGGCATGCTGGAAGCTCTTGCCATCGGTGGCGAAGATCTTGGCGAGGAAATAGATGTTGCCTCCCAGTGAGATCATCCGGTTGTAGTCGCGTGCCAGGACCGCCTGCTTCTGCTCCACGCTCATCGGCCATTCGTCCAGGAAGGCGCGCTCGTTGGCCTTGAAGCGCTCGCGGTTCGCCGCCTTCATGAGTGACATGCAGAACATGTTCAGGTGGTAGCCGCGGCGCGACATGTCGGCGTCGAACACCGTGGTGCCGGATATGTCCGCATAGGGCCTCGAGTTCCAGTAGAGCCGCAGGGGATTGTCCACCAGCAGCTGGCGCCGCAGTTCCGGCGTCGGCGCGAACTGCGGAATGAGGTCGACGAGATCGCCGTCGTCGGGCATGTGGCTCTTGAGATTGGGATGCGGCCAATCCGTGCCCCACAGCACGCGATCCGGAAAGGCCTCGACGACACGGCGCGCGAACGGCACGAAGTCGCGGTAGTCAGGCGGACCGGCGTGGGACAGCCGCTCGGCGCCGCTCACCTTCGACCAGATGTGCGGATGGCGGCGCAGCAGCGCGACGAAGCGCGTGAACTCCGGGCCGTCGACGGGCTGCCGTACGTCCGGGCGCCCCATGTGATCCACCACCACCTTGGTCGGCAGCCTGGCGAGAAAGGGCTCGAGGTCCGGCAGGTCCTGCGCCTCGAAATACACCACGACGTGCCAGCCCAGCGGCTCGATGCGCCGCGCGATCGCCAGCAGCTCGTCGGGTGGCGTGACCTCGACCAGGCGCTTCACGAAGTTGAAGCGCACGCCGCGCACGCCCGCCTCGTGCAGCTCCCGCAGCTGCGCGTCGCTGACATCGCCACGCACGGTGGCCACGCCACGGGCTCGCGCACCGGCCGTGCGCAGCGCGTCCGTCAGCGCACGGTTGTCCGCGCCGTGGCAGGTGCCCTGCACGATGACGTTGCGCTCGAAGCCCAGATGATCGCGCAGCGCGAACAGCGCCTCTTTGGGCGCATCGGCAGGCGTGTACTTGCGCTCGGTGGCATAGGGAAACACCTCGCCCGGGCCGAACACGTGGCAATGCGCGTCCACGGCGCCCGGCGGCGGCAGGAATCTCGGCCGGTGTGGCGCCGCGTGTGGCCGCAGCCACCCGGCATCGGGCTTGAAAGTGCTCATCGGCCCCTCGCTTTCAATTGCGCGTCGAGGCGTGGATACACGCGCCGCGCATTGCTTTCGAAAATCCTGTGCTTGTCGGCCACCGGTATCGCCAGCGCGTCGATGTAGCGCTTCGTGTCGTCGAAGTAATGGCCCGTGGTGGGGTCGATGCCCCGCACGGCGCCGACCATCTCCGATCCGAACAGGATGTTGTCCACGTCGATCACTTTGACCAGCAGGTCGATGCCCGGCTGGTGGTAGACGCAGGTGTCGAAGAACACGTTGCGCATGACGTGCCCGGCCAGCGGCGGCCGCTTGAGCATGTCCGCCAGACCACGGTAGCGCCCCCAGTGATATGGAACCGCGCCGCCCCCGTGCGGAATGACGAAGCGCAACGTCGGGAAATCGCGGAACAGATCGCCCTGGATGAACTGCATGAAGGCCGTGGTGTCGGCGTTGATGTAGTGGGCGCCCGTGGCATGAAAATTCGGATTGCAGGATGCCGAGACGTGCACCATGGCCGGCACGTCGAGCTCGACCATCTTCTCGTACAACGGATACCAATGCCGGTCCGTGAGCGGCGGTGAGGTCCAATGGCCGCCGGAAGGATCCGGATTGAGATTGCAGCCCACGAAGCCGAGCTCGCGCACGCAGCGCTCCAGTTCATGGATCGACTGCGCGAGCGTCGCGCCCGGCGACTGCGGCAGCTGGCACACCGCCGCGAAGTTCTCCGGGTACAGGCCTACGACCCGCTGGACGAGGTCATTGCAGGCACGTGTCCAGGCCAGTGACACGGCCTCGTCGCCCTCGTGATGCCCCATCGCGGAGGCGCGCGGCGAGAACAGCGTGAGATCCGCGCCGCGCTCGCGCTGCAGCTTGAGCTGGTTGTTCTCGATGCTCTCGCGGATCTCGTCGTCGCTGACCCCCGGGGCCCCGGGTCGCGGCTGCGCCGGATCCTTGAAATGCGCCAGCTGCGAGGCGCGGAATCGATTGTGGCGTTCCGGCGCGGTGGTGTAGTGGCCGTGACAGTCGATGATCATGCCGTCTCCCGCGCCGGATGCGCCGCCAGCAGCCCATCGAGCAGTTGCGGCAGTTGGTCCGCGCTGAATTGCGAATGCACCGCGGCCCATTCCTGCCACACGGCGCAGGCGGAACTCATGTGCGGCGTGAGACCCGCCTCGCCCACGGTGCGGCTCGCTTCACGCATTTCCTCGGCACGGCGTGCGCCGTGCAGCAGCGCGCGCGATGCCATGTAGCGGGCACTTTCCCGCCAGTCGCCGATCTCCAGATCGCGCAGGGACTCCAGCACGACGTCATCCACGCCATGCCGCCGCGCGGACAGCAGCGACTCCAGCACCAACGCCTCCAGACCCTTGACCAGAACGCTGCGACACATCTTCGCCGCCGATGCCAACCCGAGCTTGCCCGGCAGCACCCGCAAGCCGGTGAAACCCAGCTGCGAGGCCAGCGGCTGGAACTGCACGGCATGCGCTCCGCCGATCAGCATCGGCGACGCCGCGCCGCGCGGCGCGATGGGCGACATGATGGCCGCTTCCACGAAGCGGCCGCCCGCCTGCTCGATCACCGCGGCTGCGGCGACCTTGGCCGCGGGCGAAGTCGAGTTCAGATCGAAGTACCAGGCACGGGATGCGAGATGCGGCGCAATCGAGCGCGCGGCCGCCTCCATCTGCGCCGCGGTGACTGCACTGATGACGATGTCGGCCCCGGCAATGGCCTGTGCCGCACTCGCCGCGAGCACTCCCCGCGCCGCGGCGGCGCGGTGAGGCGCGCTGCCCGGGTCGGTGAATTTCAGATCCCACGCGCTCAGTGCCGCGACCCGCGAGGCAAGTTCCCGTGCCAGGGTCTGACCCACTTCGCCGAACCCGAGCAGGCAGGCGCGCGGCATCACGAGTGGCTCACCGCGGCGCCCGGCACGAACACCCGGCCCTGCATGAGTTTGCGCGCGGTGCGCAGCAGCGAGGCGCGGCGCACCTGCATGCCGGCCGCGCCGGTCTCCACCTGAACGTCGACCGAAAAGAAACCCGTGGGATGCTCCACCTCCACCCGCGAACCCGCCGAGTCCGCGCGCGAGGCCACCTGCTGGGCCACGGAACCAGGAATCACGCAGGCAGTCGCCACACTGACCGCCCCCAGCACGCCAATGGCTTCATGCACGCGGTGGGGAATGAACGTGGCCGTGCGCAGGTGACCGCCGGCGCGCGGCGCGCTGACCAGGCACACCTTGGGCACGGTCTTGCGCGTCACGTCGCCGAGATTCATGCGCTCGCCCATCGCGAGCCGCACTGCTTCGATTCTGACCTTGAGCGGCTCGTTCGCCTCCAGCTGCGCCGGAGTCTCCGCGCCGGTGAGACCCAGGTCGGCCGCGCGCACGAGGATCACCGGCATGCCGTTGTCGATGCAGGTGATCTCGAGCCCATCCTGCCGGTCCATGACGTTTCCGGTGGGCAGCAGCGAGCCACAGCTCGAACCGGCCACTTCGAGAAATTCCAGCGCGACCGGTGCGGCGGTGCCCGGCACGCCGTCGATGCGCGCCGTGCCCTCGTACTGCACCATCCCCTGGCGGGTGTCCACGCGCGCCACGGCCATGCTGCGGGTGTTCACCATGTGAATGCGTACCGGGGTCTCATTCCCCGCCGCGCCCACCAGTCCGTTATCAATGGACCACGGCCCGACGGCCGCGAGCAGGTTGCCGCAGTTCTGGCTGTCGGTCACCCGTGCCTCGTCGACCGCCACCTGCAGAAATAGATAGTCCACCTGCGCATCGGGGTGCGCGGAGCGCGAGATCACCGCCACCTTGCTGGTCAGTGGATGCGCGCCGCCGAGACCATCGATCTGGCGGACGTCGGGAGAGCCCATCGCGGCCAGCAACAGGCGATCACGCGCGTCGCGCTCAGCCGGCAGGTCGTCGGCATGGAAAAAGAGGCCCTTGGAGGTGCCGCCTCGCATGATGGTGCACGGCACGGACGCCAGCATCCGTTCACTCCTCGTCCCGGTAAGTGAGGCCCTTGGCCGCCAGTGCGTCGCGCATCTGGTAGACGTCGAGCCCGAGTTCGCCGGCCGCCAACCGCTTGCGCACCGCCGCCTCCTTTGCTTCGCGCGCCGCGCAGGCCCTGAGCACGTCCTCGGCACGGTCCTCGCGGACCACGCAGACCCCGTCGTCGTCGGCCACGATCACATCCCCGGGATTCACCCGAGCGCCGGCACAGGTCAGCGGCAGGTTCACGTCGCCGAGCGTGGCCTTGACCGTGCCCTGCGCGGAGACATGCCGCGACCAGACCGGAAAGCCCATCTCGGTCAGCGTGCGCACGTCGCGGACGCCGGCCTCGATGACCAGGGCGCGCACGCCGCGCGCGCGCAAGGAAGTCGCGAGCAGATCGCCGAAATAGCCGCAATCGCAGGGAGAGGTCGGCGCCACCACGAGGACGTCGCCCGCGCGGCATTGCTCGACGGCGACGTGGATCATCCAGTTGTCGGCCGGCGGCACGCTCACCGTCACCGCGGTGCCGGCGGTGCCGGCGCCCGCGTAGATGGGCCGCATGAAGGACGCCATGAGCCCGGTTCGCCCCTGGGCCTCGTGAACGGTGGCCACGCCGAACCGGCCGAGGGCCTCGACCACCGTCGCATCGACACGCCGCTGCCGGCGAATCACCACCGCCATCGCATTCTCCTCGCCCTGGCTGCGGGCGATTCTCCGCTCTCCGGGCCAGGCGCGGGTAATCGGAAAAGCAGTTGGCTCATAAGTAAATGAGAAGGATGGGCTACGATGGCCGCATGCAGCCGAATCTGCGCCACCTGCAGTGCTTCCAGGAGATCCTCCGGCTAGGCAGCCTGAGCGCCGCGGCGCGCGCCATGCACCTGTCGCAGCCGGCGGTCACACAGGCCGTGGCCAGGCTCGAGACGCATTTTGGTGCCGCGCTGCTCAGCCGGGGGCGAAGCGGCATAGCGGTAACCGCCGCCGGCGAGGTCTGCCGGTCGCGCATCGATCGCGCCCTGGGCCAATTGCGCGAGGCGCTGGCCGACACCCGCACACCGGCCGGCGAGCGCGTCGACTTCATGCGCCTGGTACGCTCACGGCAACTCGACGCGCTCAGTGCCGTCGTCGAATACGGCAATTTCAGCGGCGCCGCGCGGGCGCAGCGCGTTTCGCAATCGAGCGTGCACCGCTCCGCCCGAGAGCTGGAACGCGCTCTGGGTCTGCCGCTGTTCGAGAAGACCAGCTATGGCATCACCGCGACCCGCGAGGCCGAGCGACTCGCGCGCCACGTCCGCCTCGCCTTTCGCGAGCTGGCCCAGGCGCAGGCCGAGGTCCATGCCCTCGCCGGCGCGGAATCCGGACGGACCGTGATCGCCGCGCTGCCGTTGGCACGCAGCTACCTCGTGCCCGCGGCGCTGCTGGAATTCAGCCAGAGGTACCCGCGGCATGGCGTGGTGATCATCGAAGGCACCTACGCCAATCTGCTCGCCGGCCTGCGCAGCGGCGAATCCGACGTGCTGATCGGCGCGCTGCGCGATCCCGCGCCGGGCGGCGACCTCGTGCAGGAACATCTCTTCGACGATCCGCTCGCGATCATCGCGCGGGCCAATCATCCGCTGGCGAGGCGCCGTCCCACGCTCGCCTCGTTGCGCCGTTATCAATGGATCGCACCGCGCAGCGGGTCGCCGCTGCGCGCGCACTTCGACGCGCTGCTGGCCTCGGGAGGCAGGCGGCGTGCGCAGCCCTCGCTCGAATGCAACTCACTGGCGGCGGCGCGGGCGTTCCTGTTGCAGAGCGATCGCCTCATGCTGCTCTCGGCGCATCAGATCCACTACGAGATGCTGGCCGGATCGCTGGTCGCATTGCCCCTGCCATCGGGCAACGTGGTACGACCCATTGGCCTCACGCTGAGACGCGACTGGCAGCCGACCGGCACGCAGGCGCAGTTGCTGGACATCCTGCGGCGCGTGGCCCGCGCGGCGGGCGCATCGCATTCTCAGGGCAGCGCGCGTTGAGGCTGACTAGATCCGCTCGGCGCCGCCCATGTATGCGCGCAGCACCGCCGGCACCGTGATGCTGCCGTCGGCGTTCTGATAGTTCTCGAGCACCGCCACCAGTGCGCGCCCGACGGCCACCCCCGAGCCATTGAGCGTGTGCAAGGGTTCGGGCTTGCCGGTCTCGGGATTGCGCCAGCGAGCCTGCATGCGGCGCGCCTGGAATGCCTCGCAATTGCTGCACGAGGAAATTTCGCGGTACCGGTTCTGCCCCGGCAGCCACACTTCGAGGTCGTAGGTCTTGGCGCTGCCGAAACCGATGTCCCCGGCGCACAACGCCACCACGCGATACGGCAATTCCAGCTTCTGCAACACCTTCTCGGCATTGCCCGTGAGCTCCTCGAGCGCGGCATACGAATCGGCCGGCTTGACGATGTGCACCAGCTCCACCTTCTCGAACTGGTGTTGGCGGATGAGCCCGCGCGTGTCCTTGCCGGCAGCACCGGCTTCGGATCGGAAGCACGGGGTGTGCGCCACGAACTTCTTCGGCAGATCCTGCGCGTCGACGATGCTGTCGCGCACGAGGTTGGTCACCGGCACTTCGGCCGTGGGTATCAGGAAAAAACCCTGCTCGCCCTGGACGCGAAACAGATCCTGCGAGAATTTCGGCAACTGGCCGGTGCCCTGCAACGCCGGCCCCAGCACGAGATAGGGAACATAGGCCTCGGTGTAACCATGCTCGCCGGTGTGCAGGTCGAGCATGAACTGCGCCAGCGCGCGGTGCAGGCGCGCGATACCGCCACGCATCACCGAGAACCGCGCCCCGGAGATCTTCGCCGCGCTCTCGAAGTCGAGGCCGCCGAGTCGCTCGCCGATCTCGACGTGATCCCGGGGCGTGAAGTCGAACTTGCGCGGCTCGCCCCAGCGGCGCACTTCGCTGTTGGCGGACTCGTCGCGGCCGTCGGGCACGGACTCGTGCAGCAGATTGGGAATCCCCAGCAGCAGGTCGTCGAGCTCGGCCTGCACCGCGTTGATCGCCGCATCGCTGGCCTCGAGCTGGCGGGTGAGCTCCTCGGCCCGCGCCAGCAGCGCGGAGGCGTCCTCCTTCTTTCCCTTGGCGATGCCCACGGCCTTGGCATTCGCGTTGCGCTCGGCGCGTACGCGGTCCGACTCGATCTGCGCAGCCTTGCGGCGCTCTTCGAGGGCATTGAACGCGGCGACGTCGAGCCTGAACCCGCGGCGCTGGAGATTCGCGGCGACGCCGGCGGCGTCGGCGCGCAACTGCTTGGAATCGAGCACTAGGACCTCAATTGTTCTAACTTCTGGCGAAGAACTGCATCAGCAGGGCCGAAGAGTTCACGAGCGCGTGCGGCGCGGCCGCCGCGGCGAACGCATGTTTGTATGAAACCGGGCGCCATGCAAGCCAGCCGCGCGAGAACACGTAGAAACTCCAGGCGGTGCCGAAGAACCACAGCGGATGAAACCACGCGTGCGCGCCGCCCCAGGCCAGCGCTGAGAGCGCGGCCAGCAGCTGCCGCCGGCGCGTGGCAAAGGCCAGCAGGCGCAGCACGCCCGCCAGCACCACGGTCTCGATCAGCGGCGCCGCCACCGTGGCGATCCACAGATTGCGCGTCTGCAGATCGATCGCCGGCTTCTGCAGCGTGCTCACGTCCACACCCGCCTGCGAAAACAGCGAATGCGCCACGACCACGATGAGCACCGAAGGAACGAGCGCCACGTGCCAGGCGATCAGGCAGTAGCCGATCAGCGAGCCGTGCGGCTCCATGCGCCACCATTTGCCCAGCGCGGTCCCGAGCTCGGACATGGGGCGGTATCAACCCGGTGCGGACAACTGGCGCACCGCGAACATGCCGGCGAACATGGCCGCCACGCCGCAGAGCACCGAGAGCACGGCATAGCCGATGGCGGCGGCGGTGGCGCCACGCTCGTGCAACAGGCCGATCTCCAGCGAGAAGGCCGAAAAGGTGGTGAACCCGCCGAGGATGCCGGTGATCAGGAACAACCGCAGGTTCGTGGATGCCTGCGACTGCAGGGCAAACCATTCCGCGAGGACGCCGATGAGCAGCGAGCCCAGTACATTGATGACAAACGTGCCCCAGGGATATCGCGACCCGAGCAAGGCGGACGACAGCGCGCTCATGCCATGGCGGGCGGCAGCGCCCAGCCCCCCACCGAGAAACACCCACACGAAGCCATTCATGTAACGAGCCACATATATATGTATCGGCAGATCATGCCTTTCCGGGCGGATCGGTCTTGCCCGCCGGCGCATCGGCCTCGCCAGGCGCGCGCTCGCCCTCGCCGCGCAGCCGCGCCAGGGCCTCGCCGATCTTGATCTCGAGGCCCCGCGGCACCGGCCGATAGTAGCGGCGATCCGGCATTTCGTCCGGCAGATAGCGCTCGCCCTTCACGTACGCGCCGGGCGCGTCGTGCGCGTACCGGTAGTCCTTGCCATAGCCGAGCTGCTTCATGAGCCGGGTGGGCGCATTGCGGAAGCGCAGTGGCACGTCGAGTGTGCCGAATTGCTCCACGTCGGCACGAGCTTCGTCCAGGGCGACATACACGGCATTGCTCTTGGGCGCGACGGCGAGGAACACCAGCGCATTGGCAATGGCGAGCTCGCCCTCGGGGCTGCCGAGCCGCTCGAAGGTCGCCCACGCATCGAGCGCGATCTGTTGCGCGCGCGGATCGGCCAGGCCGATGTCTTCGATGGCCATGCGCACGATGCGCCGCGCCAGGTAGTGAGGATCGCAGCCGCCGTCGAGCATGCGTGCGAACCAGTACAGGGCCGCATCGGGATCCGTACCGCGCACCGCCTTGTGCAGCGCCGAGATCTGGTCGTAGAACTGCTCGCCGCCCTTGTCGAAGCGGCGGCGGCCACCCGCGGCCACTTCGCGCACCTGTTCGAGGTTGATCAGCGCGCGGCCATCGCGTACCTCGGCTAGATCGGCGGCCACTTCCAGCATGCCGAGCGCGCGCCGTGCATCGCCATCCCCACCCTGCGCCAGCGCGGTCAATGCCGCATCCTCGATCTCGAGGCCGCGCCCGCCGAGGCCGCGGTCCGGGTCTTCGAGCGCGCGCCGCAGCAGCCTGACGATGTCATCCACGGTCAAGGAGCGCAGCACGTAAACGCGTGCCCGCGACAGCAGCGCGCTGTTGAGCTCGAAGGACGGGTTCTCGGTGGTGGCACCGATGAAGGTGAGCGTGCCGTCCTCGACGAACGGCAGGAAGGTATCCTGCTGCGATTTGTTGAAGCGATGCACCTCGTCGAGGAAGAGCACCGTGCGCCGGCCGCGCTCCGAGCGCACCACCCGGGCCTTTTCGACCGCCTCGCGGATGTCCTTGACGCCAGCCATGACGGCCGACAGCTGCAGGAACTCGGCGTCGGCCTGTCGCGCGATGAGCCGCGCCAGCGTGGTCTTGCCCGTGCCCGGCGGCCCCCAGAGGATCAATGAGTGCAGCTGCCCGCGTTCCAGGGCTTGGCGCAGCGGCTTGCCAGGCGCAATCACCTGCTGCTGGCCGACGAATTCGTCCAGATGGCGCGGACGCATGCGATCGGCGAGCGGCCGCAGGCGATCATCCGGCGGCAGGTCGCGCAGCAGGTCCGGCTGCGAACCGCGCGCACCCGCACTCACGGCGCGGCCTTCTGCCCCAAGATTCGCGCCGCCCATTGCGGCCAGCGCGCGAGCCCGAGGAATCCCAGCACCAGCCCCAACGCGGCACCGAATGAATTCGCGACGACATCGAGGGGATCGGCTTCCCTCCCGACGTGCATGAAGTACTGCGCGAACTCGATGACCACTCCCAGCAGCAACAGGAAGACGAAGATCTTCCACCACGAGCGGCGTGCCACGAGACCCGTGAAATACACGGCCATGGCCGCGTGACCGAGTACGTGGTTGACCTTGTCGTTGAGATCCAGGGCGTCCGGCAGTTCCTGCATCGGCACGAGACAAAAATACACTGCCGCACCGACCAGCAGCGCGCCGAAGGCCCACCAGAATTTCATCGGGTCACCGCCATCAGGGCGACGGCGTCCCGATCACGTCGGCACCGGGCGGCGGCGTGAAGGTCACGTCGGCTTCGGCCACCGCGGCATTGCGCTCGCTACCCTGGAACTGCAGCCGTACGGTCTGCCCCAGCTTGTCCTTGATCACCATGCGCCGCAGCTCGGAGTTCTCGAAGCCCAACTGCGCCTCGCGGATGTCCGCATCGTCCTGCCGGGGCACCGCCTTCACCCAGGCCATCCCGTCGCGACGCCCGGCGTCCGAGACGTCGAACCACTCGCGCACATCGCCCACGCCCGACAACAGGCCGGCCGGCGTGGCAGTGAGCGCGGCGGAAGCGGGTTTCACCGAGACCTGCTCGAGATCGCGGTCGTAGAACCAGAGATTCCTGCCGTCCGCCACCATGAGCTGCGGCGAGGAATCGGCTTGCATTCCGTCCGGCGCGCCGGCCTGCGGCGTCAACTCCCAGCGAAAACGGCCCGGTCGCACGATGATGAGCCTGCCCTCGGCCCGTTGCACTTCGCGACCCTTGCTGTCGGTCACCGTCTGCGTGAACCCGGTGCGCAGGGTTTTCAGACCCGATAGATAGGCGTCGAGCGGGGTGGCCGCGGCGACCGCCAGGGCCGCCGCCGGCAGCAGCAGCAACCCGGCCAGAACGGCGCGCGCATGCAGCGACCGGCGCATCAATCGTTACCCGCCGGCGCGGGCGCCAGGATCTCGCGCGAGCCGTTGGGCTGCAGCGGCCCGACCACGCCGGCATTTTCCATGCTCTCCAGCAGTCGCGCCGCGCGGTTGTAGCCGATCTTGAGGCGGCGCTGCACGTAGGAGATCGACGGCTTGCGCTCGCTGATGACGATCTTCACCGCCTCGTCGTACAGCGCATCCTGCTCGCCGCCGTCGGCGCCACCGGCGGCATCGGTGGGCTCGCCGGAGATGCCGGCGAGCGGCGCGCTCGGGCCCTCGAGAATGTCCTCGATGTAATTCGGCGCGCCGGACTTCTTCAGCGACTCGACCACGCGATGCACCTCGGCGTCTGCGACGAAGGCGCCATGCACGCGCGTCGGCACGGAAGTCCCCGCCGGTAGATAGAGCATGTCGCCATGGCCGAGCAGCGACTCGGCGCCCATCTGGTCGAGGATGGTGCGCGAATCCACGCGCGCGGACACCTGGAAGGCGATGCGCGTGGGGATGTTGGCCTTGATGAGGCCGGTGATCACGTCCACCGACGGGCGCTGGGTGGCGAGCACGAGGTGGATGCCCGAGGCACGCGCCTTCTGCGCCAGCCGCGCAATCAGCTCTTCGACCTTCTTGCCGACGATCATCATCATGTCGGCGAGCTCGTCGATGATGACCACGATGTAGGGCAGCGGCGTGAGATCCGGAATCTTCGACTGGTCGAGCGTCGGATCGTTGGCCGCCATCGCCGTCATGACCGGATCGCGGATCGGCT
>CAMLGF010000084.1 GCA_946479515.1 uncultured Pseudomonadota bacterium | reverse complement strand
GCGGTGATCGAGGTTTCGCGCCGATGCCGCCACGCCGCGCCGAGGTCGAGCTCGATTCCCGCGATCCAGACGAACAGCATGACCGACCACCAGGCGATGCCGTTGAGCAACTGCACCACGGCGGGCGTGAAGACGAAATCGTAGTACTGCGGAAAAGCCGCACCCAGCACGCCTGGCCCGAGAAGAATGCCGGCAACGATCTGCACCACCACCAGCGGCGCCCAGTAGTCCGTGCGCGCCAGGCGCCAGAACAGGTACGGCACGGTGTAGATGATGACCATGGCCACCAGGAACACTTCGGTCGTCGTCATCGAAGGCAGGCCCCTCCCGAGGCATGTCGCAGCGCGCATCCGGCGGCGCACGGCGACCCACGGATCAGATGTTGGCGCGCACTCTGCGCAGCAGCCAGTCGGCGACCTGCTCCACGTCGAGATCCTGTTCGCGCCGGCTCCACTGCTCGACCAGATAGATGCCCTTGAAGCCCGCGCGCTCGCACAGCTGCACGCAGCGGTCGAAGTCGTACGACACGTGCCCGCCCTGCGCGTCGAAGTCCACGGCCTTCGCCGAGACCACATACGCATAGGGCAGGATTTTCTCCAGCGACTGCCACATCGACTCGACCGGGTAGTTGCCGAAGTCCGGGTCCGTGTAGATGTTGTCGGGTCCGGCCGCCGCGCGAATGCGCAGATGCACGTCCGGGTCCATTTCCAGGCCAAAGTGGTTTTCAGTCAGCAGCGGCAGGCCCGCCGCGCGGCAATGCCGATTCACTTCCCGCAGCGAGGCGATGCTGCGCTCGATCGAACTGCCGGCGCGCCCGGGGTTGATGCGTATGGCGCGGCTGCCGGCACGCGCCGCGGCATCGATCCAGTCGCGGACGAGTGCGAGGCTGCGCTGGCGTTCCTCTTCATTCGTGCTCGCAAGATCGTAGGCCCCATCCACCTGCACGTTGATGAGCTGCGCGCCGGCCGCGGCGATGCGTGCGCGCAGCTGGTCCAGGTAGGACTTCTCGAGCGACTCGAAGTGATGGCTCCAGAACTCGAGATTGCGCACCCCGAAGCGGTCGCGGTAGTAAGCCGGCACCTCGAGCAGCGTCAGCGGATTGGCGAGCGGCCCCAGCTCCTTCGGGCGCGTCTGCCGGAAGCGGTTGCGGAAAATCACGGTGCCCATGCCCACACGCTCGTCGGTGCCCGCGGCGCGGGCGCCGACGACGCCGATCGCGAGACAGAACAGCGATCCGCCGGTGCGAATCAGGAACTGGCGTCGATGCATGGCGGCCTTCCTCCTGTCGAGATGCGCATTGTAAGGAAGGCGCCGCGGCCGGGCTTGCAAGTCGTTGAGCCAGCGGACGAGGTCACCGGGAGCGCGGCTCCCTGAGAAGGCGTCGTAGGTTCAGCGGAATCGGATCCAGTCCACCTCGACGGGCCCGGCCCCCGTGCGAGTGACGACGAGGTCGTGAACGCCCGCGGCGACTTTCTTTCCGCCGATGCGCAACGTGTGCCAGTCGCCGCTCTGCGCCACCTTCACCTTGCCGAGCAGCGGACCCTCCGGCCCCTGCAGCCGGATCTCGAGCGCACTGTCGCCCGCGGCCCTAGCGCGCAGTTCCAGCGTCTGCCGTCCGCCGCGGCCGAAGTCGACGTCATCGAAACGCACCCACGAGCTCGCGTCATTGAACGAGGTCTTCCAGCCCGCCTGCGGGTTGGCATCGTCGAGAAATGAAATGGCAATGCCCTGCGGGCTTGCTGCGCTGTAGCGGTCGATCTGGATTTCACTCGTGGCTTTCACCAGCCCGACGCCGCGCAGCGTCGGCGTGACCTTCTGGATCGTGCCATTGGCGTTGAAGAACAGCTTGTCCGCCCGGATGGAACGGTGCTTGTCGAACGACGGCGACAGGTCGCGGTCGTGATAGAACAGATACCACTGGCCCTGGTAGTCGACGATGGAGTGATGCACGGTCCAGCAGCCGCTGGCCGATTCGTCCAGGATCACGCCTGCCCACTCGAACGGCCCGAGCGGCGAGGCGCTGGTCGCGTATTCCAGCCGCTCGATCTTGTTGGCCACGTGCGGATAGGTGAGGTAGTAAGTGCCGTTGCGTTCGAACACGAACGGCCCTTCCTGCAGGCCTTTCTTCGGCAGATTGTCGAAGGACCGCGGCTCGCCCTCGATTTCCACCATGTTCGGCTTGAGCCTGGCGGCGAACAGCTTGTCCGCGGCCGACCAGTACAGATAGGCGCTGCCGTCCTTGTCGAGGAGCACGCCGGGGTCGATGCCCCGCACGCCTTCGATCGGCAGAGGCAGCGGCTTGAACGGCCCGTATGGCTTGTCCGCGAGGGCGACGCCGATCCGGAAGCCGCCAGCCTTCGCCATGGCCGGAAAATAGAAGTAGTACTGCCCGTCCTTGAAGACCGCATCCGGCGCCCACATGGCGTACGCCTTCTGATCGGCCCACTGCACGTCCGAGCGCTCGAGGATCACGCCGTGATCCTGCCAGTCGGTGAGATTCCCGGACGAGAAGACGTGGTAGTCCTCCATCACGAACCATTTCGGCCGCCCCTGGTAACCCGGTGGCTCGGCAATGTCATGCGAGGGATAGACATACACCTTGCCTTCGAACACGCGAGCGGTCGGGTCGGCCGTGAACTGGTCGGTGATCAGCGGGTTGGTCGCGAATGCCGTGGCCGCCAGCAGCGCAGCGCCGGCGGCGGTCAAGACGGGAAGTTTGCGCAGTGTCATCTCGTGGGTCGTCGGGTTGGCGGACAGGCCGCGGTGCCGTGCGGATTGGACACCCTGGGTTCGCGGAAGTCGAGCGTGGGTTCATCCGATGGACGGCGGCGGCGCGGCCGTGAGCGCACCCAGGTCCGACAGGTCGAAGGCCTGCTCGATGGCCGAGATCTGCCGGACGGCGTCCTCGAAACCGTCCGCACCGAACACCTCGTGCTCGAGATCCTCGAATTCCTCGTTGAGCTCGCGGTATCGCGCCGGCGAGATCGCGGCCTTCCAGGCCGGAAAGACGACGGTGTCTTCGAGCGCCGCATGGTGCTGGTACATGCGCACGAAGGACGTGAGCGTCGTCGCGAACGGCGCGCGCTCGGCCGGCGAGACCCGGCCCTTCTTCGTCATCGCCAAGATGTAGTCCGTGATCTGTCGCCCGCGCGCGTGCTGCGTGGTCAGCGTGCGCGCGAGCGATGCGGGCGGACCGCCCGCCTCGATCAACGGCACGAACACGTGCCGCTCCTCGAGGCTGCGCTCGTGGTAGTCCTCGCCGAAGCGGCGGAACAAGGTCGCAGTCCGGCCGAGCGCCGGCAGCGGAAGATCGGCGTTGCCCTGCGCCAACCGCGCGGACGCCTCCGCATAAACGAGCAGCGCGCGGCGCAGCACGCCGTGTTCGCGCATGAGGTCTTCGACCGCGGAGACTTCCATCTGCTCTTTCTCGCCCCGCTCACCTTCTTTGGCGGCGGCGAGCACGGCGGGCGCGCCGAGTGCGGCGCTCATCGCGGCGCCGGACATCGCCAGCCAGCGGCGGCGGTTCAGGTCTCGGGTCATGGCAGTCTCCCCAGGTCCAACTGTTCGCGGCCGCGCTGCTCTTCGGGTGTGTCATCCGAGGCCGCATCGATGCGGTCGGCGATCAAGGGGCAGTGCGAGAAGCCGGCCGCGGGGTAGATCGCATGGACGGGCTGGCGATCCGTTGGCGCGCGCAGTTCCAGGCGGGCCAGCAATGCCGCGAACAGCACGCGCAGTTCCAGTCTCGCGAGCGGCGCGCCGGGACAGACGTGAATGCCGGCGCCATACAGAAGGTTCTTGTCCGGATCACGATCGAGGTCGAATTCGCCGGCAGCGGCAAAGGTCTCTTCGTCGCGATTCGCCGCCGCCCACATCAGGGTGACGCGGCTGCCGGGTGCCAATCGTTGACCGGCGATTTCGACCGGTTGCGCGACGACCCGGCGCGCCGTCATCAAAGGCGCACGCAGGCGCAGAATCTCGTCGATGGCCCGGCTCAGCAGCGCGTCTTCTGCGCGCAGGCGGCTCTGCAGTTCCGGTTGCACGGCGAGGAAATGCGCCACGATGCCGACCGAAGCGGCAATCGTGGCGAGCTCACCCACTGTCCAGTTGCGCAGGATGCTGACGATTTCCTCGTCGCTGAGAGGTCGGCCCGCCACCCGCTCCGCCAGCAGCCGGGCCACCGTGCCGCCGGCGAGGTCGGCCCTGCCGCTGCGGTGCGCGGACAGCACACCGCGGATGTGCGCGTCGAATTCGAAGGCGACGTCGGCCAGTGCCTGCCGGTCTCTGTTGCGGATGGCCGCATGGTTCTTGCCGACCCACTCCCGCAGAGGTTCGCGGAGTCGGTCGGGCCATTGCAGGAAGGCGCATTGCGCGCGAATCGCGTACGGTTCGGCGAGTTCGGCCACGCAGTCCACTGGCTGGCCGGTCGGCAGACGTTCGACCAGCTCGGCGGCGATGGCGCGACACACGGGCTCGAACACCGCCATGCGCTCGGCGGAAAAGTAGGGGTCTATCAATTGCCTGAACACGCCATGCTCGGGCGGGTCCATGCCGTTGGGAACGGCAAGATGCTGCGAGACCCGGCTGCTGAAAGTCGCCGGATCCGCGAGCGCGCGGGTCACTTCCTCGTGGCCGAACAGCGACCATCCGAACAGCTCGCTGAACGCCACCGGACAGCGACGGCGAGTCTCGTCGTAGAGGCCGATCTGATCCATGGGCGTGCCGAGTACGGTCGGGTCCCATTCGCAGCGTTTTGGCGGGCTCATCGACGGCGCCCGCGTCGGCAGTGGGCTCGCCGCCAGGCGGCGCCGGCCCGGAAATCCGCCAACGCCTCATGTGAAGTCCGCGCATGCCTCATGACGCCGCCCTGATCGATGGCCTCGACCTAGCTACCATAGAACATTTCCGGCGCGGAGTGGACTTCGGGATACCGAGTGCCGGTGCGTGTCAGCCAGTTCTGATCGCGGAGCTATCCCGCGTCTGATCTGCGACCCCCGAAGAGCACGCGCGCAGCCATGCCGAACGCGGCAATGGCCGCGAACCCGGCGCCGGCCAGGAAGGTCATGCCCGGACCGCCCCAACTCCACAGCGCGCCGGCAATCGCGCTGGCGCAGAGCACGCTGACGCCGGTCGCCAGGTTGTATACGCCAAACGCCGTGCCGCGCAGATCGGCGGGCGCCTCGTCCGCGACGAGTTTCGAGAACAGGCCTTGCGTCAGCGCCATGTGTATCCCCCAGAGCGCGGCGCCTGCGAGAACGCTGCCCACCGAGGTGGCATAGGCCAGCAGCAGGTCCGAGACGATCAGCGCGAGCAGACCCGCAAACAGGAACGCCCGGTGGCGAAGCCGGTCCGATGCCCTGCCGGCCGGATATGCCAGCGCGGCGTAGACCACGTTCATGACCACCATGACGATGGGCACCAGCGCCGCGGACAGGCCGGCGTACTGCGCGCGCAGCACCAGGAAGGCTTCGCTGAAGCGCGCCAGCGTGAAAACCATGGCCAGGCCGACGATGAGCCAATAGCGCTGACCGAGCCGCCGCACGCTGGCCCAGGCGAGCGGCGGTCGCCGCGCGGCCGGCACGCCCGCCGTGCCGGAGAAGTCGGTCGCGGAATTCACCGGCTGATCCGGCTCGCGTACGAAGACGATCAGCAGTGCCACCGCGATGACCGACGGCACTACGGCGATCCACAACACCGCGCGAATGTCGCTGGCCAGCAGGCTCATGAACAGCAAGGCCAGCGCAGGCCCGGCGAAAGCGCCCACCGAATCGAGCGCCTGGCGCAGCCCGTAGGCCGCGCCCCGCACATGCTGGGGTGTGATGTCGGCGATCAGCGCATCGCGTGGCGCACCGCGAATGCCCTTGCCGACGCGATCGAGAAAGCGCGCACCGGCCACCCAGACGATGGACGAGGCCAGTGGAAACACCGGCTTGGTCAATGCCGCAAGGCCGTAGCCGAGCACGACCAGTGGTTTGCGCCTGCGCCAATGGTCGCTGAGCGCGCCCGAGAATACGCGCGTGAACGCCGCGATCGCCTCCGCGATGCCCTCGATGAAACCGATCGCCAGCATGCCCACGCCCAGCGACGCGGACATGAACACCGGCAGCAGGCTGTGCACCAGCTCGGAGGAGGTATCCATGAACAGCGACGTCAACCCCAATGCCCAGATGCCGCCGGGCAGATGGCGCAGGGCGCCCGCTGCGGGCACGGACCCGCCGGCATCGCGACGTGTGCGGTCAATGCGGGGCATCGAGCCATTCCGGACCCGCGTCGGATGGCGGGCGTTCCGCGGACTATACGAGAACCCACCCCACCGGCGGAACTTCCTCCATACATCGGCAGTCGAGGTATCGTAATGCCTCGTATGCCGAGGCATGGGAGGCCGAGATGACCGAGTCCAGTGCGTCGCTGATGTCGGGCGTGCCCGAGCTCATGGTGCTGACCCTGCTCGCCGGACGCGAAATGTACGGCTATGAGCTGGCGCGAAAGATCCGGGCGCTCACGGCCGATGCCATCTCGGTCGGCGAGAGCGTGCTGTACCCCGCGCTCCACGTGCTGGAGAAGCGCGGTCTCATCCGCGGCCGCCGCCGGACGATGGACGGCCGCACGCGCGTGTACTACGCACTGACCGCCCGGGGTCAACGCCGGCTCGCGCATCTCAAGGCGCATTGGCGCCGAATTTCCGATGGCGTCGAGGCGGTGCTGGAGGGGGCGCGCCATGCATGAAGCCCGCTTCGCCGGCATCGCCGAGCAACTACTGCGCGCGGGCGTGGCGCCACGCCACGTACGACGTACCGTATTCGAGCTGTCCGCTCATTTTTCGGATCTGCTCGATGAGTTGCGCGCGCACGGCTGCGATGAACAGGAGGCGGCATCCGCGGCCGCCGCGCGCCTCGGCGCCGAGGCGATCGTGGCCGAAGTCCTGGCCCGCCCCGAGCTGCGTTCCTGGATGCGCCGCCGGCCACTGGTCGCGTTTGCGCTGCTGCCGCTCGCCGCCTACGCCGGGCTGTTCGTCATCGGCATCGTGGTTCTGCTCGTCGGCATCGCGCTCGCCGAGCAAGCCCTGGGGGTTTCGTTCGCGCAGTCGAGAGGGCTGCAGGCCTTCGCGGCCGCCGTGCTGCCCGGCCTCGCCTGGCTGCTGCCGGCGGGCGTGGCGGCAACCTGTTGTGGAATCGCGCTGGCAAGGTGCGCGCCGCCACTCTGGCCCCTGGTTGGCGCCGCGGTCATCTGCCTGCTGGGGGCAACGACGAACGCGCAACTGTCATTGCCGCCGCTGGTAGACAGGCCGCAGTTCGGCGCCGGCATCGGTCTCGATACGCAGTCGCTGGCCCTGCCGCTGTTACGCGCCGCGGCGTCCTTCATCGCCGTCGCGCTGCCCTTTCTGTGGCTGCGCCGCCTTCGATTCCGCACGGAATGATCCGCGGCGCTGCAGCCGATGACATCGCGGGCTCTGGCGCTGCTGGTCACGGTCGTCGCGCACGTGGCGCTGATCGCGCTGCTCGCCGGCAGCCGGGCCGTTCGCTACGGGCCGCCCAGGGCCGAGCGACGCATGATGGTCGTGCTATTGCCGCAGGAATTTGCTTTGACACGGACTGATGCCGAGGCTGGCTCGTCGCGCGGATCGCGCCGCGCCGCGCAGGCGGCCGACCTCGCGCCGGGAAGGCCCGGCATCGGCGCGACACTGACCGAACCGCTTCGCCCTCCGAGCGCGTCTGCGCCCAATGCGCCGGTCGATTGGTTGCGCGAGTCCGAGCTCGCTGCGCGGCGGCAGGTCGATGCACTGGCATCTGACCGGCGGCGCAACCGTGACCTCGTCTCACGTGGGAATGAACGCGTGCGAGCGAAACCCGCTTCGCCCGCACCGGAGTTTGCCTGGGACCGCGCTCACACTCAGCGCATCGAGCCGCTCCCGACCGGCGGCACGCTCATCCACCTCAACGACCGCTGCGTCATCGTATTGTCCGGCCTGATCATGCCCGCGTGCACGCTTGGCAGGATCGAGGCGCGCGGCGATCTGTTCGAGCACATGAACGACCTGCCGCCGCTCGGCGACTGACCTGCCCGCCGGCTGTCTCGCCCCGGGATTTTGTCATGCCGGGCGCCCGCGCTTATTCTTCGACGAGAGCCCAACACGCAGAGGTGACATCGATGCCGAGCAGACGTGGATTCATCCGGGGTGCCGCCATGGGCATCGGGACCCTCGCGGCCCTCGCCGGCAAGGCGGCGGATGCGCCGGCAAACGCCGCGCTGAGCCTGAACGTGATCTATCCGAGCCATGACGGCGCGCGGTTCGATACAAACTACTATCGAACGAAGCACATTCCGCTGGCGATGAAGATCATGAAGGCCGACCGTGTGCTGCTGATCGAGGGCGTGCCGAACGGCGCCGCCCCCGCGCCCTACGCCATGATCTGTCATTTCGAGTTCGCATCATCCGAGGCGCTCCAGGCCGCACTCGCCAATGCGGCGATGGCCGAAGTCCGCGCCGACGTCGCCAATTTCACCGACATCAAGCCCACGGTGATGCTGGGCAGACCGGCGTAGTCCTCGTGCGCGAGGCGCGACCGGTGTCCCGATGACGGACGAAGACGCTTCGGTGCAGGCGCAGTCGCCGTCTTATCGCCTGGCCGCCCTGGACCAGGAGTTCCTGCTCGGCGAATCAATGCGCGGCGTGCGCTTCCTGCTGGAGTTCGCCAAGGCGGACGAGGCCCTGAGCAAGGCGGGCATTCGTTCGACGCTGGTGGTTTTCGGCAGTGCGCGCACGCGCGAGAAAGGCCCGCCCCGCCAGGCGCGCTGGTATGCCGAGGCGCGATTGTTCGGGCGCATCGCCTCGGAACGTGGCGGCGCGCTGAACTCGAATGCACACGTGCGCGACAACGTCATCGCCACCGGCGGCGGCCCAGGGATCATGGAAGCGGCCAATCGCGGCGCCGCGGACTGCGGCGCGATGACCGTGGGATTCAACATCACGCTGCCGCGAGAACAGCGGCCGAACGCCTGGTCGACTCCAGAGCTGAGCTTCCGCTTCCACTACTTCGCCATGCGCAAGATGCACCTGGCGATGCGCGCCAATGCGCTGGTGGTATTCCCCGGTGGATTCGGCACGCTGGACGAACTGTTCGAGATCCTGACGCTGCGCCAGACCGACAAGGCACCGCGCATCCCCATCGTTCTGGTCGATCGCGAATACTGGCAGTCGATCATCGATTTCGAACGGCTGATCGAATTCGGCATGGTCGACCGGGCCGATCTCGAGCTGTTCGGTTTCGCCGAAGACGCGGAGGGCATCTGGTCCGAGCTGCTGGCGCGCGGCCTTCAGCCGCATGCGGCCATCGAGCTCACGGCCGAGCAGGACAGGCCCTGAGCCGGGATCAGGCGGCTTCAGCGCGGCAAGGCGCGGCGTGGCGAAACCTCGAACAAGTCGAACCGCTGCACGCTGCCGAGCGCCACGACGGTCACCGCGCTGCACTGGCCAGCCGCACGCCGGTATTCGTCGAGGCGGCGGCGTGCAACGAGAACCAGTGAAACGCCCTTTTGCGCGAGTTCCGCGCAGGGCCGACGGCTGCGGTAATCGTGCGAGGATCCGTCCCAGAGCGCATCCACGTCCTTGCCTGTATAGAACTCGAGTCCGTATGCGGGTCGATAGTGATCAACGAAAAAGAGAGTGTCGTACCGGCGCAAGTCCACGCTTGCCCGCAGATCATCGGCCAGCTGGCGCGCATCGCGCCCGCTGGTCAGATTCGACGACACCAGGCGTAGTGCCACCAGGAGCACGGCGGTGATGACGCTGGCGGCCACGAAAGGCAGCAAGGTCGTCGACCAGATTGCAGCCGCCATCCATGGGCGGCGTAGCCCGAGCGCGGTGCCGAGCAATGCCACGATGAGTGCCGTCGCCACGTAGGCCAGGGCACTCGGCAGCCGGACTGACCATTCGTTGCGACCGAAAGTGGCGATGCTCGCCGCGACTGCCCAATAGGTCATCGGGGGCTTCGCGAAATGCGCGTGCTCACGGTTCAGCCGCGGGACCAGGTAGTCGCCCGTTTCGATCATGTTCAACGCCACGGCGGAGTAGCGCCCTTCGTCCGGTTCCCAGAGGCCGCGCGCGCCCAGGAATGCGAACCCCAGGACCAGGACACAGAGGAGAACCCGCCAGCTGTCGAGATCGGCCAGTTTCAGCTTCGCGGAACTCGCACGTCCGGCCTCGACGAGTGCGCCGGTGCGCGCCGTACCCGCGCTCCGCGCATCCGACAGGCGGTGCGCCGGCGAGCTCACGATCCGTCGTTCATTCATCCGGGCTTCATTCATGCAGGACTCCGCGGCGACGGAAGTTAGAGCCGGCCTTCCGGACCGCCACCCGGCAATCTCGACACGCGAGCGCGATCGAAGCATCAGGGCCAGCGCGTACGGCCGCGATGCCGGCCGACCCCTACGCTGTTTCCACAGCGCCATCCGCAATGGGCTGGAGCAGCAGGCCGGCGGGCCCATGGTGAATCCGATCGAGATGGCTTCGCCGAAGGCGCACGTCGGCGAGCAGCTCGCGGCCATCCCGGGTTACGCAGCAAGCTTCAAGGCCGCATTTCCGGGCAGCGCGCAGCCGGTCAGCCTCGCAAACGCGCAAAAGGCGATCGCCGTTTTCGAGGCCACGCTGATCACCCCGAACTCGCCCTTCGATCGCTTCCTGAAGGGCGATGCCGGCGCGCTGTCTGCGCCGCAGAAGTCGGGCCTGCGTGCGTTCATCGACAAGGGCTGCGCGGGGTGCCACAACGGCATCAACGTGGGTGGCGGCATGTACGCTCCATTCGGCACGGTGGAGAAGCCGGGAGCGGACCTGCTGCCGCCGAATGACAAGGGCCGCTTTTCGGTCACGAAGACTGCGAGCGACGAATACGTGTTCAAGGTGCCCACGCTGCGCAACATCGCGCTGACGGCGCCGTATTTCCACACGGGCCGGTCGTGGGATCTGCGCCAGGCTGTGGCGGTGATGGGCAGCAGCCAGCTCGGCATGCAGCTGAACCCCCCCGGAGGTCGACGACATCGTCGCGTTCCTGACGGCGCTCAACGGCGAACAGCCGCGGATCACCTACCCCGTCCTGCCGCCGAACATTGCCACGACACCGCAGCCGAAGCCGTGAAGCCAGCGCGACGCGGTCAGAACCGCCGCCGCGTTTCCACCACGACCTGCATCTTGCGAATGGAGCTGTCGCCATCCAGCGGAAAGGCGAAGTCCACGTGCAGCACGTTCCCCAGTGCGGAGCGATTGTTGCCGAACCGCAAGCCGACACCGACGTCCTCGAGCAGGCCCTGGGGCGCGGTACCGAGCGGATCGCGACCGGTGACCCGCCCCACGTCATAGAACACCGCGCCGCCGACATTGAACAGCTGGAACGGAAACCAGTTGCTGAACATCCGCTGCTCGGCCGTGAACAGCCAGCGTCCGCTACCGGCCTGGTAGCGCAGTGGATAGCCGCGCAGCCCATTGTCTCCGCCCAGCAGCAGCTGCGTGTCCGTGTCCAGGTTCGTGCCGCTGGACGATTGGAAGCCGACGAAAAGCACCCGGCGTGGCGACTGCCGGAAGTAATAACGAGCCTCCGTCGCGAGCAGTCCGTTGGCGACTTCGCCGCCCTCGTAGCGGCCGCTCGCCGTGACGCTCAGCAGCAGCGATTGCCGGGCGCTCAGGTCGTAGCCGGTCGAGGCGGACGCCGCGAGCATGAGGGCATCGCGATCCGAGCCGGTCGCGGCGCCGGCATAGCCGAGTTGTGCGCGCATCTGCCAACCGAGAGCGTAGTCCTCGGTCTTCTCGATCTGATCGCGGTTGCGGGTCGTGGCGAAGCGGTCCTGCACCCATTCGGCCGCCACCCAGGGATACGCCAGGGTGCGATCGGCGGGCAGCAGCAAGGCGGCCGGTTCCCCGGGCGCATCGCGAAACCGGTGGTCGTCATAGGTCATGCCGAAGGAATAACGACGCGCCCAGCCGCGCGACAGACCCTCGGAGAAACCCCAGAACGCCGTGGCCGTCCGGGCGTGCGTCTCGTACCGGTCGAGAACCTCGCCGAGGTCGTAGCGGGAGTCGACGCGCAGGTCGTCGCTCGCGGACACGCCGGCCGACCAGCGCGCATCCAGCGAGTAGAACGGCCGGATCAGCGCGAGACCGGCCAGGCGCCCGTCGCTGTTGTCAGAGTAGATAGTGGTCAGGTCCCACCACGACGAGCCGAGCTGGGGGTCGCGGTAGTAGATCGACTTCGTGTCGCGGTCGATGCCAGACTTGAAACCGAGCCCGAGCTGGGTCCCCAGTCCCAGAAAATTCAGCTCTTCGAGCTCGAAGCCGGAGGTGTTCTCACCGCCATGCCGGCCGAAGGAAAAGCCCGGATTGAATGTCCAGACATCCTGGGTGGTGACCTCGAGGTCCACGAGCCCGTCGTGATACGCCACGGGCCGGATGCTCGCATCGCGCAGGTAGCGCGCGGATCGCAGGATGCGCGCCGATTCGGCGATCGCGCTCGCGCGGTACACGTCCCCCTCGCGAAACAGCAGCTGATCGGCGATGGTGGCTTCCCGCGTGCGGATGTGCAGCCGGTTGCCGAGGCGGAACAGCGCGGAGTCCTGGTCGCGGCCACCGATGTCGAACAGCCGCAGCGCCTTGAAACGCACCGCGCCGATCCGGGCGCCGGACGATTCCAGCGTGGCGTCGTCCGGCACGTCCGGCGGACGCGACTCGTCGATGCGGGTGCTGCGCGAATTCACGCTGGGCAGAATCGGCGCGTGATCCGCGGCAGTCGCGCCGGCACTCCCCAGGATCAGCAGGACGCTCACCGACGTGATCAGACCCGCACCGCGACGAAAGTCCCTGTACATCAGGCCTTAGACGTAGCCGCACCCGGGCCTCCGTCGCGCGGCGCGCGATCGTGCTCCCCGTTGATGCCCGACGGGACGGATGCGGCATGGCGTCTAACCGAAGGATGGCAGGAAATTCCGCAATGGCCGCGCTCGCGACCGCTTGGCTGCTGCTCGCGGGCACCGCCGGCGCCAAGGAGAACATCGAGTTCGTCGCCGAGCATCTGCCGGAAATCGCGATGGACAACCGCTACGCCAGCCTGCCGTTGTGGAGCGCGTGCGACGGCGCGAACCCCTGCTTCGATCTCCAGGCGGGCTACCAGCGCACGCATGCGGATTCTTTTGGCATCGACGGCCCGATGTTCGCACTGGGTGCCCGTTGGAACATCGCGAAACGCTACCGCATTTCGGGCTTCGTCTTCTACGACCACTTCACTCTCGACGGCGGCAGCGAACTTCGCCCCCTCGACAGCACCTTCGTCGACCCGCCGCTGTCGCTGCCGGCGACAGCGGCATTCTCCGGCCTGAACGGCACCGCGACGGACGTCGGGGCCGGCATCGCCTTCACGGGGAGCGCCCAATGGCGAGGCCTGCCGCCCTGGGAGTGGACCGCGGGGCTCGTGTGGCAGCGACTCGAGACGAGCGACTACCGGTTCGATTACCTGATAACCGAGGGTGCGGATGCCGGCGCCCGCGGCACTCTCGACTATGATGCAACGTACACCCACTTTTCACCGCTTCTCGGCATCTCGTGGCCGAGCACGCATGGCGCCTGGCGCTTTGCGCCGCGCGTTCTGCTGGCGATGCCGCTGCCACGCCGCGGGCTGCAAGGGCACATTTCCGGTCCGGACTTCGATCTCGCCGGCAATGCGGCCGACAATGGCGCCGGCAAGCATTTCGGCGATCCGTCGGTGACGTTGGGCTTCGACGTTTCCTACCTTCCCTGGCACCTCACGCTGGACGTGGGCAGTGCGATCTCTCAAGCGCTGGTCGAGCCGAAGATCCACGAGGGCGTGCAGAACGACTGGCTGGTCTCGGCCCACTGGGCGTTCTGACACCGTGGACGGCGATGCCGGGGCCGCGCCACCCGCGGCCCGGCAGGCGAAATTCGCGGCAACGCGTGACTTTCCGACGCGATGAAACACAGCTTTCACACTTCCGTCATTTAATCCGGCAGCGGAGCGGTCTGCCAGCCGAACGTCGCGAGCGTCATGCATCCGCAACGTTACGGCGCGCGGCCCGGGCTGCAAACACGAACCGGAGGTAATGACGATGCATTCAATCACAGGCAGGACCCTGGCGGCGATTGCCGCGCTGCTGGTCGGCACGGCCGCGCTCGCGGCGGACATCTCGGGCGCGGGCGCCACGTTTCCGTATCCCGTCTATTCCAAGTGGGCGGATGCATACAAGAAGCAGACCGGCATCGGACTCAATTACCAGTCCATCGGCTCGGGCGGCGGCATCAAGCAGATCAAGGCGAAGAC
>CAMLGF010000083.1 GCA_946479515.1 uncultured Pseudomonadota bacterium | reverse complement strand
CCGCCGATGTCGATGATGCAGACGCCGAGCTCGCGCTCGTCGTCGGTGAGGCAGGCGAAGCTCGAGGCCAGCTGCTCGAGCACGATGTCGTCGACTTCCAGGCCGCAGCGCTGGATGCACTTCTCGATGTTCTGCGCGGCGCTCTCGGCCCCGGTGACGATGTGCACCTTGGCCTCGAGCCGCACCCCCGACATGCCGATGGGGTCGCGGATGCCCTCCTGGCCGTCGATGATGAATTCCTGCGGCAGCACGTGCAGGATCTTCTGGTCCGCGGGGATGGCCACCGCCTTGGCCGCGTCCACCACGTGTTCCACGTCGGAGTGGCTCACCTCGCGATCGCGGATCGCGACCACGCCATGCGAGTTGAGCGAACGCACGTGCGAGCCGGCGATGCCGGCGAACACCGAGCGGATCTCGCAGCCGGCCATGAGCTCGGCCTCCTCGATGGCGCGCTGGATCGACTGCACCGTCGACTCGATGTTGACCACCACGCCTTTCTTGAGCCCCCGCGAGGGCTGCGTGCCGATGCCGATGACCTCGATGGAGTTGTCGGCGGCGACCTCGCCCACGAGCGCGGACACTTTCGAGGTGCCCACGTCGAGGCCGATGATCAGATTCTTGTCGGTCTTCTTAGCCATCAAAGTTGGCCATCCCCATTGTCGTCATCGGCCGCGCCGCTGGCGACGCGCTGGCCGCCGGAGCGCCAGCCGATCGCAAAGCCATTCGTGTAGCGCATGTCGATGTAGTTGATGTCGTTGGCGTGCGCGGCGATCTGGCCGACGCCGGCGGCAACGAAACGCGCGAAGCGCTCGTCGATCTGCCGGCGGCCGAGCCGCACCGTGATGCCGTTGTCGAGATCGAATTCCCAGGCGCCGCGCGCATCCAGCCGCACCGCGGTGACGCGCATGCCGGCCTCGGTGATCTGCGCCTGGGCCGCGAGATAGCGGCGCGCCACTTCGGATTCCGAGCCGCGCGGACCGGAGAGGCGCGGCAACTCCGGCGGGATGTGCCTGGCCTCCGAGATGAACAGCTCGCCGCGGGTGTTCAACAGGCCGTTGGCCCCCCAGCGCGCCGCGGCCACCTGTTCGGTGACGCGGATGCTGAGCGCGCGCGGCCACTGGCGCTCGACCGTGGCGCCGTCCACCCACGGCAGCTGCTCGACCGCGTGCCTTACGGCGCCGAGATCGACGCTCACCAGGCCGATGTCACGCACGCGCGCCTTCACCGCCTGCTCCACCTCGATGGGCGACACGCGCTGGAAGCGTCCGGTGACCGAAACCTGGGCGATGTTCTGGTCGAGCGCGCCCAGCGTGAGCGTGACGGCGATCGCGAGCGCCGCCAGCACCACGGCGGCGATGCCGAAACGCGCCAGCAAGGCGGCGTCGAAGGCCGCCTTGCCGCCCTCGCTCTTGCGCCGGTTTTTGGGCCTGCTCCACATCGCTACAGCGGTGTCCTCGTGAAGGAAGTCTCCAGCACCTGCCAGACCAGCTGCTCGAAGTTGATGTCCAGCGCCCGGGCCGCCATGGGCACCAGGCTGTGATCGGTCATGCCGGGTACCGTGTTGATCTCCAGTAGATAGGGCTTGCCGGCCTTGTCCATCATGAAATCGGCGCGGCCCCAGCCCTCCGCGCCGACCGCCTCGAAGGTGCCGAGGGCCAGGTGCGCGAGATGCTTCTCGGCCTCGGGCGACAGCCCCGAGGGGCAGAAATATTTCGTGTCGGTGCGGAAGTACTTGGCCTGGTAGTCGTAGAAGGTTGCCGGCGTCTCGATGCGGATCGACGGCAGCGCGCGCCCCTGCAGCACGGCCACGGTGTATTCGCCGCCGGTGATCCAGGGCTCGGCGAACACGCTGGGCTCGAGCATGGCGGCCGCCTGGAAAGCCGGCAGCAGCTGCTCGGCCTTCTCCACCTTGGTCATGCCGACCGAACTACCCTGGGTGGCGGGCTTGACGATCAGCGGCAACCCGAGCCGCTCGAGGCAGTTCTCCAGGTCGGCCGGCGAACGCAGCACCATGTAGTCGGTGGTGGGCACGCCCACGGCCTGCGCCAGCCGCTTGGTGCGCAGCTTGTCCATGCCGATGGCCGAGCCCATGACGCCGCTGCCGGTGTACGGCAGCCCGAGGAATTCCAGCGCGCCCTGCAGCGTGCCGTCCTCGCCGCCCGGACCGTGCAGCGCGATGAACACGCGGTCGAATTTCCGCTGCACCAGTTCGGCGAGCGGCTTGTCCTTGGGATCGAAGCCGTGCGCGTCGACGCCGCGCTTCTGCAGGGCCGCGAGACAGGCCGTGCCCGACTTGAGCGAGATCTCGCGCTCGCTCGAAGTGCCGCCGAACAGCACGGCCACGCGACCGAAATCGTTCGCGTCGGTGACGTGCCGGACCAGCTTCGGGTTGTGCGCCAGTCGCATCAGTGCGCCTCCCCGACGACATGGAATTCGGGTGTCAGGCGGATGCCGGAGTGCTTCTGCACTTCGTCCTGGATCAATCGCACGAGCTTTTCCACGTCGGCAGCCCGGGCTTCGCCGACGTTGACCAGGAAATTCGCGTGCTTGTTCGAAACCATCACGTCTCCGATGCGATGTCCCTTGAGGCCCGCGGCTTCGATGAGCCGCGCCGCGTGGCTGCCACGCGGGTTGGTGAACGTGGAACCGCAGCTCCATTCGCCGATGGGCTGCGCTTCCTTGCGACGCGCGATCAGTTCGCGCATGCCGTCCTCGGTGAGACCGGGCCGGTGCTCGAACTCGAGCACCGCGCCCAGGAAGTACTCGCCGGGCACCGGTGGGATCATCCGGCGATAGGAATAGGAGTATTCGCGTGCGTCGCGGCGGCGCTCCCGGCCGCGCGCGTCGCAGACGTCGACCGCGCGCACCCGCGGCCAGGTCTCGCCGCCGAACGCGCCGGCGTTCATGACCAGCGCGCCGCCCAGAGTGCCGGGAATGCCCGCGAAGAATTCCGCCGGACCGAGCTGCAGCGAAATGCAGCGGCGCGCGATGCGGGCGCAGGGTACACCCGCATCGACATAGAGAGTCGTGAGGCCCACCTGCTCCAGCTTGTCGAGGCCCGTGGTGTCGATGACCACGCCGCGGATGCCACCGTCGCGCACCAGCAGATTCGAGCCCAGACCCAGCCAGAAGAGCGGCGTGCCCTGGGGCAGCTCCTCGAGAAACGCGATGAGGTCGGTGCGATCGGCCGGCGTGAAGAACACGTCGGCAGGGCCGCCGATGTGCCAGGAAGTGTGCCGCGACATGGGCTCGTCACGCTTCACCCGCGGCAGGAACCCGGCGGAGATGGGCAGCGGCGGGCTCATGAGCGTCGCCTCCACGATGTCGAGTTTGCGAATGGCCGCCCGCACGTCACGCCTGCCTCCGGGCGGTCGCGGCGCCCAGCTTCTGCGGCAGTGCATGCGAGATGGCGCTGATGGAGCCCGCGCCCGCGGTCAGCAGTACGTCGCCGGGCTCGAGCACGTCCTGCAGCGCCACGTGCAGCTCTTCCACCTTCTCGACGAACACCGGCTCGACCTTGCCGCGCGTGCGGATCGCGCGGCAGATGGCGCGACCGTCGGCATTGGGGATGGGCGTTTCACCGGCCGCGTACACCTCGGTGACCAGCAGCGCGTCGCCGCCCGAGAGCACGGTGGCGAAATCGTCGAGCAGATCGCGCGTGCGCGTGTAACGGTGCGGCTGGAACGCGAGTACGACGCGCCGGCCGGGATAACCCTGGCGCACGGCGTCGAGCGTCGCGGCGATCTCGGTCGGGTGATGCCCGTAGTCGTCGATGATGGTGACCGCGCCGCCGCCGGTGGCTCCGGGTAGTTCGATCTCGCCCACGTGCGTGAGCCGCCGGTCGATGCCCTGGAAGTTCGCGAGCGAGCGCTGGATCGCCTCGGACGAGATGCCGATCTCGAGCGCAACGGCAATGGCCGCGAGGGAGTTGAGCACGTTGTGCAGCCCGGGCAGGTTCACCGTCACCGGCAGGCGCAGCCCGTCCGCGCGGCGCACCACGTCGAAGTGGGTCTTGAGACCCTCGCGACGCAGATTGTCGGCACGCAGGTCGGCGCCCTCGGAAAAGCCGTAGCCGACCACGGGCCGGTTGACCTTGGTGAGGATGCTGCGGATGTGGGGATCGTCCACGCACAGCACCGCCAGTCCATAGAACGGCAGGTTGTGCAGGAAGGCGACGAAGCTGGCCTTGAGCCGCTCGAAGTCGCCGTCGTGGGTACCCAGGTGATCGTTGTCGATGTTGGTGACGATGGCGATCATCGGGTTGAGATGCAGGAACGAAGCGTCGCTCTCGTCCGCCTCGGCCACGAGATAGCGGCCCGCGCCCAGGCGTGCATTGGTGCCTGCGCTCTTCAGCCGCCCGCCGATCACGAAAGTCGGGTCTTCGCCTCCCTCGGCGAGAATCGACGAAGTGAGACTGGTGGTCGTGGTCTTGCCGTGCGTGCCCGCCACCGCGATGGCGTAACGGAAGCGCATGAGCTCACCGAGCATTTCCGCGCGCGGCACCACCGGAATGCGCCGCGCCAGCGCGCTGGCCACTTCCGGATTCTCCTGGTTGACCGCGCTCGAAGTCACCACCACGTCGGCGGCGCCCACGTTGTCGGCGCGATGGCCGATCATGATGCGCGCGCCCAGCTTCTCCAGGCGCTGCGTCACCGGATTGGCGCGGATGTCGCTGCCCTGCACCTCGTAGCCCAGGTTGACCAGCACCTCGGCAATGCCGCTCATGCCGCTGCCGCCGATGCCGACGAAGTGGATGCGATGGATGCGGCGCATGCGATCGCTCATGCGACCCCCGCGGACGAAAGCTCGGCGACACAGGCCGCGGCCAGATCCTCGGCCGCTCGCGGCCGCGCCACCAGGCGCGCGCGCTCGGCCATGGCGAGCAGCCTGCCGCGTCCGGCGCACAGCTCGCGCAAGGTCGCGGCCAGCCGCTCGGCGGTCAGGTCGCGATCCGCGATCAGCACCGCGGCGCCTTCGCGCACCAGGAACTGCGCGTTGAACGTCTGGTGGTCGTCGACCGCGGCGGGAAACGGCACCAGGATGGCGGCGACGCCGACCGCCGCGAGCTCCGACACGGTGAGCGCGCCGGAACGACAGATCACGAGATCCGCATCGGCATAGGCGCGCGCCATGTCGTCGATGAAGGCAACCACGTCGCCCGCGACCCCGGCTTCGGCATAGGCGGCGCGCGCCGCGTCGAAGCCACGGGCACCCGCCTGGTGGCGCACGTGCAGCGTCTGCCCCTCGCGCGCGAGCTGCGCGATGGCGAACGGCACGACGGCGTTGAGCCGCGAGGCGCCCAGGCTGCCACCGACGACCAACAGGCGTGGCGCACCGTCGCGCTTCGCGAAGCGCACCGCAGGCGGGTCCTGCGCGACGATCTCGGCGCGCACCGGGTTGCCCACGACCTCGTCCCTGATGCCCGGTGGAAATGCCTTGGGAAACGCGCTGAGCACGCGCCGCGCCAGGTGCGCGAGCACGCGATTGGAATAGCCCGCGATGGCATTCTGCTCGTGGATGAGCAGCGGCCGCCGCGTCAGCCAGGCGGCCACGCCGCCGGGACCGCTGACGAAACCGCCGAACCCCAGCACCAGCGCCGGCTTGCGCCGGCGAATGACCGCCAACGCCTGCCAGATCGACTGCAGTAGTTTGAGCGGCGCGAGCGCCAGTGTGAGCGCGCCCTTGCCACGCAGCCCGCTCATCGACAGCCACTCGATGGCGAAGTCGTCCGCCGGCACAACGCGCGCCTCGAGACCCCGGCGGGTGCCCAGCCACACGACTTCGTGCGAGGCGGCGCGCAGCAGGCGCGCCACGGCCAGCGCCGGGAAGACGTGCCCACCGGTACCTCCCGCCATGATGAGTACCGTGCTCATGCCCCGGCACCCGCCACGCGCAGCGCACGGCCGCCTTCGTCGCGCGAGCTGGCCATGCCGCGCGAGCTCTGCATGGCCTCGTGATAGACGCGCAGCAGCAGCCCGACCCAGGCGAGCGTCACGATCATGCTCGAGCGTCCGTAGCTCATCAGCGGCAGCGTCAGGCCCTTGGTCGGCAGCACGCCCATGTTCACGCCGATGTTGATCAAGGCCTGCGCGCCGAGCCACAGGCCGAAACCCAGCGCCAGGTACGACTGGAACTTGAGCCCCGCGCGCGAGGCCAGCTGCGCGATCCAGAAACTGCGCCACACCAGCGCAATGAACAGCGCGAGCGTCGCCGCCACGCCCACCAGGCCGAGCTCCTCGGCGAGCACGGCGAACAGGAAGTCGGTGTGCGCCTCGGGTAGATAGAAAAGCTTCTGCACGCTCTCGCCGAGACCGACCCCGAACCATTCCCCGCGGCCGATGGCGATCAGCGACTGGGTGAGCTGGAAGCCGCTGTTGAACGGGTCCGCCCAGGGATCGAGGAACGAGGTCACGCGCTGCATGCGGTACGGCACCAGCATGACCAGCAGCGCCATGGCGCCCGCACCGAGCGCGCCCGCCGCCAGCACGTAGCGCAGCCGCGCGCCGGCGATGAACAGGATGCCGAAGCCGGTGAGAAACAGCACCGAGGCCGCGCCGAAATCCGGCTCGGCCAGCAACAACAGCGCCACGAAGGCCAGCAGGCCCACGGGTTTGATCAGTCCCATGGCCGTGTTGCGCAGCTCGTTCTCGCGACGCACGGCATAGCTCGCGACGAACACCAGCACCAGGACGCGCGCGAGCTCGGAGACCTGGAAATTGAAGCCGAGCAGGCGGATCCAGCGGCGACTGCCGTTCACCACGTGACCGAGGCCGGGAATCAGCACGAAGAACAGCAACGCGATGGCCAGCGCGAGCAGCGGCCAGGCCATCTTCTCGATGAACTCGGTGCGCAGGCAGAAGACGATGCCGGCGAGCAGGAAGCCGACGACGCACAACACCAGCTGCCGCTCCAGGTATGCGAAGGCATTGCCGGATTCCTTGCTGGCGATGGAGATCGACGCCGAGGTGACCATCACCAGGCCGAGCAGCACGATGGCCGCGACCAGCGACAGCGCCACGGCATCGACGTACAGGCCGCGGGACCGGCTCATGGTGCACCCGCCCCCGCCGGCGCGCCGGCGGATGTCAGTGCGCGCACGGCGGCCGCGAACACGTTGCCGCGGTGTGCGTAGTCGCGAAACATGTCGAGGCTCGAACAGGCTGGTGACAGCAGCACGGTGTCGCCGGGCTGCGCGAAGCGCGCCGCCTCGCGCACGGCGTCTTCCATGCCGTGCACGCGCACCGTGTGACAGACGCCGGCGAGCGCGGTCTCGATCAGGCTCGCGTCACGGCCGAGCAGCACGGCCGTGCGCACCTTGCCGCGAAACGCCGCGGCCAGCGGCGCGAAGTCCTGACCCTTGCCGTCGCCCCCCGCGATCAGCACCAGGGGGCCGGTGAACCCGGCCACCGCGGCCAGCGTGGCGCCGACGTTGGTGCCCTTGGAATCGTCGACGTAGCGCACGCCCTGGTGCTCCGCGACCCATTGCGCGCGGTGTGGCAATCCGGTGAATTCCCGCAGCTCTTCGAGCATGGGCTGCAGCGGCAGCCGCAGCGCGTCGCCGAGCGCCAGCGTGGCCAGCGCGTTCGCGGCGTTGTGACGGCCGGAGATCCTGAGCGCGGACAACGGCAGCAGGGGCGAACCGCGCCGCGCCAGCCACGGCGCGTCGTCGGACGCCGGCGTGAGCAGCGTGAAATCCGCGGGCGCCTGCATGCCGAAGGTGACCACGCGGGATCCGCCGCGCGGCATGCGCGCCACTTCCGGATCGTCGGCATTCACGACCGCGATCTCGCAGCCGGCGTAGATGCGGGCCTTGGAATCGGCGTAGTGGCGCAAGGTGGCGTAGCGGTCGAGATGGTCCGCCGATACGTTGAGCACCACCGCCGCCTTGAGTTTCAGCGAATGCGTGGTGTCGAGCTGGAAGGACGACAGCTCGAGCACGTACAGGTCGGTGGGACCGCGGTCGAGCAGATCGAGGGCGGGTTGGCCGAGATTGCCGCCGACGCGCACACGCACGCCGGCGCGTTCGGCCATGCGTCCCAGCAGCGTGGTCACCGTGCTCTTGCCGTTGGTGCCGGTGATGCCGACCACCGGCGCATCCGCGGCGCGCGCGAACAGCTCGATGTCGCCGACGATGTCCAGTCCGCGGGCCCGTGCCTGCGAGAAGAACGGATCGTCGAGCGGCACGCCGGGCGACGTCACGACGATGTCGGCGCCGTCGAGCAGCAGGGTGTCGAAGCCGCCGGTGCGCGTCACCACCCCGGCCCCCAGTGCTTGCACGCCTTCGAGCTCGGGCGGCGATTCGCGGCTGTCGGTGAGCGCGATGCGAAAGCCGCTGCGCTGCAGGTGGCGCGCGACCGAAAGGCCGGTGCGGCCCATGCCGACGATGACCGCGCTCCTCGCCACGCCCCTGCCCGCGTGTTCCGTGCCGGCGTCGTTCATCGCAACTTCAGGGTGGCGAGCCCTGCCAGAACGAGGATGAAGCTGATGATCCAGAACCGCACGATCACCTTCGGCTCGGCCCAACCCTTGAGCTCGTAGTGATGGTGGATGGGCGCCATGCGGAACACGCGCCTGCCGGTCATCTTGAACGACGCGACCTGGATGATCACCGAGGCGGTCTCGATCACGAAGATGCCGCCCATGATGAGCACCACGAGCTCCTGCCGGACGATCACGGCGATGGTGCCGATGGCCGCGCCCAGCGCCAGCGCGCCGATGTCGCCCATGAACACCTGCGCGGGATAGGTGTTGAACCACAGGAAGCCGAGGCCCGCGCCCACCAGCGCGGCGCAGAAGATCAGCAGCTCGCCGGAGCCCGGCACGGCCGGAATGACCAGGTACTGCACGAAGTTGGCATTACCGCTGGCATAGGCGAACACGCCGAGCGCACCGCCGACCATCACCGACGGCATGATGGCGAGCCCGTCGAGGCCGTCGGTGAGATTCACCGCGTTGCTCATGCCGACGATCATGAAATACGACAACGCGATGAACGCCACCGCGCCGAGCGGCAGCGCGAAATTCTTGAAGAACGGTAGATAGAGAGTGGTCTCGGCCGGGGTCTTGGCGGTGTAGAACAGGAACACGGCGGCCGCGAGACCGAACAGCGACTGCCAGGAATACTTGTAGCGGGCGATGAGGCCCTTGGGATTCTTCTTCGCGAGCTTGAGGTAATCGTCCCAGAACCCGACCAGTCCGAAGGTGAACGTCACGCCGAGCACCACCCATACGAAGCGGTTGCCGAGATCCGCCCACAGCAGCGTGCTCACGAAGATGGCGATGAGGATGAGCATGCCGCCCATGGTCGGCGTGCCGGCCTTCGAGAAATGCGTCTGCGGGCCGTCGTCGCGCACCACCTGGCCGACCTTGCCGAAACGCAGCTTCTCGATCATCCAGGGCCCGAGCAGCAGGCCCAGCGCCAGCCCGGTGATCACCGCGAAGATGGCGCGCACGGTGAGGTACGAGAAGACGTTGAATGCCGAGAAGTGCGGCGTGAGTTGCTTTGCCAGCCAGTACAGCATCGTCAATGTGCCCCGTGGGAACTCGTGCCCGTCAGCGCGTCGACCACGCGCTCCAGGCGCGCACTGCGCGAACCCTTGACCAGCACGCACACCTCGCGCGTGAGCTCGGCGTCGACCGCGCGTGCCAGCGACTCGCTGTCCGGAAACCACTCCGCGCCCGAACCGAACGCCTCCACCGCGAGCGCGGACAACTTGCCCGTGGCGAACAGGCGATCGACGCCGTTCAGGCGGGCGAAGCGCCCGATGTCGCCGTGGCTTTCTTCGGCCGCCTCGCCGAGCTCGCCCATGTCGCCCATGACCAGCCAGCGGCGTGCATCGACACTGCCCAGCACCTCGATGCCGGCCTTCATGGAGCTCGGGTTCGCGTTGTAAGAGTCGTCGACGATCCAGGCACCGCTGGGCGCGGTTTTGAACTGCAATCGGCCCGGAACCGGGCGCATTGTGGCAAGGCCTGCCCGCACGTTTTCGAGGGTGGCGCCCGCCGACATGGCCGCCGCCGCCGCGCACAGTGCATTGGCGACGTTGTGCCGACCGGCGAGGTGCAGCTCGACGTCCTGCACGCCCTGCGGCGACGTCAGGCGAAAGCGCGTGAGGAATCCCTCGCCGGAGACCACCGTATGCAGATCCGAGGCGGAGAAATCCGCAGGCTGCACGATCCCGAAGGTCACCACGCGCGCGCGCGTCATGCCACGCCACAGGCCGATGAATTCGTCGTCGGCATTGAGAACCGCGACTTCGGCGGGCTCGAGGCCGGCGATCATTTCGCCTTCGGCGCGCGCCGCGCCCTCGATACTGCCGAAACCTTCGAGATGCTCCGCGCCGGCATTGGTGATCAGACCGACGGTCGGGCGCGCCAGCCGGCACAGCGCCTCGACTTCACCCGGATGGTTGGTGCCGATCTCGACCACCGCGAAGCGATGCGTGGGATCGAGCCGATGCAGGGTCAGCGGCACGCCGATGTGGTTGTTGAGCGAGCCGCGGGTGTGCAGGGTCTCGCCCGCGCGCGCGAGAATGGCCGCCACCATCTCCTTGCAGGTGGTCTTGCCGTTGCTGCCGGCCACGCCGATCACGGGCAGCGAAAATTGTGCGCGCCACGCGGCCGCGGACTTCTGCAGCGCCTCGAGCGTGTCGCCCACCAGCACCTGCGCGAGCGGCGCATCGATGCGCGCGTCCACCACCGCGCCGGCTGCACCGGCCTCGGCGGCCGCGGTCACGAACTCGTTGGCGTTGAAGCGCGGCCCGCGCAAAGCCACGAACAGCTGCCCGGCCGTGATCGTGCGCGTGTCGGTCGATACGCCCGTGTACGCGCGATCGGTCCCCATCAGCTCGCCGCCGCAGGATTTGGCGAACCAGGACAGTGTGCGGCTCACGCGACACCCGCCGTGCGCTCGAGCAGCGCGGCCCTGACGACCTTCTGATCGCTGAAGGGACGGCGCTCCTGGCCATACACCTGGTAGTCCTCATGGCCCTTGCCGGCGATGACGAGCACGTCGCTGCCGCGAGCACCCGCCACGGCCTGGCGGATGGCACACGCGCGATCGAGCTCGACATGGAACTGGCGGCCGGCCGCGATGCCGGCCGCGATGTCCGCGGCGATCTTCGCTGGCGGCTCGTTGCGGGGATTGTCGTCGGTGATGACGACGTCATCAGCCAGCGCCGCGGCGATCGCGCCCATGAGGGGCCGCTTGCCGGGGTCGCGATCCCCGCCGCAGCCGAAGACCACGCCGAGCCGTCCGTGGCAATGGGCGCGCGCGGCGTGCAGCGCCTTTTGCAGGGCATCGGGCGTGTGCGCGTAGTCGACGATCACCAGGGGCGCATCGCCGCCGCCGAAGGTCTCCATTCGTCCCGGTGCGGCCTGCACGCGCTGCAAGGCATGCAGAATGTGTTCGAGCGACAGGTCCCAGTCGAGCAGCACGGCGATGACCGTGAGCAGATTGTCGACATTGAAATCGCCGACCAGCGGGCAGGTGAGCCCGCCGGTGCCCCAGCTGGAGTCGAATTCCAGCTCGATGCCGCGAGTCGAGAGCTCGACGCGCATGGCGCGCACGAAGCCATGTGATGCGCGCACGCGCGACTGGTGACCGCGCGACGTGACCACCAGCCGTCCACGGCCGCGCGGATCGACGGCGAGCTGGCGGCCAAAGGCGTCATCGACGTTGATCACCCGGGAATCAAGGTCCTCGCGCGTGAACAGCCGGGCCTTGGCCTCACCGTAGCGGTCCATGGTGCCGTGATAGTCGAGGTGGTCGCGGGTGAGATTGGTGAACACCGCGGTGCGGAAGCGCACCGCCGCCACGCGCGACTGGTCGAGCGCGTGCGAGGACACCTCCATGGCGACGTTCGCCGCGCCGCCGGCGCGCAGCCGCGCGAGCGCGCGCTGCACCGTGACCGCATCGGCGGTGGTCAACGCGCTGGCCGCGAGCTCGCCGGGCCGACCGATGCCGATGGTGCCCATGTACGCCGCAGCGCGTCCGGCGCCTTCCAGAGCCTGTGCAAGTAGATAGGCACAGGTGGTCTTGCCGTTGGTGCCGGTGACGCCGATCACGGACAAATGCCCGGACGGCGCGCCGAAGAAGCGGCCGGCTATCGCGCTGGCGTGCTCGCGCAGGTGCGGCACCGGCGCGACCACGATGTCGGAAGGCAGATCGGGCACCACGGCGACCGGCGCGGGCTCCCACAACACGGCGCAGGCGCCATTGGCCACGGCCTGAGGAGCGTAGGCAAGGCCATGCTCCCGCGTGCCGCGCACCGCCAGGAAAGCCGAGCCCGGGCGGGCGGCACGGCCGTCCTGCGTGAGATCGCTGACCACGACGTCGCGAGGCAGCTGCGCGAGACCGGCGAGCAGGGCTTGCAGCGAGCAGGCGGTGCTCATCGCGTCGCCACCTGCCGAACGGGCATGCCGTTGTCGTCGGTCACGGGCGCATCGGGCGGCACGGCGAGCAGTCGCAGCGCGCCTCCCACCACTCCCGAGAACACCGGCGCGGCGACTTCGCCGCCGTAGTACTTGCCGGCGCCGGGCTCGTCGATCACGACCACGGCGGCGAGCCGCGGTGCGCTCGCCGGCGCGATGCCGCCGAAAACAGCGAGATAGCGATCTGTGGCGTAACCGCCAGCCGTGGCCTTCCAGGCGGTGCCGGTCTTGCCGGCCACGGTGTAGCCCGGAATGGCGGCGCGCTTGCCGCCACCGTCCGGCGTCACCACCGCTTCCAGCAGGTGCACCAGCACGCGCGCCACGCCGGCGTCGAGTGCGCGCGTGCCCTCGGGCGGCGAGTCGACGCGCAGGAACGACACCGGCCGCGAGACGCCGAAGGACGCCACCGTGGCATAGGCGTGCGCGAGCTGCAGCGGCGTGATCGACAACCCATAGCCGCGTGACATGGAGGAGATGCCCACCGGCCGCCAGTGCGAGTAGTGAGGCAGCAGGCCGGCGGATTCGCCCGGATAGCCGGACGTGGTGACCTGGCCGAAGCCGAGCTTGGTCAGCGTGTCGTAGATCTGCGCGGGCTCGAGCGCCAGCGCCACCTTGGTCATGCCGACGTTGGAACTCTTCGCGAGTATGGTCGCAAGATCGATGGCGCCCAGGTTGTGCGGGTCTTCGAGTAGTTTGGCGCCAACCTTGATGTAACCCGGGCTGGTGTCGATGATGCTGTGAGAATCGAATCGTCCGGACGCGAGTCCGGCGGCCACGAAGAACGGCTTCATCGACGAGCCCGGCTCGACGATGTCGGTCACCGCGCGATTTCGATACGCCTTCGCCTTGATCTGGTCGCGGTCATTCGGGTTGTACGCGGGCTGGTTGACCATGGCGAGCACCTCGCCGGTGGCCACGTCGAGCACGATCACCGACCCGGACTTGGCCCGTTGGTCGCGGATGGCCGCCTTGAGCTCGCGGTACGCCAGGTACTGGATGCGCAGATCGATGGACAGCACGAGGTTGCGGCCCGGGCGCATGGCGCGGATCTCCTCCACGTTCTGCACGATCTTGCCGTATCGGTCCTGGATGACGCGCTTCGCGCCGTCCTCGCCGGCCAGCCAGTGATCGAACGCCAGCTCGAGTCCTTCCTGGCCCTCGTCGTCCACGCTGGTGAAGCCGATGATGTGGCCGGCCACCTCTCCCGCCGGGTAGTAGCGGCGGTACTCGCGCATCAGATAGACGCCCGGGACCTGCAGCGCCCGGATCTTCTGCGCCTCGGCCGGTTGCATGTGGCGCGCGAGGTAGAGGAATTCGCGATCCAGGTTGGAGGTGACCCGGCGGGCCAGCTCGTTTTTGTCGCGCTTCAACGCCTTGGCAAGTCGCGGCAGCTGGTCGCTCGCGAGCGCCAGTTCCTTCGGGTTCACCCACACCGAATCGACCGGCGTCGACACGGCCAGGGGTTCACCGTAGCGATCCGTGATCGTGCCGCGCGTCGCGTTGATCTCCGCCACGCGCGAGAAGCGCGCGTCGCCCTGGCCGGCGAGGAACTCGTGATCCCGGAGCTGCAGTTCCACCGCTCGCCAGACCAGCCCCAGTGCGCCGCAGACCAGGATGGCCAGCACGAAGTTGGCGCGCCAACGCAGATTGCGCGCTTCGTCGCGCGCGTTGCCGCCCGCGCCCTCGGCGCGCCCGCGCTTGCTGCCGGAGAACACCTTCACGGCGACACCAGTTCGATGTCCTGGGGTGGAGGCATCGCCATCTTGAGCTTGGTGCCTGCGACGTTCTCGACGAAGGCATGCGTCGACCAGGCGCTCTGCTCCAGCTGCAGCTGGCCCCATTCGATCTCGAGATTGTCGCGCTGCGCGTTCAGGCGCTCGAGCTCGACGAACAGCTCGCGGGCGCGATGCTTCGAGTAGATGGCGCCCGCGGCCGAGCCCAGCGCCGCGAGCCATAGCAGCGGGATCATCAGCGCGATGAATTTGCGACCTGCGGTGCCCATCTAGCGCACCTTCTGTGCG
>CAMLGF010000082.1 GCA_946479515.1 uncultured Pseudomonadota bacterium | reverse complement strand
GTGCTCGACGAAGCCGACCGCATGCTCGACATGGGCTTCATCCACGACATCAAGCGCGTGCTCAAACTATTACCCGCGCAGCGCCAGAACCTGATGTTCTCCGCGACGTACTCCGACGACATCCGCGATCTGGCCAACCGCTTCGTCAAGAACCCGGTTGCCATCCAGGTGACGCCGCGCAATGCCACGGCCGAGAAGGTCGAGCAGAGCGCCTACCGTGTGCCGAAGGAGCACAAGCGGCACCTGCTCGCGCATCTCATCAAGCAAGGCGACTGGCACCAGGTGCTGGTGTTCACGCGCACCAAGCATGGCGCGAATCGCCTGACGCAGCAGCTGGAGCGCGCCGGCATCGCCGCCATGGCCATCCATGGCAACAAGAGCCAGAACGCGCGCGTGCGCGCGCTGCAGGACTTCAAGGAGAATCGCATCACGGCGCTGGTGGCCACGGAAGTCGCGGCGCGCGGCCTGGACATCAAGGAACTACCGCACGTGGTGAATTACGAGTTGCCCAACGTGCCGGAAGACTACGTGCATCGCATCGGGCGCACCGCGCGCGCGGGATCGACGGGTGCGGCGGTCTCGCTGGTGTCGCCGGACGAGCTGCCGCTGCTCAAGGACATCGAGAAGATGCTCAAGCGGCAGGTGGAATTCACGCCGACGCCGAAATTCGAGATCGCCGAGGGCAGCCACACGCCACGCGCGGAGAGCCGCGAACCGGGCGAGTACCAGCCGCATCAGGATCCGCGCCGCCGACCCGAGCATCGCCGCGAGCGCGGCGGTCGTGGCGGCGGGCGCCAGGGCGGTGGACGCGGTCAGGCGTCGCGCGCCGGCGCGGGCCAGGCATCGCACGACGCCTACACCGCCGATTTCGCCGCGGCGGATGCCGCGCAGGGCGGCCACGCCGGTTCGGGCGGTGCTCCGGCACCGCGTTCGCGCGGTGGCGAGGGCCGGCGCGGGCACGGGCATGGGCAGCGTGGCCGGGGCAATCGCGATGATCATCGTGGTTCGCAGGGTGGTTCGCTGGGTGGTTCGCTGGGCGGTCAGGGTCAGCACGGTCGTCCGTCCGGGCAGGGCCACGGCCAGCGCGGTGGATCGGCCGAGAATCGCGGCAATCCGCACGGCGGTCGTGGCGGCGGTTCGCAGGGGCGCGGTCGCGACGGACAGCGTCGCGGCGGCACCGGCGGTCAGCGTGGCCGCGGCGGCTTCGCCCGCGGTGCGCGCAGCAGCGGCGGGCAGGGCGGCAGCGGCGGCGGCTTCTCGCGGATGAAGTGACGCCTGACGCCTGACTACTAGGCGGCGCTGGCTTCGCGCTCGGCGGGCTCGAGGGGCAGGCTGACCCGGAAGGTCGTGCCCTTGCCGAGCTCGGTATCGAACTCGAGCCGGCCGCCGTGCGACTTGATGGCATTGTGGGCGATGGACAATCCCTGGCCGGTGCCGCGGCCCACTTCCTTGGTGGTGAAGAAGGGATCGAAGATGCGCTTGCGGATGGCCTCGGGAATTCCGCCGCCGGTGTCGCTGACGCTGATCACCACGAAGTCGTCCACTCGCTCGGTCTTCACCGTGATGCGCCCGCGGTTGGCAGTGCCCTTCACCACGTCGGCGATGGCATGCGCGGCATTGACGACGAGATTCAGCACCACCTGGTTGATCTGGCCGCCGTGGCAGGTGATCGGCGGCAGGTCCGGCGCCAGATCGGTGACCACGTCGGCGACGTACTTGTATTCGGTACTGGCGATGACCAGCGTGCTCCTGATGGAGCGATTCAGGTCCACGCGGCTCATCTCGGCCTGGTCGGCGTGCGAGAACTCCTTCATGGAGCGCACGATCTCCGCGATGCGCGCCAGTCCGTCCGCCACGCGATCGAGCGCGGGCGGTAATTCGGCCTTGATGTCCTCGATGTCCTCATCGGGCTCGGGAGGCGCGGGCAGCATGGCGGTCAGCTTCGCGTTGTGCGCCAGCAGGTCCTGCATGGCTTCGCGGATGAAGAAGATGCTGTCATTGAGGAACTGGATAGGCGTATTGATCTCGTGCGCGACGCCCGCGGCCAACCGGCCGATGGACTCGAGCTTCTCGCTGGATGCCAGCCGCTGTTCGGCGAACTTGCGCTCGGTGATGTCGAAACCCACGCCGATGATGCCGATGACGTCGCCATTGACGTCGCGCAGTGGCACCTTGGACGTGACCACGGTGCGCGGCTGCCCGGTCACCTGATCGAAGCCTGGCTCTTCCAGATCGATGATGGATTTGCCGGATGTGATCAGCGCCTGCTCGTCGGCATAGAACTTCCGGGCGAGCTCGGGCTTGTGGAAGTCGAAGTCGGTCCTGCCGAGTGCTTCCTCGACCGTGGTGCCCATGTTGCGCGCCAGCGCGGTGTTGATGGCGATGAAGCGGCTGCCGGTGTCCTTCGCATAGATGAACGCCGGGATGAGGTCGATCATGGTTCGCAGGAGCGTGCGCTCGTGCGCCAGCGCGGTGGCAAGGTCCTGCCTGCTGGAATTTTCGGGCTTGATGGCAGCGCCCAGCCGGAAAGCGGCCGATGCGTCACCTGGCTCGCCCTGCGGTTTATCTGCCACTGACGTACACCTCTCGCGGACATCCCTGGTAACGGCTGGTGCGGTGCAAACCTGAGCCAGCCAGGGACCCGAGTGAGAAGCGCGTCACGCTGCGCCGCGCGATAAAAGAACACCCGCGCGGGCGGCGCCCGCGCGGGTGGTGCCCGTCATGGCAACGCGCCGTCAGCGCGGCGTTTCCGTGTCGGGCGTGGGCTCGGTGGTGGACGGCTCGGTCGCGGTCGGGTCGGTGGTCGAGGAATCGGGGCTGCTCGATTGCGGCATGCCCTGCGACTGCGGTTCCGTCGAACTGCCGCTCTCCTGCGCGGCGCGGAATTCCTGCTTGTCGAGGTACCCGTCGCCGTTCGAGTCGGCGCTGCTGAACATGATGGTGCTGTCGCTGGCGGCTTCGGCCTGCGAGATCCGCCCGTCGCGATTGGCATCGAGCGTGTTGAAGCTCGGACCCATCGAGGCGGACTTGTCCCGGCCTTCACCGGCCACGGCGGCGCCGAGGGGGATGAGTGTGGCGGCGGCGATGACGATCAATGTCTTCTTCATGAGTTGCTCCTTCGTGGCTGAAACGTATGCGGCCGGAACGCCCGCCGCGTGCGGCGGCGTCATGCCATGCCGGGAAGGAAGCAATGCGCGTGCCAGCCGCGAATCGGCCAGCGGAGCCGCCGCCGCGGCACTTCGACGCGGCCGGGTCGCCGGTGCGCGACAATCGCCGCCCGCGGCGACGCCGATCGGCGACCGCGCGGCGCAACCTAACTACAAACAGCCACTTGCGGGTCGCCGCGGGCCGACGTCGCACGCTCTCCGTCGGAATGCGCGCCGCGCCGGGCTACCGCAGCATCGCCTGCGCGACGATGGCGCAGGCGTTGTACACCACGTGTGTCAGCATGGGCGCCAGCAGGCTGCGCGATCGCTCGTACACCAGCGCCGCGCACACGCCCATGACGAACACCGGCGCCATCGAAATCGGCGGATGCATGATGGCGAACACCGCGGCGCTCGCCAGCGTGGCGGGCCACAGGCCGAAACTGCGCCTCAGGCCGCCGAAAATCAGTCCGCGGAAGATGAATTCCTCGAAGAGCGGCGCGGCGATCAGCGCCAGCGGCAGGAGCCACCAGCCGAGATCCAGCGACTGCTGGTCGCGCAGCGCCCGGTCGAGCGCGCCGCTGGCATCGATGAGGTGGAGGTAGCCCAGCGCCACGAGACTGGCGACCAAGCCCGCCGCGACACCGAGCAGCGGGTAGTTCGGTGTGCCCCGCGCGCGGATGCGCGGAACGTCGCGGGTGCGGGCCTTGGCGTACACCCAGCGCATCAGCAGATAGGTGAGCGCGCCGGCGATGGCGAATGCGATGAGCACGGCGCCGCCCGAAATCCGGCCACCGCGGCCGGCGATGATGATCGTGGCAACCGCCTGGATTACGAAGAACACCATGGCCGCGATCAAGCCATCCGAGGTGGACACGCGCGGAGGCGGTGACGCATCGGGGTCGAGCAGGTACGGGAGCTGGTCGCGCGCCTTCTGCCAGAGCGCGAATGCCAGGAGCAGGGTCAACGTCATGAAGATCAGGCGCTGTGCCAGGTTCGGCGTCACCACGGCGTAGATGTACAGACCGGCCAGCGTCATGTAGAGATAGACGTACGCCGGCTTGACCTTCTGGCTCTGGTGCTGCTCCAGCGGATTGCTGCCGAACACGCCGAGCGCCACCGCGATGAAGGCGTAGATGGGGATACCCAGAAGTGCCGTCAGCATGGCGCCGAGGAAGGTCCAGTCGAGCGACGGCATGAGTACGGCGCCCACGGCGAACAGCACCAGTGGATAGGCGAGCGTGAGCACGCCCCAGAGCCGGGCCTTGTCCTTCAGAACGTCTTCGATGGAGCGCGGGAAGGTGTACAGCAGCCAGAGCGTGTGACCCTCGGTGTTGAGCGTCTGGAATGCGGACATGCTGAGCGAGTAGGCGGCGAGGCCGAAGGCCACCGAGGCCAGCACGTTCGGCTTGACCCACATGTCGTTGGCGACGCTGGACGAGCCGAGCAGCACCTGCGCGCCGACGATCAGCAGCGGCACCACCAGGCTCTGCACCAGGAAATTCCGGTCGCGGCTGAGCAGCGTCACCTCGCGCTGCTGCACGGCGTTGAGCTGCCAGCGGCCCGTCCGGGCCGCGCCGGACGCCGACACGGGCGCCGGTGCGGGTGCGTGCCCCGGTGCCGCGGCCCGGGCGCTGTCGCGCGCGCTGCCCGAGAGCACGCCGTGGCGCAGCTGATGGCGCAGCACCCGTACGCCGGCCCAGCCCAGCGCCGCCGCTTCCAGGAACAGAACTCCGAAATACCCCAGCTGATCGACGACGCCGCGTTCGTTCAATGCCAGCACGGCCATGCCCATGGGCGTGTACCGCAACCAGTCGGGCATCGCGCGCGCCACGTCCAGCATGAACTCCGCCTTGCCGGCGATGCCCAGCGACAACGCCAGGTACATGGTGAGAATGGACATCACCGACAGGATGGCGTGCAGATTGCGCAACTGCGCCGGACGCATCGACAGCCGCAGTCCCGTGTCGAGCAGCGTGCGCACGACGGCGCCGAGGAACAGCAACGGCCAGGCCGCGAGCACGGCGACCACGGGGGTCAGCCAGCGGAAGCCCGAGAACCAGGCAATGACCATGCAGGCGGTGTAGATCTGCAGCACACCGGTGGGTTGCACCACGCTGCGTTCCAGGATGCGTGCCCAGATCAGCGTGTCGGAGCGCACCGGCAGGGTTATCAGCCACTCGAGGTCCCACTCGGGTTTCGCAAGTTCGCCGGAGGCGATGTTCACCAGCAGCGAGGAGGTGAACAGCACCAGCAGCAGGAATGCGGCACCGACCGCCAAGCCATCGCTGAACTCCAGCGTGCGCCAGAACGTGTCGGGCGGGTCGATCGCCAGATGCAGATTGATGAGCGACTGCACGGCGATCGCGCCGAAACCGAACAGCATGAGCGGCCAGGCCAGGTACAGGATGACCTTGCTGCTCTTCTTGCCGGGGTTGCCGGTGCGCTTCGCAACGCCGGTCTTCTTGCGCGTCGAGAGCGCGTCCAGCTGGTTGGCGAGCCGCCGCACGCGCAGGCGGATCAGCAGCCAGGTGCTCGACAGGAGCGGAGCCGCGCCGCGCGCCGGCGGCTGCCGGGTTTCGTCCGGACTCACCGGGCTGCCGCCACGGGCGAGGACTCGGCGCCCTCCTCGGTCACTCTCAGGAATACCTCCTCGAGCGAGGCGTTCTGATCGACGCGTTCGCGCAATTCGGCCAGCGTGCCGGTCGCCACCAGGCTGCCCTTGTGGATGATGCCGACCCGCGTGCAGGCCTTCTCGGCCATGTCGAGCAGGTGCGTGGACATGAAAATGGTCTTGCCGGAGGCGGCCGCCTGCTTCAGCCGGTCCTGCACCTCACGCGCCGCGCGCGGATCGAGCCCGTTGATCGGCTCGTCGAGGATCAGCACCTGCGGGTCGTGGATCAACGCGCAGGCCAGACCCAGCTTCTTCTTCATGCCCATGGAATAGTTGACCGCGAATTCCTCCACCACGTCGCTGAGCCCGAACTCGCCCAGCATGTCGAGCGCGCGCCGGTCCGCCTCCGCGCGCGGCATGCCGTGCATCTCGCCGACGAATCGCAGAATCTCCCGGCCGCGCAGGAAGTCGTAGTAGATCGGGTTGTCAGGTAGATAGCCGACGTGCCGCTGCACCTCGGCGCGCTGCGCGTGGCAGTCGAGCCCCTGGATGAGCGCACGCCCGCCGCTCGGCACCAGGATGCCCATCATCATGCGGATGGTGGTGGTCTTGCCGGCGCCGTTCGGGCCCAGGAAGCCGAACATCTCGCCGCGCTCCACGGTGAGCGTGAGTGGCTGGAGGGCCGTGAAGTCCCCGTAGGTCCGTGTCAGCTGCTGGAACTCGATCATGCGCGCAGTTTATACAGAACGGACCTGGATAGGAGTCTGCGGGCCGGCGTGAGCGTGCCCGGCATGTCCATCGGCGGCGCCGAATTCCTGTTAGGACCCGCCATCGTGCGCACGCTGGAGATCCTCAAGTGGTCCTGGCCGCGCGCATCCCAGGCGGCTGCCTGCGCTCGCGTTCTACAGTCTCTTCGTGGTGATGGTGGTGCGCTCGTTCGCCTGATCTATCTCTTCCGGCTGATTTCGATGCCGTTGCCCACTTCCACCAGCACCGAGTCCATGTCGCCGGCGGCGCGGACCCGCTGCCGATACGCGTCGGCATGCGGCCGGGCGCTCTCGGGCGTGATCATGTTGTCGGCGCAGATCATGCCTCCGGGCGTGAGCTTGGGATGCACCAGTTCGAAGCAGGGCAGGTAGAGATCCTTCCACACGTCCAGCAACACGAAATCGAAGGGCCCAGGCAACGACTTCAGCGACTCGAGGCAGTCGCCGGCGTGGAACTCCACGCGCGTGGACAGCCCCGCGCGGGTCAGCGCCTGGCGGGCGTGCTCGATCTTGAACTCCTTGAGCTCCAGGGAGATCACCTTGCCGCCGGTGGCGCGCGCGGCCGCTCCCAGCCACACGGTGGAATAGCCGTACGACGAGCCGAGTTCCAGGATGCGCCGCGACTGCCCGCCGGTGGCCAGCAGATAGAGCAGCGTGCCGGCGTCGCGGCCGACGGACAGCAGCAGTTCGTCGCGATCGGCGTCGGCGCCTCCCGGCTGGGAGGTGCGGCGGTGTTCTTCCGCGGCGCGGCGCTCGAAGTCGGCGAGCACGCGTTCGATGACGGGGTCGACCAGTGGCATAAGGGGGCTCTCGGCGAAGCGGCACGGATGGCGCGCATGGTGCATCGGCTGCGGCGGATTGGCGAGACCCTTCGTCCGCGAGTCACGACTCGCGATTTTGTGACAACCGATCTGTTTGCTAGGTCGCGCATTGGCCAGGTTGTACCCGGGCGGCGACAGGCAGTGGCAATCGGCGCGCCGGCGTGCTAGTCGTCTGCCGCGGGACGGCGGGAATCGTCCGACAGCCGCGACCTGAGGCATGATGACGGCCCGCGGCGCGGATTCCGTTACTCGCCGCGAGCATGCACCGAACCTGGCGCGCGGCCCGTTGCGCACCCCGGCGTTCGCCCTCACTATGCCTCTCCCGGCTCGGGGCCGCGATGGCCCGCCACTGTTTGCCGCGAAATTTTCGAGGTACTGACATGACCGCAAGACTAGTTAGTGTCGCGTTGTTGGCGCTGGCCGCGACCACCGCCGGCGCGCAGGCCGTCGACGGGCTCGCGCTGCCGCCGGGCTTCACCGCCACCGTGGTGCAGGAAGGCCTGGGCGCCGGCCGCCATCTGGCGGTGGCCGCGAACGGCGACATCTACCTGGCGGGCCGCGACGGCCTGGTCGCCATGCGCGATGGCAATGGCGACGGCAAGGTCGACGAAACCCGCCCCTTCGGCGACGTCGCCGGCACGGAAGCCATCATCTTCGGCGACTGGTTGTACGTCTCGGACAATGTGGGCGTCTATCGTTATGCGCTCAGCAAAGGCGAGCTCGCGCCCGGCGGCGCCAAGCAGGTGGTGGTCGATGGCTTCCCGATGGAACGCCAGCACGCCGACAAGACCTTTGCGCTGGATCCCAAGGGCACGCTCTATGTAAATGTGGGTGCGCCCTCCAATTCCTGCCAGCAGCAGGACCGGCAGCCAGGCTCCCTGGGCCGAAACCCCTGTCCCATCCTGGAAAAGTACGGCGGCGTCTGGGTTTTCGACGGCAACAAACTCGGGCAGAGGGCCAGCGAGGGCCGCCGGTTCGCCACCGGCATGCGCAATGCGGTGGCGCTGGAATGGAACGCCGGCCAGAACGCGTTGTATGCCGTGATCCATGGCCGCGATTCCCTGGATATGCTGTTCCCCGCGCTGTACCAGTCGCAAGACAATGCCACGCGCACCGCCGAGGAATTCCACAAGATCGTCGACGGCGGCAATTACGGTTGGCCGTATACCTTCTGGGACAACAAGCTCGGCAAACGCGTGGTCGCGCCGGAATACGGCGGCGACGGCAAGAAAGTGCCCGAGGCGGGCAAGTACGCCGATCCGCTGGTCGCCTTCCCGGCTCACTGGGCGCCGAACGACCTGCTGTTCTATTCAGGAAAGAAATTTCCGGCCAGGTACCAGGGCGGCGCATTCATCGCGTTTCACGGTAGCTGGAATCGCGCGCCGGAACCGCAGGCCGGATACAAGGTGGTCTTCCAGCCGATGAAGAACGGTGTGCCCAGCGGGAACTACGAAGTGTTCGCCGACGGCTTCGCCGGCGACCTCCAGGACAACAACCCGCGCAACGCGCGCTATCGTCCGGTGGGCCTGGCCGTCGGCCCGGATGGCTCGCTGTTCATCGCGGACTCGCAGAAGGGCCGCATCTGGAAAGTGTCGTACCAGAAATGAGCCGGGCGTCCGCCGCGCGGATTCTGCCATTCACGGCATGGCTGGCCGCCTGTGCCACGGGTGGCGAGTCCGCTCCCGCGAGCGCGCCGGCAGCCGTGGTCGACGGCCAACAGGCCTACGCGCGCAATTGCCTGAGCTGTCATCAGGCCGACGGATATGGCGTGCCCAACATGCAGCCCGCGATCACCGGCGGCACCTGGGTACAGGGTGACGCGCGCGCCCTGGCGCTGTTCGTCATGACCGGCGGTTTCGACAGCGCGGACCGCAAGGAAGGCGAGTCGCACAATGTCATGCCGGCCTTCCGCCAGCTCTCGGACCAGGAACTGGCGGCCCTGCTCACCTACATCCGGCAGAAGTTCGGCAAGGGCGCTTCGCCGGTCAGCCCCGCCGAAGTGGCCGAGGCGCGCTCAACCTTGAAGTGATCAGCCCGCATGCGCCGCCCGTCGCGAGATTTGCGCGCTGACCGTCTTCCAGCCCCCGGCGAGCGCGACCCAGGCCGCGCTGCGGCGCGAACGCCGCATCACTTCACCTTGAACAGCAGTACGTAGCGGTCGGTCTTGCCGCGCACGGCGGGGTCGAACACCATCTTGTCGAGCTTGTCATCCTGGTTGCGCAGCCCGTCGTAGCTCTTCTCGAGCACGAAGCCGCGGGCGGTGATCGCCTTCTTCGCGAAGTCCTCGTTCAGGCGGTGCGCCTTGCCGGCCATTTCCGGGCCGGTTCCCGGCGGCGCATTGTGATCGACCACGAGTAGTTTGCCGCCCGGCTTGAGCATGCGCTTCACCGAGTCGAGGAAGCCCTCGGTATTGATCGCCGGCCAGCCTTCCTTCTCATCGACCCAGTACACGTCGTGAAACGACATGACGATGACCGCGAGGTCGACGCTCTTCGCGGGCAGGTTGAACCAGCTCGCCTCGATGACGCGCGGCTCCACGTTCTGCAGGCGCCCTTCGGTGAAGCGGGCCTCGCGATCCTTCTTCGAATACTGCGCGTACGGCACGTTGTTGACGGCGTACACCTTGCCGCTCGAGCCGACGACGCCGGACAGCAACTCGGTGTAGTAGCCGCCGGCCGAGAACAGGTCCGCGACCGTCATGCCCGGCTTCACACCCGCGAATGCCAGCACCTCGGCGGGGCGGTCGCGCACGTCGCGATCGCGGTCGGCCTGCGTGCGTTCGGAACTCGCGATGGAATTCTGTATGGCGGCATCGACGGGAGCGTCAGCCGCGAAAAGCCGGGCGGCCAGCGTCAGCATCGCCCCGGCGAACAGCACTTGCGGAATCCTCAGCGGTGTTTTCATGATCTTCTCCGGTTGCAGGCCCGGCATTATGCGAAAGGCCGTGCCCGTTCCGGAACTTCGTTGATCGCAACGGCTACTCACCCTGGCGAGCGGGTAACCCTTTTCCGGAGGATTCCATGAGAGCCGTCGAACGCAACCTCTTCTCCACGTTGGTGCTGCTGGCCTCCTGGACCGCATTCGGGGCGGGGGGCGGTCCGTCCATGCCGTCGACTCCGCCAACCTCGCAGAGCCGCGAGACGCCATCTCCCGAAGAACAGGCGCGCGAGTCCTACGACAGCGGCGTCCGCAGCGTTGCCAAGGGCGATGAATGTCTGGCTGAGGCGGCGCAGCAGCGTGACGCGCGCAAGCAGCAGAAGCTGCGCGCCCGGGCCGCGAAGGCCTACGAGACGGCACTGCGCAAGTTCGCGCGCGCCACCGAGCTGCGCCCCGGCATGTTCGCGGCGTGGAACTACCTGGGATATTGCCACCGCAAGCAGGGCCGGTACGGCGAAGCGTTGGCGGCATACGATCGCGCGCTCGCGCTCAAACCCGACTACGCCGAGGCCATCGAGTACCGCGGCCATGCCTATCTCGGGCTGAACCGGTTGGCGGACGCCAAGAGCGCCTATCTCACCTTGTTCGCGATGAACCGCAGACTGGCCGCATCGCTGCTGGCCGCCATGCAGGCATGGGCGGGCGCGCACGAGGACGTCGGATTCGCCGCCTGGGTTCAGGAGCGCAGTGTCATCGATCGCCAGACGGCGGCGCTGACCCGCGAGAGCAGCGCCACTTCCTGGAATTGAGCGCATGCGGACCGGCGGTCACCGGTGCAGGGCGGGCGTCGCATTGCTAGCCGGGCTGCTCGCCCTGGCCGTGCTCGCGGCGCCCGTCGTTGCGGAAGAATTCCGCTGGCGCCTGCCCACCGGATTCCCGACACCGCTGGTTCCCGCCGACAACCCGATGAGCGAGGCCAAGGTGATCCTCGGCCGCACATTGTTCGCCGATACGCGCCTGTCGATCAGCGGCCGCCACTCCTGTCAGAGCTGCCATGACCCCGCGCGCGCCTTCACGGATGGACTGCGCCGGTCCCGCGGAGCGCTGGGCGATTCGTTGCCGCTCAATGCGCCGACGCTCCTGAACGTGGCCTACAACGCCAGTCTTGGCTGGCGCGATGCGAACGCGCGGACACTGGAACAGCAGATGCACGGGCCGCTGTTCAACGAGCAGCCGCGCGAGCTCGGCCTGGCAGGCCACGAAGCGGAGGTGGAATCCCGCCTGGCGGCCGATGCGGCGACGCGCGAGGGATTCCGAAAGGCCTTCCCCGACGAGTCTCGGGCGGTGAGCCTGGACAATGCGATCCGGGCCATCGCCGCCTTCGAACGCACGCTGATCCGCGGCGGCTCGCCTTTCGACCGGTATGTGTTCGGCGGAGAGCACGACGCCCTCGATGCTTCGCAGAAGCGGGGCATGGCATTGTTCTTCGGGCGTGCGGGCTGCTCGGCCTGCCATGGCGGCATCAATTTCGCCGGCCCCTGGGTGGATCGCGAGCATCCCCGCGCCCAGCCGCGGCTCGTCGACGTGGGGACGGGTGTGGCCGTGCGCGTGCCCACGCTGCGCAATCTGGCTGCCACCGCGCCCTACCTGCACGACGGCCGCTTGGCGACGCTCGACGAGGTGCTCGACAACTACGAGCGGCTGGCCGCCAGCCAGGACGCAGAGCCACGCCTGCGGCGCCCGCCACTAACTACCGAGGAACGGGGTGCATTGCGCGACTTCCTGCGCGCGCTCGATGCTCATTAGCCCTACGGCGGCCGCGACTTTGGGTATGCTGCGGCAATGCCACAGGCAGTCGGTCGCCATTCGCTCCTCCCGCATCCGGTCGCGGCACGCGGTGCCTTTCAGGATGTGGTCGAGGAGCTCACGGTGGAGGTCTCCTGGTCGCCGGAGGGACGGCTGGGCCTGACCTATCGGCTGACCGGCGATCTTCATGCCCTGAAACTGCCCGGGCCGCGAGCATCCCTCCGTACCGATGGCCTGTGGCGCCACACTTGCTTCGAGGCCTTCGTGGGCCACGCGGCTCCAGGCGAATACTGGGAATACAACCTGTCGCCCTCGCTGGCCTGGGCTGCCTACCGGTTCACGGGCTACCGGGAAGGCATGGCGCCGCACACACAGGGCTCGTCGCCGGCGCTGCGCGCCGAGACCGGCGAAGACCAGCTGCTGCTGGAGGCGGTGGTCGACCTGTCATGGCTGGCGCGCCCACCGCAGGGTTTGCGCCTCGGCCTGGCGGCGGTGCTCGAGGATCGCGCGCAGGTCATGTCATATTGGGCGCTCGCGCATCCCGCGGAGAAACCCGACTTCCATCACGCCGACGGCTTCGTGCTCGAACTGTGCTGAGCCGTAGCGGTTAATCTATCCGCATGATCCAGTTCGGCATCGACCGCCTGTTGAACGATCGCAAGCTGCTCGGCGAGCTCGAGGGGCGGCGCGTCGCGCTGCTGGCGCATCCGGCGTCGATGACCGCGGATTTCGAGCATTCCCTGGACGCACTGCGCGCAGTGCGTGGCCTGGACATCACCGCGGCCTTCGGCCCGCAGCACGGCCTGCGCGGCGACAAGCAGGACAACATGATCGAGTCGCCGGACTTCCGCGATCCGGTGCACGGTATCCCGGTGTTCAGCCTGTACGGCACCGTGCGCCGGCCCACCGAGGACATGCTGGCTCACTTCGACGTGCTGCTGGTCGACCTGCAGGATGTGGGCTGCCGCATCTACACCTTCATCACCACGCTTCTCTATGTGCTGCAGGCGGCGGCGGAACACGGCAAGACGGTGTGGGTGCTCGACCGCCCCAACCCGGCGGGTCGTCCGGTGGAGGGACTCGCCTTGCGCCCGGGCTGGGAGAGTTTCGTCGGCGCGGGGCCGATGCCCATGCGGCATGGACTCACGCTCGGAGAACTGGGCATCTGGTTCATCAGTCATTTCCACCTGGCGGTGGATTACAAGGTCATTCCGATGCGCGGCTGGAAACCCGACGAGGCGCCGGGGCATGGCTGGCCCGTGGGTCAGCGCAGCTGGGTGAATCCCAGTCCGAATGCGGCGAGCCTGGCGATGACGCGGGCGTACGCGGGCACGGTGATGCTCGAGGGCACCACGCTGTCGGAGGGGCGCGGCACCACGCGGCCGCTGGAGTTGTTAGGCGCGCCCGGACTCGACCCGCGTTCATTGCTGACCATGCTGGATCGCATCGTGCCGGGCTGGCTCGCGGGCTGTCGCCTGCGTCCGTGCTGGTTCGAGCCCACCTTCCACAAGCACCAGGGCAAGTTGTGCTCGGGCTTCCAGATCCACGTGGACGACGACGCCTACGTTCACGGCGCGTTCCGTCCCTGGCGGCTGCTGGCGGGCACGTTCAAGTGCATCCGGCGGCTGCGCGGCGAGTACCCGCTGTGGCGGGATTTCGCTTACGAATACGAACACACGCGGCTGGCCATCGATCTCATCAATGGCAGCCCGATATTGCGCGAGTGGGTGGACGATCCTTCGGCCTCGCCCGCCGACCTCGACAAGCTGGCGGGGCAGGATGAAGCCGCCTGGGAAGAACAGCGGGCCGACATCCTGCTGTATCGCTGAGCGCGCCCCGGATTTCAGGCCGGGCGCGATCCCGGGTCCTGAAATCCGCAGGCCTCGCCACGCACGGGCGCTCAGCTGTACTTGCGCGTGCTGGCGGTGTGCAGCGCCGTCAGCGTGGGCCGGTCGATGCGGCGCACGGCGTCGGCCAGGGCATTGCGATAGCAATCGTGGGCCGCGGCGATCACGGCGAGATCCTTGAGGCCGTCGGTCACGCCGCAAACCTGGCGCGCCGCGGCCTTGAGCTTGCCGTACACCTTGGCCGCGCCTGCGGTGGTCGCGAAGGAGACATCCGAGTAGCTCACCGAGATGCTCGGCGGGTTCTGCTTCGCTTCGCCGGCGCGCGCATCCACCGTCAGCAGCGTGAGCAAGGTGAGTGCGATCGCGGCGGCACCGGCCGTCACGCGCTCGGAAGCGCGATGCACAAAATGTTCGTTCGAGCGGGTCATGGCTGATCCTCCTGGGTTCGGAAAAACAAGCCGATGACGCGTGCCAAACTCATCGCTTGCCGGCGTGAGAGGCGAGTCCGTACGTGTCAGTCGGGACGCTGATATAGACGTACTACCCTGAAAAACGGTTGCAATGGAACGCGATAAATTGCGCCGGGGCGTTGCCGGCTGCGACGAGTCGTGCGGCGGGGAAAAGGTTTGAATGCCGTCAGGAATTTTTCTTGCGGCCGCGCCGTTCGCGCGCCAGCAGTGCGCGGAGCGTGGGCGCGGCACGCGCGGCCGAAGGAGCCCGACCTGACCGGTGGTGCA
>CAMLGF010000081.1 GCA_946479515.1 uncultured Pseudomonadota bacterium | reverse complement strand
ACGTGGTGCGCGAGCTGTTCGCGAACGAGGCCACGGCAAAGACCCGCGGCTACACGCCGGGCACGTTCTCGTTCAACTCCGGCACCGGGCGCTGCCCCACCTGCAGCGGCAATGGGTTCGAGCACGTGGAGATGCAGTTCCTGTCCGACGTGTATCTGCGCTGCCCGGATTGCGACGGCAAGCGCTATCGTGCCGAGACGCTCGAGATCCGTGTCGAGGGCGCGGATGGCTCGCGCCGGAACATCGCCGACGTGCTCGACATGACGGTCACCGAGGCGCTGGAGTTCTTCAAGGGCAGGTCGGCGGTGGCCGTGCGCCTGCAGCCGCTGGTGGACGTGGGCCTGGAGTACGTGAAGCTGGGGCAACCCGTGCCGACGCTGTCGGGCGGCGAGGCGCAGCGCCTGAAGCTCGCCGGGCACCTGGCCGAGGCGGCGGCGGACGATACTCCGTCCGTGCGCGGCAAGCTGTTCCTGTTCGACGAACCCACCACCGGCCTGCACTTCGACGACGTCGCCAAGCTACTGCGCGCGTTCCGCAAGCTGCTCAAGATCGGCCACTCGCTGCTGGTGATCGAGCACAACCTCGACGTCATGCTCGCGGCCGACTGGATCATCGATCTCGGGCCCGAGGGCGGCGATGGCGGTGGGCAGCTGGTGGTTGCCGGCACGGCAGCGCAGGTGGAGGCGCATGCGACGTCGCATACCGGCAGGGCGCTGCGGGAGTACGGAGCGGTGCCGGGTGAAGGTTCTCGTGGTAACTCCGGGTTTCGGTCTGAGGTGCGCGAACCCGGCAGGCCGTCAGCCCGAAACCCGGAGTTACCACGAGAACCTTCACCCGGCACCATTCATATCCACCACGCCCGCGAGCACAACCTGCAGAACATCGACGTGGAGATCCCGCGCGAGGCCTTCACGGTGATCACGGGTGTGTCGGGCTCGGGCAAATCCACGCTGGCCTTCGACATCATCTTCAACGAGGGTCAGCGCCGCTACCTCGAGTCGCTGAACGCCTATGCGCGCCAGTTCGTGCAGCCGGCGGCGCGGCCCGACGTGGACGCGATCTACGGCATCCCGCCCACGGTGGCCATCGAACAGCGCACCAGCCGCGGCGGCCGCAAGTCCACGGTGGCCACGCTCACCGAGATCTACCACTTCCTGCGCCTGCTCTATCAGAAGCTGGGCACGCAGTACTGCCCCACCTGCGACGTGGCCATCGAGCCGCAAACTGCCGCGAGCATCGCCGAGCGCCTGCTCAAGCAGCACAAGGGCTCGCGCATCATGCTGCTGGCGCCGCTCGTGGTGGCGCGCAAGGGTTACTACACCGAGCTCGCCAAGTGGGCGAACGCCCGCGGCTACAAGCACCTGCGCGTGGACGGCGAGATGCTCACCACCTACCAGTGGCCGCGCCTCAACCGCTTCAAGGAGCACACCATCGAGCTGCCGGTCGCGCAGATGCACGTGCAGAAGGACAACGCCGACTCCCTCGAGCGCAATCTCATCAAGGCGCTGGATCTCGGCAAGGGCCTGGTGCACGTCATCGATCTCGAGGCGAAGAAGCCCAAGGTGCAGGTGTTCAGCATCAAGCGGGCCTGCCCGTCCTGCGGCGCCAGTTTCGCCGAGCTCGATCCGCGGCTGTTCTCGTTCAACAGCAAGCATGGCTGGTGCGAGAGCTGCTACGGCACCGGCGTGCAGCTCGAGGGCTTCGACGAGGAGCAGAGCGGCGAGGAAACCGCCTGGAACGAGTGGCTCGCCGATTCCGAGACCTCTGTCTGCGAGACCTGCGCCGGCCAGCGCCTCAACCAGATCGCGCTGCACGTGAAATTCCGCGGCCTCAACATCGCCCAGCTCACGCAGCGCGCCATCGACGACACCGTCGGTTTCCTGGGCGGCCTGAAGCTCGGCAAACGCGAGGCCGAGATCGCGCGCGACCTCATGGCCGAGATCCGCTCGCGCCTCTCGTTCCTGCAGCGCGTCGGGCTGGGCTATCTACCGCTGGACCGATCGGCGCCGACGCTGTCGGGCGGCGAGGCGCAGCGCATCCGCCTGGCCGCGCAGCTCGGCTCCAACCTGCAGGGCGTGTGCTACGTGCTCGACGAGCCCACCATCGGCCTGCATCCGCGCGACAACAAGGTGCTGCTGGACGCGCTGGCCGAGCTCGCGAAGCACCGCAACACGCTGGTGGTCGTGGAGCACGACGAGGACACCATCCGCCGCGCCGATCACGTCATCGATCTCGGCCCCGGCGCCGGCGTGCGCGGCGGGCAGGTGGTGGCGGCCGGCAACGTGCGCCAGCTCATCGGCAACCCCGCGTCCATCACCGGGCGTTTCCTCGCCAGGCCGCTCGCGCACGCCGCCGAGCCGCGCCGCGTGACGCCCCGGAACGCGCCGCGGATCGCGCTGGAGGGCGTTGAGCTGCACAACGTGCACGACGAGGACGTGGGCATTCCCCTGGGCCGCCTCGTGGTGGTCACCGGCGTCTCCGGGTCGGGCAAGAGCACCGTGGCGCGCGACGTGCTCTATGCCAACCTGCGACAACTCGTCGGCCTGAAGAAGAACGCCCGACGACCGGAACTGCACGGCGTACGCGCCATCCGCGGCGTCGAGCACGTACAACGCGTGCTCGAGGTCGACCAGACGCCCATCGGCAAGACGCCGCGTTCCTGCCCGGCCACCTACATCGGCTTCTGGGACGACATCCGCAAGATCTTCGCCAATACCACCGAGGCGAAGATCGCCGGCTACACCACCAGCCGCTTCAGCTTCAACACCGCCGGCGGCCGCTGCGAGGCCTGCGAAGGCCAGGGCATGCAGACCATCGAGATGAACTTCCTGCCCGACGTGAAGGTGCCCTGCGACGTGTGCCGCGGAGCGCGCTTCAACAATGAGACGCTGAGCATCCTGTGGCGCGGCAAGTCCATCGGCGACCTGCTGAACATGAACGTCGACGACGCGGTGGAGTTCTTCGCCGCGCACGCGGCGATTCACCATGCGTTGCGCCTGCTGCAGGACGTCGGTCTCGGCTATCTCACGCTCGGCCAGCCGTCGCCCACGCTCTCGGGCGGCGAGGCACAGCGCATCAAGCTCGTCACCGAGCTGTCGAAGGTGCGCGGCGAAGAGCGTCGTGGCCCACGTCAGAAGGCACCCCACACCCTGTACGTACTGGACGAACCCACCGTGGGTCTGCACATGGCCGATGTCGAAAAGCTGATTCACGTGCTGCATCGCCTCGTGGACGCCGGCAACTCGGTCGTCGTGATCGAGCACAACCTCGACGTCATGGCCGAGGCCGACTGGTTGATAGACCTCGGCCCCGAGGCCGGCGCCGCGGGCGGCAAGGTGGTCGCCGCCGGACCGCCGGCGGCCGTCATGAAGGTTGCCAACTCGCGCACCGGCGTGTGCCTCAGGGAATTCCTGGCCGGGCGTGCTAGTTAGAGCAGATCTTCGCGAGGTATTCCCAGCCCGGGCGCGAATCCACGTGCGGCCCGAAGGCGGCGATCCAGCGCGCGTGCATGACCGGGTCGCCCATGCCCTCTTCCTGGCACAGGCGCGCGAACCGCTCGGCGAGGCTGCGGGCGGCCGGATCGCCGGGTTTCGTGCCCGCACCGTGCAGGTTCAGCGCTTCGACCACCACCGGCGTGAGCAGCTTCGAGGCTCGTGAGGACGCGCGCGCCTGCTGGATGAACGTCTCGAGCTTCTCGGCCTCGTCGGCATTGTCCGGCGCCGCCGTGCGCGCCATGAGCTTGCGTCCGAGCTCGAACCATGCCCGCGTGACTTCCGGGTTCCAGGCGAGCTGCTCGAGCTGCCGTTGCCGCAGGTTGCTCTGCAGCCAGGCCCGCGTCGAGCGCTCCTGCACTACCTGCACGGCTTCGGAATCCGGCGCCTCGCCGCGTTTCATGAGCGCCAGCATCTCCTGCGCGATGGCGCGAAAGACGGTCATGTCGTCCTGCGCGTCCACCACGTCCCGGGGCTGCCGCTTCGCCCAGTAGGTCAGCCACTCGCGCTCCTGTTCGGGCGTGATGTGCTGGTTGATGAGCTCGCGGATGACGCCCTGCATGTCGTTCACTTCGGTGCTCCTGAGAAGCTCACAGAGTTCGTCGATGGACAGAGGTGCCTGGGATCGCAGGCGGCCGATGGCCGCTTGCAGCAGGGAGAGCGTGCGTTCGGCCGCCATCTTGCGTGCCGACCAGTTCCTCACCTGCAGGTCGAGCACCTGCACCAGCGCCGGCGGCGACGCGCCGAAGGCCTTGCGGATCTCGCGCAGTGAGAGGCCGAAGCCCTTGAGCGCGACGATGGTATTCAGGCGGATGAGCTCGTCGGGCCCATACGAGCGCCAGCCCTTGGCCGAGCGCGCCGGTTCCAGCAGGCCGGCCTTCTCGTAGACGCGCAGTGCGCGCACGGTGAGGCGCGTGCGGCGTGCGCAGTCGGCGGCGGTGAGCCGCTCGGGTTCCGTTCTGGCGGCGGGTCGCACGGCTGCGGCCGCCTTGGCGCGGGATCTCTTCGGCTTCACCATGCGGTGCAGCCTAGGGTATGACGCAAGGTCCGGGTCAAGCCTAGAATCGGCGGCCATGGCACATGGCCTCACCTGCTGGAACTGCGGCGCCACGCTCGAGGCGCTGAGCCTGCCGCTGCGCCGGCTCGACGAATGCAAAACGTGCCGCGCGGAATTGCACGTCTGCCGCCTGTGCGTGGAGTACGACACGCGCGTCGCCAAGCACTGCCGCGAGCCCACGGCCGAGGAAGTGCGCGACAAGACTCGTGCGAACTTCTGCGATCATTTCAAGCCCAAGCCCGGGGCGTATGTGGCCCCGACGGGCGAAGCCGACGCCGCACGCGCGGCGCTGGACGCGCTGTTCGGCAAGAAATGATCCGCCGCCGCGCTGCCCGCGCCGGCCGAAGCCTGTAACCTACGCGTTTTCGACTGCAGCGAAGGAAGAGAGACATTCATGCGAGCGTTCGTCACCATTCTCGTTCTACTGGTTCTGGGCGCCGGCGCCGCATGGTGGCTGGCCGGGCGCGGCACGCCGCCGGCCATCGAGTTCGCCCAGCCCACGCGGCTGATCGGGCAGAAGGGTGAGCTCACCGTGGTCGTCAAGACGCCCGCGGCGGACCTGACCCGGCTGGTGGTGAGCCTCGAGCAGGGTGACAAGACCTTTCCGCTGTTCGACATGAGCAAGGACGCCGCGCAGTTGAAGCGCAACGGCGACGAAGTCCGCTTCACCCGCTCCATCGGCAAGCGCGAGCTGCCCGAGCTCAATGCCGGGCCGGCGAAGCTCAAGGCCACCGCCGCCCGCCCCGTGCTGTTCGGCTATCGCAAGATCGAAGCGACCGCGAGCAAGGACGTGGAAGTGCGTCTCACGCCGCCGCTGGTGGGCGTGCAGTCCACGCATCACTACATCAATCATGGCGGCTCGGAGCTGGTGGTGTACCGCGTGACCGGCGATGCCGTGGCCTCCGGTGTGCGCGTGGGAGACATCGAGTACCCCGGCTTTCCCGCCGCCGGCGCCGGCGTGACCAATGCCGACCCGGGTCTGTACGTGGCGTTCTTCGCGCTGCTCTGGGACCAGGATCCCGCCACGCCGATCAGCGTGTTCGTGCGCGACGAGGTGGGCAACGAGTCGACCGCGTCCTTCGACTACCGCGTGTTTCCCAAGGCCTTCCGCAAGAGCCGCATCGAGATCGACGACCGCTTCCTGCAGAAGGTGGTGCCGGCCATCGTGCAGAACACGCCGGATCTCGACATGGCCGGTGCCGCCGACTACGCCGCCATGTTCGTGCGCATCAACCAGGAGCTGCGACGCCGCAACAACGCCAAGATCGCCTCGCTCGCCGCGCAGACCGACCCCAAACTACTGTGGCAGGGTCCGTTCAAGCAGCTGGTGAACACCGCCGTGGAAGCCGGCTTCGCCGATCAGCGCACGTACGTCTATAAGGGCAAGGAGATCGACAACGCCGTGCATCTGGGTTACGACCTGGCGTCGCTGAGCATGACGCCGGTGCATGCCGCCAATTCCGGCCGCGTGGTGTTCGCCGGTTGGCTCGGCATCTATGGCAACTGCGTCATCCTCGATCACGGCCTGGGCCTGCAGTCGCTGTATGCGCATCTGTCGTCGATCGACGTGAAGGTGGGCGACAAGGTGGACCTCGGCGGCCAGCTCGGCCGCACCGGTTCGACCGGCCTTGCCGGCGGCGATCATCTGCACTTCACCATGCTGCTCGATGGACGCGCGGTCACGCCGGTGGATTGGTGGAGCGCGAAGTGGGTCGAGGATCGGGTGTTCCGCAAACTGCGCGAAGCAGGGGCGCAGGCAACGGCGAAGTAGCGCGTGGACTGAAATGCCGTCCGGCCGCTAACTGCGCCTGCCCGCGTTTCCGGCCGGTACCCCCGGCTCCCCGCGTCGCTCCAGCACCCGCCGCCGCGCGCGCGCCACGGCCAGGTAGACGGCCGGCGTGGTGTACAGCGTGAGCACCTGGCTCACGAGCAGCCCGCCGACGATGGCGATGCCGAGCGGGCGGCGCATCTCCCAGCCCTCGCCCAGTGCGAGCATCAGCGGCAGCATGCCGAGCAGCGCCGCCACGGAGGTCATGATGATGGGCCGGAAGCGCAGGCGCGCGGCCTCGAGGATGGCGGCCCGCGGGCGCAGGCCACGCGAACGCTCGGCGTCCAGCGCGAAGTCCACCAGCAATATGGTGTTCTTCATCACCACGCCCACCAGCAGGAACAGGCCCAGCAGCGAGATCAGGTTGAGCTCGTTCTTCATGAGTATCAGCGCGAGCAGTCCGCCGACGCCCGCGGCGGGCAGAGTGGAAAGAATGGTCAGCGGCTGCACGAAGCTCTCGTACAACATGCCGAGCACCAGGTAGACGGCGATCGCGGCGCCGAAGATCAGCCAGATCTGGTTCTTCTTCATTTCCTCGAAGGCACCGGCCTCGCCCGAGGGGCGGGCGACGATGCCCGAGGGCAGCATGATGTCGGCCATGGCCTGGTCGATGGCATCGGTGGCCTGCTCGAGCGAGACGCCGGGCGCCAGCGAGAAATCGAGTCGCACGGAGGCGAATTGCTCGCGGTGCTGCAGGCGGTCGGGCGCCATGCCGTAGGAATATTTCGTGAACGCGGACAAGGGCACGCGCTGGCCATCGCGGCCGATGGCGTACACCTGCTCGAGGGTCGAGGGGCTCTGCGTGTAGCGCGGGTCGAGCTCCATGACCACGCGGTACTGATTGAGATTGTCGTAGAGAGTGGCGACCTGCCGCTGGCTGAAGGAATTGTTCAACACATTGGCCACGGTGCGCATGTCGATGCCGAGCCTTCCGGCGGCCTCGCGATCGATGTCGAGCACCACCTGGCGCATGCCCTCGTCGCCGGTGCTCTCCACGTCCGTGAGCTCGGGCAGCGAGGCCAGCGCTTCGCGGGCCTTGGGCGCCCACTCGCGCAGCAGCTTGAGATCGTCGGAGAGCATCTGGAACTCGTAGCTGCCCTCGTCGCTGCCGCCCTGCAGGTGGATGTCCTGATCCACGAACAGGCCGAGGTTGGCGCCCGGAATCTTCGGCGCGCGCTCGCGCAACCGGTCGATGATCTGCTGGCTGGACACGCGCCGCTCGGCCAGCGGCTTCACCTTGATCATGATCCAGGCATTGTTCACGCCGGTGCCGCCGCCGCTGTAGCCGATGATGTCCTCGATGGCGGGGTCGGACATCAGCAGCTTGCGGTACGCGAGAATCTTGGGCGCCATGGCCTGGAACGACAGCCCGTCGTCGCCGCGCGCGAAGCCGCGCAGCTGGCCCGTGTCCTGGCGCGGCACGGCGCCCTTGGGCACGATGTTGAACAGCCACACGTTGAGGCCGACGATGCTCACGAACACGAGCACGGGAATCCATGGACGGCGCAGCACACGGTCCAGCGAGTGAGCATAGGCCTCACGCAGGTCGGCGAAGAATCCCGTAGCGAAATCCCTCAGGCGGTTGGGCTTCACCGGCGCCGACTGTGGTCTCAATACGCGCGCGCTCAGCGCGGGCGTGAGACTCAGGCAGATGACCATCGACACGGCCATCGCTGCCACGAGCGTGAGCGAGAACTCGCGGAACAGCCGCTCGACGAACTCGTCGAGGAACAGGATGGACACGAACACCACGCCCAACGCGATGTTCATGGACAGCAGCGTGGCGCCCACTTCGCCCGCGCCGCGCCGCGCGGCCTCGAAGGGCCTGAGGCCATTCTCGATGTGCCGCGAGATGTTCTCCAGCACCACGATGGCGTCGTCCACCACGAGGATGGCGGCGACGATGAGCGCCGTGAGCGACAGATTGTTCAGCGAGAAGCCACCCAACCAGATCAGCGCCAGCGCGCCGAACAGCACCACGGGAATGGACAGCGTGGGCAGCAGCGCCGCGCGCCAGTTGCCGAGGAAGCCGAGGACCACGACGATCACCAGCGACACCGCCACCGTGAGCGCCAGCTCGGCTTCGTGCAGCGTGGCGCGAATGCCGGGCGAGCGGTCCATGGCCACCCGCATCTCCACGCCCGCGGGCAGCAGCGCGAGCAGCGAGTCCATCTGCGCGTAGATGGCGTCCACGGTCTCGATGATGTTGGCCTGGGGCTGGCGGCTCACGGTGACGATCACCGCGTCGCGATCGTTGTGGAAGCCGGAGGCGTAGCGGTTCTCGGTGCCTTCGGTCACGGTGGCGATGTCGCCGAGCCGCACCGGCCGGCCGTCGCGCCAGGCGATGACCAGCGGGCGGTATTCGTCGGCGGTGCGCAGCTGCAGGCTGGCCTCCACCTGCCAGGTGCGGCGGTCGTCGGACACGCTGCCGAGCGGCCGCTGCGTGTTGGCGGCGCGGATCGCGCGTGCCACCTCGTCGAGCGCGATGCCCTGGTTGTTCAACGCATTGGGGTCGAGCGACACGCGCACCGCGGGCAGCGAGCCGCCACCCACGTCCACCGAACCCACGCCCGGAATCTGCGAGATCTTCTGGGCTATGAGCGACGCGGCCACGTCGTAGACCTCGCCCGTCGACAGCTGCTCGGAGGTCAGCGCCAGCGCCATGATGGGCGCTTGAGATGGGTTCACCTTGCGGTAGCTGGGCATGCCGGGCATGCCGCTCGGCAGCTGCGAGCGCGCGGCATTGATGGCGGCCTGCACCTCGCGCGCCGCTTCGTCGACGTTGCGATCCAGGTCGAAGCGCAGGTTGATGCTGCTCTGGCCCTGGATGCTCACGGAGTTGATCTCGGTGATACCAGCAATCGTGCCCAGCGCGCGCTCGAGCGGCGTCGCCACCGTGGCCGCCATGGATTCGGGGCTGGCGCCCGGCATGCGCGCCTGCACCTGGATGGAGGGGTAATCCACTTGCGGCAGCGGCGCCACCGGCAGCTGGCGCAGCGCCAGCATGCCGGCCAACAGGATGGCCACGGCCAGCAGCACACTGGCCACCGGGCGTTCGATGAACACCCGAGAGAAGTTCATCCCGCCGCCTCTTCGCCCGGCGCGCCGGCCCGCGCCGCGAGGCGGCGCGCGCGCGTCAGGCGATCGAAGAACAGATAGATGACCGGCGTGGTGAACAGCGTGAGCACCTGGCTCACCAGCAATCCGCCCACCATGACAATGCCCAGTGGCTGGCGCAGCTCGGCGCCGGAACCCGAGGCGAACATCAGCGGCACGGCGCCGAACAGCGCCGCAAGCGTGGTCATGAGGATGGGGCGGAAGCGCAGCAGCGCGGCCTGGCGGATGGCCTCGAGCGGCGTCTTGCCCTGCTCGCGCTCGGCCTCGAGCGCGAAGTCGATCATCATGATGGCGTTTTTCTTGACCAGGCCGATGAGCAGCACGATGCCGATGACGGCGATGAGATCGAGGCCGCGGCCGGCGAGCAGCAGCGCCAGCAGCGCGCCGATGGTCGCCGAGGGCAGCGTCGACAGAATGGTCACCGGATGGATGAAGCTCTCGTAGAGCACGCCCAGCACGATGTACATGGTGACCACGGCGGCGAGGATCAGCCACAGCGTGCTCGACAGCGAGTCACGGAAGGCTTCCGCCGCACCCTGCAGGCGCAGCTCCAGGCTCGCGGGCGGCGCGAGCTCTTCCTGCGCCGCTTCGATCGCAGCCACCGCGTCGCCAAGCGACGCGCCGTCACCGAGATTGAACGACAGAGTCACCGCCGGGAACTGGCCCAGATGGTTAACCGCGAGCGAAGCCGGCCGCTCGGCCACGTGCGCCACGGTAGATAGCGGCACCGGCTCGCCCGAGTCAGAGGTCACGCGGATGCGCTCGATGGCCTCGGGCCCCAGCTGGAACTCGGGCGTGGATTCCAGCACCACGCGGTACTGGTTGGCCTGCGTGAAGATGGTGGAGATCTGCCGCTGGCCAAAAGCGTCGTAGAGCGCATCGGCAATGGACGCCACCGAGATGCCGAGCCGCGCGGCGGCGGCGCGGTCGATCTCGAGGAAGGCCTGCAGGCCCTCGCTCTGCAGGTCGCTGGCGACGTCGGCCAGCGCGTCTGACTGCCTCAGGCGCGTGAGGAATTTCCCGGTCCACTCGCGCAGCTCGTCGCTGTTCGGGCTGGTGAGCGTGAACTGGTATTGCGTGCGGCTCACGCGGTCTTCGATGGTCAGCTCCTGCACCGGTTGTAGATAGAGCGTGATGCCGGGCACGCGCGCGGCGCGCTCGCGCAGCCGGGCGATCACCTCGAGCACCGAAGAGTCGCGATCCGCGTGCGGATGCAGCTCGATGAGAAAGCGCCCGGTATTGAGCGTGGGGTTGGTGCCGTCGACGCCGATGAACGAGGACAGCGTGGCCACGTCCGGATCCTCGAGAATCGCGTCGGCCAGTGCCTGCTGCCGCCGCGACATGGCGCTGAACGACACCGACTGCGGCGCCTCGCTGATGCCCTGGATGAGCCCGGCGTCCTGCACGGGGAAGAAGCCCTTGGGCACCGCGAGGTACAGCAGCACGGTGAGCAGCAGCGTGGCCAGCACGCTCAGCAGCGTGGCCGGCTGGCGCGCCAGCACCCAGTCGAGGCCGCGCTCGTAGTGGCCGATGAGGCGCGTGAAGGCGTCGTTGCCGTGCGCTTCGTGGCCCGCTGCGTGCCCCTGCCGCAGGAAGCGCGCGCACATCATCGGCGTCAACGTCAGCGACACCACCAGCGACAGCGCGATGGCCACCGCCAGCGTCACCGCGAACTCGTGGAACAGCTTGCCGACCACGCCCGCCATGAAGAGCAGCGGGATCAGCACCGCGATCAGCGAGATGGTCAGCGACAGCAGCGTGAAGCCGATCTGCTGCGCGCCCTTGAGCGCCGCGTCGAGCGGCTTCTCGCCCTTCTCGAGATAGCGCGCGATGTTCTCGAGCATGACGATGGCGTCGTCGACCACGAAGCCCGTGGCGATGGTCAGCGCCATGAGCGTGAGGTTGTTCAGCGAGAAGCCCGCCAGCAGCATGATGCCGAAGGTGCCCACCAGCGACAGCGGCACGACGATGCCCGGGATCACCGTGGCCGGCACATTGCGCAGGAACACGAACGTGACCATCACGACCAGCGCGATGGCGATCAGCAGTTCCTTCTGCACGCCATGGATGGAGGCGCGGATGGACTCGGTGCGATTGCTCAACACCGCGAGATCGACGCCCGCCGGCAGCGTGGCGCGCAGCTGCGGCAGCAGATCTTCGATGCGGTCCACCACTTCGATGACGTTCGCGCCCGGCTGGCGCTGGATGTTGATCAGAATCGCCGGCACCGCGCCCGACCAGGCCGCGAGCTGGCGATTCTCGACGCCATCTTCGATCGTGGCCACGTCGCCCAGGCGCAGCTGCCGCCCCTCGACGCTCGCGATGATGAGCTCGCGGTACTCGCGCGCGCTGCGCATCTGGTCGTTGGCGTCCAGCATGATGGCGCGCGTCGGGCCGTCGAAGCTGCCCTTGGGCATGTTCACGTTGGCCGCCGCGATCGCCTGGCGCACCTGGCCCATGCCGAGTCCGTTCGCGGCCAGCGCGGCCGGATTCACCTGGATGCGCACCGCCGGCCGCTGCCCGCCTGCCAGGCTCACGAGTCCCACACCCGGCACCTGCGACAGCTTCTGCGACACGCGCGTGTCGACCAGGTCGTACACCTTCGACAGCGGCAGCGTGGCCGAGCTCACCGCCAGCGTGAGGATGGCCGTGTCCGCCGGGTTCACCTTGCGATACACCGGCGGCACGGGCAGGTCGTCGGGCAGCAGGTTGTTGGCCGCGTTCAGCGCCGCCTGCACCTCCTGTTCGGCCACGCCCAGGTCCACGTCCAGCGAGAACTGCAGTGTGATGACCGAAGCACCGCCCGAGCTCGTCGAGACCATCTGATTCAGGCTGGGGATGCGGCCGAGCTGCCGCTCGAGCGGCGCCGTCACCGCGCTCGCGGTCACCGAGGGGCTGGCGCCCGGATACAGCGTGAGCACCTGGATGACCGGGTATTCCACCTGCGGCAGCGCCGCCACCGGCAGCAGGCGATACGCCAGCACGCCGGTGAGCAGCAGCGCCGCCATCAACAGCGTGGTCGCCACCGGCCGCAGGATGAACGGCCGAGACGGGTTCATTTGGCCACTGCCGGCGGCTCGGGCGTCCCGCCCCCGGCCGCACTGCCGTCGACTACGGTGACTTCGCGGCCCTCGCGCAGGCGATCAAGCCCTTCGAGCACCACCCGTTCGTTGGGTTCGAGCCCCTCGACCACCGCGACCTGTTCGCCTTCGGTGGCGCCGAGTTTCACCGCGCGCATCGTGGCCTTGCTCTCGTCGTTGACCACGTAGACGAAGTTGCCCTGTGCGCCGAACTGCACCGCGGCGTTGGGAATGACGATGGCCGGCTCGTTGCCGACGCGCAGGCGGATGTTCACGAACTGGTTGGGGAACAGCGACTCGTCCTGGTTCGCGAACTCGGCGCGCAGCCGCAGCGTGCCCGTGGCCGTGTCGATCTGATTGTCCATGCTGAGCAGCCGCCCCACCGCGAGCCGCGTGCGCTCGTCGCGGCCCCAGGCTTCCACCGGCAACGCCGGTTCGAAGGCCACCGCCGCGCGCACCGCCGGCAAGTCCGTCTCGGCGATGGTGAACAGCACGCTGATCGGCTGCATCTGCGTGATCGTCACGATGCCCGCCGCATCGCCCGCGCGCACCAGGTTGCCCGGGTCCACGTTGCGCAGGCCCACGCGACCGCTGATCGGCGCCGTGACCCGCGTGTAGGCGAGCTGCAGACGCGCCTCGTCCACCGCCGCCTGGTCGGATTGCCGGCGCGCCTGGAACTGGCGCACCAGCGCTTCCTGGTTGCTGAGCTCCTGGGCCGAGACATAGCCCTTGGATTGCAGATCGCGGAAGCGCTGCAACTCGCCCTCGGTGTTCGCCAGCTCCGCGAGGTTCTGCTGCTGCCGACCCTCCGCCTGCGCCAGCAGCACGCGGAAGGGGCGCGGATCGATCTCCGCCAGCAGTTCCCCCTGCTTCACGTACTGGCCCTCTTGGAAGGCAACGCTCATGAGCTCGCCATCCACCCGGCTGCGCACCGTCACCGTCTTGAGCGGTGTCACGGTGCCCAGGGCCTTGATGTAGAGCGCCAGCGGCTCGTTCACCGCCGCCACCACGCGCACCGGCACCGGCTTGTCGCGATCCGGCCGCCAGCCACCGCCCCGCGGCCCCGTGGCCGTAGGGCCGTCGCCGGCGAGCAGGCGCCAGGCCACGATGCCCAGCACCACGAGGCCGAGGACGATGAGGCCGCCGATGAGCAGGCGCTTGCGGGAGGGGGTCGGAGAGGGGTCTGTCATTGCGGAGTCTGTAGGACTGAAGACGCGGGCGCGGCCGGGCTCCGTAGCCTGCCGCAGAGAGCGCGGCAGTGCCAATCAAATGAGGGGCGACGCATATTCAAATGGGGAGGGGGCGATGCCAATCCGGGTGTCGGATTCGAGGTGGGCATGAGGCGGCTGGGGTCTCGCGGACGAGCGGACAAGCACGGCGGGATATCAACGTGCATTCCTCACATTGCCGGGCGCGGTCACCACGTGCTGCGTTGGGCTGATGGCGCGAAGATCCGGAGGCGGGAAATGGAAACTCGGCAGACGAGCAGAAATCGTGCTTTAGTTAGAGCAGATCTGCACGCGGGTGGCCACCCGACGCGCCGGCATCGGCCAAGCTGAACCGGCGAAGTCCTGCTCGAAGTGTAACCCCCTCGTTTTCGCGGACCGTTCAGAAGTAGAGGGTCAGGTCGATATTGCCATCAGGTATTGACGGTAATCATCACCGGACGCGAGCGAAGCTTTACAGATGTAGATGGGAATCGTACCAAGGCTTCGCCGGCGATCGTCCTCATGCACGAAATGGTCGGGCACGGCATTCCCGCTTTGGCGGACGTCGGCCGGGATACTGGCAATGCAGTTGACAATGAGAACAAGGTGCGCGAAGAACTTAGGCTTAAGAAGCGGCAGCGTAATCCCGAACATTTCGAATAGGTCTTTCGTACTGAGCCTTGAAGACGGATGAGCGACGGAGGACCAATGAGATTGCGAGCAGGTTTACTTGCGTTAATTTGCTCTATAGCGGTGGCCTATGAATTGGAGGAGGTTCCACTAGATGAGAAAGTGAAGCGCGCCTCTCTGGTCGTGATTGGTGTTGTGCAAAACGCGCCAGCCCACTCTTCCAACTTTCAGCAAGAGTTCGCACAGGTCAAGGTCGAAACAGTCCTGAAGGGCTCAGCGCCAATATCAATACAAGTACAAACTTATGGCAGCCATGCAGAATCCGCATTTGTTGTAATGGCTGGCAGGCGCTACCTCTTCTTTCTACGACTTCACAAAGGTACCTACTATTCGGTAAATGGCAGGTTTGGCGTCATACCTGTGGACGGGAAACCTCGCGTTCCAAACTAGCTAGAGTCTGGCAACTCCAATGCCTGCACTTGACCGGCCATAGGCAGTAGATAACGCGCGCCACTCCTCACTTGCGGCACACTTCGCTGA
>CAMLGF010000080.1 GCA_946479515.1 uncultured Pseudomonadota bacterium | reverse complement strand
ATCTCGCAGGCGCCGCGTGATCAGCTCATCGGCCTGGCTGGCCTCGGCGACGCCGGAGGGATGGTTGTGCGCAAAGATGAGCGCCGCCGCGTTGTAACGCAGCGCCTGGCGCACGACTTCGCGAGGGTGGACGCTGGCGCCGTCGATGGTGCCGCGAAACACTTCTTCGAAATGGATGAGCCGGTGGCGATTGTCGAGGTGCAGGCAGCAGAACACCTCGTATGGCCGATCGCGCAATTGCGCCGTGAGGAACTGGCGCGTGGTCGCCGGTGCGTTCAGCGCCGGACCGGCGTGCAACGCCTCGCGATAGTGCCGGCGCGCTAGCTCCAGCGCTGACATCAGAGTGGCGTAGCGGGCGGGCCCCAGGCCGCGAAGTCTCAGCAGAGTGGCGGCATCGGCGGTCAGGAGCCGGCGCAGGCTGCCCTCGAAATGCAGCAGCAGGTTGCGCGACAGATCGAGGGCATTGCTGCCTCCGCAGCCCGTTCCGAGCACCAGGGCCAGCAGCTCGGCGTCGGACAACGCCTGGGCGCCGCGCTCGAGCAGTCGCTCGCGTGGGCGCTCGCCGGGCGGCCAGGCGCTGATGTCAGACGTGAGTTTCGCCTGTCTAAGCTCTTGATCCATTGGAGCATCTTGGGTTCTCAGGTGGGCCGGCGCGAGGCGGCAAAAGGGTGTGAATCGTCAATTTCTCCCGCGCGCCCAGGGCGCTCATAACCGCGCGACATACCAGCGGAACCAACCTGACTGGCCCGCCTTCCCGGGGGTGCCGATAATCCCCGCCATGCAGGGCAAAAGGGTCCTTCTGGGTGTCACCGGCGGAATCGCGGCTTACAAGAGCCCCGATCTGGTTCGCCGCCTGCGCGAGCAGGGCGCGGAAGTGCAGGTCGTGCTGACCTCGGGCGCCCGCGAATTCGTCACTGCGATGACTTTTCAGGCCGTCTCCGGGCGCGAAGTGCGCACCGATCTGTGGGACGCCGAGGCCGAGAAGGCCATGTCGCACATCGAACTGGCCCGCTGGGCCGATTTCGTGGTGATCGCGCCCGCCACCGCCGACTTCATCGCCCGCCTGGCCACCGGCCAGGCCGACGACCTTCTAACTACCTTGTGCCTGGCCACCGCTGCGCCCATCGCGCTGGCGCCGGCCATGAACCGCGTCATGTGGGCCAACGCCGCCACCCAGGCCAACGTCACCACGCTCAAGGCGCGCGGCATCCACGTTTGGGGTCCGGGCGAGGGCGACCAGGCCTGCGGAGAGGTGGGCGTGGGCCGGATGCTGGAACCTGCGCAACTGGCCCTCAACGTGGCCCAATGCATCGCTCCTTCGGGTCCGCTGGTCGGCAGGCGTGTATTGCTGACGGCGGGTCCGACGCGCGAACGCATCGATCCCGTGCGTTTCATCAGCAACCGCTCATCGGGAAAGATGGGCTTTGCCATGGCCGCCGCGGCGCGCGACGCCGGGGCGGAGGTGACGCTGGTGTGCGGTCCGGTGAACCTGGCGACACCGCCCGGCGTCCGACGCATCGACGTCGAAAGCGCGGCGGACATGCTGAACGCGACGCTCGCGAATCTCGACGGCGTCGACATCTTCATCGCCACGGCGGCGGTGGCCGACTATCGGCCGGCCAATCCGGTGGAATGCAAGATCAAGAAGACCTCCGAGTCGATGGATCTCAAGATGGAGCGCACCGTCGACATCCTGGCGACCGTCGCCGCGAAGTCGCCGCGGCCGTTCGTGGTCGGTTTCGCCGCGGAAACCGATTCGGTCGAGCAGTACGCGCGACAGAAGCTGCTGAAGAAGAACCTGGACATGATCGCCGCCAACGAAGTGGGTCACGACAAGGTGTTCGAGAAGGACGACAACGCGCTGCTGGTGCTGTGGCGCGACGGCCGCCGGGATCTGCCTCGGGCGCCGAAGGTGCAGCTCGCGCGCGAGCTGGTGGCGCTCATCGCGGAAAGATTCGGCGAGCGCGCCAGGCCGCGTCTGGCTAGTATCTCGGCATGAACGCCGCACTGTCCGCCGTCGGCGCCGATCGGGCGCTGAAAATCCGCATTCTCGATTCGCGAATGGGCAGGGAGTATCCGCTGCCGGCTTACGCCACCGCGGGATCAGCGGGTCTCGATCTGCGTGCCTGCATCGACGCGCCGATGACGCTGGCGGCCGGCAAGGCCGAGCTCATTCCCACCGGCCTCGCCATCCATCTCGACGACCCGGGCCTGGCGGCCATGATCCTGCCGCGCTCGGGGCTCGGCCACAAACACGGCGTGGTGCTCGGCAATCTCGTCGGTCTCATCGATTCCGACTACCAGGGGCAGCTCATGGTCTCCTGCTGGAACCGTGGCAGCGCGGATTTCGTGATCCAGCCCGGCGAACGCATCGCGCAGATGGTCGTGGTACCCGTGGTACAGGTGCGGCTGGAAGTGGTGGAGGACTTCGCGGCGAGTCAGCGCGGCGCGGGCGGCTTCGGCCATACCGGCACGCGTTGAAACCTGCCGAAGGCGCGCCGCGAGGCGTGCACCCGGCTCACTGCTTCTTTTGAACGTTCTCGTTGTTGCGCGCGGCCGCTGACGTGCGCAATTCGTTGAAGCGCGTGATGTCCGCCGCGAATCCATCCTGCACGTTCTTGAGCTCGGCGCGCTTGGCGGCGAGCGCGGCGTTCTGGGTGCGCAATTCGCTCATCGCGCGCACCATCTCCTCGGCGAGATCGTCGGGCATGCGGCGCGCGCCCGGCTTGGTGTTGTACGGCGCGAATGTTTTCGAGCGCTGCTTCAGGCCATCGATTCGGGTAGTGAGGCTGGCGATGTAGGCCTCGGCCGCAGTGATCTGGCCATTGATCTGATCGAGGCGGGCGTCGCGGACATTCTCGATCTCCTTCACCGACGGGTAGGTGGAGATCAGGAACATGTCGTGCTGCTTCTTGCGCGCCTCTTCCTTCTGCTGGGCGGCATAGGCGGCGGCTTCCTTGGGCGTCATCTCGGCGACCCGCTTGGCCACCACCACGCCCTGCTCGTTCAGGACGGCTTGCTCGCGCTGCGAGTACTCGGCGGGGACGGTATCGCCGTAGTGCGTGACGCCGTTTTCGTCCACCCACTTGTAGGTGGTGCCTTGCGGTGCCTTGGAGCCGGTGGATGCGCGTTTCTGCTTCGGCTGGGCGTCAGCCACACCCATCAGCAGCAGGCTGGAAAGCGTCGCCAGGAAGGGGATGGCTTTGCGCATGGGGGCTATTCTGCCCCAGTGGTTATGTCTCGGATACCGCGTCGACGCCCCATTCGCGCTGATAGGCCTGCAGCGCGGCGATCTGTTCTCGGGAAATGCGAACTGGGTCACCCGGATTCTGGACCGGGGCCCCGGTAAAGGTTTCGATGAGTCCGGCGAGCGTGAGAATGCTCACGCACCTCAGCCCGAACTGCTCCGACACCTCCTGCACGGCGGATCGGGCCCCCTGGCCGCGTTCCTGCCGGTCCAGCGCCAGGGCGACTCCTACCGGAGTGGCGCCGGCGGCCCTGATGATGTCCACGGATTCGCGGATGGCGGTGCCGGCCGTGATCACGTCATCGACGATCACCACGCGGCCCGCGAGCGGGCTGCCGACGATGCTGCCGCCTTCGCCGTGATCCTTGGCCTCCTTGCGGTTGAATGCCCAGGGCACGCTGCGGCGGTGGTGTTCCGCCAGCGCCACTGCGGTCGTGGTCGCGAGCGGAATCCCCTTGTACGCGGGGCCGAACAGCATGTCGTATTCGAGTCCGGAGCGCGTGAGCGCCGCCGCGTAGCACTGGCCGAGCACCGCGATCGCCTCGCCGTCGTTGAACAACCCGGCGTTGAAGAAGTACGGACTGTCACGTCCAGATTTCAGTTTGAAGCTGCCGAAGCGCAGCGCGCCGCGCGACATGGCGAGGTCGATGAAGGTTCGCTGATATTCCTGCACGAGATCGGTCTTCCGTATGATGCGGCGGTGCGGATCATACCGAACCATGCCATCTGAAACGGCGCCGAAGCGCACCTGGGGCCAGGCGCTCGCGGTCTATGGTGAGCGCCCGGTGCTTTCCATGCTGTTCCTCGGCTTCTCTTCCGGGCTGCCGTTCTACCTGGTATTCACCACGCTTTCCGCATGGCTGCGCAGCGAGCACATCGACCGCGCGACCATCGGCATGCTGGCCTGGGTGGGCCTGGCGTATTCCTTCAAGTGGGTGTGGGCACCGGTCGTCGATCGCGCCACGCTGCCGCTGCTGGGGCGGTGGTTAGGGCGCCGGCGGTCCTGGATGCTGGTGGCACAACTCGGCATCGTGTTGTGCCTGGCGAACCTGTCGCTGAGCGACCCGACCGTGAGCATTTCGCGCATGGCGGTGCTCGCGTTCGGCGTGGCGTTCTTCGCCGCCACGCAAGATATCGCGGTGGATGCCTGGCGCATCGAATCCACGGCCGCGGACAAACAAGGTGCGATGGCGGCGGCCTACCAGGTGGGCTACAGGACCGCATTGATGGCGGCCTCTGCGGGCGCTCTCGTCATCGCCGGCCGCGCGGATTTTCACGTCAGTTACCTGACGATGGCCGCGCTCGGCTTCGTCGGCGTGCTCACCACGCTGCTGGTGAGGGAACCTCCCCGGCCGACCGATGGCGTGGACGCGGCTCGCGAAACCCATGCCGCCGAATGGCTGAGCCGGAATGCCCACCTGCCGCGGTGGATGCAATCCGCCGGCGGCTGGCTGTACGGCGCCGTCGGCGGGCCGGTCGCCGATTTCTTCAAGCGCTTTGGTCTCGGCCTCGGCCTGCTGATCTTTGCGTTCATCAGCACCTATCGCCTGACCGACTACGTCATGGGTTCCATGGCGAACCCGTTCTACATCGATATCGGCTACACGCTCGAGGAGATGGGAGTCATCGCGAAATTCTTCGGCTGGCCGTCTACCTTGTTAGGTGCCGTGGTGGGTGGCGCACTGGTGGCACGCATGGGGCGCATCCAGGTGCTGCTGCTGGGCAGCTTCCTGATCATTCTCTCGAACATCTTCTATGCGACCTATGGCGCCTATGCCTGTCATGAGGGGCTCGAGTGTGCGCGCGAGGGCTTGTTCAATTTCTGGCCCTCGATCATCCAGCAGCGCGGGCCGGCCACCGACCTGGGCCTGTCCTTCATCGTCGGCTTCGACAATCTGGCGCTGGGAGTGCATGGCACGGCGCTGATCGCCTTCATGTCGAGCCTCACCAGCGCGAAGTACACTGCCACGCAGTACGCCGTGCTGTCGTCGCTGTATTCGTTGCCGGGAAAACTGATGATGGGCACGTCCGGCTTCTTCGTGAATGCGCTGGGATACGGGGACTTCTTCCTGTTCACCGCGCTGTTGAGCGTGCCGGCGTTGCTGCTGCTTCTGTTCCTCTCGCGTCGTGACATCACTCCGCGAAATTGACACCACGCGCGTGCTCTGCTCGCTGGCCGAGCTCGAGGCCACGGGCAGCCATGGTTTCGCGGTGGGCGAGGGTGACTGGCCGCTGCGCGGTTTCGTGGTCAAGGCATCGAACGGCATCGCCGCCTACGTCAACTATTGCCCGCACGCCGGGCACCCGCTCAACCTGCGGCCGAACCGCTTCCTGACGCCGGACGGCAATCTCATCCTGTGTTGCTCGCACGGCGCGCTTTTCGCGCGCGACGACGGGCTGTGTGTGGCGGGTCCCTGCCAGGGCCGGCGGCTGACGCCGGTGCCGGTGGCTGTGATGGGTGGCTACGTGCTGCTGGCGGAAGGCGTGGACGTCGAGCGGCTCGCGAACCATCCACTGTAGACGGCGTGCGCGTCGTGGCATGCCGCCGCAGGTAGCTAGGCAGTTCTACTCGAACAGATCGAGCCCTTCGAGTCGGTTGGCGCTCTGCCGGCGGTCATCGTCCTCACCATAGCCGAGCGCGCCGCGCGCCTCGTCGTCTTCGGGGTCGACGTCGACCGAACCGGTCCAGTCCTCGGGCGCTTCGACTTCCTCGAGCGTGCCGGCTTCCTGTTCGGCCAGCCAGTCCTCGATGTCCATCTCTTCAACGGTGCCGTCGAAGTACTGCAGCTCGATGGTGCCATCGTCCTCGTCGAAGGCGACTACCTCGAACGATTCACTTCCCTGAATCCGGTACCAGTTGCCAATGGCGGGTTTCATCGAATCCCTCCGAATGGATGCTGCTATGCTGCGCGCGCCTTTCGTGAGCCGGTTTCATGTTGCTCCCGAAAGCAGCTCCAAGACAAGAACGAATTTCTTGCGCAAAGCATCATGCTGGAACAGGCCGTCAAGTTCTTCATCGTGTTCTTCGTGGTCGTCGAACCGATCTCGCTGATTCCGGTGTTCTCCGGGCTCACGGAAGGAGCGAGCGACAGCTACAAACACAAGATGGCCCTGAAGTCGGTGTTGGTCGCAAGTCTCATTCTTCTGATTTTCGCGCTGGTGGGCGCCGGCTTCCTGAGTGCCATGGGCATCTCGATCAACTCGTTCAGGATCTTTGGCGGCCTGTTGCTTTTCCTCATCGCGCTCGAGATGGTGTTCGCGCGCGAATCGGGCACGCGCACCTCAAGCGACGAGAAGGTGGAGAGCCGCAAGCGCGCCGACATCTCGGTTTTTCCGCTGGCCTTCCCCTTCATGGCGGGACCGGGTGCGCTGACCACGCTGCTGCTCTGGTTCGGCCCGATTCCCGTGACCCAGCATCCGGTGCAGTTCTCGCTCATGTTCTTCTGCGCGCTGGTGGTGCTGGTGCTGTGCCTGCTCGCCATGTGGGTGGCGGGGCCCCTCATGCGCATCATCGGCGTCACCGGCACGAACGTCGCGAACCGGCTGTTCGGCGTGGTGTTGGGAGCGCTGGCAGTTCAGTTTGTCGTCGACGGCCTACGCGCCAGCTTCGACATCTGAAAAAGGGGCCGGCGACACCGGAGGGGCCTTGCAGAGGGGGGTGGCCTCGCCAGTGTCGCCGATCACCTCGGACTTTCCGAAGCAGTGCGGGAGTTCTTGAGTCCGGATGGAATCGTAGGGCGAAACGCGCGACCGCCGGTTGATCTATGTCAACCGCCTTGGCGCAGCCCATACGCGATGTGCCGGATGCGGGGGCGGCTCGCGGCCACGATGCTGCAAGCGATGCCCGCGATGAATCCCCATGATGTCGACTGCGGCACCTGTCCGGCCAGCCGGCGGTGCTGGCCGGAGCCGGCCACGCCCGGCGGAGCGTTCCTCGTGCGCCGCATGAAGCCGCTGCCTGCCGGGGCAGTCCTCTTCAATCAGGGTTCCAGCTTCGAAGCGCCGTTCATCGTCACCCGCGGCTGCGTCGCGGTCACCGAACTACTCGCCGATGGCGCCGAACGCATCGTGGCATTCCGCGTTCCCGGTGAGATGGTGGGGCTGGAGAGCTGGAATCGGCCCACGCATCGCTATGGGGCGCAGGCCGTCGTCGCCACGACTCTCTGCCGGCTGCGATGGAGTGCGCAGGGCGGCACCCTGCGCGGCACGGCGCTGCTGCGTGCCCTGCTGATCAGAGCCACTGCGCAATCGGGCGAGATCGCCATGCCCTGGGCCGGGCTGAGCGCGGTGGAGCGGGTGCGCGCCTTCATCGGCGATTTCCGCAGCCGCACCGACCAGCCATTGCCCATGACGCGCGCGCAGATCGGCCAGTATCTCGGGCTCGCCGAGGAAACGGTGGTGCGGGCGATGAAAACCCTGGGGCGGGACGGACGGGTCTAACTAATTTGCAGGAGGGCTGATACGCCGGAAGGCCAGGTCCCAGACGCCGTGACCCAGGCGCGCGCCGCGCTTCTCGAAGCGGGTCGGTGCGCGTTCCTCGGGTCGCGGCACCCAGTCGCCGCTGCTCGAGAGGTTGACGAAGGCCGCACTGCCGCGCAACACGTCGAGCATCTGCAGAGCGTAGTCCTCCCAATCCGTGGCCAGGCGGAGAATGCCGCCGGTCTTGAGGCGCGATGCCACCAGCTCGACGAAGGCGGGCTGGATCAGGCGGCGCTTGTGGTGCCGTTTCTTGTGCCAGGGGTCCGGAAACAGGATCAGCACCTCGTCGAGTGACGCGGCCGGCAGTTGCTCGTGCAACACCTCGACCGCGTCATGATCGCTGACGCGCAGGTTGGCCAGACCCCGTTCCTGCGCCAGCATGAGCAGATGGCCGACACCCGGCCGGTGCACTTCGATGCCGAGGAAGTCGCGTTCCGGATGCGCCGCGGCGAGTTCCGCCAGATGCTCGCCATTGCCGAAGCCGATTTCCAGTGTACGCGGCGCATCGCGCCCGAAGAGGTCGGGCAGATTGAGCGGTGCCGGTGAGTACGGAACTCCGAGACGTGGCCACAGCTCGTCCAGAGCGCGGGACTGGCCCGACGTCATTCGTCCGGCGCGCATGACGAAGCTGCGGATGGGGCGCCGAATCGGTTCGTTCATTTCGTGTCGTGCATCGGGGGCAGCAGTTGTTCGCGATAGACGCGCTCGAAGGCCAGCGATGCCGCATCCAGCGCAGCCTCCCAGTGTGCGGCCGAATCGCCGTCCGCGCCATCGGTGACGTACTTGACGCAGGCGAACCTCGCGCCGTCCGCCAGGCAGACTCTCGCCAGCGCGAAGGCCTCCATGTCGACCACGTCGCCCGCGACCGCGTGCAGGTGCGTGGCGAACGAATCTGCGGTCGAGCAGGTGTGCTGCCCGTACTGCGACAGTATCGGCGCAAATTCGATGACCGCGGGCGCGTCATCGAAGGGCGTCACGCCGGGCGGAAATCCGAGCCCGCTCACGTCCATGTCGCGTTGCGCGAAGCGGTTGCAGGCGGCGATGCTGTGCGCGGCGAGCCGTCGACTGCCGGCCGTTCCGAGGTTCACCACCAGCGGCAGCGGTTGACCCGAGGCGCGGATTTCCGCGAGCCGCCGCGCCAGCGACGCCGCGGCGTTCACCTTGCCGACGCCGGTATACAGCAGCGCCGCGCCGGCGGCCTCGAGACGGCCGCGGGACTCCCCGGGCAGGGCCATGACGATCAGAGGGTTTCCAGACGGTTTCGACGTGGACATGGGTTGGGGTATTCTCGCGTTTCGCCCGAGCGGGTGTAGTTCAATGGTAGAACTGTAGCTTCCCAAGCTACTAACGTGGGTTCGATTCCCATCACCCGCTCCATCTTTCGCGCGCCAGGGTGGACCCCTTTCAGCGCCCACGGAGCATCGCTAGTTAGAGGCTGCCACGGTTTCCGTGGCATTTCGACCACCTGGCTGCACCGGGCGGTGCGCGCGGGATGCGAGCTTCTGCGGCCGGGGAGTGGGGCGGCAATGGCGGCTCGATAAGCGGGTTTTCACCCCTCGGAGTGACGGATCTTATTCGTGGCCGAACCCGGTGGGATTCATTAGCATGCTCCACCGCCATCTGACGAAGGGGACATTCCATGAATCTGCGACTACTGACCGCTGGTGCCGCGCTCGGCGTGATGATGTTCACGACCACGAGCATGGCCGCCGCCAATCCCGACAAGTCCATCGAGGCGGCAGTCGCCGGCGACTGGCGCTCGGCCGATGCCAAGGCGCGCGATCACGAGCGACATCCGGCGCAGGCGCTGGATTTCTGGGGGCTCAAGCCCGGCATGACCATTCTCGAGCTGCAGCCGGGCGGCGGCTGGTGGACGGAGATCCTCGCGCCGTATGCGCGGCTGACCAAGGGCCGGTTCTACGTGACCGCGGCCGATCTCGATGACCCGGGGCTTTCCGAGAATGCGCGCAAGGGCCGCGCGGACTTTGCCGCCAAATACGGCAACGAAAGCATTTATGGCAAGGTGAACCTGGTGAATTGGGGCCCGAAGGCCAAGCCGCTGCCCGCTGACACCTACGACTTCGTGCTCGCGGCGCGCGTGTTCCACGGCTGGGTGCGCCAGAACTCGGCCGAGGCGAATCTCGCCAACCTGTTCCGGGCGGTGAAGCCGGGTGGGGCGCTCGCCATCGAGCAGCATCGCGCCCCGGCGGGCCAGGATCCCTCCGTGTGGAACGGCTATGTCGACGAGGCCTACGTGATCAAGACGGTGGAGAAGGCCGGCTTCAAGCTCGATGGCAAATCGGAGATCAACGCCAATCCCAAGGACACGAAGGACCATCCGTTCGGCGTCTGGACGCTGCCGCCCACCCGCCAGTCGTCGGAAGGCGGCAAGCCGGTGGCCGCGGACTTCGATCGCGCCAAATACGATGCCATCGGCGAGTCGGACCGCATGACACTGCGCTTCGTCAAACCCGGCAAGTGATCGGATCGCAATGAAGAACATCGGCGGCATTCTCCTCAAGGGGTTGGTGACCATCCTGCCCATCGGCCTGACGATCTATTTCGTCTACTGGCTGGGCGTCACCACCGAGGCGTTGCTGTCGAAGCCCATCAAGTGGGTGATCGACGATGGCAATTACTGGCCGGGCATGGGGTTGATCCTCGGTTTCGCCTTCCTGTTCATCGTCGGGCTGGCGGTCAACGCCTTCGTCGTGCGCCGGCTGCTGGGCCTGGGTGAAGGCCTGCTGCTGCGCGTGCCGGTGGTCAAGACGGTGTACAGCGCCATCCGCGACATGACGCGGCTGGTCAACACCGGCAAGAAGAAAGGCGATCTCGATCGCGTGGTGACCGTGGACGTGGGCCTCGGCAAGCTCATCGGCTTCGTCACCCAGGAACACGCCAACACGCTGGGGATAGGCGGCGGCGACGACCTCGTCGCCGTCTATCTACCCATGAGCTATCAGATCGGCGGTTACACCGTGTACCTGCCGCGCAGCAGGGTGACCGAGACGGAGCTCACCGTCGAGCAGGCGATGCGCGTGGTGCTGACCGGCGGAGTGCAGGGAAGATAGCCAGCCGCGGCGCGCGGGGTGTCAGCCGCCGGCCTTCTTCACGTCCGTGTAACCGAGCTTCTTCAGTTCCTCGACCAGGCGATCGCGGTGGTCGCCCTGGATCTCGATGACACCGCCCTTGACCGTGCCGCCGGTGCCGCATTTCTTCTTCAGCGCGCTGCACAGCTCTTCGAGCTGCGGTCCCGGCAGGGGCACTCCCCTGATGGCGCTCACACCCTTGCCGCCGCGGTGCGCGGTCTCCTTCCAGATCCGGATGGCGGCGGGCTTTGCCGCACCGGGTTTCATACCTTTTCCTCCAGGCTGACCCAGCGCTCCATGCGCTGGGCGATCAGGGTCTCGAGCTCCACGGCGCGTTCGCCATCGCGGCGCATTTCGTCCGGTGTCGTGCGATGGTAGTCGGAGCCGCACATCTTCCGCGTGAGAGCCTGCTGCTCGCCTTCCAGCTTCTCGATCTCGGCCGGCAGCGATTCCAGCTCGCGCTGTTCCTTGTAGCTCAGCTTCTTCTTCGGCACCGGCGTCTGTGCGGACGGTGGGGCCGGCTGCGCGGCGGATCTGTCGCCCGCCGGCTCGCGCGTTTGTGGCCGCTGCCGCAGCCAGTCGGTGTAGCCGCCCACGTATTCGCGCCAGCGTCCTTCGCCCTCGGCCGCGACGGTCTGCGTCACGACGTTGTCCAGGAATGCGCGGTCGTGGCTGACCAGCAGCAGAGTGCCGGAATAATCCTGCAGCAGGCTCTCGAGCAGCTCGAGCGAGTCGATGTCGAGGTCATTGGTCGGCTCGTCGAGGACCAGCAGATTCGCCGGGCGGGCGAACAGCCTCGCGAGCAGCAGGCGGTTGCGCTCGCCGCCCGAGAGCATGCGGATCGGCGCATTGGCGCGACGGGTGGGGAACAGGAAATCGCCGAGGTAGCTGGTGACGTGTTTGCGCTGGCCACCGACCTCCACCCAGTCGGAGCCTGGGCTCACCGTTTCCGACAGCGTCTTCTCGGGGTCGAGCTGCTCGCGCAGCTGGTCGAAATAGGCCACCTGCAGATTCGTGCCGCGACGAATGCGGCCGGCATCCGGTTCGAGCGTGCCGACGATCAGGCGGATGAGCGTGGTCTTGCCCGCTCCGTTGGGGCCCAACAACCCCAGGCGGTCGCCGCGCATCACTCGCAGGCTCACGTCGTCGAGAATGGTTCGGCCCGCAAAACTCTTGCTGACGTTCTCCAGCTCCGCCACCAGCTTGCCGGATCGCTCGCCGGCGTCGACCGCGAGCCTGACGGACCCCAGGCGTTCGCGCCGCGCGGCGCGTTCCTCGCGCAGCATCTCCAGCCGCTTGACCCGGCCTTCGTTGCGCGTGCGCCGTGCTTCCACGCCCTTGCGTATCCACACTTCCTCCTGCGCCCAGAACTTGTCGAAGCGGCGATTGGCGAGATCTTCGGCGGCGTCGATCTCGGCCTTGCGCTGCTCGTACACGGAGTAGTTGCAGGGGAAGCTGCGCAGCCGGCCGCGATCGAGTTCGGCGATGCGCGTCGCCACCCGGTCGAGGAAGCGCCGGTCATGCGTGATGACGATGCAGGTGAGATTCTTCTGCAGCAGGTCCTCCAGCGTCTCGATGCCGGCGATGTCGAGATGATTGGTGGGCTCGTCGAGCAGCAGCAGATCGGGATCGAGCGCGAACGCCAGCGCCAGCGCGGCGCGCTTGCGCTCGCCGCCGGAAACCTGCGATGGATCGGCGTCGACGTTCACGTCGAAGCGCTGCAGGAACTCGGCCAGGCGCGTTTCGGCGCGGTGGCGGTCGCGGTCATCGGCGATGTCCGCGAGGGCGCCGCGCAATAGCAGCGACTCGCCCAGCGTTGCCGCGGCCGGCAGCGCGGGTTCCTGCTCCACCAGGGCAATACGGATGCCCGGCCGGCGCGCCACCTCGCCGTCATCGAGCGGCAGTGTTCCGGCGATCACCGCCAGCAGCGAGGACTTGCCCGTGCCATTGCGGCCGATCAGGCCGATGCGTTCGCCGTCGGAAATGGCGAGCGAGGCGCAGTCCAGCAGCGGAGTGAGTCCGAACGCGAGCTCCGCGTCCTTGAGGGCGATGATCGTCACGTCACGTCAGAGCGGGTTGGCGAGCTCCAGCCAGAGCCACTCGGTCGCGTCCTTGACCCCGAGCCCACGTCCACCGGTGTCGGAATAGTTGTTGTCGTTGACGATCACCACGTGCCTGCGATCCAGCACCTGGATGGATTCCGGCGTGAGATACGGAAAGCGGAAGAATGCGCCGGGCGGCAGGTTCTCGACCAGTCCATGGGCGTTGCCGATGGCCAGAAGGTCGATGACCAGCTTCTTCGCCAGCGGCTTGCCCGCCGCTGCCTTGTCGAGATCGATGGCATACACGCGCTTGGCCTTGGCGGCATCGCCTTCCTGGTCGTCGCGTTCGATGACCACGAAGCGGTTGCCCTCGATGCGCGACATGTCGGTCACCGAGATCGTGTCGGCATCCAGCTCATATATAAGAGCGCCCGGCAGCCACTTGCCTGCTTGAGTGTCGTAACGAAGCACGCGCAGCTGCTTCGGCGGGTCGCCCACCACGGTACCCTCGAGGATGGTCACCAGGGTGCGGTTGTCGCCTGCCAGGTCCATGGCTTCGAGACCGCGCGAATGCTCGAGCTTCGCGGTGTCCGCCCCGGCCAGTACCAGCGGATGTTCGGGGGAGCGCAGCCCGTCCGGCAGCTCTACCGGAGGTCCTAACAAGTCGCCGTCCACCGAGAAGTGCAGCAGCCAGGGGCCGAACTCGTCGCCCACCCAGAACGTGTCGTCCGCCATGGTGACCAGCGATTCCGGGTCGGCATCGCCGCCGGTGAGATTGCGCTCGGGCGAGCCTTCCTCGGCGATGCGCCATGGAAAGAACTTCGCCGGATCGGACAACTCGATGACCCCCTGCAAGGCGGTGCGCGAATCCGGGCCCGCACGAGTGCGCGGCCGCACGTCGAATAGATAGATGCACAGCAGATAGTCGGGGCTGTTCCACTTGCGGCCGAAGCCGTTGTCCGAGAGGCCCCACCACGCACCCTGCGTCGGGCCGGGCTTGATCGAGCTCACGCCCTGCACGGGCTGGGCTTCGAAGCGCGGCGCAGCCGCCCGCCGGCCTTCGCCATCGAATTGCCCGGAGGGCGGGCCGGGGCGCAGCGCATCGGGTGGCATGACGGTGTGGCCGATGAGCTCCACGGCCGGTGGCGGCGGTGGTGGCGCCGGTATCACGGGCTTGGGTGCCACCTTTTTTGCCGTAACGGACTTCTTTGCCGTCGGCTTCGCGGCAGCTGGTTTGGTGGCGCCGGTGCTCGACTGTCCGTGCACGGCCGGCGCCGCCGACACCAGGCAGGCGAGCAGGCAGGCAACGACCCCGGAGCGCGACAGCAGAGCAAGCATGGACGCGATTGTAACCACGGCCGCGGGCGCTCAGGCGACCGCCACGGCAATGAAGGCAATCTACGGCCGGATTCGCACGCTGCCGCGGGCACCGGGCTGCCCGCGACCGACATGACATTAGTCAGGCGGGCGCCGTCACCGGCGCGATCACCTGGAAGCCCAGCAGCTCCACCTCGTTGACCTGGTATTGCGGCTTGCATTCCTCGTCGCTGCACAGGTCGGTGGACAGGTACTTCTTGTTGTCGTCGCAGAACACCGTGGCCACGCACGAATCGGCGCCCTGCTCCTGGGCGATCTGCAGTGCGCCGAGCAGGTTCGCGCCGGAGCTGATGCCCACGGCGATGCCCAGTTCACTGGCGAGGCGTTGCGCCATCACGATGGCGTCGCCATCCCAGACGTCGAGGATCCGGCCCAGCTCGCCGATGCGGACGATGGATGGCACGAACTCATCGCTGATGCCCTGGATGCGGTGACGCCCCACCTTGTGACCGGTGCGCAGCGTGGGTGAGTTCGCCGGCTCGAGCGGAAAGGCCTCGATTCCCTTGCCGAAGCGCTCGCGAAGATGCCGCGCCACGCCCATCACGGTGCCGCCGGTGCCCACGCCCGCGACGAAGGCCGTCGGCGTGCGACCGAGCGACGCGAGCTGCGCGGTGATCTCCGGACCGGTGGTCTCGTAGTGCGCCTGCACGTTGGCGCCGTTGTCGAATTGCTGCGGCCGGAACACGTGGCCGCTCTCGCGCGCGAAGTCGTCGGCCATGCGGATGGAACCGAGGAATCCGCCCAACTCGGCGGATACCGGGATCACGGCAGCGCCGAGGCTCTGGATGACCAGTACCCGCTCGCGTGACATCCAGTCCGGCATGTAGATGCGCACGGCATGCCCCAGTGCGCGGCCGATGGCGGCGAACGAGATGCCGGTGTTGCCGCTGGTGGCCTCGGCGATCACGTCGCCGGGCCCGATCTCGCCGCTGGCATACGCGCGCTGCAGTATGTACAGCGCCATGCGGTCCTTGATGCTGCCCGTGAAATTGTAGGCCTCGTGCTTGGCGTAGACGCGGTG
>CAMLGF010000079.1 GCA_946479515.1 uncultured Pseudomonadota bacterium | reverse complement strand
TCGAGCGTCGGATCGTTGGCCGCCATCGCCGTCATGACCGGATCGCGGATCGGCTTGCCGGCGTCGTTCGCGTCCTTCACCTTGCGGTTGAATCCGGAAATATTGCGCACGCCGAGCGCCGCCATGAGCTGGTAGCGGCGTTCCATCTCCGCCACGCACCAGCGCAGCGCGTTGGCTGCATGCTTCATGTCCGTGACCACGGGCGCGAGCAGGTGCGGAATGCCCTCGTACACCGACAGCTCGAGCATCTTCGGGTCGATCATGATCAGCCGCACGTGCTCGGCCGTGCTCTTGTAGAGCAGCGACAGAATCATCGCGTTGATGGCCACTGACTTGCCCGAGCCCGTGGTGCCGGCCACCAGCAGGTGCGGCATCTTCGCCAGATCGGCGGTCACCGGCGCACCGCCGATGTCCTTGCCCAGCGCCAGCGCCAACGGCGACTGCACTTCGTCGTACGATTTCGACTTGATGATCTCGCCCAGCGTGACGATCTCGCGCTTTTCGTTCGGGATCTCCAGGCCCATGACCGACTTGCCGGGGATGACTTCCACCACGCGCACGCTGATGGCGGACAGGGAACGCGCGAGGTCCTTGGCGAGACCCGTGATCTGGCTCACCTTCACGCCAGGCGCGGGACGCATTTCGAAGCGCGTGACCACGGGCCCGGGCTGCACCGCGACCACCTCGACCTCGACACCGAAATCCTTGAGCTTGAGCTCGACCAGGCGCGACATGGCCTCGAGCGCTTCCTGCGAGTAGCCGGACTCGCGCTTCGGCGGGTCGTCGAGCAGTTGCAGCGGCGGCAGCGCGCCGCTCTTCACGGCCTCGAACAGGGGCACCTGCCGCTCTTTCTCGACGCGTTCGCTCTTCTCGACCACCGGCGCCGGTGCTTCGATGCGCGGCTTGGGCCGCGCCGCGGCCTTCTTTTCCTCGACCCTGGCGGCCTCGACACGCGCCTTCTTGGCCTCCAGTCCCACGGCCACGTCCTGCGCCCGGGACTGGCGCGCCCTGATCCAGCCGATGGCGCTCCAGAACGCCAGGCCGATCTTGTCGACGATGGTGAGCCACGACACGCCGAAGGCCAGCGATACGCCGGCCATCCACGCCGTCAGCATGAGCAGCGTCGCGCCGAGGAAGTTGAAGTTCCCGGCCAATCCGCTGCCGATGAACTGGCCCACGACCCCGCCCGCGGTCTCGCGCAGCGCGCCCGCGCTCCAGTGCAGCGTCGCGAGCCCGCAGCTCGCGAACAGCATCAGCGTGAATCCGCCGATGCGCACCGCCGTGTTGACCCGCGTGCGGCCCTCCTCGTCGTCGCGCTGGCGGAACATGACGAAGCAGGCAACGCCCATCATGATGGGGAATAGATAGGCGGGTTTGCCGAACAGGAAGAACAGGATGTCCGACAGCCAGGCGCCGAAATGCCCGATGGCATTGGCCACCCCCGCCGAGGCATCGCCGCCGCCGGTCGAGGAGAAGGCCGGATCGTCGCGGTGATAGGTCAGCAGCGCGATCAGCATCACCAAGGCGATCACGCCGATGGCCAGCACCGCGCTCTCGCGCAGCCCGCGCGAGACGGCCGCGGTGAACCGCCGGGGGGCCTTGGTACGATCGTAGGTGGTTTCTGCCATTATGCCGCTATCTGTTTGAAAGAACTGGATTAGGGACTGCCGCCCGGAGTGTATCCGAAACCCTAGCTCAACAGGGCCGGATGCGTGACCTTGCCGCCCTCGACATTGATGCCCCGGAGCATCCCCGGGTCCTCGCGCCAGTCGCCATCGGCCAGGCGCACCGCGAAGGGCGCGATGGCCGCCGACAAGGCCTGCGAGGAGGTGCGCGGCACCGATCCCGGCATGTTGGTGACGCAGAAATGCGTGACGCCTTCCCACTGGTACGTGGGCGCTTCCCAGCTGGTCGGCCGCGTGGTCTCGATGCAGCCGCCCTGGTCGACACTGATGTCGACGATGACGCTGCCCTTCTCCATGGTGCGCACCATGTCCGCGGACACGACGTGCGGCGCGCGCGCGCCCGTGACCAGCACGGCGCCGATGACCACGTCCGCTTCGCGCACCGCCTCGGCAACCTCCGCCACGTGCGGATAGAGCCCCGACACGTTGGCGCCCATCGCGCGCGCGGCCACCAGCTTGTCGCGATCCTTGTCGAAGACAATCACCTCGGCGCCGAGACCGGCGGCCACCAGCGCGGAGTTTCCACCGGCGACGCCACCTCCCAGGATGACCACGCGTCCGCGCCGCGCCGCCGGCACGCCGCCTAACAAGATTCCCTTGCCGCCCTGCGGCTGATGCAGCAGCGTGGTGGCATATTGCATCGAGAGGCGGCCGGCGATGTCGCTCATCGGCGCCAGCAGCGGCAGACGTCCGAGGCGATCCTCGACGGTTTCGAACGCCACCGCCGTCAGGCCGATGTCACACAGGCGGCGCGTGAGCTCCGGCAGCGCCGCGAGATGCAAATAACAAAAAAGCAGGTGATCCTTCCGCAAGCGTCTGAGATCGGGCTCGATCGGCTCCTTCACTTTCACGATCATCTGGGATTGGTCGAAGAGCGCATCCGCCGTCGGCAGCACGGTCACGCCGACCTCGCGGAACTGCTGATCACCGTAGCCGCTCTTTTCGCCGGCGCCGGCCTCGACGAAGACTTCATGACCGCCGCGCACCAGCTCGACGCAGGCCGCGGGAATGAGTCCGACGCGCCCCTCGCGGGGCTTCAACTCACGAGGTATTCCAATACGCATGGGGTGTGTGTTCTCTTATGCGGACACAGACCGGGTGGCGCGCCCACCCGCGGTCGCAGGCAAACTTGAAAAATGGCGCTTCGCGCGCAACTAACTGGCATCAACTCGCCATTTCGAATGGCCGAAATTATACATGAGCACTTCCCGACACAGCCCTCTGGTCATCCTCGGTTCTGGTCCCGCCGGATACACGGCGGCCGTCTACGCGGCGCGCGCCAATCGCAAACCCCTGTTGATCACCGGCCTGGAACAGGGCGGACAACTCATGACGACCACGGAAGTGGACAACTGGCCGGGTGATGCCCATGGCCTGCTCGGACCGGCGCTCATGGAGCGCATGAAGTCGCACGCCGAGCGCTTCAACACCGAGATCGTCAACGATCACATTCACACCGTGGATTTCTCCAGTCGGCCGTTCACTCTGCAGGGTGACAACGGCAACTACACCTGCGACGCCTTGATCATCGCCACCGGCGCGTCCGCCAAGTACCTGGGCATTCCATCCGAGGAGAAGTTCCGCGGTCGCGGTGTGTCGGCGTGCGCGACCTGCGACGGATTTTTCTACAAGGGCCACAAGGTGATGGTGGTCGGTGGCGGTAACACGGCGGTGGAAGAAGCGCTGTATCTCGCCAACCTCGCCAGCCACGTCACCGTCGTGCACCGGCGTGACCGGTTCCGCGCGGAGAAGATCCTGCAGGACCGGCTGTTCGCGCTGGAGAAGACCGGCAAGGTGCGCATCGTCTGGAATCACACGGTGGACGAGATCGTCGGCGACCAGAGCGGCGTGACCGGCGTGCACATCAAGCCGACGGAGCACGGCGGCACGCTCGAGACCCTCGAGGTCACCGGCGCGTTCATCGCCATCGGCCATACGCCCAACACCGGCATCTTCGCCGGCCAGCTCGACATGCGCGACGGTTACATCCGCATCAAGGGCGGCAGCGACGGCGGGGCCACGGCCACCAGCGTTCCCGGGGTGTTCGCCGCTGGCGACGTCGCGGATCATGTGTATCGTCAGGCCATCACCTCCGCGGGAAGCGGATGCATGGCTGCGCTCGATGCGGACAAATATCTCGACCAGCATTTCGGACATTGAGCCGGACGCCTGGGACGCACTGGAAGCAGGCGGCTCGCCGTTCCTGCGCCATGCATTCCTCGCGACGCTGGAACGCACGGGCTGCGTGGGCGCCGACTCGGGCTGGTATCCGGCACCCATTACGCTGCACGACGAGCGAGGCCTGGCGGCCGCGGCGCCCGCCTACATCAAGGCGCATTCCTTCGGCGAATTCGTATTCGATTTTTCCTGGGCGCAGGCGTATGCGCGTCACGGCCTCGCCTACTATCCCAAGCTCGTGCTCGGCGTGCCGTTCACGCCGGTATCCGGTGAGCGGCTGCTGATCCGTCCCGGACTCGATGTCGCGCGCACCCGCGCCCGGCTGGTCGATGCCATCCGCGACTTCGCCGAAACGCGCAACCTATCCTCGGTGCACGCGCTGTTCGTCAGCGAGGCGGATCGCCGGGCGCTGGAGGCGGCGCACTGGCTGCCCCGGCGCGACGTGCAATTCCACTGGCTCAATCACGGCTACCGGGACTTCGAGCACTATCTGGAGAGCTTCACCGCGGAGAAGCGCAAGAAGGCGAGACGCGAACGGCGTCGCGTGGCGGAGGACGGCATCACGTTCGACACGCTGCACGGGACCGAGATCGATCGCGCGATTGCCGATGAGGCCTTCGACCTGCATCGAAGCACCTTCCTGCAGCATCACAATGAGCCCTACCTCACGCGCGCCTGCTTCCGCGCCCTGCCGAAGGCCATGGGCGACGCGTTCATGATCAAACGGGCCCGCCACGGCCGCGAGACCGTGGCGATGGCCGTGTTCTTCCGCGGCGGCGACGCGCTGTATGGCCGCTACTGGGGCGCCCACGAGCAGCACCACAGCCTGCACTTCGAGACCTGCTATCACCAGGGCATCGAGTACTGCATCGAGCAGAAAATCCAGCGCTTCGAGTCCGGCGCCCAGGGCGAGCACAAGGTGGCGCGCGGATTCGCGCCCAGCGCCATCTGGTCGATGCACTGGATCGTCGATCCCCGGTTCCGGGCGGCGATCGCTGACTACCTGCAACGCGAGGGCGAGGATCGCGAGGATTACGCGCGCTTCATCGGCGCGCACGTGCCCTACAAAAAGGAAATGCTGAAATAGGCTTTCAAAATAGAATGGGGCGCCATGAACCAGAAGACCATCACCTGGCTCACCCCGGAGGTGGACCGCGAGTGGTTTCCGCCCCTGGATCAGGCGCTGGATGAACCCGAGGGCCTGCTGGCGGCCGGCGGCGACCTGTCACCGGCCCGGGTGCTGGCCGCGTACCGGCGCGGCATTTTTCCCTGGTACTCGGCCGGCCAGCCTGTGCTGTGGTGGGCGCCGGATCCGCGCGAAGTGCTCGCACCGACGGAATTCAAATGTTCGCGCAGCCTCTCGAAATCGCTCAGGAATCGCGGCTTCGACGTGACCTTCGATGGCGCCTTCGACGAGGTGGTGACGGCCTGCGCCGCCCGCCGGGAGAACTCCACCGGCACCTGGATCACGACGGAGATGCACGCCGCCTACCGTGAGCTGCATGCGCGCGGCCATGCGCACAGCGTCGAAGTCAGGCTCGATGGCAGGCTGGTCGGTGGCCTGTACGGCGTGCTTCTGGGGCGCGTGTTCTTCGGCGAGTCCATGTTCAGCCGCGAGCGCGACGCCTCGAAAGTGGCCCTCGCCCGCCTGGTGGAGCGGGCGATCGTGGCGAACCTGCAACTCATCGACTGCCAGCTACCTACACCCCATCTGCGCTCCCTGGGCAGCAAGGCGATGCCGCGCCGTGAATTCAGCGCACTGGTTGCCCGCTTGACCGCGATGGACGACGCGACGCTGTTCTCCGCGCCCTGAAATTTGCTCGTCCAGGCGGCTTTTCTGGCAGAATTCGCGGCCTTCTCAGGTGCACCAGGTCACGGATGTCGAAAGAAGATGCGATCCAGATGGAAGGCGAAGTCGTCGAGACTCTGCCTAACACCACTTTCCGCGTGAAGCTGAAGACCGGCCACGTCGTGACCGCGCACATCTCCGGAAAGATGCGCAAGAACTACATCCGCATCCTCACCGGCGACCAGGTCACCGTGGAGATGACCCCTTATGACCTGTCGAAGGGCCGCATCGTCTATCGTGGCCGCTGACGCCGCGCGCTGATCGCGGAACGCACCCATGGCTTCCTCGCGCCGAAGCCAGCATGAATACGACCGTCGCATGCATGCGGTGGTCGACCATATCGACCGGCATCTCGACTCGCGGCTCGACCTCGCCACGCTCGCGGCCGTGGCCCATTTCTCCCCGTTCCATTTCCATCGGCTGTTCCAGGCACTGATGGGCGAGGCGCTCGGCGACTACGTGCGCCGCCGGCGCATGGAGTTCGCGGCGATCCGCCTGCTGTCGCATCCCCACCTGCCCGTCATCCGCATCGCGCTGGCCGTCGGGTTCGGCTCGGCGGAAAGTTTTTCGCGTGCCTTCCGCGCCAACTTCGGCATGGCGCCCACCCAATGGCGAAAGAGCAAGAAAAGTCAGGCCATCAGCAAGATCGGCACGCCAGCGCGCAAGCGCGGTCAGGCGGCGGGCGGCGCATCGGGCCAGCATGGCGGCTCCTCGATTCAGGAGACGCCCATGAACGTGATGCTCATCGACCGGGAACCCGTGCACATCGCCTATCACCGGCTCACCGGCCCCTACGGCCCACAGATCGGGGTCTTCTGGCGGCAGACGGTTGCGCCCTGGATGGCCACGAACAATCTCATGGGTCGCGAGCGTTTCGGCATCGGCCTCGACGATCCCGGCGTCACCCGCCCGGAGCGCTGTCGCTATGACGCCGGGGTGGCGAGCCCCCGGGGCGAGGTGCTCAGCGGCCATCCGCATCGCAAGGTGATCCCGGGAGGCCGGTACGCCTCCCTGCCCTACGAAGGCAATGGCATGGGACTGCCGCAAGCCTGGGAAGCGCTGCTGCGGAACTGGCTGCCGAAAAGCGGGTTGCAGCTCGATTCGCGCCCGTTCTTCGAGCACTACCCCGCCGACGGCTACTACGACCCGAAAACCGGCGAGTTCAGCTGCAATCTCTGCATCGCGGTGACCAGCCTGTACTAGCCCGGTAGGGCCGCGTGGCTGCGCGCGACTACTGCAGCGTGGCCGGCAATGCGGGAGTTTCGGCCGGCAGGGTATCGAGCGTGAGCTTCTCGCCGTCCTTGCTGACGCCGATGCGCACGGTGCCGCCATTCGCGAGCTTGCCGAACAGCAATTCCTCGGCGAGCGGACGCTTGATCTGTTCCTGCATGAGGCGCGCCATGGGACGTGCACCCATCTTCGGATCGTAGCCCTTCACCGCCAGCCAGCTGCGCGCGGCATCGTCCAGCAGGATGGAAACGCCCTTCTTCTCGAGCTGCGCCTCGATCTCCAGCAGTAGTTTGTCGACCACGCGCTCGATGACCGGCCGGTCCAGCGGCGCGAACTGGATGATGGCATCCAGCCGATTGCGGAATTCGGGCGAGAACAGGCGCTTCAGCGCCTCCATGCCGTCGGTGCTGTTGTCCGACTGCACGAAGCCGATGGAGGCGCGATTCATCTCGAAGGCGCCGGCGTTGGTGGTCATGACGATGATGACGTGCCGGAAGTCGGTCTTGCGGCCGTTGTTGTCGGTGAGCGTGCCGTGATCCATCACCTGCAGCAGCAGATTGAACACGTCCGGATGCGCTTTCTCGACCTCGTCGAGGAGCAGCACGCAATGCGGATGCTTGGCGATGGCCTCGGTGAGCAGGCCGCCCTGGTCGAAGCCCACGTAGCCCGGGGGCGCGCCGATCAGGCGCGACACCGTGTGGCGCTCCATGTATTCGGACATGTCGAAGCGGATGAACTCGATACCCATGGCGATGGCGAGCTGGCGCGTGACCTCGGTCTTGCCGACGCCCGTGGGCCCGGCGAACAGGAAACTGCCCACGGGCTTGTGCTGGTCGCCGAGCCCCGAGCGGGCCATTTTGATCGCCGCGCCCAGCGATTCGATGGCCTTGTCCTGGCCGTAGATGACCAGCTTGAGATTGCGCTCGAGATTGCGCAGCACCTCCTTGTCGGACACCGAAACGCTCTTGGCGGGAATGCGCGCCATGCGCGCCACGACGTCTTCGATGTGCTTGACCTCCACCGCCGCCTCGCGCTCGTTCGCGGGCTTGAGCCGCAGGCGGGCGCCGGCCTCGTCGACCACGTCGATCGCCTTGTCAGGCATGTGGCGTTCGTTGATGTGCCGGGCGGCCAGCTCGGCGGCGGCGCGAATGGCGTCGTTGGTGTAACCCACGCCATGGTGCTGCTCGAAGCGCGGCTTGAGGCCCATCAGGATGTCGACGGTCTCGGAGACCGACGGCTCGACCACGTCGATCTTCTGGAAGCGGCGCGCCAGCGCGTGATCCTTCTCGAAGATGCCGCGGTATTCCTGGTAGGTGGTCGAGCCGATGCAGCGCAACTCGCCGTTGGTCAGCACCGGCTTGATGAGGTTGGAGGCATCCATGACGCCGCCCGAGGCGGCGCCCGCGCCGATGACGGTGTGGATCTCGTCGATGAACAGGATGGCGCCCGGCTGCTTCTTCAACTCGGCGATCACGCTCTTGAGCCGTTTTTCGAAATCGCCGCGGTACTTGGTGCCGGCGATCAGCGAGCCCATGTCGAGCGAATAGATGGTGCAGTCGGAGAGCACGTCCGGCACCTTGCCCTCGACGATCATGCGCGCGAGGCCCTCGGCAATGGCCGTCTTGCCCACGCCCGCTTCGCCCACGTACAGCGGATTGTTCTTGCGCCGGCGGCACAGGATCTCGATGGTGCGCTCCACCTCGAGCTGCCGGCCGATCAGCGGATCGATCTTCCCGTCCTGCGCCAGCTGGTTGAGATTGGTGGTGTACTTGTCGAGCGCGCTGCCGCCCTCGTGATCACGCTCGCCTTCGCCGCCGTCTTCCTTGGCCGTCTTCTCCTCGGCGATCTTCGACAGGCCGTGCGAGACGAAATTCACCACGTCGAGGCGCGTGACGTCGGCGCGGTTCAAGAGGTGCACGGCGTGACTCTGCTTCTCGCTGAAGATGGCGATGAGCACGTTGGCCACGCCCACCTCCTTCTTGCCCGACGACTGCACGTGGAACACGGCGCGCTGCAGGACGCGCTGGAAGCCCAGCGTGGGCTGCACTTCCCGGTCCTCGTCGTTGGGCAGGCGCGGCGTGGTGCGATCGAGGTGGTCGTTGAGCGCGTCCTTGAGCCGGGCGATGTCGGCGCCGCAGGCCCTGAGGACCTCGCGCACCTTGGGCGTGTCGAGGATGGACAGCAGCAGATGCTCGACCGTGAGGAACTCGTGACGGGCCTCCCTCGCCTTGGCGAAAGCATCGTTCAGACAGAATTCGAGCTCTTGCGATAACACCTTTGCAACCTCTCGACCGTTAGATCGTCCGGAGAGTCTCAGGCCTCCTCGAGCGTGCACATCAGCGGATGGTGATGGTCACGAGCGTAGGAGGTCACCAGTGCCACTTTGGTTTCCGCAATTTCATATGTGAACACACCGCAGATGCCTTTGCCCTGGGTATGCACCTCCAGCATGACGCGCGTCGCAGTGGTTCGATCCATGCGGAAGAACTTCTCCAGGACGTCGACGACGAACTCCATCGGGGTGTAATCGTCGTTCAGCAGCACCACCTGATATAAGGGCGGCTGCTTGGTCTTGGGCTCGGCTTCCTCGACTGCGAGGCCTGCGCCACCGTGCTCGGGGCGTTCGGATTCGGAAGTGGGCATTGCCGGTCTTTATAGGGGTCGTCGAATGGCAACACAAGTGCTATCGACGACTGTCTGTTTGCCAAGACAAAACAAGCGCTTGAGGCTGCTGCGGAGCGAAACGTATCATCATGGAAATGACCGCGAATCTTTGGAGTCCGAGCGCAGGCGGCGGAGGCGACTGGCGCTCTGCGGCGCTTGCACGCGCCCCCCAGATTCTCACTTTCGTGCTCGCGCTGGCGGTGGCCGCGCAGCTGGCGCTGATCGTCGTCGGGCTCACGGGCCGATCACGGCAGGCGCCGCCGCCGATCGCCTCCCTGCCCGTCGCGCCGCCGCTCGATGTCGCCAGCCTGATCAATGCGCACCTCTTCGGCAGCGCGGCGGTACAGGCCACGGGCGATGCGGCCAACGCCCCGCCGTCGAGCATGCCGCTGGTGCTCACCGGACTGTTCGCCACCGAAGACCCCAAGGAAGGCATGGCCATCATCGGCGAAAGCGCGCAAGCGGCGAAGTTCGTGACCGTCGGTCAACAGGTGCCCGGTGGCGCGCAATTGCATTCGGTGTACAACGACCGCGCCATCATCGATCGCGGCGGCGTTCTGGAGTCGGTGTTCCTGCCCAAGTCGACGGGTAGCTCGCTGGCCATGGCGCCGCCCCCGCCGTCTGCGCAGCCCTCGGGCAACGAGGCCGTGGTCGAACGCATGCGCCAGATGGTCAGCAGCGATCCGGGAATCATCGGGCAGCTCATGCGGCCCCAGGCGGTGTTCGCGGGCGGCAAGATGCGCGGCTTCCGGGTGTATCCCGGCGCCAACCGCCAGGCATTCGCACGCCTGGGCCTGCGGCCGGGCGACATGGTCACGGCCATCAACGGAACGCCGCTGGATGACAAGGATCGGGCCCAGGAGGTCTTCAACACCCTGAGCTCTTCGACCGAAGCGCGTGTCAGCCTGACACGCAATGGACGTCAGCAGGAGCTGGTATTGAATCTGGCACAGGTGGCCGCCGAGGCCGAACAGGCGAGCGGCATGACCGGCGCCGATGGCAATATTCCGATGCAGAGCCCGCCCGACCAGGGTGATGTGGAACAGAACCCCGGGAACGAGCAATAAGAATCCTATGAACAGACACTCCCTTCCAGCGGTGTTCCTGGCCGCGTTCATGGCGCTGGCCGGCGTCCTGTCCTCGCCGTCGGTGGGTGCGCAGGACCGGCCGAACAACGGCCAGCGCATCACGCCGCACTTCAAGGACGCAGAGATCGGCCAGGTCATCGAAGCCGTGGCCGCCGCCACCGGCAAGACCATCATTCCCGACGCGCGCGTGCGCGCCCAGGTGACGATGCTGTCGACGACGCCGATGACGCCCGACCAGTTCTACGAAGCCTTCCTCGCGCTGCTGCAGGTTCACCAGTTCGTGGCGGTGGAATCCGGCGGCATCATTCGCATCGTGCCCGACGCCAATGCGCGCCAGCTGGTCAACGAAGACCTGCCGGCGCGGGTCAATGGCAACTCCGAAGAGCTGGTGACCCAGGTCATCGCCGTGAAGAACATCGCCGCGTCGCAGCTGGTGCCGGTGCTGCGTCCCTTGCAGCCGCAGTCGGCCCATCTGGCGGCGTTTCCGGGCAGCAACATCCTGGTGATCTCGGACCGCGCCAGCAACGTCAACCGCATCATGCGCATCATCGAGCGCATCGACCAGGTGGGCGACACAGACGTCGACATCGTGCGCCTGGAGCACGCCTCCGCCGCCGAGGTGGTGCGCGTGGTCAACACCTTCTTCCAGCAGGGCCAGGGTGGCGAAGGCGGCGCGAGTCAGCCCACCCGCGTGATCGCCGACGACCGTTCGAACAGCGTGCTGGTGGGCGGCGACAAATCGCAGCGGCTGCGCATCAAGACGCTGGTGGCGCATCTCGACACCCCGCTCGACAACGGCGGCGACACCCAGGTGCGTTACCTGCAGTTCGCCGATGCCGAGAAGATCGCGACCAAGCTCAAGGAACAGATCAGCGCCACGGTGGCCATCACCGGTGCAGCGCCCGCGGGCGGCGCTCAGGGCGCATCGAGCGTCGCGGCCAGCGCGGACCGCTCCACAACCATCTGGGCCGAGCCGGAAACCAACGCGCTGGTGATCACCGCACCCGCCAAGGTGATGCGCTCGCTGATGGCCGTCGTCGACAAGCTCGACATCCGCCGCATGCAGGTGCTGGTCGAGGCCATCATCGTCGACGTCAGCGTGAACAAGAATGCCGAACTCGGCGTGAACTGGGCCGTGTGGTCCGAGGACGACGACGAGCGCATTCCGCTGGGCCTGTTCAACAACCGTGTCGGCGGCGTGAGCGTGCTCGATCTGGCCAGCGCCGTGGACAATCCGTCGACCGCGCCCGAAGGAATACTCAACGGTTCGACGTTCGGCATCGGCCGCATTGCCAGCTCGGGGGTGAACTTCGCCGCCATGCTGCGCGCCATCCAGGGTGACTCCACCACCAACGTGATCGCGACACCCTCCGCGGTCACCATGGATCACGAGGAGGCCGAGCTCAAGGTGGCCCAGGAAGTGCCGTTCATCACCGGCCAGTACACCAACACCGGTGGCAACAACAACGGCAACGTGAACCCCTTCACCACGGTGCAGCGCGAGGAAGTGGGCACCATCCTCAAGATCACGCCGCAGATCAACCAGGGCGGCGGGCTGGTGCAACTCAAGATCGAACTCGAGAGCTCGGAGCTGTCCGGCACGGCTGGCGACGCCAACAGCCTGATCACCAACAAGCGCACGGTGAACACCAACGTGCTCATCGAGGACGGCGGCATCGTCGTGCTCGGCGGCCTGATCCGTGACAGCGCGACCCGCGGCGAACAGCGCGTGCCCTATCTCGGGCGCATCCCGATTCTCGGCGAGCTGTTCAAGACGCGCAGCCGCAAGCGCGACAAGAGCAACCTCATGGTGTTCATCCGTCCCAAGATCCTGAGCGACGGCGTGACCACCGCGATCGCCACCGACGCCAAATACAATTTCATCCGCCAGCTGCAGCAGGAAGCCGGCTCGCAGCCCGGCGAGATCCTGCCGCTGATTCCCTTCAACAAGGATCCGCATCTGCCGGCGCTGCCGCCGCCGCCGTCGGCGCCCTCGGTGCTGCCGCCCGAGGAGACGGTACCGCCGGAATCCCGCGCGCCGGAAAACAAGCCCGCATCGCCGTCTCCGCCACCGCCATGAGCGAAGCCGCAGCCGAGATGGTCCGCCCGCAGCGCGTGGGATTCGCGTTCGCCAAGCGGCACGGCGTTCTCGTGCGTCGCGTCCAGGACGGCATCGCCGAGTGCGTGTATCGCCCCGACGCCGCGCCGCTGGCCCTGTCCGAGGTGCGCCGCTACATGGGAATTCCCCTGCGGCTCGAGAAGGTCGCGGTCGAGACGTTCGACAGCCTGCTGCGCCAGGCCTACGAGGCCGGCAACGATGCCATGGAGGCTGCGACTGGCGTCGAAGAGTCCACCGACCTGCAACATCTCGCGCAGGACATCCCCGAGCAGGCCGACCTGCTCGAGAGCGAGGACGACGCGCCCATCATCCGGCTCATCAATGCCGTGCTCACGCAGGCGGTGAAAGAGAACGCATCGGACATCCACATCGAGCCGTTCGAGAACCGGCTGGTGGTGCGGTTTCGCGTGGACGGCGTACTGCGCGAAGTGCTCACCAGCAAGCGCGCCGTGGCGCCGCTCGTGGTCTCGCGCATCAAGGTCATGTCGAAGCTCGACATTGCCGAGAAGCGCCTGCCGCAGGACGGCCGCATCTCGCTGCGAATCGCCGGGCGCTCGGTGGACGTGCGCGTCTCGACCATCCCGTCGGGCCACGGTGAACGCGTGGTGATGCGTATCCTCGACAAGCAGGCGGGACGCCTGAAGCTGTCGGCGCTGGGCATGGATCCGAAGACCGAGACCATGATCGCCGACCTGTTCAGCAAGCCGCACGGCATCATCCTGGTGACCGGGCCCACAGGTTCGGGCAAGACCACCACGCTGTACGCCGGCCTCGAGCACCTGAACGACAACACGCAGAACATCATGACGGTCGAAGATCCGATCGAGTACTACATCGACGGCATCGGCCAGACGCAGGTGAATACGAAGGTGGACATGACCTTCGCGCGCGGCCTGCGCGCCATCCTGCGCCAGGACCCCGACGTGGTGATGGTGGGTGAAATCCGCGACCTGGAGACCGCGCAGATCGCGGTGCAGGCCTCGCTCACCGGCCATCTGGTTTTGAGCACGCTGCACACGAACACGGCGGTTGGCGCGGTGACCCGCCTGCGCGACATGGGAATCGAGCCCTTCCTGCTGTCGTCGTCGCTCATCGGCGTGGTCGCGCAGCGCCTGGTGCGCACGCTGAACCCGGAGAACAAGGAAGCCTTCGTCGCGGGCGAGTACGAACGCCGGCTGCTGGGTCTCGGCGCCGACGATCCTTCGCCCACGCTGTACAAGCCCAGCGACCAGGGCCATGGCTTCCGCGGCCGCACCGGCATCTACGAGCTGGTCATCGTCGACGACCAGATGCGCACCATGATCCACGACGGCGCGGCCGAGCACGAGCTCGAGAAGTACGCCCGCACGCTCACGCCTTCCATCCGCGATGACGGGCTCGAGAAGGTACTGCGCGGCGAAACGACCATCGAAGAAGTCCTGCGCGTGACGCGCGAGGACTGAAGCTGACATGGGAGCGTTCGAATACACCGCGCTCGACAGTGGCGGCCGTGAGACCACCGGGGTGGTGGAAGGCGACACCGTCAAGCACGTGCGCCAGATCCTGCGCGAGCGCTCGCTGCTGCCGGTCAGCGTGGCCGAGGTCAAGCACGGTGAAGCCCGGCGCCAGCGCGGCTTCTCGCTGCGCCGGGGCGTCTCGGCCAGCGACCTGTCGCTGCTCACCCGCCAGCTCGCCACCCTGGTGAAGGCGGGCCTGCCGCTGGAAGAAGCGCTGCTGGCGGTGTCGCAGCAGTCGGAGAAGCCGCGCGTCCAGAGCATCATGCTCGGCGTACGCGCCAAGGTCATGGAGGGCCATACCCTGGCCGACGGCCTGGGCGAGTTCCCGAGGGTGTTTCCCGAGATCTACCGTTCCACCGTGTCGGCGGGTGAGAGTTCCGGGCGCCTGGACGGTGTGCTCGAGCGCCTGGCCGATTACACCGAGGCGCGCGAGGTGACGCGCCAGAAAGTGCTCGGCGCCATGCTCTACCCCATCGTGCTGTCCATCGTCTGCCTGGGCATCGTCGTGGGCATGATGGTGTACGTCGTGCCCAAGGTCATCGACGTGTTCGAATCGAGCAAGGGCAAGCTGCCGTTGGCCACCGAAATGCTGATCCTGATCAGCGACTTCCTGCGCAACTGGGGAATTTACCTCGTCATTGCCATCGTGCTGGCGATCGTCGGTTTCGTGTTCTGGCTCAAGAACGCCGACAACCGGCGCCGCTTCCACCGCTTCCTGCTGCGGCTGCCGCTGTTCGGCAAGCTGGTGCGCGGCTTCAATACCGCGCGCTTCACGCGCACGTTCAGCATCCTCACGGCGAGCGCCGTACCGGTGCTCGAGGCCATGCGCATCGCCGGCGAAGTGGTCACCAATCTACCGATGCGGGACGCGGTGGCCGCCGCGGCCGCTCGCGTCCGCGAGGGCGCACCCATCGGCCGCTCGCTGGCCACCAGCAAGCTGTTCCCGCCGATGACCGTGCACCTGATCTCATCGGGTGAATCCAGCGGCGAGCTCGACACCATGCTGGAACGCGCCGCCCTCAACCAGGAGCGCGAACTCGATTCCATGATGGGCGCGCTGGTCGGGCTGCTCGGACCTCTTCTCATTGTTGTGATGGGCCTCTTCGTCATGGGCATCGTTTTTGCAATGCTCATGCCCATCTTCGA
>CAMLGF010000078.1 GCA_946479515.1 uncultured Pseudomonadota bacterium | reverse complement strand
CTTGTGTCCGTGCCTCCCCCCCCCTCCCCCCCCCCCGCCCCCCCCCCCCCCCCACCACCCCCCCACCCACAACACCCCCCCCCCCCCCCCCCCCCCCACCGCTCTTAAACAGCCCCGGCCTCGGACAGCAGCTTCTTGAGCTCCCCGCTCCGGTGCATATCCAGCACGATGTCGCAACCGCCGACCAGTTCGCCATTGACGTACAGCTGGGGGTAGGTAGGCCAGTTCGAGAACTTCTTGAGCGCTTCACGCAGCTCCGGATCCTCGAAGATGTTCACCGCGTGGAACGAATTCGCGCCCGAGGCGCGCAACGCCTGCACGGCCTGCGCCGAGAAGCCGCACTGCGGAAAGTCCGGCGTGCCCTTCATGAACAGCACGGCCGGGTTCGTGGAAATATGAGTCTTGATGCGATTCAGTACGTCTTCAGCCACTTGTCGTCTCCTGTCTTCGAGCGCCCTGACCACGGCCCATTGCTGCACGGCGCTCATCGAGTTCCACGCGGCGATCTCATCGAGGGTGCGCAAACAACCTGAACATCGGCCGCCGGGGTGCAGCACACAGACTTTGATGCAGGGAGATTGCGGGCGTTCCATGGTCCTGCCGCAATCGGATCCTGCGGCGTGGGCGCGTTGAATTATGGGGGCTCGTCCCCTATTCTTCAAACCGCTCACAGGGGAGATTAAAACAATGAAAATATTCACGAATCATCGCGTCGCACTGGTCACCGGCATCATCCTGACGGCGGTCCTGGCCTGGGTGCTGCACGCCTCGCTCAATGACCCGCAGACCTCCTACACCTTGAACGCCCAGTCCTTCGGCCGCTGGCTGCACATTGGCGCCGGCATTTTCTGGATCGGGCTGCTCTACTACTTCAATGCCGTGCAGGTGCCGGCACAGGCCGCCGCCACCGAGGACAAGGGCGGCCCCGGTCCCGCCGCCATCGGCAAGTACGTCGCCCCGCGCGCGTTGTTCTGGTTCCGCTGGTCGGCTCTCGCCACCTGGGTGGTCGGCGCCTGGCTGCTGGAGGAAATCGGACCGCGCGGCTTCGTCAACGCCTTCACGCTCAGCCTTCTGCTGCCGGCTCTCGACTTCAAGCTCTTCGTGATCGGCATCGGCGCCTGGCTGGGCACCATCATGCTGTTCAACGTCTGGGGACTGATCTGGCCCAACCAGAAGAAGATCCTCGGCCTCAAGCCCGCCTCCGATGAAGAAAAGGCCAAGGCGCGCAAGGTCGCGCTCTACGCCTCGCGCACCAACTTCATCCTGTCGTTTCCGATGCTTCTGTGCATGATCTCGGCGGGCCACGGCCTGCCGTTCTGAACAGAAGGTGATCGAAAGGGTCCCTAACGACGTCATCACGCGGCAGGTCGCCACTGCCCTCGCCGAAGACCTCGGCGCGGGCGACGTGACCGCCGCGCTGGTTCCCGAGGGGCAGCAGGTTCGCGCGCAGATCATCGCGCGCGAACCTGCCATCCTCTGCGGCACCGACTGGGTAGAAGCCACCTTCCACCAGCTCGATGCTTCGGTGCGCCTCGATTGGCAGGCGCATGACGGCGGGGCCATTGCCGCCGACCAGCCCGTGCTCAAGCTCGCCGGGCCTGCGCGGGCCATCCTCACCGGCGAACGCACCGCGCTCAATTTCCTGCAGACTCTTTCGGCGACCGCGACGGCCGCGCACCGCTACGTGCAGGCCGTGGCAGGCACGAACTGCTGCATCCTGGACACGCGCAAGACCCTGCCGGGGCTGCGCCTCGCGCAGAAGTACGCCACGCGCTGCGGCGGCGCCCGCAACCATCGCCTCGGGCTCTATGACATGGTGCTCATCAAGGAGAACCACATCATCGCCGCCGGTTCCATCGCCCGTGCGATAGAGACGGCGCGGCGAACTTCACCGGGCATTCCGGTCGAAGTGGAGGTGGAGACCCTCGCGGAATTCGATCAGGCGCTGCTCGCCGGCGCCGACATCATCCTGCTCGATGAGCTCGGCACCACCGAGCTGCGCGAGGCCGTGGCGCGCAATCGTGCCGCGGGGTCGAAAGCCCGACTCGAAGCCTCGGGCAGCGTGACGCTCGACAACGTGCGCGAGATCGCCGCCACGGGCGTGGACTTCATCTCCATCGGCAGCATCACCAAGCACGTGCAGGCCGTCGACCTTTCGATGCGCTTCGAGTTCGGCACGTGAACGCGCGCCGCGCCTTCACGTACCTGGGCGCGGTCACCGCCTCGTGTGCATTCCTGGCCGGCTGCGCCGGTCACGACGAAAACCTGCTGCCCGGCACCGTCGAGCGCGACCGCATCGAGCTCGCCGCCGAAGCCGATGAGTTCATCGTCTCGCGGCCCTTCGCCGAGGGCGCGCACGTCAAGGCCGGCGACGTGATCGTGGTCCAGGATCGCGCGATTTCCGCGGCCGAGCTCGACGCCGCGCGCGCACAGCTCGCCGAGGCGGAGGCCCGGGTCGAAGAACTGCAGAACGGGCCGCGCCTCACCAGCATCCGTGCCGCCGCGGCGCGCCGCGATCGGGCCCGCGCCGAGCGCGATGACGCCGTGCGCGAGCGCGATCGGCTGCTGGACCTGGTCAGGCAGAACCTGGTCAGCCGCTCGCAGGCCGATCAGCAGGTGGCCGCGGCCAACGCCGCCGAAGCCAGTCTGCGCGAGGCCGAGTCGAGCCTGCGCGAACTGCAGGAAGGCACGCGCGCGGAGCAATTGACGCAGGCGCGCCAGGCCGCCGACAGCGCGCGGGCCAGCTTGCGGGCACTGGAGACGTCCTCGGCCCGCCTGGAAGTGCGCGCCCCCATTTCCGGCACGCTCGATGCGCTGCCCTTCCATGTCGGCGAGAAGCCGGCGCGCGGCGCCACGGTGGCGGTGCTGCTGGCCGACGATGCGCCGTACGCGCGCATCCACGTGCCGGCGCCGCTGCGCGCGCGCGTCCGGCAGGGAACTGCGGCCACGCTGCACGTCGATGGCATCGAGCGGGCCTTCGCCGGCAAAGTGCGCTTCGTTTCCAGCGAGGCCGAGTTCACGCCTTACTACTCGCTCACCGCCGCGGATCGCTCTCGCCTCTCCTTCCTCGCCGAAGTGGCCTTCGACGACCCGGACGCGCGCGACCTGCCCTCGGGCGTCCCGGTCAACGTCTCGCTGACACTCGCGGAGCCCTGAGCCCGATGGCCGCGGCTATCTCGGCGCGGGGACTCACGCGGAAGTTCGGCCACAAGACGGCGGTGGATCACATCGACCTGGACATTCCCTCCGGGCGCATCTACGGCTTCCTCGGGCCCAACGGGTCCGGCAAATCCACCACCCTGCGCATGCTGTGCGGCATGCTGCTGCCGAGCGATGGCCACGCGGAGGTCTTCGGGCTGTCGGTGGTGAAGGATGCCGAGGCCATCCGCCGCCGCCTGGGCTACATGCCGCAGCGATTCTCGCTGTGGGAAGACCTGACCACCGACGAGAACCTGCAATTCATCGCCGATCTGTACGGCCTCAAGGGCGACGTGGCCGGCCGAATCGCGCGCCAGCGCGCCACATACGACCTCGAGGCATTGCGCACGCAGCGCGCCGGCACCATGAGCGGTGGCCAGAAGCAGCGCCTGGCGCTGGCCGCGGCCACGCTGCATTCGCCCGAACTGCTGCTGCTCGACGAGCCGACCAGCGCCGTCGATCCGCAGAGCCGCCGCGATTTCTGGGAGCGCCTGTTCCAGCTCGCCGAACAGGGCGCGACCATTCTCGTCTCCACGCACTACATGGATGAGGCCGAGCGCTGCCACGGGCTCGCCATCCTCGCCGAGGGACGACTGGTGGCCGAGGGCTCGCCGCGCGACCTCATGGCCGCCGTCGAGGCGGACGTGTACGAGATCGAAGGCGCCGATGGCAGCGAGGCGCCGCGCTTGCTGCGCGAGCTGCCCTGGGTGCATGGGGTGACGCAGCTCGGCATCCGCCTGCGCGTGCTGGCGGACCGCGGCCACGGCGACGCCGCGGCGGCGCTGCGCACCCTGCTGTCGCAGCACGGCATTTCCTCGACCATCGTCCCGACACACGCCAGCCTCGAAGACGTGTTCGTGGTCGCCACGCGCAAGGATGCGGACCGCGCCGGAGCGCCGCGCGATGACTGACCGACTCGCCGCCGCCCTGCGTCGACTGCGCGCCGTGGCCGTCAAGGAGATCCGCCAGCTCTCCCGCGACCGCGTCACCTTCGGCATGATCGTCGGCGTGCCGATGATGCAGATGCTGCTGTTCGGCTACGCCATCAACTTCGACGTGCGCAATCTCGCCACCGTGGTGCAGGACCAGGCCAACACCTCGATGTCGCGCGAGCTGCTGGCGCAGCTCACGGCCACGCAGGTGGTGAACGTCCAGTACGTCACCGATTCGGCCGAGGAGCTCGACCGGCTCATGCGCGAGGGCCGCGCCAGCCTGGGCGTGGTGATCCCGGGCGATTTCGAGCGCCGGCTGCAATCGGACACGCGGCCCGTGGTGCAGATCCTGGTGGACGGTTCGCAGACCGGCCTGTCGGGCGTGGCGGCCGGCATCGCGCAGATGCCCCTGCTCACGCGCCACGGCACCGGTCCGTACGCGGGTGGCAAGCGCATGGCGCCCCGGCGCATCGAAGTGCGCACGTTGTACAACCCAGAGAAGCGCACCGCCGTGCAAATCGTGCCGGCGCTCATCGGCGTGATCCTCAGCATGACCATGGTGCTGTTCACCTCGGGAGCCATCGTGCGCGAACGCGAGCGCGGCAACCTCGAGTTGCTGATCGCGACGCCGCTCGGCCGGCTCGAGCTGATGGTGGGCAAACTACTTCCCTACGTGGGCATCGGCCTCATCCAGACCACGCTGATCCTGGTGGTGGGCTCCGCGCTGTTCACGGTGCCGGTGGTGGGCAGCCTGTGGCAGCTGTACGCGGCGGCGCTGATGTTCATCGCGGCGTCGCTGGGTCTCGGACTGTTCGTCTCCACCCTGGCGCAGACGCAGTTCCAGGCCTTCCAGCTCGCCTTCGTCACCATGCTGCCGTCGATACTGCTGTCGGGCTTCATGTTCCCCTTCGAGGGCATGCCGCAGGCGGCGCAATGGCTCGCGCAGGTGCTGCCACTCACCCATTTCAATGTGATGATCCGCGGCATCATGCTGCGCGGTGCAGACCTGCCCGAGGTCTGGCCCCAGATCGCCAAGCTCGCCGCCTTCATCACCATCATGCTCGCCATCGCCGTCGCCCGCTTCAAGAAGCGCCTGGACTAATGGGGACATTCCTCATTTGCTGCATATGGGGACAGGCCTCCTCCCCCAGCGCGTTGTGACCTGACGCACCACTCCCGATAAACTGTGCCCCTCGCAGCCGGGGACGCAATGGACGAAGCACAGGCATCTCGCGCGCGCACATTCCGCGCGCTGCATGAACACGGCACGTTCGTGATCGCCAACTGCTGGGATGGCGGCTCGGCGCGCCTCCTGCAGTCATTGGGCTTCCCCGCACTGGCCACGTCCAGCGGCGCGGCCGCCGGCACTTACGGCCGTCTCGACGGCCAGATCTCCCTGGACGAAGCGCTGGCGCACGCCCGTCTCATCTGCGGCGCCACCTCCTTGCCCGTGTCCGCCGATCTCGAAAAGGGCTTCGGCGACGCGCCCGAAGCCACCGCCAAGGCGATCCGGCTCGCGGCCGGCGTCGGGCTGGTCGGCGGCTCCATCGAAGACGCCACCGGTCGCCCGGACGATCCCATCTTCTCCCTGACCCAGGCCACGGAGCGCGTGGCCGCCGCCGCCGAAGCCGCGCGCGCGCTGCCCTTCCCGTTCACGCTGACCGCCCGCGCCGAGAACTTCCTGCACCGGCGCCCGGATCTCGATGACACCGTCCGGCGCCTGCAGGCCTTCGAGCGAGCCGGCGCGGACGTGCTGTTCGCACCCGGCCTGCCCTCGCTCGAGGCGATACGCACCGTGTGCCAGGCCGTGACCCGCCCCGTGAACTTCATGGTGGCGATTCGCGGCAAATCCTTCAGCGTGGGTGAACTCGCCGCTGCCGGCGTGCGGCGCATCAGCCTGGCCACTTCCCTGTATCGCGCCGCCATGACCGGCCTCGCCGATGCCGCGCGCGAGATCGTCGCCGCCGGCACCTTCGGCTACCTGGATCGCACCATGACCAGCGGCGAGTTCGCCGCGCATCTCTCCGGTAGTTAGAAAGTGGCACGCTGGTCGCGTCGACACGTCATCGGTACCGGCCTCGCGGCCGCCGCCGCGGCCTGCGCCGGCCCGGCCCTGGCCGCCCGTCCCGACGACTCGCTGCACGTGATCGCGCGCAAGCGCGGCCTGCGCTTCGGCAGCGCGCTCGGCGGCCGCGGGCTGCGCGACCCGCGATATCTCGAGCTCATCGCCGCGCAGTGCGGCATCCTGGTGCCCGAGAACGAGCTCAAGATGGCGTACATCCAGCGCAAGCCGGGCGAGTTCGATTTCGCGCCCGCGGCCCGGGTGCTGCAATTCGCCGAAGAGCACCAGATGCGGATGCGCGGCCACACGCTGCTGTGGCATCACCCCCGCTGGCTGCCGCGCTGGCTGCAGGGCTACGACTTCGGCAACGAGCCCGCGACCGCCGCGGCCGGGCTGCTCGAGGCGCACATCCGCAAGACCACGGCGGAATTCGGCAAGCGCATCGTTTCCTGGGACGTGGTCAACGAGGCCGTGGACAATCTCACCGGCGAGATGCGCGAAACCCTCTTTTCGCGCGCCATCGGCACTTCCGACCAGGTGGTGGAAATGGCTTTCCACATCGCGCGCGACCAACTACCCGACACGGAGCTGGTCTACAACGACTACATGGGCTGGGAGAAGGACAACGCGCCGCACCGCGACGGTGTGCTGCGTCTGCTGGAGCGCCTGCGTCGCAACGGCGCCCCGGTGAACGCGCTCGGCATCCAGGCGCACATCGGCGCCGGCAACCAGGATGCCAATGCCGGCCGCGCCTTCGACGCACGCGACGAGAAGGCCTGGCGGAAGTTCCTGCGCGAGGTCACGGGCATGGGCTATCGCCTGATCATCACCGAGTTCGACGTGCACGACGCGCCGCTCACCGCCGAGATCCGCAAGCGCGACCGCGAAGTCGCCGCGCTCGGCCGCGGCTTCCTCGACCTCACGCTCGATTTCCGCGAGGTGACGGCCGTGCTGTGCTGGGGACTGGCGGACAACTACTCGTGGCTGCAGGGCCGCACGCCGCGCGCCGACGGCCTGCCCAAGCGCCCCACGCCCTTCGACGCCAGTTTCCAGCCCAAGCCCCTGCGAGACGCGATCGCCGCGGCATTCCGGGCCGCGCCGTTCCGACGTCCGGCCATTCCCCAGGGCGAGCCCGCTTGAACATCGTCGCGTGCGAGCCCGCGCGGCATTCGGCCGCCATCCTCGAGATACTCAACGAGGCCATCGCCAACTCCACCGCGCTGTACGACTACCAGCCGCGCACCGCGCAATCCATGGTGGGTTGGTTCGAGGCCAAGGCGCGCGGCCGCTACCCGGTGATCGGCGTGGAGGACGACCGCGGCCAGCTCATGGGCTTCGCCAGCTACGGACCGTTTCGCGCCTGGCCAGCCTACAAATACACGGTGGAGCACTCGATCTACGTCAACGCCCACTGTCGCGGGCAGGGCCTGGGCCGCGCGCTGCTGGGCGCCGTCATCCTGGAAGCCGAGAGACAGGACTATCACGTGATGGTGGGTGGCATCGACGCCGCCAATTCCGTCAGCATCAAGCTGCACGAGAGCCTGGGTTTCAAGGCCTGCGGCGTGGTGCGGCAGGCGGGTTTCAAGTTCGGTCGCTGGCTGGACCTGGCGTTCTATCAGCTCATACTGCGCACTCCGGCCACACCCGTCGATGGCTGAGAACGACGCGAGGGGGATCATGCGCTCATTGTTGTTAGTCGTGCTGGCATCGCTGCCGGCCGCCGCCCAGGCCGACGCCGTGCGCTTCCACTGGTTCGAATACACCGGCCGCGACGCCACCAACGAGCTGCCGCTGCCCGCGGGCAGCTATCGCAATCCGGTGCTCGCCGGGTATTACCCCGATCCGGCGGTCGAGCGGGTCGGCGACAAGTACTACCTGGTCAATTCCACGTTCGCGCATTGGCCCGGCATTCCCATTCACGAGAGCACCGACCTCGTGCACTGGAAGCTCATCGGCCACGCGCTGTCCGATCCGGCGCAGGTCTCCTTCGACGGGTTGCGGATCTCCAAGGGCGTGTTCGCTCCGTCCATCCATCACCACGACGGCACGTTCTACGTGGTGAACACCCTGGTCGATGCCGGCGGCAATTTCTACGTGACCGCGAAGAACCCCGCGGGACCGTGGTCGAAGCCGATATGGCTCAAGGAGATCGATGGCATCGATCCCTCGTTCTTCTTCGATCGCGACGGCAAGGCGTACATCGTCAACAATGGGCCGCCGGCGGGTGCGCCCAAGTACGGCGGCCACCGCGCGATCTGGATCCAGGAGTTCGACGAGGCCGCCGGCAGGCTGATCGGGCCGCGCAAGGTGCTGGTGGACGGCGGCGTCGACATCGCGCAGCAACCCATCTGGATCGAGGGTCCGCATCTCTACCGCATCGATGACTGGTACTACCTCATGTGCGCGGAGGGCGGCACGGAACGCAACCATTCCGAGGTGATCTTCCGCGCGAAGTCGCCCTGGGGGCCGTTCGAGCCCGGCACGCTCAATCCCATCCTCACGCAGCGTGATCTGCCGGCGGATCGCGCCGACCCGGTGACCAATGCCGGTCACGCCGATCTCATCCAGATGAAGGACGGCAGCTGGTGGGTGCTGTTCCTCGCCTCGCGCCCCTACCAGGGCATGCAGTTCAACACCGGGCGCGAGACCTTTCTGCTGCCCGTCACCTGGCGCGACGGCTGGCCCGTGATCCTCGCCCCGGGCAAGCCGATCCCCTACGTGGTGAAAGGACCGCGCGCGCTGCGCGCGCCGGATCGGCGCATGGCCCCCGGCGGCGACGATCTCACCGGCAACTTCACGCGGCGCGACGAGTTCGACGGCGCACCCGGCCCCGAATGGCTGCAGATTCACGTACCCCGGCGGCAGTGGTACGAGACGCGCGAGGGCGCGCTCGAAATCCAGCCGCTGGACGTCGCGCTCGACGCCATGCGCAACCCGTCATTCCTCGCACGCCGCCAGCAGCACATGAACTTCGACGCCAGCACCGAGCTCGGCATGCCGCCGCCGGGCGTGTCGGCGGGCCTGGCGCTGTTCCAGAACGAGACCCACTGGTATTTCGTCGGCTTGCGGCGCAAGGGCGCGGGCGCACAGCTGTTCGTGGAGCGGCGCGCCGGCGCCCGGACTCGCATCGAGCTCGAGGAGCTCGCCGCGACCCCGAACGCACTCAAGCTACGCGTCAGCGCCACCGGCAAGGACCATTCTTTCTACTACGACGCCGGCCAGGGCTGGCAGCCGCTGCTCGAACACGACGACGGCTCCATTCTGTCCACGGAAATCGCCGGCGGCTTCGTCGGTACGGTATTGGGACCCTACGCAAGACAGGATTGAACATGCGCTCCAAGACGCTCGCCCTCACCGCCTCGCTCGTCCTCGCCACCGCCTGGGCCGGCGCGCAAACGCCGCCCGCCGCGAACGGCGAACGCGACCCCGCCCGCGAGGACTGGATCGTCCTGTTCAATGGCAAGGATCTGACCGGCTGGACGCCGAAGATCACCCGGCACGAGCTGGGCGAGAACTTCGGCAACACCTTCCGCGTGGAAGACGGCCTTCTCAAGGTGCGCTACGACCAGTACAAGAGCTTCGACGGGCAGTTCGGCCATCTCTTCTACAAGCAGCCGTTCTCCTATTACAAGCTGGTGGTCGAGTACCGCTTCGTCGGCGCGCAGGCGCCCGGCAACCCCGGCTCGTGGGCGCTGCGCAACTCGGGCGCCATGCTGCATTCACCCGATCCGCGCACCATGCCGCGTGACCAGACTTTCCCGATCTCCATCGAGGCGCAGCTGCTGGGCGGCAATGGCGACGGCAAGCCGCGGCCGACCGCGAACATGTGCAGCCCCGGCACCGAGATCGTATACCAGGGCACTATCTACCCCGACCACTGCCTCAATTCCTCGTCGCCCACTTTCGACGGCGACCAGTGGGTGCGCGCCGAGATCGTCGTGCACGGTTCGGGAACCATCAGCCACTACGTGAACGGCGAGAAAGTGCTCGAATACTCGCAGCCACAGTTCGGCGGCGGCCAGGTCGACCACTACGACACCACCACCAAGCTCGACGGCAAGCCGCTCGACAGCGGCTACATCTCGCTGCAGAGCGAGTCGCATCCCATCGACTTCCGCAAGGTGGAACTGCTCGATCTCGCCGGCTGCATGGACCGCAATGCGCTCAATTACAAGCGCTACTTCGTCAAGCACGTGCCCGAGGACTGCAAGTTCGCCGAGGGCGTGAAGCCCGCCATGCGCCGGCCCGGCGAGTACGCGTTCATGCCGGACTCGCTGCCGCAGGAGGGCATTCCGCAGGGGCGGCTCGAAGGGCCGTTCGAGCTCAAGAGCCAGATCATCGCCGGCACGGTGCGCCGCTATTGGATCTATGTGCCTGCGCAGTACGACGCGAAGAAGCCCCGGCCCGCGAACCTGCTGGTGTTCCAGGACGGCCAGCGAGCGACGAATCCGCACGGCTCGCTGCGCGTGCCGCAGGTCATGGAGAACCTCATCGGCAAGGGGCAGATGCCGGTGACCATCGGGGTGTTCGTGACGCCGGGGAACACCAGCGAGACCTACCCCACCGACCTCGACATGCGCAACCCGAATCACCGGGCGCAGGAGTACGACGCGCTCAATGACAGCTACGTGCGCATGCTCATCGAAGAGCTGCTGCCCGAGGTGGGGAAGAAGTATCGCCTCACCGACGACCCGGAGAAGCGCGTCATCGGCGGCACGTCGAGCGGCGCGATCGCGGCATTCACCGCGGCCTGGCAGCGGCCTGACTACTTCCGCCGCGTGATCAGCATGATCGGCAGCTATACGTCGATCGGCTACGTGCCCGCGGCCGATGGCAGGCCCATGGTGCCGGGTGGCGACCTGTATCCCACGCTGATCCGCAAGAACCCGATCAAGCCCATCCGCATCTTCCTGCAGGACGGGGACCACGATCTGTCCAACGAGCACGGCAACTGGTTCCTGGCCAACCAGCAGATGCTGTCGGCGTTCGAGTATGCGAATGCCAAGGCCGATCGCGCCGGCACGCTCGGCACGCGTTACGAGGTGCGGCACCAGTGGGGCGACGGCGGCCACTCCGACCAGCACGGCGGCGTGCTGCTGCCCGAAATCCTCAGGTGGATCTGGACGAATGATTAGATGAGGGAGGGGGAAGGAGGGGAAAGGGGGGAAAATCGGGACATGCCTAATTATCGCTGTCACATTTGTGTGCGAGTTGCGAGCGCTGGAGATCGCGGTCAAATGTGACAGCGATAATTAGGCATGTCCCGATTTTCCCCTCTTTCCCGCTTCAACCACGACTCGCCCATCGGCAACTGGCAGCTCAGCCTCTGGCGCCCGCACGCTCGCCTGGCCGGGATGGTGGCCAGCATGTGGTTCGGTGAAGGCAGGACGGCCTATCAGCGCGACCGCATCCTGCCCTCGGGCCAGAGCCAGCTGCTCATCAACCTCGGCCCGCCGCAGTACCGCATCGATCCCGGTCCCCCCGAGATTCGCGTGCCCTTCATCGATGTCTGGTATTCGGGGCTGCACCAGGGGCCGATCGACACCGAGGCTCCACACGGCAACGCCTTGTTAGGCGTGGCCTTCAGCGCCCGCGGGGTCTTTCCCTGGCTGGGCCAGTGCATGGATGAATTCTCCGATCGTATCGTCGCGCTGGCGGACGCCGTGGGCGGCGGCGTCCTGGCGTTGCGCGAACGCCTGCTCAACACGCCCGCGCTCGAGGAACGTTTCCGCATGGTCGAGCGCTGGCTCATCGCGCGGCTCGAATCGCAGCTCGAAGTGCATCCTTCCGTGCGCTGGGCCGCCGATCGCATCGCCGGCAGTGCCGGACGCGTGGCCATCGAGGAACTCGCCGGGCAGACCGGTTTCACGCGCCGCCACCTCGGCAATCTTTTCCGGCAGCAGGTGGGCCTGACTCCCAAGTCCCTGGCCCGTGTGCATCGCTTTCGAGCCGCCCTCGACCTCGTCAACCGCACAACTGGCGCCGTACCCTGGACCGCGCTGGCCGAACACTGCGGTTTCTATGACCAGGCGCACCTCGCCAACGAGTTCCGGCGCTTCACCGGCCTCTCCCCTACCGAGCTCATGCGCAAGGACCGGCCCGACACCGGCAGCGTCGTCCTGCGCTGAAGGCACTTCCTTTTTTTCCAATACTCGCTGCTCGGTCGGGCGCAGAATCTCGGTACAAGAGGGAGGGTTCATGCCTGAAATCAACTGGATCGCAGTGGTCGTGGCCGCAGTGGCGAGTTTCGTGCTCGGCGGACTCTGGTATTCACCGCTCTTGTTCGGCAAGGCGTGGCAACGCGAAGCCGGACTCACCGACGAGCAGCTCAAGCAGGGCAACATGGCCCGGATCTTCGGCCTCTCGTTCGTACTCGCCTTGCTCGCCGCGTGGAATTTCGCCAATTTCCTCGGACCACGACCGTCCCTGGCATTGGGACTAGGCGCTGGCGCGTCCGCCGGCCTGCTCTGGGTGGCCGGCAGCTTCGGTATCAACTATCTGTTCGAGCGACGGAGCTTCAAGCTGTTCGCCATCAATGGCGGATACCACACCGTGCAATTCACCCTGTTCGGGCTGGTGCTTTCGCTCATGCCTTGAATGAAAATGAAAATGGGGACATGCCTAATTATTGCTGTCACATTTGTTCGAACCGCGGTCACTGCAGATGCTGGTCAAATGTGACAGCAATAATTAGGCATGTCCCCATTTTCAGTTGCCCCCATTTTCATCGCCGCGCTGCTCTGCGCCTGCAGCGCGCCGCACGACGCCGCGGATCTCATCGTGCGCAACGGCGACGTGCGCACCATGGACACCGCTGCGCCGCTGGCCACCGCCTTCGCGGTCGCGGACGGCAAGATCGTCGCCATCGGCACTGACACCGACATCGCCCAGTGGATAGCTCCACAAACCACCGTGATCGATGCCGCCGGCCGCACCGTGCTGCCCGGCCTCATCGACAGTCACATCCATGCCGCCGCAGGCGCGCTCGCGCTGGGCGGCTGCTCGCTGCACGATCGGCAGCTCACAGTGACCCAGGCCGCCGCGCCCATCCGCGCCTGCATCGCGGCCGACACGACGTCCCAATGGATCGTGGTCAACGAAGTCAACGCCGCCGGCTTCAGGGTCACCCGCAAGGACCTGGACGCCATCGAACACCAGCGCCCCCTGTTCCTGTGGGGCAGCGATGGCCACACCGCCTGGGTCAATACCCGCGCGCTCGAACTCGCGAACATCACGCGCGACACCCCGGACCCCGAGGATGGCCGCATCGAACGCGATGCGCACCGCGAGCCGACCGGTTTTCTCATCGACGGCGCCACCGGCCTCGTGCTCTCGGCCATGGACCCGCCCACCCTCGCGCAGCGTCTCGATGCCCTGCGCCGCGTGCTGCCGCAGCTGCACGCCGCGGGCATCACCAGCTATCTCGAAGCCAACACCGACGAGCCCACCGTCACCGCCTACGCCAGGCTCGCCGCTCTCGATGAGCTGAACGCGCGCATCACTGTCGCTTTCGAGAGCAGCGGCCGGAACACCCCCGAGGAGTTCGCGCGCCTGGAGTCCCTGCGCCGGCAGCTGGCAGACGACCCGCTTTTCCGCGCCGATTTCATCAAGCTGTTTGCCGACGGTGTCATGGAGTACCCCACCCAGACCGCCGCTCTGCTCGCGCCATACCGCGAGGCCGACGGCCGGCCCGGCGTCTCGCGGGGCAAACTGTATCTCACGCCGTCCGACATGCAGTCGTTCGTCGACGAGGCCGCCAGACGCCACTTCAACATCCACGTGCACGCCATCGGCGACGGCGCCGTACGTGAGACGCTCGACGTCTTCGCAAAGGCACGCGCCGCCGGCAGCCGCCAACTGCTGAGCATCGCGCATCTGCAGCTCATCGACCCTTCCGACCTGCCGCGGTTCGCCAGTCTCGACGTGGCGGCCTCGCTGCAGCTTCTCTGGGCCCAGCCGGACAATTACAGCGTCGACGCCCTCACCCCCTGGCTGGGACCCGAACGGCTGGCGCGCCTGTATCCGGCACGCTCGTTGATCGCTGCCGGCGCCACAGTCGCCGGCGGCAGCGATTGGGATGTGAGCTCGTTCAACCCCTTCGAGGCCATGGCCACCGCCATGTCACGCCGCAATCCCGGGCAGCCCGACCGCCCGCCGCTCAATCCCGCCGAGGCCCTGACTCTCGATGAGATGCTGGCCGCCTACACGCGTGGCGCCGCGAAACTCATCGGCCGCGCGTCGGAGGTCGGCTCGCTCGCCGTCGGCCGCCGCGCCGATTTCATCGTGCTGGATCGTCACTTCACCCCACGCACCACGGCCGACGAAGTGCGCCGCACGCGCCCCGCCCGCGTGTTCTTCGACGGACACGAGATCACTCCCGACGCGCGCTGAGCGCCTAACTTTTGGGTTCCGCGCGCGACTTCTGCCCGGCCCGCAACAATGCCCAACGCGTGAAACGCGGGAAATGCCGCGCGAAGAAGATGATCACCCGCCCATGAACCGTGATGATCGCCTCGCGCTTGCCCGCGAGGATGGCCCGCACCATGGCGCGCGCGGCCGTACCGGTGGGCATGCGCAGCCAGTGAGGAATCGGGTCCTTCGCCTGCGCGTGAAACCCGCCCTGGTTGTCGACACGGCGTATGTCCGAATCGACGAACCCTGGCGACAGCAGTGTGCAGGTCACGCCCACGGAACTCAGATCCGCGTGCAGCGCCTCGGCCAGCGCCCGCACCGCGAACTTGCTCATGGCATAGGGCGAACTACCCGCGCCCGACAGGTGCCCCGCCACGCTCCCCATGATCACGAATCGCCCGTGCGTCATTTTCAGCGCCGGCAGCGTCTCGTGCAGCGTGCGGATCACACCGAAGACATTGGTTTCGAACTGCCGACGGTAATCGTCGAGCGTGAGCCGCTGCGCATTGCCGACGACCCCGAAGCCCGCATTCGCGACGACCACGCGAGGATGAATGCCCTGCCCCGCCAGCTCCGCCACCACCGCCGCCAGGGACCCCTCCATCGTGACGTCCCCGCGATGCACGCTGGCCCTGCCACCGGCGGCACGGATTTCGGCCGCCAGAACCTCCAGCTTCTCCAACCGGCGGGCCACCAGCGCAGCCCGCCAACCGCGGCGCGCGAACTCGCGCGCGAGCCCGGCGCCAATGCCGGAGGAGGCACCGGTGATCAACACTGTGTTCGCGTCGTCGGGCAGCATTTTCGGGCACAGTGTTTCAGTTTCGCCCGGCAGTCCAATCCGGCGAACAGCTAGTTTGGCGACATGTCGCAGACGAGGCGGGAATGTTTGACGACATCGAGGGGCGTGTGGTGAAGTAAAACAAGGACATGCAGGAAGCTGGGGAATGTTATGCGACGGAGATGTCCACTTTCTACGTTTTCTTTCGGTCTCCTAAATGAGAGTTAGATCGAACGCCATGCGCAATGCCACACCCATTGTCCTGTCTGCCATCCTTG
>CAMLGF010000077.1 GCA_946479515.1 uncultured Pseudomonadota bacterium | reverse complement strand
GATCGCCGCGTCCACCTGGGTCTTCGCACCCGCTTCGGCCTTGCGTTTGCAGCCCATTCGGAGCATTGCGCACGGCCTACGCTGTGATCCCTAGTGCGGCGGTCTAAGGGGTGCGCCGCCGCGACCGTCATTTCGGCGGTGCGATCCAGCTGCCGACTTCGGTGGACTCGATGAAACGACCCTCGATCTGCCGCACCAGGTCGGCGTATCCCTCGCAGCCCGAATTCAGCAGCACACGGCGGATGTTTCCCGAGCCGTCGGCCGAACGCATCACCGTGAGCACCGAGCGGCCCTTCAGACAGGTCTTGCGCTTGATCTCCTCGTCGAGCACCTTGGTCTGCACGAACATGGTGAGCAGCTCGGCGTACACGGAGGGGTCCACCCGCTTGTTCCACACGCCCGTCTTCTTCGTGTCCTTGCGGCCCGAGAACACCACCCGGCCATCGTCGAACAGATAGAGCTCGTACACCGGGCAACGCCCGGCGCAGGTGCCGCCCGAAATGCCGATGAAGGTGTCGCCCGGCTCCCAGAGCGGGATGCCGCCGTAGGGCGCCGCCGCCGCGTACGGCTTGTTCTCGGGCTTGTCCGCGAGTGCGACGCCGGTGACGGTGAGCGCCGCCAGCGCGATCGCCAGCAATCTTTTCATGTTCGTTTTCTCCACCATGCCCGCTGCGGGCACGCCTAACATTCCACGATGTTGACGGCCAGGCCGCCGCGCGAAGTTTCCTTGTACTTGGTCTTCATGTCGGCGCCCGTCTCGCGCATGGTCTTGATGACCTTGTCCAGCGAGACGTAGTGGGTGCCGTCGCCGCGCAGCGCCATACGCGCCACGTTGATGGCTTTGGCAGCGCCGATGGCATTTCGTTCGATGCAGGGAATCTGCACCAGCCCGCCCACGGGATCGCAGGTGAGGCCGAGATGATGCTCCATGGCGATTTCCGCGGCGTTCTCGACCTGCCGGACGGAACCGCCGAGCACCGCGGTCAGGGCCGCCGCGGCCATGGAACAGGCCACGCCCACTTCGCCCTGGCAGCCGACCTCGGCGCCCGAGATCGAGGCGTTCTCCTTGTAGAGAAAGCCGATGGCGCCGGCGGTGAGCAGGAAGTCGACGATGCCCGCCTCGTTGGCGCCCGGGACGAACCGCCAGTAATAGTGCATCAGCGCCGGCACGATGCCGGCGGCGCCGTTGGTCGGCGCGGTGACCACGCGGCCGCCGGCGGCGTTCTCCTCGTTCACCGCCAGCGCCCAGAGGTTGACCCAGTCGAGCGCGATCAGCGGATCGCCGGGGGCCGCGCTTTGCGGCGCGGTCAGCTGGCGGTACAGCTCGGGCGCGCGGCGCCGCACCTTGTAGCCGCCCGGCAGCGTGCCGGGGGTTTCGCAGCCGCGCGCCGCGCAGGCCTGCATCACCCGCCAGATGCGCGACAGACCCGCGTCGATCTGCGCATCGCTGCGCCAGCTGCGTTCGTTGCGCCGCATGATGCCGGCCATCGTGGTCTGCTCGCGCTCGCACAAGGCCAGCAGCTCATCACCGGTGCGAAACGGGCAGGGCAGCGGCGTCAGGTCCGGAACGATGCGCTTGTCCGCGCCGTCCGCGCCGTCCACCACGAACCCGCCGCCCACCGAGTAGTAAGTTCCGCCGAGTAGTTCGTCGCCTCCGGCGCTCAGCGCCCGAAAGCGCATGCCATTGGAATGCAGCGGCAGCGTATCGCGGTGGTTGAACTCGAGGTCGCGCTTCTCCTCGAAGTGCAGCGCGTGTGCGCCCAGCACCTGCAGCTGCCGGGCCTCGCGGATGCGCTGCACGATGCCGGCGATGGCGTCCACGTCCACGCTGTCCGGCTCGTGGCCTTCGAGGCCGAGCAGGATGGCCTTGTCGCTGCCATGTCCCTTGCCGGTGGCGCCCAGCGAGCCGTACAGGGTGATCGTGATGCGCGCCGTTTCCGCAAGTCGCGCCGACTCGCGCAGCCGCAGCGCGAACTGGCGCGCCGCGCGCATGGGACCGACCGTGTGCGAGCTCGACGGTCCGATGCCGATCTTGAACAGATCGAAGACGCTCAATGCCATGGCGCATTATCGCGCCCGGGCGCAGGGAGCCTCAACTGAGCATGCGGCCGATCTCGGGCACCGAATATTGCGTGAGGTCGCGCGCCAGCTCGGCGACCACGGCGCCGGACACTTCCGGGTGGAACTTCGCGCGCAGATCGCCCAGCATCTTGGGCGGTGCGACCACGACCAGGTCTTCGTAGTTGCCGTCGTGGCCGAGCTTGTACAGCAGCTCCGCCAGCTCCGCGGCGAACAACTCCTCGTCGCGCTGGTGCCAGTCGGTCTGCTCGATGGCGCCGCGCGACGCGCCATCGGCGCCGTGGCGGCGCCCGGGTCGGTCGCTGCCCTGCTCGCGGGTCCGCGGGTTCACGCGGTCGAAGGCCTGCTCGATGATGAGTTCGGGCCTCACGGGCGTGCCGCGATTGCGCAGCAGGCGGGCGTGACGTCCGTCGCTCACCAGCACCAGCGCGTTGGCAGGAACGTGTACCGACTCCATGAATACCTCCTTCGTGTGTACGAGGATTTGACCATGCACGGCGCCGGGATTTCTCACCGCGGCCGCGAACGCGGGACCCGCCTACAGCGGTTTCAGAGCCTGGGCCGACGCGGTCTGCCGGCGTGCCAGATGAAGGCGATCACCGCGGCCAGGACCAGCCCGCCGGCGATCCAGTACTCGAAGCGCTTGAGGTCGTCGATGAGATCGGAGATCACGCGGCCGGCGCCGTAGCCGAGCAGCGAGAACACCGTGGCCCACACGGCCGCGGAGATGAGATCCAGCCACAGGTACTTCATCGCGCGCATGTGCGTGAGACCCAGCGACACGGGCAGGGCGATACGCAGCCCCCACAGGAATCGCATGCTGAGCACCACCTTCGCCTGGTGCTGCTCGACGCGGGTCAGCGCCACGTTGACGCGTTCGCGCAGCCGCGGAAAGTGCATCAACAGGCGCTTGGCCTGATGGCGGCCGAGATGGAAGAACAGCTGGTCGCCGCACACCGCGCCCACATAGGCCGTGAGCATCACGCCGCCCAGGCCGAGGTAGCCCTGCTGCGCGAAGTAGCCGCCCAGCAGCAGCAGGGTTTCGCCCTCGGCCACGGTGCCGAGAAAGATGAGCAGGTATCCGTATTCGTGGAGCAGCGACTCCAGGTTCATGTGTGCATATTGGGGGCAGGCACCCTTTCCTCAAAACGTGACCGGACGCGCCAGGAACTCGTCGGTGCCGAAGAACATTTCCAGCCCGACGCCCACGCCCCAGGTGGCTTCGCGCACCTGCCAGGGTTCGTCCTTCGGGAACGTCAGGCTGAGGCGCGACTCGAGCACCAGCCAGTCGCGTGCCACGCTGCGGCGGTAGGCGAGCTTCAGGCCATAGTCGCCGAGCGGCACGGCCGCGTCCATCTCGCCGCTGGTGAACAGCTCCGCCGCCACCGCGCGACGGTTCGGGAAGCCGCGCATCATGGTGAGCGAGGTGTAGCCTTTCACGCCCTCGCTGCGCTCCGACAGCGTCGCCGAAATCGTGCCGCGGAACAGCCACACGTCGCGCAGTATCCGCTCGACGTCGATGCGGCTGGTGAGGCCGAACTTCTCGGTGTTCTGCCAGAACAGCGTCTCGCGAAAGCTGAGCAGCGTCGCCTCCGAGCTGCCCTTCATGAACCGGAAGCTGCCCTTGACGAAAGGATCCAGCGGCGACTGCAGCCGCAGGCCCGCGTCCGCGTCCCAGTGTCCGCCGTCGCGCGGATCGCGATAGCGGATGCCAAACAAGGTCTGGTCGTCCTCCGTCGGGCCGTACTGGCGCGCGAACGCGCCGGAGCCGGGCGAACGCTCGGTCACGTATTCGTCGCGGTTCACGCGGCCGATGAAGGCATGGAAGCGCTCGTTCAACTGCGGCAGCGGCACGTCCACCTGGAAGCGCAGGCGTGTCTGGAGCCCATCGAAGTCGTCGTAGAGCAGGGCCGGCGCGAGCGAACCGCTGGTGCGCAGATAGGCCGCTTCGCTTTCCTTGCTGCCGAACCACTGGTCCATGCGCATGGCGGATCGCCAGACGGCGTTGAACATGCCGTCGTGCGCGCGGTCGATCCACGGCTTCTTGTACGGCTCGTCCTCTTCTTCTTTCTTATTTGGCCCTGCCTCGTCGGACTCGCCGGCGGCCGGCCCGGTGTCCCGGGGAGCGGGCGGCGAGCTGTCGATGCTCAACGCCGCGGCGGGCGGCGAAATGGCCAATGAAAACAGCAGCGTTGTCGTGGCGCTGAGCGCCATTCGCCTCCACATGCCTGCCACGATGCGCCATACGGGTGGTTGGGCGCGTCAGTAGGATTCCCGGTGGGCTGTCGGCGCAGTCTGTGGCCGTCGCTCGGACGAGCCGACCTTGTTTGGTGTCACCCGGTTGGCCCTGGCGGCGACCCCGGCGGCGCGGCACCGCGGGGGCCGCTTCGGGATTACCGCCGCGCCACCTTGCGCGGCGGCCCGGTGAACTCGGCCTCGAGTATCACCTGCACTTCATCGCCGACGCCGAAGTGGCTGCCGGCGGCGGGCACGCCGTACGCCACGCCGAAATCCGAGCGCTTGAAGCTGCCCTCGGCCGAGAAACCGATGCGCGCCGCGGGATCGAAGGGATGGCCGGCATAGCCGCCATTGAAGCGTGCCGCGAGCACGATGGGGCGGGTCACGCCGCGCACCGTCAGGTCTCCGTGCACACGCAGGTCCGTGGGACTAACCACTTCCACGTCGCGCGAGACGAACTTCATTTGCGGATATTCGCCCGCGTCCAGCCAGTCCTTGCTGGTCGCCAGCGTGTCGAGAAAGCCCTCGGGCGCGTTGTCCGAGCTGATGGAGCGCGGGTCGATGCTCACCTCGACGCGGGCCGCGCCCGGCTTCTGCGGGTCGAAATCCAGCTTGGCCTCGAAACGGGTGAAACGTCCGGTGAAGTGCGAGAAGCCCAGGTGGTCGACGCGGAACAGCAGGCTGGAGTGCGCCTTGTCGAGCGTGTACGCGCCCTTCGGAATGGGCTCGGTCGATGGCGGCGGAACCTGGGCCCGCGCGGCCGCGGCCAGGGTCAACAGGGCAAGAGTGCAGAAGAGTCGCATGGCAGTCTCCGGTAGGTGTTCGGCAACTAGCCGAACGGGGCGGGCGCGTTTCGACATACACTTCGCCGGGGATGACACCGGGGGACAAGATGACGCACTCACGACGCGATGCGCTCAAGGCGCTGCTGGCCGGCGGTGCCGGCGCGGCGGCCGCGAGCGCGGCCACTGCCGCGGGCGGCGAGTCCGCCACCGCAACCTGCACGGCGCGCGCGCCCGGCGACTGGTCCGCGCTGCGCTGGGGCAGGGGATTCGAGGGCCAGCGCATCGCCGATCTCGGCGATGGCACTTTTCTCAATCCCGTGTTCTCGGGCGACCGCCCCGACCCCACCATCCTCAAGGACGGTGACGATTACTGGATGACGTTCTCGTCATTCGACTCGTACCCGGGCATCGTCATCTGGCACTCGCGCGACCTCGTGAACTGGCAGCCGGTGGGCCCGGCGCTCACCCGGCCCGTGGGTTCGGTGTGGGCCTGCGACATCGCGCGGTACGGCGATCGCTACTTCGTCTATTTTCCCGCGCGCACCCGCGAGCGGCGTTCTAACTACGTGGTGCATGCGCCATCCATGCGCGGGCCGTGGAGCGACCCGGTCGACCTCCACCTGCCGGCGCACATCGATCCGGGGCACGTCGTCGGCGAGGACGGCCGCCGCTACCTGTTCCTCTCGGGCGGCGACCGCGTGCGCCTCACCGAGGACGGCCTCGCGACCGACGGGCCGGTGGAGCACGTCTACGATCCGTGGCATTACCCGGAAGACTGGGTCGTGGAGAGCTTTTCACCGGAAGGGCCGAAGGTCCTGCGCCACGGCGACTACTTCTATCTGATCACCGCGGTCGGCGGCACGGCGGGTCCGCCCACGGGGCACATGGTGATCGCGGCGCGCTCGAAATCGATTCACGGCCCCTGGGAGAACTGCCCGCGCAATCCGCTGGTGCGCACCACCGACAGCCGCGAAAAGTGGTGGTCGCGCGGTCATGCGACCGTGTTCGAAGGCCCGGACCGGCAGTGGTGGAGCGTCTATCACGGCTACGAAAACGGCTACTGGACGCTCGGCCGGCAATGCCTGCTGGACCGCGTCGAGTGGAGCGACGATGGCTGGCCGCGCTTTCTCGGCGGCGACCTGTCCGCGCCGCTCGCCAAGCCCCGGCTTCCCGCCAGGCTCGGTCCGCCGGCGCGCCGCGACCCGCATCACATTGCGCTGAGCGACGATTTCAGCCGCGACAAGTTCGGCATCCAGTGGGCGTTCTACGACCCGGGCCCGAACGAACGGGCGCGGGCCACCTGCGAAAATGGCGCGCTGGTGCTCGCCGGCAAGGGCGAAAGCCCGGCGAACTGCTCGCCGCTCACCTGCATCGTCGGCGACCAGGCGTACCGCTGCGAGGTGGAGATCGAAGTGGAGGGCGAGGCCACGGGCGGCGTGCTGTTCTTCTACAACCGGCGCATGTACTGCGGGCTGGGCTTCAACGAGCGCCAGCTCGTGCGCCACCGCACGGCCATCGATGCCCCGCGGCGCAAGCCGGAAGGGTTTGGCCGGCGCGCCTTCATCCGCTTCGAGAACGACCGGCACATCGTCACCTTTCACACCTCGAGCGACGGCCGCACCTGGCACAAGTTCGACACACAGATGGAGATCTCGGGGTATCACCACAACGTGGCCTACGACTTTCTGAGCGTGCGACCCGGCCTGTACGCCGCCGGCAATGGCGAGGTGCGCTTCCGGAATTTCCGATATCAGGCGATTTGATCACGTGCATGCGGACGGATTTTTTCCTACCATCGCGCCACATGACATCACGCACCGGTTTCGTCGCCCTGCTGCTCACGCTCGCCGCCATCGCGGGCGCCCACGACGGCAAGGCACCGGGCAGGCCCGAGGTGCGATCCGCCGCCGCCATGGTGGTCGACGGCGAGAACGGCACCGTGCTCTTCGAGCGCGACCCCGCGCACGTCGCGCCCATCGCCTCCATCACCAAGCTCATGACCGCGCTGGTGGTGCTCGACGGCCAGCAGCCGCTCGACGAGAAGATCGAAATCACCCACGCGGATGTCTGGAAGGGCAAGGGCGCGTTCTCGCGCCTGCCCGTGGGCGCGAAGCTCACGCGCGAGGAGCTGCTCAAGCTCGCGCTCATGGCCTCCGAGAACCGCGCCGCGCGCGTGCTCGGCCGCGCCTACCCCGGCGGCATGCAGGCCTTCGTGAAGACCATGAACGCCAAGGCCCGCGCGCTCGGCATGACGCGCACGCGCTTCGACGATCCGTCCGGCCTCTCGAGCCGCAACGTGTCGAATGCGCGCGACCTGGTGAAGCTGGTGAGCGCGGCCTCGCGCGACTCGCGCATCCGCGAGTTCTCCACGCTGCACACGCTGCAGGTGCGCGCCGGCCGCAGCATGCTCCAGTACCGCAACACCAACCTGCTCGTGGGCCGCGACGACTGGGACATCCACGTGCAGAAGACCGGCTTCACCAACGACGCCGGCGAGTGCCTGGTCATGGAGGCCATGATCGGCGAGCGTCCGGTGGTCATGGTGCTGCTGAACTCCTTCGGCAAGCTCACGCGCACTGCCGACGCACGTCGTATCCGCAAGTGGATGGAGGCGCAGGAGGCGAAGGTGGTGGCGGGCACACCGGAGCTCGCGAAGAAGTAGTTTGCCCGGGGGCTGGCGCCTGAGCGCCCCTACACGTGCACCTGCCCCGGCCCCAGCTCGTCCTCGTCCAGCTGGTAGCGCAACATCACGAACACCAGCCAGGCGTACAGCGCGGCCACGCCCGACACCACCGCGACTCCCGGAATGCCGGCTATCGCGGTGGTGGTCAGGAACTCGCGCAGCGTGTGGATCAGCCGCGTGTGCCCCTCGGCGACCATGGACGTGGTCTTCACCAGCCACGCCAGCAGCACCACCAGGAAGATCCAGCAGTAGTTGCGCCGCAGCCGCCGTGACATCGCCTGCGGCAGCGACACGGTGAAATTCGGCACGCGCAACGCCTCGCTCAACTCGCCCAGGTCGACGCGCTCGCTGGCCGTGTCCGTGGCGAACAGCCGCGCGAAATACTCGCGTTCCAGCAGCCGCACGCGCGCGCGATACACGTGAAAGAAGCGATAACGCCGCGCTTCGATGAGCAGCAGCATGTGGATCAGCAGCATCGCGAACAGCAGCACGGAGTGGTGCGCCTGCTCGGTGGCGAGGGAGATGGACAGCATCGCGGCGAGCGCGCCGATCGCCCAGTTGGTGGTGCGGTCGAGGCGGTCGCGCCAGCTGATCATGCGCGACAGCTCGCCACGATAGTAGTGCGCGAGCGCCGTGACCTGTTCGGTGGAAGTGCCAGGCAGCGGGATTCCCGGGGATGCCGATGCCGGTGTGCCGGTCCGTTCCATGCCGCCATGCTAGCGCCACGCCGCGCCGATTCCCACGCTGGCTCCCACGGTGCGCGGGGCAGGCTCCGATCCGGGAGCATTCACAGGAGATCTCACATGTCCCGTTGTTTACATTTCTCGTTGATCGTTGCCGCTGGATTGGTGGCCGGCGCGGCCGCGGCCATGGCCCAGCCGCCGCAGGATTCCGCGGTCGCCTGGACGTCTGCCGACGCCGGCCTGCAGTGGGGACCGTGTCCCTCGTTCCTGCCATCGGGCTGCCAGATCGCGGTTCTGCATGGCGAACCCGGCCAGCCCAACGCCGATGTGTTCTTCAAGGTGCCGGGCGGAGTCGAGTTGCCGGGGCACTGGCATCACTCGGCGGAGCGCATGGTGCTCGTGTCCGGCGAATTGCAGGTGAGTTACGAAGGCCAGAAGGCCATGGTGATGCGTGCCGGCTCGTACGCGTACGGCCCACCCCAGCGGCCGCATTCCGGCAAGTGCATCAGCAAGGTGCCGTGCGTGCTGTTCATCGCCTTCGAACAGCCGATCGACGCTACGCCGACGCAGTGACGCACCGGCCGGGTCCGTAGTCTTGCGGATGGGCCCGGTGGCCTGCTGCGGCAGCATGCGCCGATGTACTCGCATTGGGGCGTGAATGCCCTCGTGGTATTCGTCACCGCGGCCACCGTGGCCGGTGCCGTGTTGCTCCACTATGAAGGCCTGCGCTGGATCGCCGGTGGCTTGCTGAAGCTGCCGGCGATCCGCCGCCGCAAAGTGCTGTTCGGCGTGTACGGTGTGATCCTGCTGCACGTCGTGGAGATCTGGCTGTTCGGCGCCGCGCTGTGGGCGCTGGCGAGCGTGCCGTGGGCCGGGCGGATCAGCGGCGCCGCGGCCACCGGTTTCCTCGACGCCGTCTATCTATCCGCCAGCACGTTCGCGACCGTCGGGTTCGGCGATCTCGCGCCCGTCGGCGCGCTGCGCTTCCTGTCCGGTACGGAGTCGCTCACCGGCTTCATCCTGATAACCTGGTCGGCGTCATTCCTGTACCTGGAAATGCAGGAGTCCTGGCGCCGGCGAAGTTGAACGAGTCGGCACTCACTCTTCGTTCTCGCGCTTCTCCTGCGCCTCGAGCTCGCGTTCGCGTTGCCGCACGCGTTCCAGCACTTCGGGCGACCCCATGGATTGGCCGCGGCTGCGCAGCAGGCGCATCAGGCCCCCGACAATGATGGTGGCAACGACTACCAGGGCGATCACGAACTTGGTCATGCGAGCATCCCGATCAATGCACGGGCGGCCAGGGGATTACGCGCCTTGGCGCCGCTGATGAAATAGAAGTACACGTCGCCGTTCTTCGCCAGCGTGCGCGCACGCTCGCGCCAGCGGGCGAGAGCGGCGGCCGCATAGCCCTTGGGCGCGCTCGACTTCGCGCCCATCACGCGCAGGTAACTGAAGGGCGCCGTACGCTCCTGAATGCGCGGGTATTTCGAATCGCCCGCTTCGACGATCGCCACTTCGTGATCGCGGGCAAGCCGGGTGAACGCCTGGCAGGAAAAGCTTTCGTGGCGCACCTCGATCGCGTGGCGCAGAGGGCGGCCCGCCATCGTGCGCGGCAGCAGTTCGAGAAAGGCGGCGATCTCGCCGGCGTCGAAGTGCTTGGTGGGCGCCAGCTGCCAGTTGATGGCGCCGAGTCTGGCGCCGAGCCGCAGCAGGCCGCTGCCCAGGAAACGATCGATGCTCGCCGCGCTCTGCGCGAGGTTCTTGCGGTGAGTGACGAATCGCGGCGCCTTCAGGCTGAACACGAAGCCGTCGGGCGTCTCGTCGTGCCACTTCTGGAAAGTCGCGGGCTTCTGCAGGCCGTAGAACGTGGAGTTGATCTCGATCGACGTGAGCTCGCGGCTCGCGTAGTGCAGCTCGCGCGCCTGCACCAGTCCCTTCGGGTAAAAGCTGCCGCGCCAGGGGGCGAAGTTCCAACCGCCCACGCCCACATAGACTTTTCCGGCATCGCGTCGCGCCATGTCGTGCCTCACTGGCCGGCGGGTGCGCCCACACGCGGGGCAAAGGCCACTTCGCTGCCGTGTTGCAGCTCCATGCCGGTCACCTTGCCCTTCTCGACACGGAACTCGAAACGCGCATCGAACGGCACCGGGAAGAAGCGCGTGGCGGATTCCGCGGCGATGGGAAACTTGCCGTCGCCCGTAAGCTGGCAGTGCAGCTGCCCATTCTCCAGCGTCACCGTCATCACGCGCTGCGGCTCCACCTGGTAGGCGCCGACGTACTTGCGCAGCACCTTCTCCGGCAGCGGGACGGACTTGCGCTCGTTCAGCAGCACGACCGCGTCACCGTGCGCCAGCGCGCCCAGCTTCTGTACGATTTCGTCGGGCCCTGGGCCGTTGAGATTCGACAGCGCGATGGCGACCACCTCGCTGTCGGGGTAGTAAGCCATCTTGGCGTTGAAGCCCGGTATGCCGCCACCGTGCTCATACCAGCGCCGCCCGGATTCCGAGCCGATGAACAGGCCCAGTCCGTAATCACCCAGGCCCTTGCGGGTCATCTGCTGCAGCGAGGCCGGCGAGATCACCTTGCCGCCGAACAGGCCGCGCTCCCAGCGCAGCAGGTCCGGCGCCGTGGAGTAGAGCGCGCCCGCCGCGAACGGCGTGGTCATGTCGACGTACATGGCGTTGACGATGCCACCGGGCGATGGCGAATAACCCGCGGCGCGTTGCGGCAGCACCTTCGAGTTGTCGTCATAGCCCGTGTCCGCCATGCCGAGCGGATCGAAGATGTTCTGCTTCAGGAACGCCGCGTAGCTCACGCCGGTGACCCTTTCGATCGCCATGCCGAGCAGCACGTAGCCGGTGTTGGAGTAACGCATCTGGGCGCCCGGTTCGAATTCGAGCGGCCGATCCTTCACGCGCGCCACCAGTTCCTCGGGCGTCGCCCGCCACGAGCTCATGCGGCCGAAGTCCGGCGTGTTCGTGTAGTTAGGTATGCCGGAGGTGTGGCCGAGCAGGTGGCGCAGGGTGATGCGGCTCCAGGCCGCGGGCGCATCCGGGTAATGTTTCTCGATCGGGTCGTCCAGCGTCAGCTTGCCGCGCTCTTCGAGCAGCAGGACGGCGGCCGCCGTGAACTGCTTGGTCATCGAGCCGATGCGGAACTTCGTGTCGAGCGTGTTCGGCACGTTCCATTCGAGATTGGCCGAGCCGTAGGAATGGCTGAAGACCACCTCGTCGCCGCGCGCCACCAGCACCGTGCCCATGAATTGCTGGTTGTCGACGTAGAAGCGGACCACCTGGTCCATGCGGTCGAGGGGCGCCGGTGCGGACGGCGAGGCTGCCGACGGCACGGCCGCGAGAAAGAGCAGGCAGAGAACGGCGAAGATCTGGTGCGGCACGAGGGCTCCGGAGTGCCGTAACGGCACGTTGATGGCGTCCGGAAGCGAGTCGTCCGCGGTCCCGGTGCGACTGCGGGCGATTATGCGGTGTGGGTGCTGCGGCGTCACGCCGAAGCTGGGCGGGGGTGACTGCGTGGGGAAGAAAAAGGGGGGCGGGTGATTTCTTACCTGGGGCCCCGTTCGATCTACCGTTGAGTTGGTGTGGGGACAGGGCGAGGAGCCCTGTCCCGCACCCGTTCAAATTACGCGTTCGCGGCTGCCTTGCGCTTGGCCACTTCGGCGATGACTTCATCCGCCTTGTTCTTCGGCACCGGATCGTAGTGCGAGAACTCCATCGTGAAGCTGGCACGACCCGAGGTCATCGAACGCAGCTGGCCGATGTAGCCGAACATTTCGGAGAGCGGAATCGTCGCCACCACCGCGATGTTCGTGCCGCGCTCCACCTGCTCAGCAATGGTGCCGCGGCGGCGGTTCATGTCGCCGATCACGTCGCCCAGGTAGTCGCCCGGGGTCACCGTCTCCACCTTCATCACCGGCTCCAGTAGCTGCGGACCCGCCTTGCGGATGCCCTCGCGGAAGCACGCCTTCGCCGCGATTTCGAACGTCAGCGCGTTCGAGTCCACGTCGTGGTACGAACCATCGTGCAACGTCGCGCGGAAGTCCACGGTGGGGAAGTGCGCCAGCACGCCGTCTTCCTTCTGGATCTTCAAACCCTTTTCCACCGCCGGCACGAACTCGCGCGGCACCGAGCCGCCCACCGTCTCGTCCACGAACTCGAAGCCCGCGCCGCGCTCGAGCGGCTCGAACTTGATCCACACCTCGGCAAACTGGCCCGAGCCACCCGTCTGCTTCTTGTGCACGTAATGCTCGTCGATCGCCTTGGTGAAGCTCTCGCGATACGCCACCTGCGGCTGGCCCATCGTGCCTTCCACGCCGAACTCCGTGCGCATGCGGTCCAGCGTCACTTCGAGGTGAAGCTCGCCCATGCCGCGCAGGATCGTCTCGTTCGTCTCGCGATCCGTCTCGAGCTGCAGCGAAGGATCGGCGCGGACCATCTTGCCCAGCGCCGCGGCGAACTTCTCGCTCTCCGCCTTCGTCTTCGCCTTCACCGACACGCTGATCACCGGATCCGGGAAGCGCATGCGCTCCAGAACCACCTGGTTCTCCGTGTCCGCCAGCGTGTCACCGGTATCCGTTTCCGCCAGCGAGACCAGCGCGATGATGTCGCCCGCGCGGGCTTCTTCGATCGGGTTCTGCTTGTCCGCGAACATCTCGACCATGCGGCCGATTTTTTCTCTCTTTCCACGCGTCGTGTTGGTTACCGACATGCCCTTGGTGAGCACGCCCGAATACACGCGCACGAAGGTGAGCGCGCCGTAGGCGTCGTTGATTACCTTGAACGCCAGGCCCGAGAACGGCTCGTCGTCCGAGCACTTGCGCTCGCCGGTCGGGTTGCCGTCCAGGTCCACCGTCTTGATGGCTTCCACGTCCGTCGGGGACGGCATGTAGTCGACCACCGCGTCCAGCACCTGCTGCACGCCCTTGTTCTTATAAGAGGAGCCGCAGAGCACCGGGTTGAACGCGCTCGTCACCGTGCCCTTGCGCAGGCACTTGCGCAGCACGTCCGCCGACGGCGGTTCGTTGTCAGTCAGGTACTTCTCCATCGCCGCGTCGTCCATCTCGAGGCAGGTGTCCACCAGCTCCGCGCGATACTTCGGGTAGTCGTCCAGGATCTTGCGATCCGACGGCACCGTGATGCCCAACTTGTCCGCCAGCCCCTTGCCGTCGCCGACCGGGATGATCTCCCACTTCGCGTCCTTGTCGTCCGAGTCCCAGACCAGCGCTTCCTGCGTGACCAGGTCGATCATGCCCTTGAAGTTGTCTTCCGAGCCGATCGGGATCTGCACCGGCAGCGGGCGCGCGCCCAGGCGCGTCTTGATCATGTCCACGCAGCGCACGAAGTTCGCGCCCGAGCGGTCCATCTTGTTCACGTAGCAGATACGCGGCACGTTGTAGTTGTTCGCCAGGCGCCAGTTCGTCTCCGACTGCGGCTCCACGCCCGCCACGCCGTCGAACACCACCACCGCGCCGTCCAGCACACGCAGCGAACGGTTCACTTCGATCGTGAAGTCCACGTGCCCGGGCGTGTCGATGACGTTGATCTTCTTCTTGCGCCAGAAGGTCGACACCGCGGCCGACTGAATCGTGATGCCGCGCTTCTGCTCCTGCTCCATGTAGTCCGTCGTCGTCGAGGACTTCAGGTCCTTCGTCTCGTGGACGTCGACGATCGTGTGCTTCTTGCCCGTGTAATAAAGAATGCGCTCGGTGGTGGTCGTCTTGCCGGCATCGACGTGCGCGATGATGCCGATGTTGCGAATGTCAGCCAGGGGCGTTGTACGGGCCATGCAAAGTTCTCTTTGAATTCAGGAGGTTGGGGCGGGGAAACCCCGGCCCAGGGTCGTTTTTCGATCCGCGAATGGTAGTGAAAAACGAGGGGAAATGCTCGACTTACTGGCCGAGGTGTGCCGCTTAAAAAAATCTCAGCATTGTCAGGGGCTTAAGTCCGTCCGATAAGCCTTTGATCCCGGCGTTAACAGCCTTCAGGCGCTCAGAACTGGCTCATCGTCGCTGCCGGGCTAGCGATTCCCAGAGCCATGTCCGGGCTGCTCAGTTCTTCGATGAAACGCTAAGCCGCCACAAATCGCGGTGCATTTCATTTGCTGTCTATTCTTGGTGGACACCGATGGGTCCGACCCATCCTCATCTGCATTGCGCCACCATAGATAGCGCAGGTTTGGGGCAAACTACAGATAGAGGACAGCGTTCTCTAGTGATTAGGTGCACAGCTATTAGGCTGCGGGAGTGCAGTACATGAAGTCGATAACAGTTTTCAACAACGAGGGCGGAGTAGGGAAGACAACGTTCTTGTGCAATCTCGCCGCCCATTTAGCAATTCACGAGAAGTTGCGTGTCCTTGTTGTGGATGCAGATCCACAATGCAACGCCACTATCTATCTCCTTCCTGAGCGTGATGTATTGGATCTCTACGATCGATCCAATCGTGAGACCGTAGATTCGTACTTCGATACGTTGAGGCGAGGCAAAGGCTATATCCAAGACAAGGTGTCGGTTGTCAAGGCGCCGCGGTTCGGCCTCGATTTGTTGCCAGGTGATCCGCGTCTCGCGCTTTCTGAAGATTTACTCGCATCGGATTGGACAGTAGGTACCAATGGGGACCCTCGAGGTTTGCAAACAACTTTTGTCTTTAGGGATTTACTAGGCAGATACGCTGACTATGACTTTGTCTTCTTAGATGTGGGTCCTTCTTTGGGGGCAATAAACCGATCTGTATTGATCGCGTCCGACTATTTCTTAATGCCAATGTCGTCCGACATTTTTAGTTTGATGGCGATCAAAAATATCGCGACATCGCTCACGAAGTGGAAGCGAGCGCTAACAAAAGGATTAGCTGATTATGAGGCGAATGAGGGTGAGCCCTATCTACTCGGTTCTCACCAGGTAGGTTGGCGGCTAAGATTTGCTGGCTACGTCACGCAACAATACACCGCGAAGACCACGGGACGCGGCACGAGACAACCCGTAAAGGCATACGAGCGCATCATTAAGCGGGTGCCAGCGCTGGTTCGAGACGAACTGGTGGACCGGTTCTCAGATCTGCCATCTGGAAAATCCTACAAGTTGGGCGATATCCCAAACCTCCATAGCGTGGTGCCGATGTCCCAAACCGCGAACGCGCCAATATTCGGATTAAAGGCAAAAGATGGCGTCGTAGGTGCCCACTTTGCAAAGGTTATGGAGGCCGAAGGAATCTATGCCGGCATTGCGCATAGATTCTTGGACACTATCGGAGCGTAGTGTGATTACTTGGCCCGCATCACTTGTTAGCGATTTAGCTCGCCGTCGCACTGTGGTCGTGCTCGGCTCGGGCATCTCAATGAACTCCACGAATGCGGCGGGGAGGCGGCCCAAAACTTGGCTGGCACTCTTAGAGCATTTGATGCAGCAGGTGAATCCTAATAGACACATCAGATCTCTCTTGAAGAGCGGCGACTATCTGACGGCATGTGAAGTAATCAAGCGAGCCTTGCCGGCGGACCAATTTCGCGATGCGTTGCATGACGAATTCCTGCTTCCGGCTTACAACCACGCGCCGATACATGAGGCGATTTTCAAACTTGATTCACGCGTAATCGCAACTCCAAATTTCGACAAGATTTATGAGACATACGCCAATCACCAAGCGGGCGGTTCGATAACAGTGAAACACCAGTTTGATCCCGATGTTGCCCAAGTCTTGCGGGGCGTTGGGCGAGTGGTGTTGAAGATTCACGGCACTATAGACTCGCCGGATCGAATGATATTCACGCGACACGAATACGCCGAGGCGCGGCAGCGATATCGATCCTTTTACGACGTGCTTGACGCGCTTGCCTTGACTCACACCTTTCTCTTCCTTGGGTGTGGACTAAATGACCCCGACATACGCCTCTTGCTCGAAGACAATTTTTTTCGCCACCCTGCTTCGCGGGCTCATGTTTTTGTCTTGCCGAGAACTACAATGCATGCGTCGGTTCGGGATACAGTTCAAAAGTCCATGAACTTAAATGTCCTCACGTATACGGCGGCTTCGGATCATGCCGAACTGACGGACTCGGTCGTTGCACTTGTTGAACTGGTGGAGGCAGAGCGAGACACGCTAAGGAAGTCTGGCAATTGGTAGTTCTCTCCGCCTCCGCTCGCTGATGAAGCCCGAGTTTGTGCTCGACTTCTCAAGAGGCGCACACCGCGCGTTAGTGGCGCTTGAAGCGCTCTCACTGAGACCCAAGGTCGCTACCTTTCACTTGCAGAGAGGATTTCGCGAACCGCGTGGAATCTACGGCGTTTCGACAAGACGCATACTGGACAAGGTTGTTTCGCTAAGCGAGAAGGTGGAGAGCTATCTTCGGCTATCTACTGTAGTGAAGGATCT
>CAMLGF010000076.1 GCA_946479515.1 uncultured Pseudomonadota bacterium | reverse complement strand
GCAGAACCCCCGGCCGCGTTCCCGTTACGTACCAGGCGTCACGGGAACGCGCCGAAAATCCCTTCGCGCGCCCGCGACCACTTGCGAGGGGAACATGAACATTCTGAAACGCACACTGGCGTTGACCATTTCGACGATCTTCCTGGCCACGGGCTGCGCGCAGCTGCAGAACGTGCCACTGAACCATGCCGGGCAGGGCGTGACGCGACCGGACGTGCAGGCCGGGGATCACGTCGTCGTCACCACGCGCGACGGGACCCGCCACAAATTCCAGGTGACCTCGGCCGACGCGGAAGCCCTGCAAGGCGAGCACGACCGCATCGCGTATGCCGAGATGACCCGTCTCGACGTGCAGAAGCAGGGCGAGACGCATATCGGCAAGACGGCGCTGATCGTCGGCGCGGTCGTGCTGGGCGCGGTGGCGGTGGGCGCGGCCAGCAGCGGCGGTGGTGGCGGCGGCTACTGACGGACCGAGACGCGGGTCAACGCGCGGTGGGCCATCGTCGGCCAACGGCAGGCGACGACTCGCCGCGCGGCTGATTGAACGCGGCGCGCAGGAGCCCTATACGAGTGGTATTCGCCGCTCGTCAGGAGACGACGCATGCCCGCGAGACTTCTTCCGCAACTTCTGGTGTTTTGCTGGGCTCTACTGGGCGCGGTGGCGGCACTGGCCGCCCCGCCCCTCACCTTCCGAATCGATGAGGGGCGGAACCTCAACAGCTTCGTACGTGCGGGACCGGTGGCCGCGCATGTGCTGCTGCGCTCGGGAACACAACCGCGGGTGCTGGTGGCATTCCCGGCGGGGAACAGCGGGGTCGGCCTGTGGTTCACCGAGACCGAACGATCGGTGGCGTGGACGCTGGCGCAGGCACCGCGCCCGGTCACGGCCCGCGACGCGCGCGGCCGGCAGTTGCACGGCGTGGAGTTCGAGGCCCAGACCGATGCGACGGAGCTGCGCATCGCAGGTGCCGTGCTGTCTTCGATCCGCGTGCTGCGCGACTTCGAGCTCACGGGCGCGGCGCCGCCCGAAGTCGCGGCGGCGCCGCGCGTCGGTGGCGCTGCCATCACCTGGGCGCGCGATCGGCTCGATGGCGCGCCGGGCTATCGGCTCAGCGTCGAAGTGCTCGGCGACGGCACGCCGAGCGCGGATCGCCTCAGCTCTGGTGCGGGTGCTCCGCTGAGGCTGCGCGTACGCGCACTCACGGGCGAGCCGCCATTGCATCCGCTGCCCGCGCTTCTGACCCGCGGTGCGCGGGAGGACTCGCGCGCGCAACATGCGCTCGCCTTTCTCAGTTACCAGGAAAAATTTCTCGCCGGCTCGTGGCGCTTCGACACGTACTTCGGGCGCGATACGCTCATCTCGGCATTGCTGCTCGCGCCGGTGCTCGAGCCACCGGCCCTGGAGAGCGCGATTTCCTCCGTGCTCGAGCGGCTGTCGCCCGATGGCGAAGTGGCGCACGAGGAAGACATCGGCGAGTTCGCCGTGCTGCGCAACGCGCGCGAGGGCCGGGGCCGCATCGCCACGCCCCTCTACGACTACGGCATGGTCGATGACGACTTCCTGCTCGCGCCGCTCGCCGCGCGCTGGCTGCTGGACGATGCGCGCGGTCGCGCACGGGCCCGCGATTTTCTGGCGGCACGGGGCGCGGTCGGGGCCAGTCACGGTGCGCGGCTGGTGCGCAATCTCTGCTGGCTGGTGCAACGCGCCAGCGCGTTCGCACGTGAGCCCATCGCCGCGCACCTGGTGGGCATCAAACCCGGCCGCAACACGGGCAACTGGCGCGACAGCGAGACGGGTCTCGCGGGCGGGCGCTACGCGTATGACGTGAACGCGGCGCTGGTGCCGGCCGCGTTGCGGGCGACGGCGCGCCTGCTGGAGAGCGGCCTGCTGTCTGACTACCTGGATGCTTCGCAGCGGCAGACGCTCGCCCCGACGCGCGATTTCGCGCAGGTGTGGGCGGCGCGGGCGCCAGGCCTGTTCAGCACCGAGATCTCCGCACGCCGGGCGCGCCGCGACGTCGAGGAATACGCCGGCGAGATCGGCGTGGATGCCGAGCCGGCCTTGCGCGCGCTCGGCATCGCGCCGCTGCGCTTCCCGGCGCTGTCGCTGGACGCGGCGGGCACGCCCATCCCCGTGCTGCACTCGGACGAGGGATTCCGCTGGCTGTTGTCGGACCCTCCCGCGGACGAACTGGCACAGGGCCTCGCGGCACTGTCGCGGCCATTCCCCGCCGGCCTGTTCACCGACGCGGGAATGCTGGTGGCCAATCCGGCGCACGCCGCGCCCGGGCTGCGGCGCGAGTTCAGCCGCTTCGCCTATCACGGCACGGTGATCTGGTCCTGGCAGCAGGCGTTGATGGCCGCGGCCCTCGATCGGCAATGGCGCCGGCAGGATCTGCCGGCGCCGTTGCGCGCGCAGCTCGCGCAGGCGCGCCGTGAGCTGTGGCACCTCATCGGCAATGCGCGCGCGCTGCGCACCTCGGAACTGTGGTCCTGGTCGTTTGCCGCTGGACGCTATCGCGCCGAGCCCTTCGGGCGGCCCGGCGCCGATGCCGACGAATCCAATGCCGCGCAGTTGTGGAGCACGGTGTTCCTCGGCTTGAGCCCGCCGGACGCGCCGGCGGGCCTGCAGTAGTCAGAAGCCTGCAGTAGTCAGAACCGATACTTCGCCTGGAAGTTGATCTCGCTGCCTTCGAGCGGGCGCGCCAGCAGCACGCCGCCTTCGCCGGCCGCCGCGCCGAAGATGCGCGAGTTGCTCTCGGTGAGGCCGAGCTCGTCGGTCACATTGGTCCCGCGCAGCGAGAGCTGCCAATGGTCGTTCATGTCCGCGGTGATGCCGAAGTCCCAGGTGTAATAGGAGCCGAGCTGCTGCAGCGCCGACTGGTCCTGTGTGTGATCGCCCACGTGGGTGTAGGTGACGAAGGCTTCCAGATCGGTCGATCCCCAGCCGAAGCGGTAGCTGGGCGTGAGCATGTAGCGCAGCTTGGGCTGGCGCTGCAGCTGCTTGCCCTCGATGCGCGCGCAGCCCGGCCCGGTGACCACGTTGCTGTACTGCACGCAGGCATCGTAGTCGGTGTATTCGCCGTCCAGCCAGTTCGCCACCACCTGGAAGCGGAAACTCTCTCCCGGGGTCCACGCGCCGATGAAGTTCACGCCCGTGGACTCCGAGCCGTATTGCAGCTGCAGGTCGGGGATCGCCACGCCGTTGTCGTCCGTGGGCGTGTACAGCAGGCCGGAGAAGTCGCGGAAATACGCGCTCACGTCCGCGTACAGGCTGTCGTTCTGGAACTTGTATCCGACCTCGTAGTTGCGGATCACCTGCACGGGCGGCGTGTCGCCCGTGACGTTGCCGCGGATGCCATTGTCGAAATCCGCGAAGTGGCCGCCGCGATTCACGCGCAGGTAGGCGGAGCTGGAATCCGTGAAGCTGTAGTTGGCGCCGAGGGTCCAGGACGTGAAGTCCTCGTCGTAGTCGGTCACCGCGAACGTGCCGTTGCACACCGGCACGTTGTTGTCGTACAGCGTTGCGTCGTCGCCATCGAGGTTCTGGTTGGTGAGATTGCAGACGCGATTGGTGGCGTCCTGGTTCTCCCAGCGCACCGAGGCGTCCAGCAGCCACTGGTTGACGCGCCAGGAGTCCGATAGATAGACGGCCTGGTTGAAGGCGTGCCCTTTCTCGGTGATGTTGAAGACGCCGTAGTCGAGGAAGCCCTGCGCGTCGGTGAGCTGCTGCGTGCCGCCGTCCACGTAGCTCACCCGGATCGGCCGCGCGTTCGGTTCATTGGTCATGAGCATCTGGTTGCCCAGGGCCCATTCGTCGTCCATGGTGTAGTAGGCCAGGTACAGGCCCAGGGTGAGCGTGTTGCCATCGAACAGCTGCTTGCTCAGCCGGAAGTCGTTGTTGAGGTTTTCCAGCTTCTTGTGGATGAACCACCAGCCCTGGTGGATCACGCTCTGGTCGCCGGCCACCGCGCCGCCACCATTGACGAACGTGGCCGTGGCCGAACCCGCGGGTAGTTCGAAGCCGCCGAGACCGCTGTCGACCGTGTACAACTCGTCGTCCAGTGTCGCCGGATTGGTGCCGGAGAACAGCGCGTTGGTGTCCACGTCGCCCGAGTTGTAGAGCAGCTTGTCGACGATCGACCAGCCATTGTCGAAGTCGTGATCGTAGTTGGCGCCGAGGAACACCATCTGCGCGCCGCGGCCATTGGCGAGATCCGCCTCGGTGCCGCCCCCGGGGTAGCCGGGCAGGGTCACACGGCGGATCTCGTTGCTGTAGTAGGTGGACGTCAGCGGATCGAATCCGGGGAAGGCGCGGAAGTCGTCCGTGCCGCGCTGGATCAGCGGAATCGGCGTGATGAACTGGTTCTTGTCGTCGAGATAGCGCGCATAGAACGTCACCTGGCCGCTGTCGGATTCGCGCTTGAGGGTCGCGGTGAGCTGGCCGCCCTCGTCGGAGGGAAACTCCGGGTCGCGCACGCCGTCGGAGGTGCGCCAGAAGCCGCCGAAGCTGCCCAGCCAGTTCTCGCCGACGGGAAAGCCATAGAAGCCATCGACGCGCATCAGGTTCTCGTCGCCATAGGTCAGGCCGAGGCTGCCTTCGGGCGTCTCGCTGCCGGTTTTCAGCAGGAAGTTGGACGTCGCGCCCATCTGGCCGCCGGCGAACACGACCGACGGGCCGCCCTGCAGGATTTCCGCGGAACGCACGGTGTCGTCGAGGCGGAAAATGCTCGTGGTCTCGAAGAACGACAGCGTCGGCATGCCGTACAGCGGCGAGCCCATGAGCTGCGTGGTGAAGTAGGGCGCGTCGCCGCCACCCGGGAAGCCGGCGATCTCGATGTTGGCGCCGGTCTGGCCGCCCGAAGACTCCGGCCACATGCCGGGCGAGATCTTGAGCAGGTCGGCCGTGCTCTTGGGATTCGCGCGGCGGATCTCCTCCTGGTTGGCGGTGACGATGTTGTAGCTGGCTTCCAGCTTCTTCACGCCGCCCGCGGACGCGACGCCCGTGACGACGATGGTTTCGAGGCCGCTGTCGTCGTCGTTCGCAGGCGGCGTTTGCTCCTGCGCAACAGATGCCAGCGGCAGCGCGATGGCCAGGGCCGCGAGCGCGGGAGATTTGCAGGTATTCTTGGCAAGCATTCTGGGCCTCCCGCATTCGGGTGGTGGCGGATGTCACGAAGTCTCCACCCGTGCGGCGCGGAAGACATGTGTCCGATTTTCGCAATCTCGCGTCAGTGGGCGGCTACACGCCGCGCCGGCCCGCGGAAATTGATCTACAGTGTTGTCACGGGGCCACGCATGAATCGTCCACGTCATCCGATCGCCTTCGTCGCCGCGCTGCTGGCGGCGCAACTCGCGTTCATCGCGCCCGCGCTGCCGGCACGCGAGCCGCCGGCACTGCGGCTCGAGAAAGCAACCGCGCAAAGTGCCCCGCAATCGCCGGCGCGCCTCTATGGCGAGCTCTTCGAACGCGTGCAGGCGGCGCGGCTGTTCCCCGACAGCAAGACGTTCGCCGATGCCGTGGCGCGCGTCGCGCCCGCCGACATCCTGCGCGACTACCAGGCCGCGAAGGACGACGCGGATTTCTCGCTCGAGAAGTTCGTCGCCGCGCACTTCGAAATCCCCGGGGCGGCGCAGAGCGATTTCAGGACCGCGCCGCGCGAGGAAATTCGCGCGCACATCGACCGCCTGTGGAATGCGCTCACGCGCGAGCCGCTGGCGCAAGACACCGCCGGCAATCGCGATTCGCAGCTGCCGCTCACCACGCGCTACGTCGTGCCGGGCGGACGGTTTCGCGAGATGTACTACTGGGATTCCTACTTCACCATGGTGGGCCTGCAGGCCAGCGGCCGCGACGATCTCGTGGCCGACATGATCGAGAATTTCTCCGCTCTGCTCGATCGCTACGGGCACATCCCGAACGGCACGCGCACTTACTACCTCAGCCGCTCGCAGCCGCCGTTCTTCGCCGCCATGGTGGAGCTGCAGGCGCACGGCATGAACAACCGCGACGCCGCCCGTGCGCTGGTCCGCCGCCTGCCGCAGCTCGAGATCGAACACCAGTTCTGGATGGAGGGCGCCTCGGGCCTCGCGGCGGGCCAGGCGCATCGTCGCGTGGTCCACCTGAAGAATGGCAGCCTGCTCAACCGCTACTGGGACGACAGCGCCACGCCGCGTGACGAGGCCTGGTTGGAGGACGTCGAAACCGCGGGCGGCAGCACGCGTCCCAAGGAAGAGGTGTACCGCGACCTGCGCGCCTCGGCGGAGAGCGGCTGGGATTTCAGCTCGCGCTGGTTCGGCGATGGCCGCACGCTCGCGACCATCCGCACCACGGACATCATCCCCGTGGATCTCAACAGCCTGCTCTACCAGCTGGAAAGCACCATCGCGCGCGCCTGCGCGGCGGCGCGGCGCCCCGACTGCGAGCGCAACATGCAGGCGCAGGCGGCCGCCCGCCGCAAGGCGATGTTCGAACTGCTGTGGGATGCGGAGCAGGGCGCGTTCGTCGACTACGACTGGCGCAATGACCGCCGGCTCACGCAGATCACCGCGGCCACGGTCTATCCCCTGTTCGCCGGCGTGGCGGACGAGGCGCGGGCGCAGCGCGTGGCGCGCACGCTGCGCGACAAGCTGCTGATGCCGCATGGCCTCGCCACCACGCTGATCGACACCGGCCAACAATGGGATCATCCCAATGGCTGGGCGCCTCTGCAGTGGGTGGCGATCGCCGGCCTGCGCCGCTATGGCGAGAACGATCTCGCCGAGACCATCGCGGGTCGCTGGGTGCGCGAGAATGCGCGGGTGTACTGCCTCACCGGCAAGCTGGTCGAAAAATACAACGTGCGCGACGCGGGCGAAGGCGCGGGCGGCGAGTACCCCGTGCAGGACGGCTTCGGCTGGACCAACGCGGTGCTGGTCAAACTACTCGACCTGTACCCGGCGCTGGCGCGGGCTCGCTACGAGTACGGCGGCGGCGCCTGCGCCGCGGCCGCTCACTGACCCGATTTCAACGCGCCGCGCGCAGTGCAGCCGGCAGCGCGCGCATCAGGCGTTCCACGCCTGCCGCCGTGGTCATGGCGCCCGGGGACAGCCGCAGCAACGGGCCGCGGCAATCGACGAACACCGACTGCCGGCGCAACTGCGCGACCAGATGCTCGGCACGGGTGCCGGGCGGCAGGCGGAACATCAGGCTGCCGCCGCGCTCGTCGACGCTCCGCGGGCCAGCGAGCTCGAGACCCAGCGTGCCGCAAGCATCCAGCAACGACTGCGACAGGCGGCGGTTGTGAGCGAGCAGCGCCGCCGGGTCCTGCCGAGCATGCCAGTCGAGTGCGGGAATGCAGGCCGCGAAAGGCAGTATCGACGGCGTGCCGTGATCGAATCGCCGCGCATCGCGCGCGTACTCGAAGGTGTCCAGCGACCAGGCGAACGGATCTTCCTGGCTGAACCAGCCGCGCAGCTCGGGGTGGCATTGCGCCAGCAAGGGTTCGCGCACCTGCAGGATGCCGGCGCCGGCCACACCGCACAGCCATTTGAGCGAGGTGGACACGATGAAATCGGGCGGCGTCGGCGCCGTCTCGAGCGGCACGATGCCGATGCCCTGGGTGATGTCCACGCCCACGAGCGTGCCCATGGCGCGGCCATGCGCGACGAGGCGGCGCAAGTCACAGCGATGCGACGACGTGGACGTCACCCACGTGAGCAGCGCCACCCCGACATCGTCGCGCCAGTGTGCGAGCAGGTCTTCGTCGCACACCCAGTTCTCGCCGGGGCGCACGGGCACGGTGACCAGCTCGAAGCCGCGGCGTGCCGCCATGCCCGACAGCAGGAAATGCAGGCTCGGGAAGCAGTCGGCGGCCACCAGCAGCTTGCGGCCGCGCAGGAGGCGGTCGGGCAGCGCGCCGATGAGCGAGCACAGCGCGGTGGTGACGTTCTCCGCCGTGGTGATCGTGCCCTCGGGCACCGCGAGCAGCGCGCGCCAACGTGCCAGGAAGTCGCGCCGCAGCGCCAGCGAGGTCGCCCAACCCGCATCGTCCGGCGTGCCCCAGGCCGCGGCGACCTGGGCCAGCGCCGCGGCAGTCTGCTGCGCCTTGCCGGGGAACATGCCAATGGAGTGATAGAGGAAATAGCCCGAGCCGTCCGGGCCGCCTGGCGTGGCCATTGGCAGAGCATGGCACGTTTTGGCAGGCTGCCGGCATGAGCACCCACTCCGACGCCTTCGATCGCTGGATCCGCGGTGCATTCGTCGAATACAACACGGCGCTCGAGAACCTGTATTTCGCGCGGCCGGATCGCGCCGACGTCGTGGGCGTCGGCGATGCGCTCAAGTACCGGTTGCGCGACGAAGGCCACGCGCACGTGGTGGCGCTGCTGGCCGAAGGCGACACCGGCGACGGCTTCGCGACGGCCTTCGGGGTGCTGGGCAATGTCGGCATGTACCTGGCGGCGCTGCGGCGCCATGAGCTGACCAATCCGGCGCGCGAGGAGAAGTCGCCATTTCCCGAGGCTTCCTCGCTGGCGATGCATGTCGGCGCCTCGCTCGGCATGGCGCCGCGGTTCTCAACGGCGCATCTCGCACATTTCAATTTCGCAATCGCCGGGGTGCGCAAGAGCTTCACCTCGCTGCCGGATGAGATCCTGTTCATCGACGAGAACACGCGCGGCATCATGCTGCTGCAGCTCGCGGCCGATGCGTTGAGCAAGGTCGTGCCGTTGGGCATCTCGAGCCCGCTGGTGGACGTGCCCTTCGCCGCGGCGAAACACTCGCTCGCGGCCGTCATCGAGTCCAACGAACGCCTGTACGGCGGGCTGGACGTCGATCGCTTCTTCTATTCGGTGCGGCCTTACTACAAGCCGTACCGGGTGGGCCGCCAGGAGTACCGCGGCGCCAACGCCGGAGATTTTTCCGGCATCAATGAACTCGACCTGCTGCTGGGCCTGTGTCGGGCCAACGATCCTTACTACGCACAGCTGTTGGTGGACAAAATGCTGTTCCTGCCGCCGCAGGACCAGGCCCGCCTGCGCGATTGCATGCGACACGAGAGCTTTCTCGATGGCCTGCTCGCGCTCGCCAGTACGCATGCGCAGGCGGGCTGGTTCCAGCGCAACGCGCGCGGCTACCTCGAGCTATGCGATCTGTACGGCCGCATCGCCGCGCAGCACCACGACCAGCTGGTGAGGCGCTTCATCGAGCGGCCCGCGACCGGCCTGGCGGCCGGGCATCTCGCCAGCGTGACCGCGAGCGGGCCGCCGTTGCCGGTGCTGCTGCGCTCGCTCGAGACGTTGCGCGACCTACGGCTCGCGGCCGATCGCAGCGACATTGCCTCGCGTCACGCGGATCTCGCCAGGCTCCGGTCGCTGCTGCGCGACTAACGACTCCTTCCGCCGCTGATCTTGTGGGACACCGTAACCCTCGAGTCCGCCCTCACCACCGGCCGGGAGCGGCGTCTCCGGGGCGCGACGCGCCTAGCTTCCGAGTTTCCATAGTCCCGCTGGCACAAGGTTCATAGGAAAAACCCTGTTTGTGCGTCGGCGCACGCGTGCGATAGTTTCACCGCCTAGCGCAATCAGGGGAGATGGGTATCAATTCATACCTCATGGCTCGCCGCGCGGGGACCACGGTCCTCGCAGTTGCATCGCTGTTCGCGGCGGCCACGCCGGCAATGGCCAAGCCGGATTCGCTCGCCGAACTCAAGCGGCTCTCGGTCGACGAGTTGCTGAACGTCGAAGTGACCTCGGTGTCGCGCCGCGAGGAAGACCTGCGCAAGGCCGCGGCGGCCATCGCCGTGCTGAGCGGCGACGACCTGCGCCGCTCCGGGGCCGTAAGCCTGCCGGAGGCGCTGCGGCTGGTGCCGGGGCTGCACGTGGCCCGCCGCAATTCCACGTCCTGGGGCGTGAGCGCGCGCGGCTTCAGCAGCGTCAACTCGGAGAAGCTGCTGGTGCTGTCCGACACGCGCAGCATCTATACGCCGTTGTTCTCGGGCGTCGCCTGGGACGTGCAGGACTATCTACTGGCCGACGTGGAGCGCGTCGAGGTCATTCGCGGGCCCGGGGCCGCGCTCTGGGGCTCGAATGCCGTGAATGGCGTGATCAGCATCACCACGCGCAGCGCGCGCGACACGCACGGCGACTACCTGGTGGCGGGCGCCGGCAATCTTGACCGCTTCTGGCTGGGCGCCCGCCATGGTGGCGAGACCGCGGGCGGCCGCCACTACCGCGTGTTCGCTCGTTACTACGATCGGGCGCCGACCGAGAACGCGCTCGCGGCGAGCGAAGACCAGGCACGGCTCGGCCATCTGGGTTTCCGCATGGATTGGGACGCCGACAGCGATTCGAGCTGGACGCTGCAGGGCGACGCCTATGCGGGCGACATGGGTCAGCTGGCCCCGGCGGTGGAGGTGATCGGGCGTCCCGGCCCCACCGGGCAGCTGACCTCGCACGTGTCCGGCGGCAATCTGCTGGCGCGCTGGCGCCATGCCACGGGAGAGCGCTCGGACCTGCAGCTGCGGGCGTACTACGATTTCACGCGGCGCGACGATCCGAGCTTCCTCGATACGCTGCACACCGCCGATCTCGATCTGCAGCAGCGCTTCTGGTCGGGCCGCCACGAATTCGTCTGGGGGCTGGCGGGCCGACTTACCGCCAATCGCAATGAGGGCGGCGGCATCTTCGCCGTGGTGCCGGAGAAATCCACGGACCTGCTCTGGAGCGGCTTCCTCCAGGACCAGGTGACGCTGTCGGACTCGCTATCGCTGACGCTCGGCACGAAACTGGAGCACAACGATTTCAGCGGCTTCGAAGTGCAGCCGAGCATCCGCGGCGTCTGGTCGCCCGACTCGCGCAATTCCCTTTGGCTGGCCGTGTCGCGCGCGGTGCGTGTGCCCACCCGGCTGGAGCGCGACGTCAACATCGACGCCTCCGATCCGGCGGGCGACCCGGTGTTCCGGCTGCTCGGCAATCGCGATTTCGCGCCCGAGCGCCTGGTGGCCTACGAACTGGGCTACCGCTGGCAGGCGTCGCAGGGTTTGTGGTTCGACCTCGCGCTGTTCCACAACGACTACGATCGGCTGGTCTCCCTGGAATTCGGCACGCCTTTCCTGGATGGCACCGGGCGCACCATCATCCCGGTGCTGGACCGCAACCTGGGCAGCGGCCGTTCGCGCGGCGCCGAACTGCTGATGGAATGGCAGCCCGTCGACCATTGGCAGCTGACGGCCAGCTACTCGGCCATCGATCTGGACCTGGACTCGAGCGGCCTCGATCTCAATCGCAACGAATGGGTCGAAGGCTCGACGCCGCACGGCATGGCGGGCCTGCGCTCGCTGCTCACGCTGAGTGACCTCGAGATCGACGCGCAGTTCCGCCATCACACGCGCATCCGCCGCCTTCCCAACGACCCCAGCGGTGCCGGCCTCGCGGCGTATTCCGCGCTGGATCTGCGCCTGGGATGGCGGCCGTCGCCGCAGTGGCAGCTGTCGCTCATGGGCGAAAACCTGCTGGACGACGGGCACGTGGAGTTCGGCACACCCGGGGAGCGGGGCGAGCTCGGTCGCACCGTCTACCTCAAGGCCGAATGGCGGCGCGAGTGAGCGGGCGCGCGCCGGCCTGGCGCGCGGCGCTGGCCGCGCTGCTGATGCTGCCGGGCGGGCTGCGCGCCGCGCCCAGCGAGTACCAGGTCAAGGCCGTGTTCCTGTTCAATTTCGGCAAGTTCGTCGACTGGCCGAGCGAAGTCTTCGACACGCCGCAGGCGCCGTTCGTGATCTGTGTGCTCGGCGAGGACCCCTTCGGTCAGACCCTTGACGACGTGGTGCGCGGCGAGTCGGTGGACTCGCGCTCGCTGGTGGTCAGGCGCACGCGCGAGGCCAATGACGTCACCGGCTGCAACATCTTGTTCGTCGGCCGCGGCGACGAGGCGCTGCTGGCGCAGGCGCTGGCGGCGGCGCGCGGGCACAGCGTCCTCACGGTCACGGATATCCAGGGCGCCGAGCGTCGTGGCGCCGTCATCGTGCTGTACAGCGACGACAACCGCATCCGCATGCGCATCAACCTGGCGGCGGCCAGGGCCAATCATCTGGTGATCAGCTCGAAGCTGCTGCGGCCGGCGGAAGTGATCGACGTGGAGGACGGTTGATGGCGCCCGCCGTTCCCATCCGCCGCAAGCTCAGCCGGCTGACGCTGACCACCTGCGGCATCGCGCTGCTGATCACCGCCGCGGTGTTTCTCCTGGGCGAACTGCACCAGGTGCGCCGATTCACCCTGCAGCAGCTGCGCACGCTCAGCGAAGCCATCGGTTCGAACAGCACCGCGGCGCTGGCCTTCGACATTCCGGAGGACGCGAGCGGTGTCCTCGCGGCGTTCCGTTCCGATCCGCATATCGAACTGGCCGCGCTGTACACGGCCGACGGCTCGTTCTTCGCGGCCTATCCACCCGACACGCCCGCGAGCGCCGTGCCGGCCGCGCCCGGCATGCGGGGTTTCGGGTTCCAGGGCGGCAAGCTGATCGGCGTCTCGCAGGTGAGCGAGGACGGTCATGTGCTCGGCACCCTGTTCGTGCGTTCGGACATGCGGGCGATCTACGAACGCCTGGGCGGGTATGCGCTGCTGGCCTTGCTGGTCATCGCGCTCACGCTGCTCGTGGCCTGGGCGATCGCGCACAGCCTGCAGCGACAGTTGTCGCAATCCATTCTCGCGCTGGCCGCGACCGCCGAGGTGGTCTCGACACGGCACGACTATCGTGTCCGCGCGACGGCTCCGGGCATCAACGAGCTGGATACCCTGACCCACGCGTTCAATCACATGCTGGAACAGACCGCGCAGTTCGAACGGCGGCTGAGCACGCAGGTGAGCCGCCTGGCGTTGTTGCAGGAGATCACGCACAGCATCGGTTCGCGGCACGACCTGCTCAGCATCTTCCAGGTGGTGCTCGGCAGCGTCGAGGAGCACCTGCCCATCCACTTCGGCTGCGTGTGCCTGCACGAGAGCCGCGAGGGCCACATGACCGTGACCAGTGTCGGCCCGGCCAGCGACGCTCCGGCGCGGGCCATGGGCCTCACCACCGGCAGCGCCATTGCCATCGGGCAGAACGGCCTGTACCGCGCGTTGCAGGGCGCGCTGATCCACGAGCCGGATGTGGGCGGCTCGACGTCGCCGTTTCCGCGGCGCTTCGCGGACGCCGGACTGCATTCGCTGGTGCTCGCGCCGCTGGCCGTTGAATCCAGCGTCTTCGGCGTGCTGGTGGCCGCGCGCCGCGAAGCCAATTCCTTCTCGAGCACCGACTGCGAATTCCTCAAGCAGCTGAGCGAGCACGTGGCGCTGGCGTCGCACCAGGCGCAGCTGTACGGCGCCCTGCAGCAGGCCTACGACGACCTGCGCCAGAGCCAGCAATCGGTGATGCAGAACGAACGCCTGCGCGCGCTCGGCCAGATGGCGAGCGGCATCGCGCACGACATCAACAACGCGATCTCACCGGTTTCGCTGTACACCGAGCTGCTGCTGCAGCAGGAACGGCAGCTGAGCGAACAGGGCCGCGCGCGGCTGGGCACGATGCAACGCGCCATCGAAGATGTCGCCGGAACCATCGAACGCATGCGCGAGTTCTACCGCCCGCGCGAGTCGGCGCGCGCCTTCGGCAAGGTGGACGTGCACGCCGCCATCGACCAGGTGGTGGAGCTCACCGAGCCGCGCTGGCAGGCGTTGCCGCAGGAGCGCGGCATCTTCATAGAGCTGCGCCGGCACTACGCCGCGGACAGGCTCGAGATCCTGGGCGACGAGGTCGAGCTGCGCGATGCGCTGACCAATCTCGTGTTCAACGCGGTCGACGCCATGCCCGACGGCGGCACGCTCACCCTGGCCACCGGTACGCGCCAGGGTCGCGGTGCGCTCCCCGGCGTGTGCATCGAAGTGACCGACTCCGGCATCGGCATGGACGAGGAGACCCGGCGGCGCTGCATGGAGCCGTTTTTCACCACCAAGGGCGAGCGTGGCACGGGGCTGGGGCTGGCCTCGGTGTTCGGCATGCTTCGCCGCCACGATGCCGACTTCGAGATCGAAAGCGCGCCTCGTCAGGGCACGACGGTGCGCATGATCTTCCCCCTGTTCGTCGCGCAGAGCGCGGCCGCGGCGGGCCGCGCGACTGCGACCGCCATCCGCAAGAATCTGCGCATCCTGGTGGTGGACGACGATCCGGTGCTCACACGTTCGCTGCAGGACGCGCTGGAGACCGACGGACATCGACTGGAACTCGCGCCCGGCGGCCAGGCCGGCATCGACGCCTTCCACCGCGCGCAGAAATACGATCGCGTCTTCGACCTGGTGATCACCGATCTCGGCATGCCGCGCGTCGATGGCCGCAAGGTGGCCGAGGCCATCAAGAACGCGTCGCCGCGCACGCCCATCGTGCTGCTGACCGGCTGGGGGCAGCGCCTGATCGACGAGGGCGACGTGCCGCCGAACATCGACCGCGTGCTCAGCAAGCCGCCGCGGCTGCCGCAATTGCGCGCCGCCATCGCCGAGCTGGTGCCCTGAGGCCGGCGCGACGGTCAGTAGCTAGTCGATGAGGATGTCCGTGACGTAGAACTTCGGCAGCGCCTCGGCCGACGCGTTCTGGATCCACAGCCCGTCGATGGTCTGGTCCTCGACGCCGAGCGTCGCCAGCGGAATCTTCACGTCCGTCCAGCCGGTGTTGCTGATCCTCACCAGCTTGCCGTCACCCACGGTCTTGCCGTCGATCAGTGCGAACACGCGCACGTCGCGATCCGGCACCGAACCCTGAATGAGGAAATTCAGCCGCCGCAGGCCCGCGGTGCTGAAGGGCGCGTGGTGCAGGTACAGCGCCTGGAAGCCGCCGGCCACCACCCGGATCGGGCGCCGGGCGCTGCCGCCGAGCTCGATGCTGAGCTCGGTCTTCGCCCAGCTCCAGTTCTCCCAGCCGGGCGCCAAAGCCTTGTCATAGACGGTCATGGGCTGGGCGGTGGCGGGTGGCGCGTCCTCGGCGGCCGCGCCGTGCGTGCCAAAGGCGAAGGATGCGGCCACCAGAAGTGTGCCGCGCACGATGGACTTGAGCATGATCCCCCCTGCTTCGTTATTGTCTGCAGCGCCATGGGCGCGACGAAATGCTACCTCAGCGGATTCAGAATGCCAGCGGGTCGGTGCGCGGCTGAACACCAGTACCGGGCGCGCCGGCCCCTGATCAGACAATTCCTGCTGATGTGCCTGCTGGCCGTGCCGCCCGCGTTCGCCGGCGGCCCGGATGCCGCGGATGGCTGGATCACGCATCCGCGCCGCCCGCCGGCCCCGGTGGTGCTGGTGTTCCAGAGAGCGTTGCAGATCGAACGGGTCCCCACTCGACTGCTCGTCGACGTCACGGCGGACAATCGCTTCATCCTGTACGTGAACGGCGCGGTGGTGGGACGCGGCCCGTCGACCGGCACTCGCCGGCGCTGGCGCGTGTCGCAGCTGGATCTCGCGCCGCGGCTGCACGCCGGCCACAACGTGGTGCGGGCGGTGGTCTGGAATTTCGGCGAGTTCGCCCCGCTCGCGCAGCAGAGCGTCGCCACCGGATTCCGGCTCATGGGCGAGGGCCTGTCCACGGACGCGCCCGGCTGGCAGGTGGCCATCGATCGCGGCCGCGGCGCCGCCAGCGGTGCGCCGATGCTGCGTCCCCAGTACTACGTGGCGAGCGCGCCCGAGACCATCGATGCGCGCGAATCGCTGGACGAGTGGCGGGACGCGGTGCCCGCGCCGGAGGCGGCCGCCCGCACGCTGGCGCCGGATACGCTGCCGCCGCAACGCGAACGCACGGTGCCGGCCGGCGAGGTCGTGCGCGCCTCCTTCGCCGCAGCCGCGTTTCCGGGCCGGCCCGTGACCGTGCCGGCGCACACCTCGGCCTATCTACTTATGCGCCGCGATGCCATGGTGTCGGGCTATCCGGAACTGGCGGTGTCCGGCGGCCGCGATGCGCGCATCGAGGTGACCTACGCCGAAGCCCTGTACGACGCCGATGGCGGCAAGGGCGACCGCGACCTGGTGGGCGACCGCGAGCCGTGGGGTTTTCACGACGTCTTCATGGCCGCCGGCGGGCCGCGGGTGTTCGCGCCGCTGTGGTGGCGCACCTGGCGCTTCCTGCGCATCGCGGTGACGACCGCGGACCAGCCCCTGGTGCTGGAAGCGCTGCGCGTGCAGGAAACGGGCTATCCCTTCGAGCAGGTGGGCCGTTTCGACAGCGACGACGCCGAGCTGAACCGGATCTTCGCGATCGGCTGGCGCACGCTGCGCGTCGACGCCCACGAGACCTTCATGGACAGCTCCTACTGGGAGCAGTTGCAGTATGCCGGCGACACGCGCCTGGAGATGCTGATCAGCTATGCGGTCGGCGGCGATCCGCGGCTCGCGCTGCAGGCCATCGACGCGTTCGCCGAATCGGACGTCGAGGGAGGCCTCATGGAAGGGGCGTATCCCAGCCGCGGCCACAACGTGATCGCCACGTTCTCGCTGGCGTGGATCGCCATGCTCTCGGACTGGGCGCGCGAGCAACCGGACCCCACGCCCATCCGCCGCCATCTGCCGCGCGTGCGCGCCGTGCTCGCCTGGTTCGGCAGGCTGCGCACGTCGCAAGGGTTGTTAGGCGCCAACCCGCACTGGAATTTCATCGACTGGGCCGGCCAGCACTGGGACGACCGCACGCTCTTCCCGTCGTACGGCCGCGAGGGCGGCAGTTGCCTGATGACGGTGCTGTGGCTGGGCGCCCTGCGGCAGGCGGCCGGGCTCGAGGCGGCGCACGGCGAGCCGGCGCTGGCCCGCGCCGACGGCGCCGAGGCGGAGGCCGCTCGCCGCGCCCTGCGCGCGCACTGCTGGGACGCCAGTCGAGGCCTGTACGCCGACAACCCGGATTTCGACGATCCGGCGCGCTCCAGGTACAGCCAGCACATGAACGCGCTGGCGGTGCTGCACGACGTGGCGACGGCCGAGGAGGCGCCGGGAATCCTCGCGCGCATCACGCTTCCCGGGCGCGGCATCGACGCACCCGAGGGTATGTTCGCGATGACTTACTACTTCGCGTGGTACCTGGCGCGCGCCTTCGAGCATGCCGGCCTCGCGGATCGCTATCATGCGCTGCTGCAGACCTGGCG
>CAMLGF010000075.1 GCA_946479515.1 uncultured Pseudomonadota bacterium | reverse complement strand
TAGGCAACTCCTCCCTCAACGCCCTCCTCAATATCTTCCCCACATTCGTCTTCGGTAGCTCGCTCTTGAAGTACACGTGCTTGGGTACCTTGTATCCCGTGAGCGATTTCCTGCAGTGCTCGATCATCTCCTGCTCCGTCAGGCTCTGATCCTTCTTCACCACGAAAAGCGCAACCACTTCACCGGACTTCTCATCCGGCTGCGCGATTGCAGCCGCCTCCAGCACTCCAGGATGCGTTACGGCAACGCTCTCAACCTCATTCGGGTACACGTTGAACCCGGAGACGAGGATCATGTCCTTCTTGCGGTCCTCGATGAACACGAGCCCGCGCTCATCGATGCGCCCGATGTCACCGGTGCGGAGCAGGTCCTTGCCGATCATGACCTTCGCGGTCTCGTCGGGCCTGTTCCAATAGCCGGCCATCACCTGCGGGCCGCGCACGCAGATCTCGCCCACGGCGTTGATGCCGAGCTCGTTGCCATCATCGTCTCTGATGCTGATCTCGGTGGAGGGAATGGGCAGGCCGATGGAACCGTTGAAGTCCTCGTCCGGAAGGTTGATGCAGGCGGCAGGGGAGGTCTCGGTGAGACCCCAGGCCTGCGTGAGCACCTTGCCGGTGACTTCCTTCCAACGCTTCGCGACGGCTTCCTGCACGGCCATGCCGCCGCCCAAGGTGCAACGTAGTGCGCTGAAGTCCACCTTGTCGAAACCAGGGGTATGCAGCAGCGCGTTGAACAGCGTGTTCACGCCGCTGATGAACGTGAACTTGTACTTCTTCAGTTCCTTGACGAAGGCGGGGAAGTCGCGCGGATTGGTGATGAGGACGTTTCGCCAGCCGAGCACGACGAACAACAGGCAGTTCGCCGTCAGCGCGAAGATGTGATACAGCGGTAACGCGGTGATCAGTGTCTGCGGATCGCGCGGGAACACGGGGCTGATCCACTCCATCGCCTGCAGCACGTTCGCGACCATGTTGCCATGGGTGAGCATGGCGCCCTTGGCGACACCGGTGGTGCCTCCGGTGTACTGCAGGAAGGCGATGTCCTCATGGGTCAACGTGACGGGCCGCAGCCGCACGGCGGAGCCTTCACCCAGCGCCTGTTTGAACGACTTGGCGCCGGGCAGACTGAATGGCTTCACCTGCTTGCGCTTGTGCCGCACGACGAAATCGACGATGGCGCCCTTCGGGAAGCCGAGCATCTCGCCGACGCTGGTGACCACCACGTGCTTCACGGGCGTGCGCGCGATCACCTCCTGCAGAACGTGCGCGAAGTTCTCGAGTATGACGATGGTGGTGGCGCCGGAATCACTGAGCTGATGTTCGAGCTCGCGGGCGGTGTACAGCGGATTGGTGTTCACCACCGTCATGCCGGCGCGCAACGCGCCATGTACCGCGATGGGGTACTGCAGGCAGTTGGGCATCATGATGGCGACACGGTCGCCCTTCTGCAGGCCGCAGCTGGTCTGAAGGAATGCGCCGAACTGCGCAGAAAGGACGTCGAGCTCACCGAAGGTGAGCGACTTGCCCATGTTCACGTAGGCGTCCCGCACGGAATGCACGGCGAGCGCCCGCTCGATCATCTCCTTGAGCGAGGCATATTCGTTGACATTGATCTCATGGCGAACGCCGGGCGGATACGACTTGAGCCAATGCTTTTCCACGGAGACCCCTCTCGTTCTTTGCCGCAGGCTAGCCTGCGGGTTTGCCGGGGGCAACTAGCAGCGGCTCGAGGCGCCGCCAGACGTTCTCGAGCATCCTCGGCTGTCCTCTGGCATTGGCGTGGATGCCATCGTCCTGCATGTATTCCGCCTTCAGTGCCACCTCATCCAGCAGAAACGGCACGAGTGGAATGGCATTGGCGCGGGCCAGGGACGCGAACATCTCGCGGAACTCCCGCGCATACCTCGGTCCGTAGTTAGGCGGGATCATCATGCCCACCAGCAGCACCCTGGCACGGGCGTCGCGCGCCAGTTTGATGGCACGCTGCAGATTCTCGCGGCTGGCGGCCAGCGGCAGCCCGCGCAGGCCGTCGTTGCCCCCGAGCTCGATTACCACGATTTCGGGCTTGTGGATGGCGAGCACCCGGGGCAGGCGGCTGACGCCGCCCTGCGTGGTCTCGCCCGAGACGCTGGCGTTGACCACCTTGTAACCGTACCCTTTGGCGGCGAGCCGCTGCGCGAGCAGGCTTACCCAGCCTTCGTTGACCTTGATGCCATACCCTGCGCTCAGGCTGTCGCCGAGTACCACGATGGTGCGCGGCGTGGCGGCTCGTGCGCCGGCGGGCAGCGCCAGCGTCCACATCAACACCAGACCGGGCAGAAGTCGAATAATCCTGATGAGCGTACTCAAAGCCGAAAGCCTCACAAAAAAGGTTACCAGTCCGGAAGGTGTGCTTACCATCGTCGATGACGTGTCCTTGGACATCGCCGCCGGTGAATCAGTTGCCATCATTGGTGCGTCCGGCGCGGGCAAATCGACGCTACTGGCCTTGCTGGCGGGGCTCGATGTGCCGACCTCCGGCAAAGTGACCCTGGCCGGCACGGATCTCACGGCGCTGGATGAGGATGGTCGCGCACGTCTGCGGGCCGAGCGGGTCGGATTCGTCTTTCAGTCCTTTCACCTGGTGCCGTCCCTGACGGCGCTGGAAAACGTGATGCTGCCGCTGGAACTGGCGGGCAGGCGGGATGCGCGTGAAACCGCGCTCGAGACCCTGAGTCGCGTGGGCCTCGCGCAGCGCACGGGTCACTACCCGCGCCAGCTCTCGGGTGGCGAGCAGCAGCGCGTGGCCCTGGCGCGCGCCTTCGTCACCCGCCCGGCGGTGCTGTTCGCGGATGAGCCCACCGGCAATCTCGACACGCACACGGGCGAGAAGATCGTCTCATTGCTGTTCGACCTGAACTCGCAGTCGCACACCACGCTGGTGCTGGTGACCCACGACCGCGAGGTGGCGGCGCGCTGCGGCCGCGTACTGCAAATGGATTCCGGCAAGCTCGCGTAGCCACGATGAAAGCACTGGCCCTGGGAATGCGCACGCTGCTGCGCGAATGGAAGTCCGGCGAGCTCGGCGTCCTGCTGCTTGCGATCACGGTCGCCGTAGCAGCGCTCACCGGCGTGGGCTTTCTCGTCGACCGCATCGCAATCGCGGTCGAGAACCAGGCGGGCGAAGTGCTCGCGGCCGACCTGCGCCTGGAATCCGGCCAGGCGATGGACGATCGCGCCATCATCGAGGCGCAGCGCCGCCGTCTGCGTGTGGCGCGCAACACCGGGCTGTTCAGCGTGGTGTTCAACGGCGACTTCAACCAGCTCAGCTCGCTGCGCGCGGTGTCCGCGCTGTATCCATTGCGTGGCAAGGTGATGCTGTCGAACGAACCCTTCGGCACGCCCGAGCTGGCGCACGGCATTCCGGCGCGCGGTGAAGTGTGGCCGGACTCGCGACTGGCGGCGGCACTGGGCGCCCAGGTGGGCTCGACGCTCAACATCGGCGCCAGCACGTTCAAGGTCTCGCGGATACTGATCAGCCGCCCCGACCAGGGTGCCACGTTCCTCGAACTCGCTCCCAGCCTGCTCATGAACGAGGACGACCTCGACGCGACGCAACTGATCCAGCCGGGCAGCCGCGTTCGCCGCGCGCAGCTGTTCGCCGGGCCGCGCACCGAGATCGCTGCATTCCGCGGCTGGCTGAGTACCCACAAGAGGCCCAACGAAGAGATCGAAGACGTCGAGGATTCCGCGCCGCAGATCAAATCGGCCATCGATCGCTCGGCTCGCTTCCTCAGCATCGCGAGCCTGGTGGCCGTGCTGTTATGTGCCATTGCGGTTGCGATGGCGGCGCGTCGTTACGTCCAGCGGCACCTGGATTCGGTGGCGTTGTTGAAGACGCTGGGCGCGACTCGCGGCTTCACGCTCGTCGTGAGCCTTTCCCAGCTGGCGGTCATCGGTGTGATCGCCGCGGTTGCCGGCTCGTTGCTTGGGTTCGGCGCCCAGGCCTGGCTGGTGAAGGTGATGCAGGGATGGCTGCGCGGCGACCTGCCGCCACCCGGGCTTGCGCCACTGGCAGTGGGCTTCCTCACGGCCATCGCCGTGCTCGGTGGCTGCGCACTGCCACCGCTGCTGCAGCTGTCGCGCACGCCCGCGCTGCGTGTGCTGCGCCGCGACGTGGGGCCGCCGCGGCCCCTGGTGGTGCTCGCCTTCGGGCCGGCGCTGCTGGCCATCGCCTTCCTGATCTGGTGGGTCGTGCGCGACCTCAGGATCTTCACCGTCTTCGTATCGGGGCTCGCCGCGTTCGTGCTGGTGGTGGCGCTCGCCGGGTGGCTGCTGGTCAGGTTGACGGCTCAGCTGCGTGGCGGCGTCGGTGTTTCCTGGCGCTATGGCATCGCCAATCTGGGCCGGCGACGCACGGAGAGCGTCGTGCAACTCTCGGCATTCGCGTCAGGCATCATGATGCTGTTGGTGCTCACGGTGGTGCGCAATGACCTGATCGGCGACTGGCGCCGCAGTCTGCCGCTCGACACGCCCAACTTCTTCTTCATCAACATCCCGGCGGATCAACCCCGGGAATTCGCGCGTTTTCTCGAGGAGCGCGGCGCGGAGCGGGTGCGTGTGCGGCCGATGGTCCGGGCGCGCATGACCCAGATCAACGGCAGACCCATCGAGGACATCCAGTTCCAGACCCCGCGCGGTCGCAATTTCGCCACCCGCGACCAGAACATCACCTGGGCGGCGGAGCTCAATGCTGACAACGAGATCACCGCCGGTAGATGGTTCACCCCGGAGGACACCGGCAAGCCGCTGGTGTCCGTGTCCACGGAGTACTTCGAGGAACTCGGTCTCAAGCTCGGCGATACCTTGCAGTTCGACATCGCCGGGGAAACCCAGACCGCCACGGTGGCGAGCGTACGCAAGGTGAAGTGGGACAGCTTTCAGCCCAACTTCTTCCTGATATTCGCGCCGGGACTGCTCGACGGCACGCAGGGCACGTACATGACGGCCGTGCACATGGATGCACGCAATCCAAAGACCATCGGCGACCTGGTGCGGAAGTTCCCCAGCGTGTCGGTGTTCAACGTCGACGACCTGCTGGCGCAGGTACGCTCGATCATCGACAAGGCGCTGGCGGCTGTGCAGAGCGTCTTCCTGTTCACGCTGATCGCCGGCCTGGTGGTACTGGTCGCGGCGGTGCAGGCGAGTCGCGAAGAGCGGCGCTACGAAAGCGCCATGCTGCGCACGCTGGGTGCGCGGCGTGCGACGGTAGTGAAGGGGCTGCTGTCGGAATTCGCCATGCTGGGGGTGCTGTCCGGCGCACTGGCATCGGCGGGGGCTTCGCTTGCGGGCATGTACATCGCCCGCAAGGTGCTGCAGATTCCTTACGAGTTCGACCCCTGGGTGTGGCTCTACGGCCTGGTCGGGGGAGGTCTGTTGGTATGCCTTGCGGGCTGGCTGGCCACGCGTTCGGTGGTCAATCAGCCGCCGGTGCTGACGCTGCGAGGTGGCTGATGGCGCAAGACGACGCTCCGCGGCGCCGCGCGATGGTCGGGTGGTACGACCCGCGCGTGCTGGTGCATTCCGCGTACCAGCTGGCGGTCGCGAACATCTTCGGCCGGCATTCCGATACGCGCCTGATCGAAGCGCTGGCCAGTCAGCCGCAGTCCGTATTCGACTACTCCCGCGAAGGCGCGGGCGGCGACTTCTGGCTCGATTACACCGCAGACATCGGCGACGGCTGGAACTCCACGTATGCGATCGCCGATGCCCTCGCGCGGCCCGAGCTGCCAGTCGAACATCGCGGAGCGGCCGAACAGACGCACGCGGGCCGGGTGCTGGTTTTCGGTGGCGACGAGGTCTACCCCTATCCCTCGCGCCACGAGTACGAGGTGCGCACCGAAACGCCGTACCGCCTGGCGTTTGCCGGTCGGCATCGGCCCGACGTGTTCGCCATTCCGGGGAACCACGACTGGTACGACAGCCTGGTCGCCTTTTCGCGCAGCTTCTGCCGGCCCGAGCGGGGCTTTGCCGGTTGCGCCACGCACCAGACGCGCAGCTACTTCGCGCTCAAACTACCTGCCGACTGGTGGCTGTTGGCCATCGACCTGCAGCTCGGGGCGGATCTCGACGAGCCGCAGGTGCGGTATTTCCAGCAGGTTGCGCAGCACATGGGTGCGGACGCGCGGCTCATTTTCTGCGTGCCGGAACCGCGGTGGATTCTCGAGAACGCCTATCCGCGCCACACGAATTACGAAGAACTCTCGAGCACGCGCTTTCTCGAGGAGCAGGTGTTCCGGCGCAAAGCCCGGGTGTTTCTCACCGGCGACCTGCACTTCTACAAGCGACATGAAAACGCCGAAGGCGTGCAGAAGATCACGGCGGGCGGGGGTGGGGCCTTCCTGCATCCCACGCACGCGCCCGATACCCGGTCGCTGCGCAAGGGCTTCGTGCAGCGCGCGGTCTATCCCGACGAGAAGACGTCGGCGAGACTGTCCTGGCGGAATTTCCTGTTCCCGCTGATCAACCCCAAATCCGGCTGGCTCTATGCCGTCCTCTATTCGATGTCGGCCTGGCTCGCGTCGGCGAGCCTCGAAGCGGCGGACGTGATCGATCTGCCCACGGCGTGGCAGGCGGCCTTGCATGCGGCAATCCGCGATCCGCTCGACGGCATGTGGCTGGTCACCGTGCTCGCGGCATTCGTCTTCTTCACGGACTCGCACATACGATCCTGGCGCATCCTCGGCGGCGCATGCCATGCGGTGCTGCATCTCGCCGCGGCCTTCATGGTCGGATGGCTGGCGCTGCTGCTGACCACGCGCGCTTTCGACATGGGGTACGGCACCATCGGCCAGTTGCTGGCGTCCGGCTTCATCACGTTCACGCTGGGTGGGCCGGTGGGCGCGTTCATCCTCGGGGTCTATCTATTCGCCTCGATCCGCGTCTTCGGCCGGCATGGCAACGAGGCGTTCTCCTCGTTGCGCATCGCCGACTTCAAGCACTGGCTGCGGCTGCGCATCGACGCGGCGGGGGCCCTGACCATCTACGCTATCGGCATCGACCGCGTGCCCCGGCGCTGGCGTGCCGCAAACCGCCGCGGCGAGCCGACACAGGAATCGGCCGACGCGCGCGCCAGCGCGCCCCGGCTCATCGACAAAGTGGTGGTACGCCCCTGAAGGGGTGCGTCGTCAGTTCTGTACGGTGATCTTGTACCAGGCCACGGGTATGGCCTCGCGCCGCAGATTCAGCGCTTCGATGGAAACCAGGTACTCGCCCGGGCCGAATGCGCCGGCATTGAGCGAGAGGCGCAGATGTCCGTTGGAATCCTTTTCCATGCCGTCCATGACCGCCACGCGGCCCTGGTCGACGCGATCCATCGACACCCGGAATGCGTTGAAGCGGGCCCAGGACACGTCGACCTTCATCTCGGCGAACTGCCCCTGCGCGATCGACAGCGCCGCGCGGGCCGGCGGGCCGTTGCGTGAGGCGTTCACCACGAACGTGCGCTTGGTAGTGGACGGCGATATCGGCCGCTGGATGATTTCCTTGGCCTGCTTTTCGATGGTGGCGTTGCGCGATGAGACCTGCGCGCCCAGCACGGCACAGCCGATCAGGGCCACGAGGCCGAGCCCGGCGGCACCCAGGCCGAACGCGGGCTTCTCCCAGAATTTTTTCGGCTTCTCCGTCCAAGGTTCGGCCACCCCAGCCGCGTCCAACAGGCGCAGACCGGCATTGACCCGGTCGGCCAGTCCGAGCTCATCGATGAGCTCCGGGCGCGAACGGATCAGTCTTTCGAAATCGGTGACGCCCTTGGGCGGCAGACGGCCAGCAAGATAGCGCTCGACAATCTGGTTCTTGATGATGAACTCACGGTCCATCGCAGGCGCGGGAGACGGCAGCGACAGCCCCGGGTTGGCGGCGGCCCCGCTCCCTGGAGTCTGGTTCACACCAGAGGATTCACTACGACTCGCGGCTTCCATTTTGGCTTCACGTCTCGCATGTTCAAAACGACGGACCGGATGCGCCGCAGAAAAGCGAGGCGCCATTCGGGCCGGCATCCGCCATAGGTCCTGCAGGATCGCACGCGCGTATGCTGCGATGGTTATGTCCGCATGCCGTTGTGCCGCTTCACATTCCGCGCGACGGTTCCGCGCATTCCTGCGACCTGGTTCGCAGTTTACGGTGCGGCCAGGCCCGAGAGCGGCCGCTGCACGCGCCCATTTCAGTTCAGTGCTCTTCAAGAGGTACGCACATGAGTCCTGCATCGCAACGCCTGGCTGCCCTGATATCCGCCGCCTGCCTCGGCATGGCGGCCTCGGCCGCGCCGGCCCGGGAGACGGCCATCACCATCTACAGTTCGGCGCAGCCGGGAGGCATCCCGGCGGAGTTCTATCGCCCGCTTCCGGGGCAGGGCACGCCCAGCGCGATGTCCGTGCCGGGATACGCGCTGGTGCGCGAGGATCGCGACGTCGCCATCAAGCAGGGCCGCTCGCAGATCTCGTTCACCGATGTCGCGGCGCTCATCGACCCGACCACCGTGACGTTCACCTCGCTCACCGATCCGGGCACACGCGTGCTGGAGCAGAACTTCCAGTTCGACCTGGTGAGCACCCAGAAGCTGCTGCAGAAGTTCATAGATCGGCAGATCACGGTGGACAAGACCGCGGGCGACAGTGTCACACCCATCACCGGCACGCTGCTTTCCGCTTCCGACGGCATCGTGCTGCGCGACCGGGATGGATCTATCTACTCGCTGCCGGGATATTCCTCGGTGAAGTTTCCCGACCTGCCGGGCGGGCTCAACACCCGTCCCACGCTGGTCTGGGACGTCCACTCCCCGGGCGGCGGCACCCACCGCACGCGGGTCACCTACCAGACCGGCGGCATGACCTGGTGGGCCGACTACAATCTGGTCTTCAACGAAGGCGCCGACGCGAACTCCGGGCTGCTCGACCTTTCGGCCTGGGTGAGCATCATCAACCAGTCCGGCGCCAGCTACGCGGACTCCCGCCTCAAGCTGATCGCGGGCGACGTGCATCGCGTGGAACCGCCGGCCGCGCCGCTGATGCGCAAGCAGGTGCTGGAGATGGCGGCGGCCGCGCCGGCCGACGCCGCCGGCTTCCAGCAGAAGGACTTCTTCGAGTTCCATCTCTACACGCTCGGTCGGCCGACGACGCTGCCCAACAATTCCACCAAGCAGATCGAGCTGTTCGACCAGGCAAGGCAGATCCCGGCAAAGAAAATGCTGCATTACTACGGCGCCGGACATCCGTACCTCTATCCCTCGCCGTACACGGACCGGAACATGGGCGTCGAATCCAACAAGAAGGTGGACGTCTATCTCGAGTTCAAGAATGACAAGGCCTTCGGCCTGGGAGTGCCGCTGCCCGCGGGTCGCCTGCGCGTGTCGCAGCTCGACAAGGCCGATGGCAGTCTCGAATTCATCGGCGAAGATCAGATCGACCACACGCCCAAGGACGAGACGCTGCGCGTGAAGCTGGGCTCGGCTTTCGACGTGGTCGGCGAGCGGCGCCAGGTGAGCTTCTCCGTGGACACGAACGCCAGGTGGATGGAAGAGGAAATCGAAGTGAAGCTGCGCAACCACAAGCCGCAGCCGGTCGAAGTGATCGTGAAGGAAAACCTCTACCGCTGGAGCAACTGGAAAATCCTCACCAGGACGCACGAGTACGTGAAGGAGGACGCGCGTACCATCAATTTTCCGGTGAAAGTGGCCAAGGACGGCGAGACGGTAGTTCGATATCGGGTCCGTTACACCTGGTGAATCCGGGGCAGACCGTCATCCGCCGTTCGATGTGAATGCAGTCGTGGACGCGGCGCCGGCCGCGTCCACGTTCTCCCGCGCCGCGCGGCGCACCGGGCGCGGCTGCCACGCCAGACTGACCTCTCGCCGCGCCCAGCCGTGCAAACCACGGCGCCCGTCGTCCGTCCAAGCCCTTATCGTGGCGCCAACACGGGCGCGCAGGGCAGCACGCATGAATCTCACCGAGACCTCCCTTCGGAACCCGGCCGGCGTGCTGGTGGCCATCCTCATGGTGGCGCTGCTCGGGGTCATTGCGTTCGTCAAACTACCCATCCAGCTCTTTCCCAACATCGAAGAGCCGGTCATCTCCATCTTCACCACCTGGCGGGCCGCGGCGCCCACCGAGATCGAGTCCGAGATCATCGAGCCGCAGGAGCGCGCGCTGCAGGGCCTGCGTGGCATGCAGTCGCTGAACGCCTTCGCCAACCAGGGCAGCGCTTTCCTCAACCTGCGTTTCGCCGTGGGCACGGACATGCAGGCCACGATGCTGGAAGTCATCAGCCGCATGAACCAGCTGCCGCCGCTGCCGCGCGACGCGCAGGCGCCGCAGATCTCGCTGGGCGAGGACGGCGGCAATGGCCCGAACAACACGCTGTCGTGGTTCTTCGTGCAGCTGCTGCCCGGCACTCCCGGTCCCATCGACAATTACCGCCGGCAGATCGAGGAGCTGTTCCGCAGCCGCATCGAGCCGATTCCCGGTGTGGCGAACGTGCGCATCAACTTCGGTGCCGAGGAAGAGCTGCAGATCGTGTTCGACCCGGCGCGCGTCGCCGAGCTCGGCATCCAGATTCCGCGCATCGCACAGGTGGCGGGCAACGCCGACGACGTGTCGGGCGGGTTCGTTGACATCGGACGCCGGCAATACACGGTGCGGTTCGCGGGCCGCTATCAGGTCGACCAGTTCGCCGATCTTGTGCTCGAGTGGCGCGATGGCCGGCCGGTGCGTCTCGGAGACGTGGCGACCATCCAGGTGCGCCGCGGCGACCGGACCGATCTCGCGCTGCAGAACGGCAACCCCGCCATCGGCATCCAGATCATGAAGGAGAACGACGCCAACGTTCTCGACACGCTCAACGCGGTGAAAGACGAGATCGCGTCGATGCGCGACAACGAGCTCAAGGGCCTGGGGCTGTCGATCGCGCAATCGTTCGACCCGTCGGTGTTCATCGACGAGGCCATCGACATGGTCACCGGCAACCTGTTCGCCGGCATCCTGCTGGCGGTGGCCGTGCTTTGGTACTTCGTGCGGGACAACCGCGCGACGCTGCTCGTGGGCCTGTCGATTCCGATCTGCCTCACCGTGACGCTGGTGATGCTCTACGCCTTCGGCCGCACGTTGAACGTCATCTCCCTGGCGGGCCTGGCCTTCGGCGTCGGCCAGTCGCTCGACACCGCCATCGTGATGCTCGAGGCCATCGCCCAGCAGCGCGAGAAAGGCCTCGGCCGGCTGGAGGCCACGCTCGCCGGAGCGAAACAGGTGTGGCCGGCGCTGCTCGCCAGCACGGTCACCGGAGTCATCGTTTTCCTGCCGATCGTGTTCATGCAGGACGCGGTGAGCCAGCTGTTCGCCGATCTCGCGCTCACCATCTCCATCGCGGTGATCGCCTCGCTCATCGTCGCGGTGACCGCGCTGCCGCTGGCCGCCTCGCGCTGGCTCGACACCGAGAACGTGCACAAGGGTTCGGACCGGAAGTACCGCGCCATCGCCGGCTGGATTGTCCGCTGGACGGATTCGAGCCGACGCCGCCTTGCGACCGTCGCGGTGCTGTTTCTCGCGCCGGTGGTGCTCACCTGGGCGCTGCTGCCGCCGCTCGACTATCTACCGCCCGTCAAGCGCGACGCCATCGACGGCTTCATCCAGTTGCCGCCGGGCACCAACATCGACACCGTGGAGCGCGAGTTCGTCAAGCCGGTGGCCGACCGGCTGGCGCCCTACATGGCCGGCGACAAGGAGCCCCGGCTCAAGAACTATTACGTGCTGGCCGGCGCGTTCGGCACCAGCATCGGCGTGCGGCCGCTGGACCCTGACCGGATCGGCGAGCTCGACAGGCTGGTGAACGATTACGTGCTCGCCGGCTTCCCCGACGTGCAGTCTTTCGCGGCGCAGGGAAACCTGTTCGGCGGGTTCGGCGACGGCCGCAACATCGATTTTCAATTGCAGGCAACCGACTTCGACAAGCTGCTGGCCGCCGCGCGCGCCGCGGAGAAGCTCATCCAGGAGAAGATGCCGGGCGCGCAGGTGCAGGCCTTCCAAGCGCTGGAAATGGCCGACCCCGAGCTGCGTCTCAATCCCGACGACCGGCGCCTCAATGAGGTGGGTTGGACTCGCGGTGACATCGGCACCGTCGTGCGCGCGCTGGGTGACGGCATGTTCGTCGGCGAGTACTTCGATGGCGAGCGGCGCCTGGACATGATCCTGCGCGCGAGCAAGTGGGATTCGCCCGAGCAGCTGGCGGCGACACCCGTGGCCACGCCGGTCGGCAGCGTGCTGCCGCTCGGCGAGCTGGTGCAGGTGCAATCGACGGTGGGTGCCGGCGGCCTGCGACGCGTGGATGGCCACCGGACTGTGGCTCTGAACGTCAGCCCTCCCAAAGATCTGTCGCTCGGCCAGGCCATCGAGCAGCTCAAGCGGGACGTGGAGCCTGCGATCCGCGCGCAGCTTCCGGCCGACGGGTCGGTGCATTACGAGGGCAATGCCGGGTCGCTGCGGGAGGCGCTGGCAAACATGGCCCAGAACCTGGCGATCGCGCTGGTCGCGCTGTTCCTGCTGCTGGCGGCGCTGTTCCGGTCGGTCAGGGACAGTCTGTACGTCATCCTCACCATCCCGCTGGCGAGCTTCGGTGGAGTGCTGGCGCTGGTGATCCTGAGGTTGTTCACGCCGCAGACTCTGGACCTGCTCACCATGGTCGGCTTCGTCGTGCTCATGGGCCTGGTCGTCAACAACGCCATCCTGCTGGTCGACCAGGCGCGCAGCGAAATGCGCGAGGGTGCGCCGGTGCGTGCCGCCATCGAATCCGCACTGGCCACGCGCACGCGGCCCATCATGCTCACGACGCTGACCACCTTGTTCGGCATGCTGCCCCTGGTGCTGGTGCCGGGGCCCGGCAGCGTGCTCTACCGCGGCCTGGGCACGGTGCTCGTGGGCGGCATGGCCGTGAATTCAGTGTTCACCCTGGTGCTGCTGCCGACCCTGTTGCGGCTCATCGAGAAACCCTCGACTGCAGAGGCCGCGGTTCCTCTCAAACCCATGGAAGCCCTATGAAGTGTCAAGGACTGTCAGCTGGCATCGTGTTGGCCGGTGTTCTCCTTCTCGGCGGAGGCGTGCACGCCGCCGATTCGTCTACGCCCGTGCCCGTGGTGGTGACCACCGCTCGAGCCGAGAAGCTGGGGGCCAGTCTGCAGGCCACCGGCACCGTGGTGAGCCGCAACGACGCGCGCATTTCGGGCGAAGTGGGTGGCACCTTGGCCTGGATCGCCGAACCCGGCGCGTACGTGAAGCGCGGCGAGACCCTGGCGCGCATCGATGGCGAACGCCTGGCGCTGGCGTTGCGCGACAACGAGGCCGCGGTCAAGCGTCTCGAAGCGCAACTGCAATTGCTCCATACGCAGAGCACGCGTTTGCAGACGCTCGGCAGCAACGTCGTGTCGCAGAGCCAGCTCGACGAGGCCCTGTCACGCGAACGCATGGCCGAGCAGGACGTCGAGCAGGCGCGCGTGGCGCGCGACCGCGCCCGTCTCGATTTCCGCCGCGCCACGGTCCGCGCACCCTTCGATGGAGTCGTGGCGGAACGCCTGCGGCAGGCGGGCGAGTTCGTCGCCGGCGGCACCCCGCTGCTGCGTCTCGTGAATGAGCGGGATCTCGAGGTGGTCGCGCGAGCACCGATGACCACGGCGGATACCGTGAACGCGGGGGCGCGCGCGCAACTCATCGACGGCGAACGGAAAGGCACCGGCAAGGTGCGTGCCGTCATTCCCGTGGGCGACGAGCGCTCGCGCATGGTGGAACTGCGCATCGCGCTCGCGGAAGGCAACTGGCGCGTGGGCGCGCCGGTGCGCGTCCAAATCGCGCCGCAGAGCCGGAAGGCCGTGGTCACAGTGCCGCGAGATGCGGTCATCCTGAGACAGGGCGCGAGCTACGTGATGAGGGTGAAGCCCGACAACACCGCCGAACGGGTGGCGGTGAACATCGGGCCTGGCATCGACAATCACGTGCAGATCGACGGCCGCCTCCAGGCCGGAGACCGCGTGGTAGTGCGCGGCGGCGAACGCCTCGAGCCGGGACAGACCGTGAAGGTGCAGCTGCTCTGACTTTGCGGGGCAGAGGCCGCGCTAATGCGCGCGGGGACGCTTCAGGAAGTATTCCACCTTGTCGCGGTAGGTGCGCGACAGCTTGAGTTCCTGACCGCCTTCCAGGCGCAGGAAATACTCGCCATTCATGTGCGCGCGCAGGGATTTCACGCGCGTGAGATTGACGATGGTGGAGCGATGCACGCGCTGGAACAGCCGGGGGTCCAGCAGGTTCTCCATCTCGCGCATGGTGGCTCGCAGGATGTGCGTGTTCCCATCGGCGTGGATGCACAGGTAGTCGCCCGCGGCATCCACCCACTCGATCGACTGCACCGGTACGCGCACGGTTTCCCGGCCGTTACGGATGGGTAGCCAGCTGGCCGTCTGCGCCGTGGGCCGCGGCGGCGACACGGGCTCGCCGACTTCGATCTCGCCGCTGCCGCGCAATTCGGCCAGCAGGTGCACGAGGTGGTTGCGTTCGGCGACGGCAGCGCGTTGCTCGGTGAGCTCGCGCACGTGCTGCAGGGTCGCCGCGAGCCGGGCATCGTCCACGGGCTTGAGCACGTAGTCGATCGCCCGCGCCTCGAAGGCCTGCACGGCAAAACGGTCATAGGCGGTGACGAATACGATCATCGGCAGCTCGTGCGGCTGCAGCTCGGCCAGCACGTCGAAGCCGGACAGGCCCGGCATCTGGATGTCGAGGAACACGAGATCCGGCTTCTGATCGCGGATGGCGGCCAGGGCCTCGCGGCCATTGCTGCAGTGACCGATGATCTCCACGTCCGGGGCCATGCGCAGGCGCAACTCCAGACCGCGACGCGACAAAGCCTCGTCGTCGACGAGCAAGGTGCGCATTTTTCGGGGCGTGATCATGGCGTAGCCATTTCCAGCGGCAGACCGATCTCGATGCGCAGACCGGGCTTGTTGTCGAGCGTGGCGAAGCGATGATGGTCCATGTACAGCACCGCCAGCCGTTCGCGAGTATTGCGCAGGCCTACGCCGCGGCCGGGCCCGGGCGCGGGACCTGCATGGATGCCCGGGCCATCGTCGGCCACCACCAGTTCCAGCATCGAGCCGCGGGCACGTCCCTCGATGCGCACCGAGCCGCCCTTCTCGGAAGGCGACACCGCGTATTTGACGGCGTTTTCGATCAGCGGTTGCAACAGCAGGCTGGGCACCAGCGCCTCCAGGGCGCGTTCCTCGATGGCGAACTCCAGTCGCAGCCGCTCGCCGAAGCGCAGCTTCTCGGTAGTCAGGTAGAGGTTCATTGCCTCGATCTCCTGACGCAGCGTCACCTTCTTCATCGGGTCCTGGTCGAGCGTGTAGCGCAGGAACTCTGACAACCGCATCACCGCCTGGTTCGCGGTGCGGTTTTCGCTGTCGAGGATCAGCGTGGAGATGGCGTTCAGGGTGTTGAACAGGAAATGCGGGTTCAGCTGGTAGCGCAGCATCTTGAGCTGCGCCTCCTGCGCCAGCGCGGCGGCGCGCAGCGTGGCCTGCTGCTGCTGCTGCAACGACAGGTAGTACTTGACGCCGAAATAGATGGCGCTCCAGCACAGCAGCAGGTAGGTGGAATGCAGCGCGTTGCTGAAGAACTCCAGCGGCGACTTCATCACCCAGTTCATCGCGTCGTCGGTGTAGTTCAGGTAAGCGGAATTGATCATCACTCGCCACACCAGCGCGAGCAGATAGCAGCAGATCAGTGCCACCGGAATGATCACACGCGGCGATCGGTTCCAGAGCCGCAGGTAGATGTAGCGCAACTGCAGGGTCAGCAGGAAGCCGCCGCCGGCCGCCACGGCGAGCACCTTGAACAGCCCCGGCATGCTCTCGTTCTTGCTGTCGTAGAAGAGCATGCCGGCGAGCTGCGAGACCGCATAGGCGACCCAGCCGCCGACTTGCAGGCACCAGAACAGCAGTGTGCGGTTTTTCAGCAGAGGATCGATGCGGCCGGACATCCCGCAAAGGTACGACGCGGCCGCGGGTGTCTCAAACTGCCCCCGAACGGCTCAGCGCGACGCGGCGTCGGCTGGGCCCAATTGTGCGCAGGGCTACTTTTGCGTGCCGAGGCTCAGGAGCGAGCGCGGCTGATCCAGCAGGAAGCCCTGGGCATAGTCGAGGCCAACCGCCGAGAGCCAGTCGCGCACGGCCGGCGTGTCCACGCGCTTCGCCACGCAGGAAAGGCCCAGTACCTTGGAGGCCTGCGTGATCGCGACGATCAGTGCCTGCGCCACCTTGTCCTTCATGGCAACGGCCGAGACCTTCGGGTCCAGCTTCAGGAACTTCAGTGCCGGCGAACCCAGCCAGCGCAGCGCATTGTGATGCAGCGTGAAATCGTCGAGCACGATGTGGCAGCCGATTTTCTCGCAGGCCTGCACGAACATGTCCACGTCGCGAACTTGCTCGACGCAGGACTTCTCGCTGATCTCGAAACCCAGCGCCTTGGCGGGAACCTTGTGGCTCTTGAGCGTGGTGGCGACGAAGCTGGCGAATTTCGGATCGGCGACGGTGCCCATGCCGACGTTCACCGAGAAGCTGGCCGGCTCGCTCTCCCACACGTTGCGGTGCTCGCCCATCCAGCTCACCAGCCGCTCGACCACGATGCGGTCGAGGTCGGAATTGGCGCTGGGGTCGTGCACGTCCTGCAGCACGCGCTCCGGCGCGACACCGAACTCGTTGTCGGCATGCGCATCGCGCACCAGTATCTCGAAGCGCCGCGTGCCGCCGCTGCCCTTGAGCTTGATCAGCTGCTGCACGTGCAGCTCGAAGATCTGGCCGTAGAACTCGAACTGACCGGGGCCGGCGGACAGCGCCGGCTCTTCCTCGACGTATTCGGGCGCGACGGTCATGCCGTCGTCGGTGGCGAATTCAGGGTCGGCGAGCGCCTCCACCTCGGTGGTCTCGGCCTCGGCGCTCACGTCGCCCACCGCCTCGAGGATCTCGTCGACGCTCGGCGGTTCGTCCTGGATGAGCTCGGGGATCGGCGCCGGCTCGGTGTTGATCTGAAGCTTGGGCAGGCGGTCCGTCTGCACGACCCGAAGGTCGGGACGCTTCGGGTCGGCCGCCGGGCGCGACGTGGATTTGAGCAACGCCTTCGGGTCGATGTCGGAAATCTCGAAGGCGATGGAGTCGGACTCCACGCTGCCCGACATGCGTTGCGGGTGGGCGCTGGGCTTGGCCTGCTGTCCCGGCCGCGCGGGAGCCTGGGGAGCGGCGGGGCGTCCCGGCTGGGCGGGTCTGCCCGCGGCGGCGGCGGG
>CAMLGF010000074.1 GCA_946479515.1 uncultured Pseudomonadota bacterium | reverse complement strand
GCGGTGACTTCACGGGCGATGCCCAGCACGGACATGGCATCGCCGCGATTGGGGGTGACGTTGAGCTCTAGCACCTCGTCGTCGAGCTGCAGATAGGCGCGCAGGTCCTGGCCCACGGGCGCATCGGTGGGCAACTCGAGAATGCCCTCGGAGGTTTCCGCCATGCCCAGCTCTTTGGCGGAGCACAACATGCCGAAGGACTCGACGCCGCGCAGCTTCGCGGCGGTGATGGCCTTGTCGCCCGGTAGTTTGGCGCCGACGGTGGCGAGCACGGTCTTCAGGCCGGCGCGCGCATTGGCCGCCCCGCAGACGATCTGCAGCAGCCCATCCTCATTCGAAGACGAGTCGGCGGTCCGCACCTTGCATACCTGCAGCTTCTCGGCCTGCGGATGCCTCACCGCTGCGACGATTTGCGCGACCACCACGCCCGTGAACGGCGGCGCCGCCGGCTCCACGAATTCCAGCTCGAAGCCCGACATGGTGAGCCGCGATCCGAGTTCCTGCGCGCTCCAGGGAACGTCGACGAAATCGCGCAACCAGGACAATGAAATCCTCACGCCCTACCCCGCCCTGAACTGCGCCAGGAAGCGCAGGTCGTTCTCGAAGAACAGGCGCAGATCGTTCACGCCGTAACGCAGCATGGTCAACCGATCGATGCCCATGCCGAACGCATAACCCGTGTACTTCTCCGGGTCCACGCCCCCGGCCTCGAGCACACGCGGATGCACCATGCCGCAGCCGGAAATCTCCAGCCAGCCGGTGTGCTTGCACACGCGGCAACCCGCGCCCGCGCACAGCACGCAGCTCATGTCGACTTCCGCGGACGGCTCGGTGAACGGGAAATACGAGGGCCGCAGCCGCATCTTCAGATCGCGCTCGAAAAAGCTCTCGAGGAACCCATGCAGCATGGCCTTCATGTTGGCGAAGGTGACGCCCTCGGCCACGACCAGTCCTTCCACCTGGTGGAACATGGGCGAGTGCGTGACGTCATGGTCGTTGCGATACACCCGCCCGGGTGCGATCACCGCGAACGGCGGCTTGCCACCCAGCATGGCGCGGATCTGCACCGGCGAAGTGTGCGTGCGCAGCAACCGGCCGTCGGGAAAATAGAAGGTGTCGTGCATCGCGCGCGCCGGATGATCGGCGGGGATGTTCAACGCCTCGAAATTGTGGAAGTCGTCTTCGATCTCCGGGCCCGTGGCGACTTCGAACCCGGCCTGGCGGAACAACTGCTCGATGCGCAGCCGCACCTTCGTGACCGGATGCAATCCGCCGCGCGTCTCACCGCGCCCCGGCAGCGTGACGTCGATGGTCTCGCGGGCGAGTCGGCGGGCGACCTCCGCCTGTTCGAGCTCGGCGCGTTTCTTCTCGATCGCCGCGGCGATCTCTTCCTTGACGCGATTGATGCGCGCGCCGACTTCCTTGCGCTGCTCGGCGGCGAGCTTGCCCAGCTCCTTGAGCTTGTCCGTGAGCCAGCCGCTCTTGCCGAGGACGCGCACGCGCGTCTCTTCCAGCCATGCGATGCTGGTGGCGCCCGAGATCGCGCCGAGAGTCTCCTCCCGGCGCGAGTCGAGATCGTTGGGAGCCTCCCCGCTCACGTCGACATCTGCCGCTCAGGCAGCTTTGTCGAGAGCGGCCTTGGCCTGCTTTGCGATCGCCGCAAAACCCTCAGGCTGGTTCATGGCGAGATCGGCGAGCATCTTGCGGTCGATGTCGATGCCGGCCTTCTTCAGGCCGTTGATCAACCGGCTGTAGCTCAAGTCGAACTCACGGGCGGCGGCATTGATACGCTGGATCCACAGGGCGCGGAAATCGCGCTTCTTCAGACGGCGGCCGCGGTACGCATACTGGCCGGCCTTGATGACCGCCTGCTTCGCCGCGCGGAATACCTTGCGACGGGCGTTGTAATAGCCCTTCGCCTTGCCAAGAATCTTCTTGTGTCGGCGTCCGGCCTGGACGCCACGCTTTACACGTGCCATTAGTTAGTCCTCGCTTACTTGGCCAATCTTTACTTGGTATTCGGCATCAGCTGGTCGATACGGTGCGTATCGCTCTTGTGCACGAGCGACGATCCGCCCGAGCGCAGCTGGCGCTTGGTCTTGCGAGGCTTGTGGCCGAGATTGTGGCGGCGGCCCGACGAGTAGGACTTCCATCCCTTCGCCGTCTTGCGAAAACGCTTGGCCGCTGCCCGGTTGGTCTTCAACTTGGGCATCTTCATTCTCCTTTGTAGCTTCCGGTCGCAAGGCGCCTGCGCTCACGCGCACGCACCCGCTACGGGCGAGCCCGCCGGCTCTTCGGTCAGGAAGAGCTTGGTGCGGGTTACTTCTTTTTCGGCGCGAACATCATGACCATCTGCCGGCCTTCCATCAGCGGGTTCTGCTCGATCGCCGCGTATTCGCGAAGATCGTTCACCAGCCTGTCCAGCAGCTTGCGGCCAATTTCCGTATGCGCCATCTCACGGCCGCGGAAACGTAACGTCACCTTGGCCTTATCACCCTCGGTCAGGAAGCGAATGATGTTACGCAGTTTGATCTGGTAGTCATTCTCATCCGTACCGGGACGAAACTTGATCTCTTTGATCTGGATGTTCTTCTGCTTGCGCTTCGCGGCATGCGACTTCTTGTTCTGTTCGAACAGGAATTTGCCGAAGTCCATCACGCGGACCACCGGCGGATCTGCCTGCGGCGACACTTCAACGAGATCGAGCTCCGCGGACTTTGCGAGGTCGAGAGCCTCGAACCGAGTGAGCACCCCGACCTGTCCGCCGTCCGCCCCGATGACTCTCACCTTGGGCGACGTGATCTCTTCGTTGCGCCTGACGCGCTTGCTTGCAATAGCTATAAATTCAACCCTCTAACAAAGTGCGCCCGTGGCTCTCGACTTCCGCACGGAGCCGACTGACAAAGTCTTCCGGGGACATCGTGCCGAGATCCTTGCCACTCTGGGTGCGCACGGAAATCTGATTCGCCGCCACTTCCTTGTCGCCCGCCACCAATAGATATGGCACGCGCTGCAGCGTGTGGGCGCGAATCTTAAAGCCGACCTTTTCGTTCCGCAAGTCGACTTCGGCGCGAACCCCCTGATTTCTAAGTGATTCCGCAACCTTCGTGACGTAGGCGTCCTGTTTGTCGGTGATGTTCATGATCACGGCCTGGGTGGGAGCCAGCCAGGCGGGCAGTTTCCCGGCGTGATGCTCCAGCAGAATGCCGAAAAAACGTTCCAGGGAGCCGAAAATGGCCCGGTGGAGCATGACCGGCACCTGTCGCTGGCTGTGCTCATCAATATATGTAGCCCCCAGCCGGCCCGGCAGGTTCAGGTCCACCTGCAGGGTGCCGCACTGCCAGGTGCGGCCAATAGCGTCCCGGAGGTGGAATTCGAGCTTGGGCCCGTAGAACGCACCCTCGCCCGGGTTGTAGTCGCACTGGATGCCCGCCGCCTCTGCCGCCGCCTTGAGGGCTTTCTCCGACTTCTCCCAGATCTCATCCGAGCCCACGCGCTTCGGGGGCCGGTCGGCGAACTTCACCGCGACATCATCGAAGCCGAAGTCCTTGTAGATCGACAATAGCAGCCGGATGACCCGGACCGACTCCTCGGTGATCTGGTCCTCGGTGATGAAGATGTGCGCATCGTCCTGGTTGAACGCGCGCACGCGCATGAGGCCGTGCAACGCACCCGACGGCTCGTAGCGATGCACCTTGCCGAATTCCGCGAAGCGGATCGGCAAGTCATTATGCGAACGGATGCCCTGGTTGAAGATCTGGATGTGCCCCGGGCAGTTCATGGGCTTGATGGCGAACACCCGCTCGTCGGGCGTTTTCGTCAGGAACATGTTCTCGCCGAACTTCTCGAGGTGCCCGGATTTCTGCCAGAGCGTGGATTCCATGATCTCCGGCGCGTTGACCTCGCCGTAGCCGGCCTCGTCCTGGCGCTTGCGCATGTAGGCAATGAGCTGCTGGAAGATCTTCCAGCCCTTGGGATGCCAGAACACCGCGCCCGGCGCCTCTTCCTGGAAATGGAAGAGATCCAGATCCTTGCCGATGCGCCGATGATCGCGCTTCTCGGCTTCCTCGAGGCGGTGGAGATAGTCCTTGAGGTCCTTGTCGTTGAGCCAGGCCGTGCCGTAGATGCGCTGGAGCATCTCGTTGCGCGAATCGCCGCGCCAGTAGGCGCCGGCCACCTTCATGAGCTTGAAACTGCGCAGCTTGCCGGTGCTCGGCACGTGCGGACCCCGGCACAGGTCGAACCAGTCGCCCTGGCCGTACAGCGAGATGTCCTCGTTCGAAGGAATGCCGGCGATGATCTCGGCCTTGTAGACCTCGCCCATGTCGCGGAAGGTCTTCACGGCTTCGTCGCGCGGCATCACGCGACGGCTGACCTTCAGATCCTGCGCGGCGATTTCCTTCATCCTGGCCTCGAACTTCTCGAGGTCTTCGGGCGTGAAGGGCCGCTCGAACGCGAAGTCGTAGTAGAAGCCATCTTCGATGACGGGGCCGATGGTGACCTGCGCCTTCGGGTAGATGGACTGCACCGCCTGCGCGAGCAGATGCGCGGTGGAGTGCCGGATGATCTCCAGCGCCGCCGGGTCCTTGTCGGTGACGATGGCAACCTGCGCGTCGTCGCGGATCACGAAGGAGGTGTCGACCAGCTTGCCGTTCACTCGCCCGGCGATCGCAGCTTTGGCGAGTCCGGCACCGATGTTCGCGGCAATGTCGGCCACGCTCACCGGGCCCTCGAAATTTCGTGTGCTGCCGTCCGGCAGCGTGATGACTGGCATGTGCAGAAACTAAAGTAGATCAAGCAGTTAAAAGGCGAGGCATCCTGCCCCAGCAATAGCTCGGAATCAAATAAATATCGCGCCGCAGAATCAAATCCGACAAGGCCGCGCGACCTTGGCTGATATCGACGGCAAGAGGCCGAGTTTTAACTGCATGACGATGCAGAAAAAACCTTCCAGAACAGCGCGTCCGGTGCGCTTCGCCGTGGTCGGGCTCGGCCACATTGCCCAGGCTGCTGTGCTTCCGGCCTTCCGTCACGCCCGCGGGTTCGCCGAGCTCACCGCCCTGGTCTCCGGCACTCCCGCCAAGCTCAGGCAGCTGGGCAGGCGCTACCGCGTGAAGCACCTGTGTTCCTATGGCGCCGCCCGCGATCTGTTCTCGAGCGGCGAGATCGACGCGGTGTACATCGCGCTGCCCAACAGCCAGCATGCCGCGTGGACCCTGCGTGCCGCCGAGGCCGGGCTGCACGTGCTGTGCGAAAAGCCCCTGGCGGCGAGCGTGCACGACTGCGAGCGCATGATCGATGCCTGCGAGCGCAATCACGTGCAGCTGATGACCGCATACCGGCTGCACTTCGAGCGCTGCAATCTCGAGGTTGCCGAGATCGTACGCAAGAAGCGCATCGGCGAGGCACGTTACTTCGATTCGCAGTTCTCCATGCAAGTGAAGGCGGACAACATCCGGGTCGAGCGCGAGCTCGGCGGCGGGCCCGAATACGACATCGGCATCTACTGCCTGAACGCCGCGCGCTATGTGTTCGCGGCCGAGCCCACGCATATTTTCGCCACGGCATCGAACAGCGGCGACAAGCGATTCCGTGAAGTGCCGGAAACCGTGCACGTCCTGATGAAATTCCCCGGGAATCGCATCGCCAATTTCATCTGCAGTTTCGGCGCCGCGGATCGCTCCCGCTACGAAATCGTGGGCACGAAGGGCTCCGTGGTCGTCGATCCCGCCTACGAATACGCCGAGGGTCTCGGCTACGAGCTCACCATCGGGGGCAGGAAGCAGCGCAAGAAATTCGCGAAGAGCGACCAGTTCGCGCCCGAGCTCATCCATTTTGCGCAGTGCCTGCGCGCCCGGCGCCGGCCAGAACCCTCGGGCAAGGAGGGTCTGATCGACGTCGCCATCATCGAAGCCATCCACCGTTCGATCACCAGCGGACGCTGGGAATCGGTGTCGGTGCCGCAGAGCAAGGTGCACCGGCCTTCCCTGGATCAGGAAATCAGGCGTCCCGCGGTGCCGCGCGAACCCTCGCTGGTCATGGCGGAGAGCGGCCATTCCTAAGAAAGCCAGGAGCAAGGGCAATGGTGCCGCGCACGGCGCCGGCAGCAGCAAGCGCCGGGGCAGCCGCGGCCTGTGGAACGGCGCCATCAGTTTCAGCCTGATTCACATCCCCGTGTCGCTGCACACGGCGACGCGCGCCCACAATATCGATCTCGACCTGCTCGACAAGCGTGACTTCGCGCCCGTCGGTTACCAGCGCTACAACAAGTCCACGGGCAAGGTGGTCGACTGGAACAATGTCGTGAAGGGGTACCAGTATGAGAAAGGTGAATACGTGGTGCTCACGGACGAAGACTTCCGTCGCGCGAACGTGGAAGCCTCGCGGACTATCGACATCGCGACCTTCGTCGCCCGCGACGCGGTTGCGCCCTACTATTTCGACACGCCCTACTACCTCGTTCCCGAGCGCAATGGCGAGCGCGTGTACTCGCTGCTGCGCGATGCGCTGGAGCAATCGCAGAAGCTCGCCGTGGCTACGTTCGTTCTGCGCAGCCGGCAACACGTCGCGGCACTGATGCCGGTGGATCAGGTGATCGTGCTGAATACACTGCGCTATCAGGACGAGATCCAGCCGCACCCGCAGATCGCGACAGCGGCCGCGAAGAAGGCGGGCGCGGTTTCGGGAAAGGAGTTGCAGATGGCTCTCAAGCTCGTCGACGACATGAGCGAGCGCTGGCATCCCGACGCATTCGCGGACACCTATCGGAGCGATCTCCTGAAACGCATCGAGCAGAAGGTGAAGGCCGGCCAGACTCACGCCCTCACCGAGCCCGAGCCGGAGGTGACCGAGATCCGCGCCGCCGGCGGCAAGGTGGTCGATCTCATGTCGCTGCTGCAGAGGAGCCTCGACCAGAGCGGCACCGCCAGCTCGAGCAATGGCTCCGCGGCCTCGCGAGGCAGCAAACGCAAGCACAGCGCGGCGCGGCGCCGGACCGGCAACGTGCGCCACGCACGTCGCGCCTGAGTACGGACGGCACACATGGCGCACACCGCCTCACACTCGACTGCGTCCCGGGCCACTCGGGCGCGCGGTCACACGCGGCTCAGCCGCTACGCGGCGAAGCGAGACTTCAAGAAGACAGCGGAGCCCGCCGCCGGCAAGCGCACGGCCAGCGGCAAGAAACTGATATTCGTGATTCAGAAGCACGCCGCATCCCGGCTGCACTGGGACTTCCGCCTCGAATGGGCCGGCACCCTGCGTAGTTGGGCCGTTCCGAAAGGTCCATCGCTCGATCCCGCCGATCGCAGGCTCGCGGTGGAAGTGGAAGACCATCCCATCGCCTATGCCAGATTCTCCGGTGACATTCCGGCGGGCGAATACGGTGCCGGACACGTCGACATCTGGGACAGCGGGCATTGGCAGCCGGCGGGCGATGCCGACAAGGCGCTGAAGAAGGGTCATCTCGAATTCCGGCTGTATGGCAAGAAACTCGGCGGCCGCTGGCACCTGGTGCGCACCCGCATGCAAGGCAGGCAACAGCAATGGCTGCTCATGAAAGGCAAGGATGAATACGCCCGCATGGCCGCGGATGCCGATGTCATCGACGCGGGCCTCGCCGACCAGCCCAACCGTCTGCCGAAATTCGACTCCGACGCGAAGCCTGAGCCAGCGGCGACGTCTGCCGCTGCGACGGCGCGCAAGCGCTCCGCGCGCTCGACGCCCGCAACCCGGCGCGGGGCATCCGGAAAATCTCGCGGCAAGTCGCTGCCCGCGACTCTGAAGCCGCAGCTCGCGACGCTGGTGGACAAGGTGCCCGGCGATGCCGGCTGGGTTTACGAGCTGAAATACGACGGTGTGCGACTGTTGATTCGCTGCGACGGGGACGACGTGCGCGCCATATCGCGCAACGGCATCGACTGGACGCACCGGATCGCTCCGGTGATCGACGTACTCGCCCGGCTGCGACTCGATGGCGTGTGGCTGGATGGCGAGCTCATCGTCACCGATCCCAACGGCCGCTCCGACTTCTCGCTGCTGCAGCACACGCTCGAACAGGGGCGCCTCGGGGAACTGCAGTATTGCATCTTCGACCTGCTGTTCAGCCAGGGCGAGGACCTGCGCAGCCTGCCGCTGTCCGAGCGCAAGACTCGTCTCAACGCCGCGCTCGCCAAACTACCGGCCAAAGGACCGCTGCGGCTCGCCGACCAGATTCACAGCGACAGCACCGAGCTGCTGGCACGGGTCTGCAACCAGCACCTGGAAGGCCTGGTGGCCAAGCGGGTCGACTCCCCCTACCGCGCCGAACGCTCGCCCGATTGGCTGAAAATCAAGTGCCATCGCGAGCAGGAATTCGTCGTCGGCGGCGCCTCCGTGATGCCGGGCCGGGGCACGGGCGTGTTCTCGTCGCTGCTCGTGGGCGTGAAATCCGGCGACGGACTGCGCTATGTCGGCCGGGTGGGCGGCGGCTTCAGCACGGCAGAGCGCACGCAGTGGCAGCGGCGCGCGCGGCAGCTCGAAAGCAAGCGCAGTCCATTCGATACCCTGCCCGACAAGCGCTCGGGCGAGGTCTTCATCTGGATGAAGCCCAGGCTCGTCATCCAGGTGGCGTTCGCCGACTGGACGCACAGCGGCATCCTGCGCCAGCCCCGCTATCTGGGAATGCGGCAGGACCGGGATCCGAAGACCGTGGTGCGCGAGGAACCGGTGCATACTGAAGAGGTGGTGAAAGACGCCAGAACGCCGCGCTCCCGTGGCCGGAAGAAATCCGGCGGCCGCCACCCTGGCGCCGACGCGGGCAATCGCGATGCCGGACCCCTGGGTACGCGCCTCACGCATCCGGACCGCATCCTGTTCCCGCACGATGGCATCACCAAGTTGCAGCTCGCCGAGTATTTCGCCGCCGTCGGCGAGGTCGCGATGCCGCATTACCAGGCCCGCCCGCTCAGCATCCTGCGCAACACGCATGGCACGCAGCCATTCTTTCAGAAACATTTTCTCGACAAGTCGGGCGCGGGGCTGCGCATCGTGCAGATCCCGAACGCCGACAAGGATCCGGACTTCGTGGTGTGCGATTCGGTCGAGGGCCTGCTGCATCTTGCCCAGGTGGGCGCGGTGGAACTGCACAGCTGGGGCGCGCGCATGCCACGGCCCACGCAGGCCGACCGGCTCACGCTCGATCTCGATCCCGGTGCCGATCTGCCCTATCCACCGCTGCGCGAGGCGGCGCTCGTGATCCGCAAGCTGCTCGAAGACCTCGGTCTCGAGAGCTGGGTGAAGACCACGGGTGGCAAGGGTCTGCACGTGGTGGTGCCGCTCACGCGCGCACTGCCGGATTGGGAGACCGCCAAGGACTTCGCCCGCAACATCACGCTGTTCATGGAACGGCTCTCGCCGCAGACCTTCACGTCGAAGACCGGCGAGCGCAACCGCAAGAACAAGATCTTCGTCGACTACCTGCGCAATGGCTTCGGCGCCACGGCCGTCGCGGCCTTCTCGCCGCGGTGGCGTCCGGGGGTCGGCGTGTCGACTCCCGTGTCCTGGGACGAGATCGACACCGACATCCGCGGCACGCACTTCAACATCCACAATGTGCCCGGGCGCGTCGCCCGGCAACGCAAGGACCCCTGGGCAGGCTACTGGCGATGCCGGCAGGCGCTCACCCGGACTGCGATCAAGACGCTCGCCGGGAAGCTCTGAGCTACTTCTCGATGCGGTATTCGATGCCGGCGCGCGTCTCTTCCGTACCGCGTTGCACGCGCACGCCGACGTCATCCGACAACTTGTAACGCAATGCGATCACCTCGCCGGGCTCGAACAGCCCCACGCCGTAGCTCAGGTACAGCCGCGGCGACAGGTATTCGCCGATGGTCAGCGCCGAACCACCGATCATGTCGTTTTCCTCCACCGAGGCTTCGTCCAGACCGAGCCGCTGGCCGATGCGCTTGGCGACGAGACCGGCGCCCGCGCCCTCCAGCGAGCGCGTGGCCGATGCGAGCGTGTCCTGCGAGCTGCCGCTGGCGCTGCCGACCTCGTTCAAGGAACGCCCGGTCACGAGGTATGAGAGCGCATCCGCCTCGCCGACGTCGGGATCGGAGATCACGGTGATGATGGGACGCTGCGCGGAGCCGGCGATGCGCAACCCGGTCTGCAGGTCGTCGTTGATCTCGCGCATGGCGACGATGGCGAGACGCGGGTTGTCCAGCGGCGTGCCCGCGAACAGCAGACGGCCTTCCTTGATGGTGAGGTCCTGGCCATAGGCCTTGTAGGTGCCGGCGACCATCAGTTGGCCGGAGCCGGTGGTCGGCGCGCCCGGGGACTCGCGCACTTCCAGCTGCCCACTCACGGTGGACTCGAGTCCGAACCCGGTGATCTCGATGTTCTCGCCCAGCTTCACCGTGACCACGGCCGACAGCGGCATCGCCGCCGCTTCCGAGGCCGACTGCACTTCTCTGCCGTTGCGGATCACGACCACGTCAGGCGAGGCATTCGGCGACTTGTCCTGCGGCAGCTTCTGCAGATTGATGGCCGCGCGCGGCAGGGTCAGCTCCCCATCGAGTAGATAGCCCTTCGGGTTCCCGGTGAGGCGCAGATCCGGTGTCACGGTGACCGACGCGCCCGGGAAGTCCGCCGCCTGGAAATTCTGGCCCTGTACTCTGGCATCGATGACGCCGCGTTCGTCCAGGGTGCCCGCCAGTTCCAGGTGGCCCTTGCCTGAGGCCACGCTGCCCGCCAGCTTGAAGCCGCCGCCCGCGAGCGCGTCGCCGCGCACGCGGCCGTCGCGCAGTTCGATGCCGAGCCGACCCAGGTCCGCCTGCAAGCGCTGCGCATCCACGTTGCCGGTCACCTCCGGCGCCGCCAGCGTGCCGCCCACCACCAATTGCGCGCTGACCGTGCCGTCGAAATTGCCGACCGCGGGCACGAAGGCTGCAAAAGGCGCCAGCGTCGGCAGGCTCGCCTCGATGCGGCCGTCGATGGCGGGCGCCGCCGCCGCCAGATCTTTCACGGCCAGCGTCGCCCGCAGGCGGCCACCCTGATCGAGCCCGGCGGTTGCCTGTGCCGTGGCGGTCAAACCGCGCAGCTCGGCACGCAGATCGAGATTCTCGTACAACAGCAGCGTTCGTTGACCGAGTGCCGAGCTCGCCGGCAGCCCGTCGCGCAGCACCAGGCTCGCCGACGCGGAGCTGACCGTGGCGTCGCCAAACCACTGGCCATCGGTCTCGCGACGCAGCCTGCCCTGGCCCTGCAGCTCGCCGCGCAGCTGCCCGGGCATGGCATCGGGCGCGAGTGCGTTTGCCAGCGCCAGTGGCACGTGCTCGAACGAATAGACCGCGCGCAGCGCGCCGCTCTTGCGCATGTCGGCTTCGACACATGCGGCCGCGCCTTCCTGCACCAGGCAGGTACGGCCGATGGAGAAGTCCCCGGCGACATAGGTCACCAACGTCGGATCCCGCAGGCGCAGTGGCTCGAGATCCGGCGTGTCGAGGAAGAAGCGCGCCACGCGTCCACGCCAATCGAAGCCGGCATCCGGGCCGAAACCGCCCGTCACTTCGATGGAAGTATCGAGTTGCTCGCCGCGCGCACCCGCGACCACGCGATGCCGCGCCCGGTTTCCCGAGACATTGACGGTCACGGACGAGAACTGGAACCCCGCGGCATCGATATTGCCGGCCCGCGCACGCACCCAGCCATCCGGCGCGAGCGGCGAGGTCAGGTCGGCCTTCAGGTGCAGGCGCGCCAGGCGATTGCCGGCGAATGCCAGTGAGCGGCCTTCGGCGGCTCCGGCGATCTGCAAGGCCGGCCACCTGCCGCGTACGCGGAAATCGCCATTCAAACTGCCGCCGCTGTCGGGCAGCCAATCCGCCAGTGAGTCCACCGCGAGCCGTACCGTGGCATCGATCTCCTCGCCGTCCGAGGAATTGCCGCGCACGGTCACGCTGCTCTTGCCGGAGCTCAAACGCAGGTCGCCGGACAGGCGCGAAGGGGCGGCGAATTGCAGTTCGCCTTCGCCGGCGACCTCGCGCCCGCGCAGCTCGCCCGACAGCCGGCCAACCGACAAGGAGCCTCGCGGCCCCGCGGCCGCGAGTACGCCTTGTGTGTGCGCATCGAGATCGAGCCGACCTGGCCATGCGGCGAGCAACTCGCCGGGGTCGAACGCGCGCGCTTTCACGGCAAGTCGCCAGGCCACGGGCTGGAATTCCACGCGCCCGTCCACCGCCAGGTTGCCGGCCTGCTGCGCGAGCTGCAGCGTGCGAATGTCGGCACGGGTGGCGGTGCCCTGCACCTCCAGGGTCACGTGCGTCATTTCCCGCGCCGGCCCGGCATCGAGCGTTCCCGTCAGTAGATAGTCCTCGGGCGTGCCGGCGAAATGCACGGCGCCCCGCGTGTGCAGTTCGCGTCCGGCGAGGCTCGCCGGCAGCACCACCTGCGACCAGCGCAGGTCGAGATCGCCGCGCACCAGCCGGCCTGCCGGGGCGATGCGGCCCTGCGCGTCGAGATTGCCGGCGATGTCGCCCGGCAACAGCCTCAGGCGGTCGATGCGCAGCTCGTCGCGTCGCCAGCGGGCCGCCAATTCGAGCCCCTTCAGCGTGAACAGCGTGTCGCGCCCCTTGACGATGCGGCCGTCGGCGAGCGCGAAGTCGTCGACGACGATGTCCAGCGGCGGTTCCACCCACAGCGGCTTGCCGGGCTCTTCCGGCCCTGGCTCGAGCGGCAGGCGCACCACCAGCCCCTGCACGCGCGCGTTCTCGATGCGCAACGTGCGAGCCAGCAGCATTGCCAGTGTCGGGCGTACCGAGAGACGGGCGATGTGGATCTGCGCGGCATCGGGCGGGCCCCGGAACTCGAACTCCTGCAGCGTGAGCCCGCCGGCCACGGTGCCCTCGAGCGAAGCAAAACTCACCTGCGGCGCGAATCTCGAAGTCACGACACCCGCCGCCCAACGTGCACCCGAGGTGGTGAACAGCAGCCAGCTCGCGAAGGCCACCAGCAGCACCAGCAGCGTCCCGACCCCGATGCCCGACCAGGCCAGCGTCTTTTTCACCGCCGGCTTCATATATCCGGCCCCAGCTGCACGTGCAACCGCCAGGAATTCTGCAGGTCACGGTCGGTATGCACCGGGAAGCCCACATCGACGCGGATCGGGCCCAGCGGCGAACGCCAGCGCGCACCCACTCCCGCGCCCACGTTCACGCTGAATCGGTCCGAGAACGCGTCGCCCGCATCGACGAACACGGCCGCGCCCCAATTCTCGGTGAAATACCATTCGTACTCGCCGCTCGCGACAGCGAGGTACTTGCCACCGATGACCAGCCCGCTGCCGTTCTGCTCGCCGATCTCGTGATAGTCGAAGCCGCGGATCGAGCGGTCGCCGCCGGCGAAGAAGCGCAGATCGGGCGGCAGCGCGTCGAAATCACCCACGGTCATGGCACCGAGTTCGCCGCGCAGCTTGAACCGGCTACGCTGCCCCTGCGGGATCAGCAAGGTACCGCGCACCCAGCTCTGCGCGATGTCGGTGTCCGAAACCACGGCGTCGGCGGCGAGCCTCACACCAACGTCGAATACGTACCCCTTGCGCGGCGTGAGACGGTTGTTCAGTCGTCGCCGGCTGAGCGTGCCCTCGGCCCACAGTAGTTTGGAGCTGCCGAAATCCGGATTCTCGTCGTCGTCGCCGATCTGGAAATCGCCGACCAGGTATTTGAGGCCCAGGGTGCGCGTGAAGCCATGCCAGCGCTTCTCCGAGCGCGAGGCCGCGAGCTGGAAATTCCGCGAGCGCGTCACGTCCGTGGTCTCGTCGCGATAGGCCACGCCGAAGTCGTAGGAGCGATCTTGGCGGCTCGGGCGCGGGATCTGGTAATGCACCGCCGCCTCCTGCAGGCGTTGCGAGTACTCGATCTGCGTGTCCGCCTTGTGACCCTTCCGGTTGAGCCAGCGCCGCTCGGCCCCCACGCGCACACCGGCGCCGAAGTCCGTGCTGTAGTACACCTCGCCCGAGTACACGGTACGCTGGTCGCGCTTCAGCAGCACGTCGATGGGTACGGCGCCGTCCTGCTTCTCGTCCAGTGCCGGCTGCACCGAGACCAGCTCGAAGTAGTCGGCGTCCACCAGGCGCTGTTGCAGGTTCAGCACTTGCTCGGAGTTGAACCATGCTCCCTTGCGCCAGGGTACGAAGTCGTCCAGGAAGCTTTCCGTGAAAGGCGCGTCACCAGCGAAGCGCACATCGCCGAAGCGGTAGCGCGGACCGCTGTCGTAGCGCAGGTCCACTTCCGCGGAATTCTCCTCCGGCCGTACCGTGACCCGCTTCTGCAGCGGACGGGCGTCGAGATAGCCCGCGCCGCGCAGCGAGGTCTCGATGACCGCCTTGCTGGCCTCGTACGTCGCGTGGTCGAGCCGCGCGCCTTCCTTGGGCTGGAAGCTCTCCACCGCTCTGCGAACGCGGCGTTGATCGCTGCCCTCGCCCAGCACTTCCACGCGAGTCCGCCGCACCACCGCCGGCTCACCGGCACGCACAGTGATCTTCGCCTTCCAGCCGCTCTCGGCGTCGCCGGTGAGGTTCTTGTCCACCTGCACGTCGTAGTAACCGAAGGGCTCCAGCGCCTGGCGCACCTGCTCGTCGGCCTGCTGATACGCGGCGCGCAACTCCGCAGGTGAGGCGTCGCGCCCGTAATCGGCCAGGCGCAGTGTCGACTCCACCGCCTCGCGTTGTTCTTCGTTCAGTCCTTCGACGTCCACGTCCACGCCGGCCGCGCTCGCGCCACTGGCGATCAGCAGCAGCGACAGGCCGGCTTTCAGCGCGTTACGCACACCCGACGTTGGCCTAGAAGATGAACTTGAACAGCAGGATGACCACCACCAGCCCGATCAGGAAGATGATGCCGACGGCGCTACCGAGAAACTTGAACATGGAACTCTCCGGACGGGCGTTGCCCTGAGCGGGCAAGGGTGCGGGATTCCGAAGACCCGGACCGTCGGGTGATTTCCGCGGACCGGGTCGGTGAAATGGTAGTCGCGAGTGGGATCGAACCACCGACCACCTCCATGTCAAGGAGGTGCTCTACCACTGAGCTACGCGACTACGGCGGGGCGCGAAGCATACTGGACCGTGCCCTTCCGGAAAAGTGGGCAGATGGGGTTTTGGTACCCGAATCAGCGGCTTGCCGGCCATACTCGGCTCCATGAGCACCGTAACCTGGCGAGGGCTGTGGCGCTGGCACTTCCATGCCGGCCTGTTGTGCATTCCCGTCGTCATCGTCCTGGCGGCCACGGGATCGATCTTCCTGTTCAAGCCGCAGATCGATGCCTTTGCCGACCGCGCGGTGGACTCGTTGCCGCTCGCAGGCCATCGCGCCAGCGGCGAGCAGCACATTGCCGCCGCCCTGGCCTCGCAGCCGGGCTCGAAGCTGTTCGTGTACGAGATTCCGGAACAGCCCGACGACGCGGTGCGCGTGCATCTGTATGGCGCGGATGGCGCAGGCCGCATCGTCTACGTGCATCCCGAGACACTGGCCGTCCTCAAGACCGTGCCGCACGCCGCGCGCTTCACCGAAATCGTACGCACGCTGCATGCCAATCTCCTCGCCGGCAGGACCGGCGCACTGCTCATCGAACTCGCGGCGGGCTGGGCGGTGGTGATGATCCTCACCGGGCTGTTCCTGTGGTGGCCGCGCGAATCGCACGGCTTCGCCGGCGCGCTGTATCCGCGGCTGCGCATGGGCAGGCGCGTGTTCTGGCGTGACCTGCACGCGGTGACCGGGCTGTGGATCTCGCTGCTGGCGCTGTTCCTGCTGGTGACGGCGCAACCGTGGACGACCGTGGGCGGCGCGGGCATCGGCAAGATTCGCGACTGGCTGACGCAGGTCCCGCGAGATTGGGCCCGGGGAGGCGTACCGGCACCCGCCGCCGATGCCCACGCCGGGCATGGGCAGCCGGCCGGGAGACGGACCGTGGCCACGGCGCTCACTCTCGACCAGGTCATCGCGCGCGTCGCCCCCTGGCATCTCGATCCGCCGGTGCGGATCTATCTACCCAGCGAGGACCAGCCATACTGGCGCGTGCGCAGCGAAACCCAGAACCGGCCGCGCGTGCGCGAGCTCACGCTGGACCGAACCACGGGCGCGGTACTCACCGACCGGGGGTTCGCGCAAAAGTCCGCGCTCGACCGGGCGATCCAGGTCGGCATCGCGGCGCACGAGGGACAGCTCTTCGGTCTCGCCAATCAATTGCTGGGTCTGTTCACCGCCCTGGGCCTGCTGGCGATCTGCATCTCCGCCATCGTCATGTGGTGGCGCCGGCGCCCGGCGGGCGCGATCGGCGTGCCTGCACCGCGCGTCGCGGAATTCCGCATCGGCGCGACCCTCAAGGTTGCCATTGCCGCGCTCATGCTGATACTTCCTGTCTTCGGATTGTCGATCATCTTGCTCTGGGCATTCGGGCTGGCCGCGCGCACGTTCGCGCCGGCGGCCCGGGCCTGATTCACCGAGGGGGTTGCGATGCTCATGCGTTCCACGCCCAAGACTCTGCTCACGTCCCTGTTGCTCGGCGCCGCGCTGGCCGCGTCCGCCGCGGACGATGCACAGGCACTGCGTGCCGGTGCGACCTTGATGAAGACGCAGGTCTATTCGCCCGAGGACGACCGCCGCGTGCTGGCGGCTTTCGAAGGCCTGCGCGTGGCCGACGTCTCGGACGGCATGGATTTCGTCGGGCTGCAGGACAAGGGCCTGGTCAACCCTGAAATCCATCCGCTCTGGAAGGACACGGTCACCTACTCTCATCGCATCATCGGCATCGCCGTGACGGTGCGTTACGTGCCCACACAGGAACCGCCCGCCGGCAAGCGATCCGAAGCGGATTTCGACCGCTGGGTGGGGGATTTCTACAACCAGCGCACACCCGAACCCTTCGTGCCGCTGCTGCGCGAGGGCAGCGTGGTCGTCATCGAGGAAGCCCCAGAGACCGACGTGGGGTCCATCGGCTCGAACAACATCATGGCGTGGAAGCTCAAGGGTGCGGTGGGCGTGATCACCAGCAGCACCTGCCGCGATACCGACGAGATCATCGCCGAGAAGGTGCCGCTGTATCTGCGACACGTCGGACGCGGCATACGTCCGGGACGCAACGAGGTCGAATCGGTGAACCGCCCCATCGTGCTCGGCGGCGTCCTGGTCATGCCCGGCGACGTGGTGGTCGCCGATGGCGATGGCGTCATCGTGGTGCCGCGCAAGGTCGCCCTCGAGGTTGCGCGCTATGCGCACAAGGTCATCGAAGGCGACAAGAACGCGCGGCGCGATCTGTACAAGAAGCTCGGCATGCCGGCGGACAAGTCCACCGAATAGTCAGCCCGCGAGCCGGTTCGGATCGTCGAGCCCCAGCTCCCGTTGCTTCATCTTCTCGATGGTGTCGCGGATCTTCGCCGCCTCTTCGAATTCGAGGTTGCGGGCGTGCTTGAACATCTGCGCTTCGAGCCGCTTGATCTCACGCACGATCTGCTCGGGTGAGAGCATGCGCAGATTGGGCGCGGCCGCCTCGGCGCCGCGCTTCTTCTTGCCCATTTTGTAGCCGAAGTCGGTGGCATCGGCGCGCGCGCCTTCCATCACATCCTGCACGTGCTTGCGGATGGTCCTGGGCGTGAGCCCGTGCTCCTTGTTGAACGCAAGCTGGATTTCGCGGCGGCGGCGGGTCTCTTCCATCGCGCGCTGCATCGAGCCGGTGATCGTGTCGGCATAGAGAATGACCCTGCCGTTGGCATTGCGCGCGGCCCGGCCCATGGTCTGGATCAGCGAGTTGTCACTGCGCAGGAAGCCTTCCTTGTCGGCATCGAGTATCGCCACCAGCGAGACCTCGGGCATGTCCAGGCCCTCGCGCAGCAGGTTGATGCC